>NZ_CP032549.1:2856517-3570647 GCF_012221945.1 Glutamicibacter mishrai | reverse complement strand
CCTTCATCAAGTCCATCCGCGGCTGGACGTGGATTCTGACCTGCACACCTTGCGCGCATGCTTTCGGCGGGGGAGGACCCGCGGTTTATCGCCCGGCGGTTGATGATCTCTGCCAGTGAAGATATCGGCATGGCCGATCCGACCGCACTGCACTGGCCGTGGCCGCGGCCCAGTCGGTGCAGCTCACCGGCATGCCCGAAGCCCGGATCATGCTGGGCCATGCCACGGTGCATCTTGCCACCGCGCCAAAGTCCAATGCCGCATACAACGCCATCAACGCCGCGCTGGCCGATGTCGCCGAGGGCAAAGGCTCCTTGGTGCCCGATCACCTGCGCGACGCGCACTATCCCGGGGCCAAGCAACTCGGCCATGGCGTCGGGTACATCTACGCCCATGACGCGCCGCATTCCATTGCGACCCAGCAGTACCTGCCCGATGATTTGTTGGGCACCAATTACTACACGCCTACGGTCAATGCGCGGAGAAAAACCATCGGATCGCGGCTGGCGCGACTGCGGGAGATCATTCGCGGCAAGGACCCGGTGCGCGGGGCACGCAAGCGCTAATTGTGCGCTATGCCTCAAGACTTGCTGCCTTCGCTTCGTGTAGACTTGATCTTTGGCTGGCAAGCCCTGCCCGGAATCCGAGTGATCGGCGACCGGAGCAAGGTTGCAGTGTAGCAGGGACGCGACGCCCACACACTCTCCATCCTGGAGGCCAGTAGATACCGTCGCTGAACGAAAAGGACACATCAATGGCTAACGCCCGTGCCCGCCGCACCGTACGCCTTTCGCGTGCGCTCGGCCTTGCATTGACCCCTAAAGCTGAAAAGTACATGGAGCGCCGTCCATACGGTCCAGGCCAGCATGGCCGCGCCCGTAAGAAGCAGGACAGCGACTACGCAGTACGTCTGCGCGAGAAGCAGCGTCTGCGTGCCCAGTACGGCATCCGCGAAGCTCAGATGCTGAGCGCCTTCAAGGAAGCCAAGCGCCTCGGCGGCCAGACCGGTGACAACCTGCTGGCACTGCTCGAGTCCCGCTTGGACGCCCTGGTTCTGCGTGCAGGCTTCGCCCGCACCATCCAGCAGGCTCGCCAGCTGGTTGTGCACCGTCACATCCTGGTCAACGGCCAGCGTGTTGACCGCCCGTCCTTCAAGGTACAGCCGGGTCAGCTGATCCACGTACACGAGAAGAGCGAGAAGATGGTTCCATTCCAGATGGCTGCTGCCGGCGAGCACTCCAAGGTGCTGCCAGCTGTTCCTGCTTACCTGGACGTGAAGCTGGAAGCCCTTCAGGCTACCTACCTGCGCGCTCCTGAGCGTGCAGAGATCCCAGTGACCTGCGAAGAGAACCTCGTGGTCGAGTACTACGCACGCTAAATCCGTGCGCTAGTTCCAAGCCCGCAACCGATTTCGGTTGCGGGCTTGTCGCTTAACTACCTATTGGAGCGCAGACTTCGATAAGGTGAACTGGCACCAAAACCCAAGCAGAAGAGGAAGCATATGTCGGGTTCGGATATTGCAGGGCTTATCGCAGCCGGCGCGTTTGTTGTACTAGTAGTGCTGCTGGCCGTGCCGATCATCAAGTTAGGCAAGGTGTTTGATGAGCTTCGCACCACGATCAAAGACGTGTCCGACGGAACCACCCCGTTGCTAGGTGAAGTCGCCAACACTGTGGCGACCACTAACGACCAGCTCAAAAAGGTCGATACGATCACCAATAACGTTTCTGATACGACCGCCAATGTTTCCGCGCTGTCCTCGTTGGTCGCCGCCACTGTCGGTAAGCCGCTGATCAAGGTGGCCGCATTCACCGAAGGCGTGAAGGCCGCGATGAACACCAAGCCAAGCGGCAAGGCACGCCGCAGCCGCTAAGCCAGAGCCTGTTCGATCGAACACGTATCGGCGCGCTGAACGAGGGACGGCCAATCGAAGGCCGCCAAGGAGACTAGAATGAAAAAGTTCTTGTGGGTTTCTATTGGAGTGGGCGTAGGAGTGCTCGCCACCAAGAAATACGCTGAAGTTAAATCCGGTGCAGCGCTCAACCGCCAGGTCGGCAAGTACGCCGACCGTGTCGCCGAATATCTGGAAGCCTTCCATCAAGGCATGACCTCCAGAGAAGAAGAATTACGTTCCGCCTTGGGCGTGGACGCCGCTAAGTGAAGGGATCATCCGTAACACGATGAAAACGCAGGAAATTGCCCGTCGGTGGGTCGACTTTTTCGTCTCGAAGGGCCACACGGCGGTGCCCAGCGCCTCGCTGGTCTCATCTGACCCATCGCTGCTGTTCACAGTGGCCGGCATGGTTCCCTTCATTCCTTACCTGACCGCCCGCGAAGAGGCCCCCTACAACCGTGCGACCTCGGTGCAGAAGTGCATCCGCACCGGCGACATCGAAGAAGTCGGCAAGACCGTGCGCCACGGCACCTTCTTCCAGATGTGCGGCAACTTCTCCTTCGGCGATTACTTCAAGAAGGATGCCATCCACTTCGCCTGGGAGCTGCTGACCAGCCCGGTTGAAGCTGGCGGCTACGGCCTGGACAAGGAACGCCTCTGGGTCACCGTCTACGAAGACGGCGACGAGAAGGACGTGGAAGCACGCCGCATCTGGGAAGAAGAGATCGGCATCCCGACCGAGCGCGTCGTGGGAACCGGCAAGGAAGATAACTACTGGAACACCGGCCAGCCCGGCCCCGGCGGTCCTTGCTCGGAGATCTACTACGACCGCGGTGCGCAGTACGGCCAAGAAGGCGGCCCAGCCGTCGACGAGACCCGCTACATTGAGATCTGGAACCTCGTGTTCATGCAGTACCGCCTCTCGGCAGTACGCTCCAAGACCGACTTCGACGTTGCCGGCGAACTGCCAAAGCGCAACATCGACACCGGTCTGGGCCTCGAGCGCCTGGCCATGATCCTGCAGGGCGTCGAGAACATGTACGAGACCGACCAGGTCCGTCCGGTGCTCGACAAGGCCGCTGAACTGGCAGGCGTCAGCTACACCTCCACCGAGGATCCAGCAGACCCCAACCACGCCAACGACGTGCGCCTGCGCATGATCGCCGACCACATCCGCTCCTCGCTGATGCTGATCTCCGATCAGGTCACCCCGGGCAACGAAGGCCGCGGCTACGTGCTGCGCCGCCTGATCCGCCGCGCCGTGCGCGCCATGCGCCTGATGGGCGTGGAGAGCGAAGTGCTCCCAGAGCTGCTTCCGGTCTCGCGCGACGCCATGAAGGGCGTCTACCCTGAGGTCGAGGCTGATTTCGAGCGCATCGCCCGCATCGCCTACGCCGAAGAGCGCGCCTTCCGCCGCACCATCGCTTCGGGCACCACCCGCCTTGACGAGGCACTGATCCACGCCAAGGAAGAGGGCGCGAACCTCTCGGGCGACGACGCCTTCACCCTGCACGACACCTACGGCTTCCCGATCGACCTCACCTTGGAGATCGCGGCCGAGGCTGGCCTGTCCGTTGACGAGTCGCGTTTCCGCGAGCTGATGAACGAGCAGCGCACCCGCGCCCAGAAGGATGCCAAGGCCAAGAAGGCCGGCCACGCCGACCTCTCGGTCTACAACAAGCTGGCCGAGGCCGGCAACGTGCACTTCACCGGCTACGACACTCTGGAAGGCGAATCCTCCATCCGCGGCATCATCCGCGATGGCCAGGTCGTGCCTTACGCAGAGCAGGGCCAGGAAATCGACCTGGTCCTGAACGAGACCCCGTTCTATGCCGAGTCCGGCGGCCAGGCTGGCGACAGCGGCCTGATCACCGGTGACGGCTTCGTGCTGGAAGTCACCGACGTCCAGGCACCGGTCAAGGGCCTGAACGTGCACAAGGTGATCGTGCGCGAAGGCGAGCTTCCTGCCGAGGCCTTGGTACGCACCCAGGTTGACGCGGTCCGCCGTCGTTCCGGCGAGCAGGCCCACTCGGCCACCCACTTGGTGCACGCCGCCCTGCGCGAACTGCTCGGCCCAACGGCCACCCAGGCAGGTTCCTTCAACAAGGCAGGCTACCTGCGCTTCGACTTCTCGTGGGCTGAAGCCCTCTCAGCTGCCGCTCGCAGCGAAGTCGAAGAAGTCGTAAACCTCGCGATCGCCGCCAACCACCAGGTCATCACCAATGAGATGGCCCTGGCCGAGGCGAAGAAGCTGGGCGCCATGAGCCTGTTCGGCGAAAAGTACTCCAACGACGTGCGCGTCGTGGAAATGAACGGCGCCTGGTCGCGCGAACTGTGCGGCGGTACCCACGTAGATACCACCGCTCGCATCGGCCAGCTGACCTTGCTCTCCGAGGCTTCGGTGGGTTCGGGCAACCGCCGTGTTGAAGCGCTGGTCGGCATGGAGGCCTTCCGCCACGGTGCTGCCGAGCGCGCACTGGTTTCCGAGCTCTCGGGCCTGTTCCGCGTGCCGTCCAACCAGGTCTCCGAGCGTGTCAACGACACCGTTGCCAAGCTCAAGGCCGCTGAAAAGCAGATCGCCGAGCTCAAGAGCCAGGCCATGCTCGCCCAGTCGGCAGCACTGCTGGAGAAGGTCCAGACCATCGGCTCGACCCGGTTGCTGGCCCACAACGCCGGCTCCATCGATTCAGCCGACGCGCTGCGCACCATGGCTTTGGATCTGCGTGGCAAGCTGGGCAGCGAAGCGGCAGTGATCGTGCTGATCGGCGTCTCCAATGGCCGGCCACTGGTACTGGCTGTGACCAATGACGATGCACGCGCCAACGGCTTCAAGGCTGGCGCGCTGGTGCGCACCGCAACCGGCGTGCTCGGCGGCGGTGGCGGCGGCAAGGACGACATGGCCCAGGGTGGCGGCCAGGACGCTTCGAAGATCGATGAAGCGCTGGATGCCATTCGGGCGGCTTTGGCCAATGGCTAAATTGGCACTCGGCGTCGACGTGGGCCTGGCCCGCGTCGGCGTCGCCATCTCCGACCCCTCGGGCATCTTGGCCACCCCGGTGATGACCCTGCGCCGCGATCTGAAGAAGAATTCGGATCGCCGGATGCTCTTGCGCATCATCGCCGATCGAAATGTCGGCGAGGTGTTCATCGGCGAGCCCAAGTCCTTGGCGGGCAATGACACAGACTCCACCAAAATGGCCCGTGACTACGCCATTGCTTTGGCAGAAGAAGCCGTGAGCGCTAATATCGAGCTTGAGGTTTTTCTGGTTGACGAGCGTTTGAGCACCGTGAATGCGCATCGCGCGTTGCACGCCTCGGGCCGTAAGATGGAGGATCATCGAAAGGTTGTCGACCAGGTCGCAGCCACCGAGATCCTGCAGCAAGTGCTGGAAATGCGTCGGAACAACGTCCGCGTGCAGGCCAGCCGGATCGTCATGAAATAGGTTTCGCGCTACGCGGCCGAGGACGATGCCACACCGAGAAATGAGAGTTGATGCGAGAAGAAGCCCGTCAAGAACGGCAACGCGAAACGCATCGCGCGCTGTATGAAAGCTTCGCGGCAGGCCAAGGCCTGCCGATCGCTGAACCTTCGACCCCGGAAGTCACTGGACTCGATCATTACTTGAATGCTCCGGCCGATCCAGAGACGGCCGGCGACACCAATGCGGACGCTGCCGGTGATAAGGGCGGGCAGGACACCCACACCCGGTTCCTGCCCACCCTTGCCCCGGTGCACACCGCCCAAACCCCGATCGTCGAGCCGCAGGACTCGCTGCACAGCAACGGCCTGCTCGGCCAGGACGATCAAGAGCACGAAAAACTGCACCGCAAGAAGACCAGGCGCAAGCGCAATCTGGTGATGCTGGCCACCGTGCTCATTTTCGCTCTAGTGGTGGCAGGGTCCTTCTACTTCATCAAATCCCTGGTCAAGCAGTTCAACCCGGACGACTATCCCGGTCCGGGCGGAGCCACCGTCGAATTCACCGTGGAAGACGGCCAGGGCCTTGGCGTGATCTCGCGCAAGCTTGAAGACCTGGATGTGATCTCCAACGACAAGCTGCTTATCAAGGCGGTGGAGAACTCCAAGCAGGCCAATAAGGTCATCC
Organism: Glutamicibacter mishrai; assembly: GCF_012221945.1. NCBI lineage: Bacteria > Bacillati > Actinomycetota > Actinomycetes > Micrococcales > Micrococcaceae > Glutamicibacter > Glutamicibacter mishrai. The sequence goes on along the minus strand of NZ_CP032549.1, from coordinate 3,564,647 downwards.
ACCCCGGAACCTACCTGCTCAAATCCCAGATGCCGGCAGCGGATGCCGCCGAAGTGCTCGTGGACAATCGACCCGGCAAGGTCTTCTACATCGGCCTGAAGGCGAACCTGCGCATGAACGCGGCGCTGGAAGAAATCGCCAAGGGCTCCGGCCTGAAACTGGCTGACCTGAAAAAGCTGGCCAACCAGCCGGAAAAATTCGGACTGCCGGATTCAGTGCCCAACCTTGAAGGCTGGCTGCACCCGGGCGAATACCGCTTCGCACTGGACAGCACCCCGAAGGAAGTACTTTCCAAGATGGTGCGCGCCACCAAGGACACCCTGAAGGACGCCGGGATCAGCGACCTGGACAAGGGCTACCGCACCTTGAAAGTCGCCTCGATCCTGCAAGCCGAAGCCCGCGAAAAGGACTACGCAACCGTAGCCGGTGCCATCGAGAACCGATTGAATCCAGCCAACAAGGAAACCCACGGTTTGCTCCAGGTCGACTCTGCGGTGATCTATGGCTTGAACCGCTACAGCCTGCAGTTCAGCCAGGCCGAACGCAAGGACGCTGGCAACAAGTACAACACCTACGTGCACAGGGGCCTGACTCCGACCCCTATCGGCTCGCCTGCCACGTCGGCGATCAAGGCTGCGGCCAACCCGCAGGAAAACGGCTACTACTACTGGGTGACCGTGAACATCAAAACCGGCGAAACGAAGTTCGCCTCCAGCTATGCCGAACACCAGCAGAACCAGGCTGAATTCCGCGCATGGTGCCAACAGAATTCGGATGTCTGCTAAACGCGGCATCACCGCAGAAAGTACGTGAATTGATGAAGCAGGCTGCCGTTCTGGGCCATCCGGTCGGCCACTCCAAGTCGCCGGTATTGCACCGCACCGCCTACGAGCTGCTGGGCGCGGCGCTGAGCTATGAAGCCATCGATCTGCAGCCTGCGCAGTGCGCCGAGCATGTGGCGCGCCTGCGCCAGGGCAACTGGGCCGGCTGCTCGGTGACCATGCCCCTGAAAGATGCCTTCGTCCCGTTGATGGACGAGGTCTCCACCCGGGTGCGGCAACTTGGCGCGCTGAACACCATCGTGGTGCGCGAGGACGGCTCCCTGTACGGGGAGAACACCGACATCGACGGACTGGTCCAGGCCCTCGCGGACTTCTCGATGACCTCCACCGACCGGGCCATGATCCTCGGTTCGGGCAATACCTCTCTGGCGGCCTTGCAGGCCAGCGCCCTGATCGGGGTCAAGCACGTCACCCTGGTCGTCCGCTCCGCCCAGCGCTCCGGGCGCGCCGTGGAACTGGCCACAGAGCTGGGCATGGTCCCGGTCGTCCACGAAATATCGGCGATCACCGAGGAACTTGCCGAGCAGCTGCGCCAGCTGCCCCTGGTCTTCAGCACCCTGCCGCCGCGCGCGGGCGACGATTGGGTCCCGGCCGTGGGCTCCGGAACCGGGATCCTGCTGGATGTCGCCTACGATCCATGGCCCTCGCGATTGGCCTCGTCCTGGCAGGGACAGGTCATTTCCGGCCTGCACATGCTCGTGCACCAAGCGGTCGAACAGGTCCGCCTTTTCGCCTCCGAGGCGTGGGATGAGCAGCGGCGGGTTGACGTCACAAATGCGATGTATGACTCTCTGGGACTGCTCCGACACCAGTAATTCCATCAGGTCATGGCAAAATAGAGGACATGTTGCGTTGGTTGACCGCGGGCGAATCGCATGGCCCGGCACTTGTTGGAATTCTTGAAGGGCTACCTGCCGGAGTATCGGTGGATAGCGAAGTAGTACGTGAAGCATTGGCGCGCCGCCGCTTGGGCTATGGCCGCGGGGCGCGAATGAAGTTTGAAAAGGACCAGGTGACTTTCCTTGGCGGCGTACGCCACGGCAAGACCCAGGGTGGTCCGGTGGCCATTGAAATCGGCAACACCGAATGGCCAAAGTGGGAGCGCGTGATGAGCGCGGATCCCGTCGATCTTGATGAGCTCGCTTCGCTGGCGCGCAATGCGCCGCTGACCCGCCCTCGTCCAGGCCACGCCGATTTCACCGGCATGCAGAAGTACGGCTTCGACGATGCCCGCCCGATCCTCGAGCGTGCCAGCGCCCGCGAAACCGCGGCCCGCGTGGCCCTGGGCTCGGTGGCTTCCCGCTTCCTCAACGACCTGGGCATCCAGCTCGTTTCACACACCACCGCCGTAGGTGCCGTTTCCGTTCCTGCCGACGCGCCGTTGCCTACCGCCGACGACGTTGAAGCATTGGACGCCGATCCGCTGCGTTGCTTCGATAAGGCGACCAGCGAAGCCATGGTCGCCGAGGTCGACGACGCGCACAAGGCAGGGGAGACCCTCGGCGGCGTGGTTGAGGTTCTCGCCTACAACCTCCCTCCGGGCATCGGCTCCTACGTGCACTGGGATCGCCGTCTGGATGCGCGCCTTGCTGCCGCATTGATGGGCATCCAGGCCATCAAGGGCGTGGAAGTCGGCGACGGCTTTGAAACCGCAGCCCGCCGCGGCTCGGCAGCGCACGACGAAATCGTGCATGCCGAAGATGGCAGCATCAAGCGCAACTCGAACCGCGCTGGCGGCATCGAGGGCGGCATGAGCATTGGCGAGGTGCTGCGTGTTCGCGCCGGCATGAAGCCGATCGCCACCGTTCCGCGCGCGCTGCGCACCGTTGACACCGCCACCGGCGAGGACACCACTGCGCACCACCAGCGTTCGGATGTTTGTGCCGTTCCGGCAGCTGGCGTTGTCGCCGAAGCCATGGTGGCCCTGGTGCTAGCCCAGTCCCTGCTGGAGAAGTTCGGCGGCGACTCGGTGGCTGAAACCAAGCGCAATATCGACTCCTACCTGGCGAACATCCCGGATAATCTGGGATCGACTGGCGTCTAGGAAGCATTCGGTAATGATTTACCTCATTGGTCCGATGGCCAGTGGCAAGTCCACCGTGGGCAGGTCACTGGCCACGGCCTTATCAACCAGTTTCGCCGACTCGGATGCTGCCGTGGTGGCCCATCATGGCACCATTCCGCAGATATTTGCCGAGCATGGCGAGTCGCATTTCCGCGATCTGGAAGTCCAGGCCTTGGCGCGCCTGCTCACCGGGGTAGTTGCCACCGGTGGCGGCGCGGTGCTCCGCGAAGAGAACCAGCAATTGCTCTCGCGCGGCACCGTGGTCTATCTGGAGCTGGGCCAGCAGGCGGCGGCCGAGCGGATCAAAGCCGACTCCAACCGCCCGCTGCTGGCAGGTGACGAAGCACTCACCGTCTGGGCTTCGGTTTACGAAAAGCGACGCCCTATTTACGAAATGCTGGCTGACGTGCATGTTGTGGTCGACGGAAAGTCCGTTCTACAAATTGTCGAAGAGATTTTGCCGCAACTCGAACAGCTGTGATTAGCGCCACGAGATGCCAGTTCTCACCAATCACGCGCGTACGCTAGACAGATCAGCACCATCAGGAGGAACAAGACTGATGCCATTAGCACCGACCACTTTGAAGGTCTCGGGAAACACTGCCGCCGAATCGTACCCAGTACTGGTTGGCAACGGATTGTTGGGGCACCTGCCCGAACTGCTCGGACCTTCGGTTAAAAAGGTTTTGGTGATCCACCCCCGCGCACTGCGCACCACCGGGGACGTCGTCCGCGACGAACTGGCCAACGTCGGCCTGGAAGCACTGACCGCTGAAATTCCTGATGCCGAAGAGGGCAAGCACATCCAGGTCGCCTCCTTCTGCTGGGAAGTCCTGGGCAAGAATGATTTCACCCGCAGCGACGCGGTCATCTCCGTGGGCGGCGGCGCCGTCACCGACCTTGCCGGATTCGTGGCTGCCACCTGGCTGCGTGGCGTGAAGGTCATCCACATTCCGACCTCCCTGCTGGGCATGGTTGATGCTGCCGTGGGCGGCAAGACCGGCATCAACACCGCAGAAGGCAAGAACCTGGTTGGCGCCTTCCATCCGCCTGCCGCGGTGCTCGCTGACCTCGATGCCTTGGCCACCTTGCCGAAGAACGAACTGGTGACCGGCATGGCCGAGATCGTCAAGACCGGCTTCATCGCCGATGAGCGCATCCTGGAACTGATCGAAGAGGATCCAGAAGACGCCATCAATCCGGGCAGCGCCCGATTGCGCGAGCTGATCGAACGCACCATTGCGGTCAAGGTGGACGTGGTCTCCCGCGACCTCAAGGAATCCGGCGACCGCGAATTCTTGAACTACGGCCACACCCTGGCCCACGCCATCGAACTTGCCGAGCGTTACCAGATGCGCCACGGCGCCGCGGTCTCCATCGGCCTGTGCTTCGCTGCCGAGCTCGGCCGTTCCGTCGGTTATACCTCCGATGAGATCGCCGATCGCCACGTGAACATCCTCAAGTCCCTGGGGCTGCCAACCACTTACCGCAATGACCGCTGGGCCGCGCTGCTCGATGGCATGAAGCGGGACAAGAAGGCCCGTGGCAACCAGTTGCGCTTCGTTGTCCTCGAAGCCATCGGCAAGCCGCGCATCTACGAAGTACCGGATAACTCGCTGCTCTTTGCGGCCTACCAAGAAATCGGGGAGTGAACATGGGTGACTACACCGCATACGCCATTGACGTCGCATCGGTAAACCGTCAGGGTGTTGGAACGTCGGTTAATGGCGTTCTGATCGATCCGGAGACCCTCAAGCCATATGTCGCCGACGAACAGGCCGCAGAGCACCAGATGCAGGTTGGTTCGCCAACCGACCAGGTCATGATCCTGCTGGCCCGCGGAGATCTTGCGGAAGCCGGCGAGCTGATCGCCGAATCCCGCCTGGTCGATCCGACCAATGCGCACCTGCGCGTGCTGGATACCGAATTGACCCGCATGCAGGGCGACTTCGATCGTGCGATCAACCGCCTGCGCAAGCTGGCCGAGGAATTCGCCGGCACCGATTACGAGCCGCTGATGCATCACCACCTGGGCCTGTCCTTCTTCGCAAAGGGCGACTTCAAGGCCGCGGCGACCCGCTTCCGCAAGGCCATGGACCTGCGCATCGAGCTTGATGACGATGCCTACCTGGTCAACGCGTCGAGCATCTGCCTGAACATCGCCGAAGAGCGCGCAGCGCAGTAACGAGCGCCACCGTGCGCCACCCTAACGGCTCGCGCCGCAGTAGGGTAAACTTGTAGATGGATTTTTGATAATGCCAGTGCATGCTGGCGTCAATAGAGGATTGAGGAAACGTGGCGGATACAACTGACATTAAAAATGGCGTGGTTCTGAAGATCGAGGGCCAGCTCTGGACCATCATCGACTTCCAGCACGTCAAGCCAGGCAAGGGCGGCGCATTCGTTCGCACCAAGATGCGCAACGTGCTGTCCGGCAAGGTAGTGGACAAGACCTACAACGCCGGTACCAAGATCGAAACCGCAACCGTTGACCGCCGCGATTACCAGTACCTCTACCAGGACGGCGAAGACTACGTCTTCATGAACCTGGAAGACTACGACCAGATCACCGTTTCCGGCGAAACCGTAGGCGACGCCGCCGGCTTCATGCTCGAAAACCAGGAACTGACCATCGCTATGCACGATGGCAGCCCGCTGTACCTGGAACTGCCAGCTTCGGTCATTCTGGAAATCACCTACACCGAGCCAGGCCTGCAGGGCGACCGCTCTTCGGCCGGCACCAAGCCAGCGACGCTGGAAACCGGCAAGGAAATCCAGGTTCCACTGTTCGTCGAGCAGAACACCAAGGTCAAGGTTGACACCCGCACCGGCGATTACCTGGGTCGTGTCAACTAGTGAGAGCCCGCGCCAAAGCCCGTCGCCGAGCCCTCGAATTCCTGTTTGAGGCCGAAGCCCGCGATGTCGACCCGATGGGTGTCGCCATCTCGCGCCGGGAGAACTCGGACATCGTACTCAATGAGTACTCGTTGACGATCATCGAAGGCGTCATGGCCCACCTGGACCGCATTGACGAAGTTCTTGAGAGCTACGTCAAGGATTGGACCATCGAGCGCATGCCAGCGGTTGACCGCAGCGCGCTGCGCATCGGCGTGTGGGAATTGCTCTACAACGATGATGTTCCCGACGCAGTAGCCGTGGCTGAAGCCGTGGTGAACGTTCGCGAACTCTCCACCGACGAGTCGCCAGAATTCGTCAACGGCGTTTTGGGCCGAATCCAAAGCGTCAAGGACACCCTGGTCGACTAGCATCGATTCTCAGTCTCTAAGCCTGGGCCGGAACACCATTATTGGGGTTCCGGCCCAGGCTTTTCTGCGTCCCTGCACCCGATATCCATTTCGCCTTGTCCACACCGCAGCGCAGCGCAAGAATGATGGAATGAATCACGCACCACAGCGATGGAGCCAAGCCGTTGTAGTCCCCGACATGTGGCTCGACCCGGAGGAAGACCCCAGGGATACCGGCGAGCCGGATCCGGTAGGGGAGGCGCAAACCTATCAAAGATATCTGCGCGACTACCGCCAGACCCTCCAGCTCAAATGCCAGGGCCTGGATGCCGAGCATTTGGCCCGGCGCTCGGTGCCGCCCTCGACCATGTCGCTGTTGGGACTGCTTCGCCATCTGGGCGAAGTAGAACGCGACTGGCGCAATTGGATTACCTCGGGGGAGTTGCTGGCACGGATCTACGGCCCGCATGACGCGGATTTCGACCAAGCCGTGCCGGAGCCTGGCTGTGTGGCCCAGGCCCTGGAGGTCTTGGATGCCGAACAGCGGGCCACAGACCAGGAGCTCGCCCAGTACCAGGATCTTGGGCAGAGCATCGGCCGCGAGCACATCACCGTGCGCGAGCTGCAGGTGCACCGGATCGAAGAGTATGCCCGGCACTGCGGGCACGCGGATCTGCTGCGCGAATGCATCGACGGCCGGATCGGACAATAGCGCGCCACATAGCATCGCACGACACATCCCCGCCATTAAGACGCTGTGCCGAAGCCAACAGCGGCGCCGCCTCCGCCGCTGAAGGCACCGCGATCGGCGGTATGGCGCAGGAGCGGGAAAGTGAGCCACCGCACCGAGTGATGGATCTCACCGGGTACTCAGTGTCATGCATAGCTTTCCGCTAGGGTTTAGGTGCCGGCTCGTGATAATTTGAACTAGCAATATTCCTTTAAATCCCGTCCCGTGAGGCGGAGAAGGGAGAAGTGCACAGCATGAATGAAAATTCAGTGCCAGATGTGTCGCGCACGGTTCTTACCGGCGACGATATCGATCGTGTACTCACTCGCGTAGCCTTCGAAATTATCGAGGCGAACAAGGGCACAGACGACCTTGTGCTCTTGGGTATTCCCAGCCGCGGATTCCCGTTGGCCCAGCGTTTGGCCCAGCGCATCGCAGCCAGCGCCCCAGGCAATCTCGACCCGGCCGCCCTGGTCGGCCAGCTCGACATCACCATGTACCGCGACGATCTACGCCACTCCACCACCCGCACGCCATCTCCCACGCGCCTTCCTGCCGGCGGGATCGATGGCAAAGTCGTGGTGCTCGTTGACGACGTGCTCTATTCCGGCCGCACTATTCGCGCCGCATTGGATGCCCTCGCCGACTGGGGCCGCCCGAGCATCGTCCGCCTCGCCGTCCTGGTAGACCGCGGCCACCGTGAACTTCCCATCCGCGCCGACCATGTGGGCAAGAACCTGCCCACCGCGAAGAGCGAAAAGGTGCGCGTGCACCTGGCGGAAATTGACGGGACCAATGAAGTGATGATCGAAGGCGCAGCATGAAACACCTGCTCTCCACCGCGGATCTGACCCGCGAAGAAGCCATCTCCATCCTGGACATCGCCGAAGAGATGCGCGAGTCCGGCACCCGCGCCATCAAGAAGCTCCCGGCCCTGCGCGGACGCACCGTGGTGAACCTCTTCTTCGAGGACTCCACCCGCACGCGCATCTCCTTCGAAGCCGCCGCCAAGCGCCTGAGCGCCGACGTCATCAACTTCTCGGCGAAGGGCTCCAGCGTATCCAAGGGCGAGTCGCTGAAGGACACCGCCCAAACCCTGCTGGCCATCGGTGCCGACGCAGTAGTCATCCGCCACCCAGACTCGGGTGCCCCGGCCAGGCTTGCTGCCACCGACTGGATCGGCCTGCCGATCGTCAACGCAGGCGACGGCACCCACGAACACCCCACCCAGGCGCTACTGGACGCATTCACCCTGCGCCGCCAGGTGGCATTGCGCAATGGCACCAACCCTGCAGGCCAAGGCCTGGATGGACTGAAGGTCGCGATCGTCGGGGATATCCTGCATTCCCGCGTGGCCCGCTCCAACCTCTGGCTGCTGAACACCCTGGGCGCCGAAGTCACCATGGTCGCCCCGCCGACCCTGCTGCCGGTCGGCGCGCACTCCTGGCCCTGCACCATCAGCTACGACCTGGACGCAGTCATCGCGTCGGGCGTGGATGCGCTGATGATGCTGCGAGTCCAAGGTGAACGCATGAACGCCGCCTACTTCCCGAACCCCCGCGAATACTCGCGCTACTGGGGACTGGATGATGCGCGACTGGGCCAGCTGGATTCCAGCGGAGCCGAAACGCTGATCATGCACCCCGGCCCGATGAACCGCGGCCTGGAAATCTCTTCGGCGGCCGCAGACTCACCGCGCTCCACCGTGCTCGACCAGGTCACCAATGGCGTGGCCGTGCGCATGGCCAGCCTGTACATGCTCCTCTCCGGCGACCTGATCTGAAAGAAGAACCCATGAATTACTTGATCCAACAGGCCGCCATCCTCGGCGGCGAGGCCCAAGACGTGCTGATCGTCGACGGCAAGATCGCCCAGATCGGCACCATTGAAGCCACCGACGACGTGCAGGTCATTGACGCGAAGGATCTCGTGCTGCTGCCAGGTCTCGTCGACACCCACACCCACCTGCGCGAACCAGGCCGCGAAGACGCCGAAACCGTGGAAACCGGTTCGCAGGCCGCAGCGCGCGGCGGCTACACCGCGGTGCACGCCATGGCCAACTCCACCCCGGTGGCCGACACCGCCGGCGTTGTCGAGCAGGTCTACGAGCTGGGCCGCAAGGCCGGATGGGTGGATGTCCGTCCGGTCGGCGCAGTCACCGTGGGACTGGCCGGCAAGCAGCTGAGCGAAATCGGCGCCATGGCCGATTCGCGCGCCGCCGTGAAGATGTTCTCCGATGACGGCATCTGCGTCTGGGACCCGCTGCTGATGCGCCGCGCGCTGGAGTACGTCAAGGCCTTTGACGGCGTGATCGCCCAGCACGCGCAGGAACCACGCCTGACCGAGGGCGCCCAGATGAACGAGGGCGAAGTCTCCTCCATCCTGGGCATGCCCGGCTGGCCCGCAGTGGCCGAAGAGTCGATCATCGCCCGCGACGTGCTGCTGGCTGAACACGTTGGCGCCCGCCTTCACGTGTGCCACGTATCCACCGCCGGCTCGGTCGAAATCATCCGCTGGGCCAAGGCCCGCGGCATCAACGTCACCGCCGAGGTCACCCCCCACCACCTGCTGCTCACCGACGAACTGGTGCGCACCTATGATCCGGTGTACAAGGTCAACCCGCCGCTGCGCCGTGAAGCCGATGTGCAGGCCCTGCGCGCCGGTGTCGCCGATGGCACCATCGACGTGATCGGCACCGACCACGCCCCGCACCCTTCCGAGTCCAAGGACTGCGAATGGGGAGCGGCCGCCATGGGCATGACCGGTTTGGAAACCGCATTGTCCATCGTCCAGCACACCCTGGTGGACACCGGGCTGCTGGGCTGGGCCGATGTCGCGCGGATCACCTCCAGCGTTCCGGCGCAGATCGGCCGCGTGGCCGATCAGGGCCGCCCGATCGCCGTGGGGGAGCCCGCCAACCTGACCCTGGTCGACCCGGCAGCGCACTGGACGGTCGACCCGTCGGCCATGGCCACCAAGGGACGCAATTCGCCGTTCGCCGGCATGGAATTGCCAGGCTCGGTGCGCGCGACCTTCTTCCACGGCCACGCCACCGTGCTCGATGGCCAGCTGGCAACCCCAAGGGCGGCTCATGCCTGAGGGAGCACTCGGCCCGGTTATCATCACCATCCTGGTCATCGTCGCCGGCATCACGATGATCCTGGTCGGCTGGCGGAACCTCAAGGCCCGCCAGGCGCAGGTCCCGGAGCCCTTTGAAGAATTCGACGATGCCACCGAACACAGCTTCACCGGAATGTACGTGGCCACCACAAAATTTGATGATTGGCTCGATCGCATTGCCGTGCACGATCTGGGCGTGCGCACCAACGCCACCTTGGAGGTCGGCGAACACGGCGTGCACCTGATCCGATCCGGCAGCCGCGATGTGCACATTCCATGGGAGCACTTCGACGCGGTCAGGCGATCGAACGGGATGATCGGCAAATTTGTCGAGAAGAACGGGCTGATCGTGATCAGCTGGAATCGCGAAGGCTTCAACTTCGACACAGGATTCCGTCCCCGGTATTCCGAGGACACCCCCAAGATTTATCAGTTGCTGGCGTCGCATGGCGACGTAAGCCGAGCAGGAGACAAATAAGTGAATTCCCTGAGCAACCTACCAGCCGTGTTGGTACTCGAAGATGGCCGCATCTTCCGCGGACGCAGCTACGGCGCCGTGGGCACTACCCTGGGTGAAGCCGTCTTCACCACCGGCATGACCGGCTACCAGGAAACCCTGACTGACCCTTCCTACGCCCACCAGATCATCGTGCAGACCTTCCCGCACGTGGGCAACACCGGCGTGAACTCCGAAGATCCCGAGTCCACCCGCATGTGGGCCGCCGGCTACGTGGTGCGCGACGCCGCGCGCCGTCCGAGCAACTGGCGCAGCGAGCGCACACTGGACGACGACCTCAAGGAGTACGGCATTGTCGGCATCCGCAATGTGGATACCCGTGCGCTGACCCGCCACCTGCGCGAGGCCGGCGCTATGAAGGCCGGCGTCTTCTCCGGCGACGACGCAGCAAAGTCCGATGCCGAGCTGATCGAGATCGTCAAGGCCCAGCCATCGATGGCCGGCCGCAACATCTCCGCCGAGGTCTCGGTGGATTCGGCCTACATCGTCGAACCAGCAGACCACGGCTATGAAGGCGCCGCCAAGCACACCGTCGCCGCGATCGACCTGGGAATGAAGTCGATGACCCCGCAGCGCCTGGCCGAACGCGGCCTGCGCGTGCACGTCCTGCCGCATGACGCCACCTTGGAAGATATCAAGGCCACCGGCGCCGACGGCGTGTTCTTCTCCAACGGCCCGGGCGACCCGGCCACCGCCACCAAGCAGGTGGAACTGGTCCGCTCGGTGCTGGATGCCGGCCTGCCATACTTCGGCATCTGCTTCGGCAACCAGATCCTGGGCCGCGCCCTGGGCTTCGACACCTATAAGCTGCGCTTCGGCCACCGCGGCATCAACCAGCCGGTGATGGACAAGGCCACCGGCCGGGTGGAAATCACCAGCCAGAACCATGGCTTCGCCGTGGACGCCCCGATCGAGGGCGAACTGACCGCACCCGTGGAACGCTTCGGAAAGGTCGAAGTCTCGCACTACTCGCTCAACGACCAGGTGGTCGAAGGCTTGAACTGCTTGGACATCCCGGCCTTCTCCGTGCAGTACCACCCAGAAGCCGCATCTGGCCCCCACGATGCCGCCTACCTCTTTGACCGCTTCATCACCGCGTTGGATTCCGCCGCAGAAAAGGACAGCAAGTAATGCCTAAGCGCACCGATCTGAAATCAGTACTCGTCATCGGTTCGGGCCCGATCGTTATCGGACAGGCCGCTGAATTCGACTACTCCGGCACCCAGGCACTGCGCGTGCTCAAGGAAGAAGGCCTGCGGGTCATCCTGGTGAACTCCAACCCAGCGACGATCATGACCGACCCGGAATTCGCCGACGCCACCTACGTCGAGCCGATCACCCCCGAGGTCGTTGAGAAGATCATCGCCAAGGAACGCCCGGATGCGATCCTGCCAACCCTGGGCGGCCAGACCGCACTGAACACCGCCATCGCGCTGGATAAGTCCGGCGCCTTGGAGAAGTACAACGTCGAGCTGATCGGCGCGAATATCGAAGCCATCGAGCTGGGCGAGGACCGCGAGAAGTTCAAGGGCGTCGTCGAGCGCTGCGGCGCCGAGTCGGCCAAGTCCGTCATCGTGCACACCCTCGACGAAGCCTTCGCCGCCGTTGAGGAACTGAAGTACCCGGTCGTTGTCCGCCCATCGTTCACCATGGGCGGCCTGGGTTCGGGCATGGCCTACAACCCGGAAGACCTGCGCCGCATTGCCGGTGCCGGCCTGCAGTACTCGCCAACCACCGAGGTGCTCCTGGAGGAGTCCATCCTGGGTTGGAAGGAGTACGAGCTGGAGATGATGCGCGACAAGAACGACAACGTCGTGGTCGTCTGCTCCATCGAGAACTTCGACCCGGTAGGCGTGCACACCGGCGACTCGATCACCGTGGCCCCGGCCATGACCCTGACCGACCGCGAATACCAGAAGCTGCGCGACATCTCGATCGCCGTCATCCGCGAAGTCGGGGTTGACACCGGCGGCTGCAACATCCAGTTCGCCATCGAGCCGGACACCGGCCGCGTAGTCGTCATCGAGATGAACCCGCGCGTATCGCGTTCCTCGGCACTGGCCTCCAAGGCCACCGGCTTCGCGATCGCCAAGATCGCCACCAAGCTGGCCGTGGGCTACACCCTGGATGAGATCCCGAACGACATCACCCAGAAGACTCCGGCATCCTTCGAACCAGCCCTGGACTATGTTGTCGTCAAGGTCCCGCGCTTCGCCTTCGAGAAGTTCCCGGCAGCCGACAAGACCCTGACCACCACCATGAAGTCGGTCGGCGAAGCCATGGCCCTGGGCCGCAACTTCACCGAAGCGCTGCAGAAGGCCCTGCGCTCCCTGGAGCAGAAGGGTTCGGAGCTGTCCTTCGAGCCGATCCCGGAAGCCGAGCACGAAGCAGTGCTGGCCTCGATCGTGAAGGGCTCGACCGAACGCCTTTCGCTGGTCCAGCGCCTGCTGTTCTCCGGTGTGTCGATCGAACGCCTCTTCGAAGTGACTTCCATCGATCCTTGGTACCTGGATCAGCTGGCTTTGATCAACGAGACCGCGCAGCTGGTCGCGGAGAACAAGGACCTGCCCGAGGAAGTATTGCGCGAAGCCAAGCGCCACGGCTTCTCCGACGCCCAGCTGGCACAGCTGACCGGCAAGTCCGAGGCAGTCATCCGCGGCATCCGCCATGCTCTGGGCGTGCGCCCCGTCTACAAGACCGTGGACACCTGCGCCGCCGAGTTCGAGGCCTTCACCCCGTACATGTACTCCTCGTACGATGAAGAGTCCGAGCTGGCCACCCACGAGAAGAAGTCTGTGATCATCCTCGGTTCCGGTCCTAACCGCATCGGCCAGGGCATCGAGTTCGACTACTCCTGCGTGCACGCGGTCATGGCGCTGCGCGCCGAGGGCTACGAGACCGTGATGGTCAACTGCAACCCGGAAACCGTCTCCACCGACTACGACATCTCCGATCGCCTCTACTTCGAGCCGCTGACCCTGGAAGACGTGCTGGAGGTCATCCACGCCGAAGAGCAGACGGGCGGCGTTTTGGGCGTCTTCGTGCAGCTCGGCGGACAGACCCCGTTGAAGCTGGCTGCCGAGCTGAAGGCCGCCGGCGTGCCGATCCTGGGCACCTCGCCGGAAGCCATCGATCTGGCCGAGCACCGCGGCGCCTTCCAGCGCGTGCTGGATAACGCCGGGCTGATCGCACCGAAGAACGGCACCGCCGTATCCTTCGCCGATGCCAAGGCCATTGCCGACTCCATCGGCTACCCGGTCCTGGTCCGCCCTTCCTACGTGCTGGGCGGACGCGGCATGGAGATCGTGTACGACGAGGCGAACCTCGAGCGCTACATCACCAACGCCACCGAGATCACCGTTGACCACCCGGTCCTGGTGGACCGCTTCCTGGAAGACGCTATCGAGATCGACGTCGACGCCCTGTACGACGGCACCGACCTCTACGTCGGTGGCATCATGGAGCACATCGAGGAAGCCGGCGTCCACTCCGGCGACTCGGCCTGCACCCTGCCTCCGATCACCCTCGGCCCGGATGTGCGCGACCGCGTGAAGGCAGCCACCCTGGCCATCGCCCAAGGCGTGGGCGTACGCGGCCTGATCAACATCCAGTTCGCGCTGGCCAGCGACATCCTGTACGTGATCGAGGCGAACCCGCGTGCCTCGCGCACCGTGCCGTTCACCTCGAAGGCCACCGGTGTGCAGCTCTCCAAGATCGCCGCGCTGATCGGCGTTGGCAAGACCCTGGCCGAACTGCGCGGCAACTACCTGCCAGCAGTAGGCGACGGTGCGCACCTGCCGGATTCGGCTCCGATCGCAGTCAAGGAAGCAGTCATGCCTTTCGCCCGCTTCCGCACCCCGGAGGGCAAGGTCGTCGACTCGCTGCTCGGCCCTGAAATGCGCTCCACCGGCGAGGTCATGGGTATCGACAAGTACTTCGACACCGCGTTCGCCAAGTCGCAGGCCGCGGCGAACAACCCGCTGCCGACCTCCGGCAAGGTCTTCGTTTCGGTAACCAACCGCGACAAGCGCTCGATCGTCCTCCCGGTCAAGCACCTGTCGGATAACGGCTTCGAGATCATCTCCACCGGTGGCACCGCAGAGGTTCTTCGCCGCAACGGCATCCCGACGCAGGTGGTGGGCAAGCTGCACGAAGGCGGCGACTCGATCGTCGATCTGATCAACGCCAGCGAAATCGGTTTGATCCTGAACACCCCTTCGGGTTCCGACGCACGCGGTGACGGCTACGAAATCCGCGCCGCCGCGACTTCGGTCGGCACCCCGGTCATCACCACCGTGGCAGAATTCAACGCTTCGGTCCAGGCCATCGACGCCCTGCGTGAATACGCTTGGGATGTCACCAGCTTGCAGGAGCACGAAGCCAACCTGACGGCAGCCCGCAATGCCTAGCCCGATCCCATTTGGTGAACGGCTGCGTTCAGCCATGCAGGCTTGTGGCCCGCTATGTGTGGGAATCGACCCGCACCCGGCGTTGCTGGAAGCCTGGGGGCTGGACGACACGGCCGAAGGCGTGCGATCTTTCTCACTGACCGTTGTCGAGGCGATGGCCGGCGCCGCGGCGATCCTCAAGCCGCAGGTCGCCCTGTACGAGCGCTTCGGCTCGGCCGGATTTGCGGTGCTGGAAGAAACCCTGGCCGCTGCCAAGTCTGCAAACTTGCTGACCCTGGCCGATGCCAAGCGCGGCGATATCGGTTCGACCATGGACGCTTATGCGACGGCGTGGCTCGATGACCGCTCGCCATTGGCCTCTGACGCGGTCACGCTCAGCCCGTATCTGGGCTACGAATCCTTGCGTCCGGCCTTGGATTTGGCTGCGGCCACCGGCAGGGGAGTGTTCGTACTTGGGCTGACTTCCAATCCTGAAGGTCCTTCGGTGCAGCACGTTGGTGGTGAAAACTCGGTTGCTAAAGCTATTATCGACCAAGTCACCAAGGAAAATGCTGCTGCAGAAGATTTAGGCCACGTGGGTTTGGTCGTTGGCGCAACCATCGGCGACGCACCGGAAAAGCTGGGGATCGACCTCACTGCGAGCAAAGCCCCGCTGCTAACTCCCGGGCTCGGCGCCCAGGGAGCCACGGCGCAGGATATTGCCAAGTCATTCGCTTCTAGCTACTCGCAGGTGCTAGGAACCAGCAGCCGCGACATCTTGAAAGAAGGCCCTAATGTAGTGGCACTTCGTGAGAAAGCGCTGAGGGTGCGCGATGAATTGGTCGCCGCGGGCTAGCGAAAATTCCGCTTAGTGACAGGAACGCGTTGTGGCTACTAGAGTTTCTAGTAGCCACAACGCGTTTAGTCTTGCAAAAGCAGCGTTTGATCGCTATGTTTCTCAACATAGCCTTAGTCAACTACACATTAAGGATGGCTGAACGATGGTACTGCGAGAACTCTCTGACGAAGATCGTATCCGGGCCCGCGCCAAAGCCCTTGCCGCACGCACACGTCGTGCGGAAATCAAGGCGGAGTTCAGCGCCGGCAAAATTTCCATCACCGAGGTACTAGACTTGGTATACGAAGATGAAGCCGTGGGACGCATGCGTGTCATGGACCTTCTGGAATCGGTGCCGGGCGTAGGCGAAGTACGCGCGGCAAACTTGCTGGAACGCCTTGGCATTTCACCATCCCGCCGACTGCGTGGATTGGGACGCAAACAGCGCACCGCAATCACCGAACACTTCAAGCAAAGCCCGCCAAAAACGAAAGTGTAGTCAATGACCGCTGCGTCGGTAACTGTTCTAGCCGGCCCCACGGCAGTAGGTAAGGGCACCGTCTCTACCTATATCCGTGACAACTATCCAGATGTCTGGCTTTCGGTGTCCGCGACGACCCGAAACGCTCGACCAGGGGAACAGGACGGAGTCCACTACTTCTTTGTGGGTCCGGAACGTTTCCACGAGCTAGTCGAGGAAGGCCAGATGCTGGAGTGGGCTGTCGTCCACGGCCAGAACAGCTACGGCACCATTCGCTCCACGGTCGAAGATGCAGTGGCTGAAGGCAAAAAGGTTCTGCTGGAGATCGATTTGCAGGGTGCCCGCCAGGTCAAGGAGTCGATGCCGGAGGCAAAATTCGTCTTCCTGGCACCGCCATCGTGGGATGAATTGGTGCGTCGTCTTGTGGGACGCGGCACTGAAACGCCCGAGGAACAGCAGCGCCGCCTGGAAACCGCTAAACTAGAACTTGCGGCGGAATCAGAATTCGACGTGACCATCGTGAACGACGATGTTGCACGTGCCGCCGAAGAGCTTGTAGCCCTCATGGGGCTAAAGAACGACAAATAGGGAGTCCTGTGTCCAACCTAGAGGGAATCATTAACCCATCGATCGACTCGTTGCTTGAGACCAACGACTCGAAGTACGCAATCGTACTCAACTCGGCTAAGCGTGCACGCCAGATCAACGCTTACTACGCTCAGCTCAACGAAGGCCTTTTCGAGTACGTTGGTCCACTGGTTGAGACCAAGCTGAACGAAAAGCCACTGACCATCGCCTTGCGCGAACTGGATGACAGCCTGCTGAAGGTTACTCCAGCCGAGGTCATCGAGGACTAATCGAAAAGTCGGCGCCCTAATCGGGCGCCTTCTTTTTCGTTAAGCACCTTTAAACCGGGCACTCTGGCGTGCTGCCAGAGGCTGCAGGCCCATCAACCCATCGTCAGTTCTCACCGCACAGATAACTTCGAGGAAGTACTTCGTGAAGCGAATCGTCCTAGGCGTCTCGGCAGGAATCGCCGCCTACAAGTCCGTTCTCCTGCTGCGTTTGCTGCGTGAAGCCGGGCACCACGTCGACGTGATTCCGACCAGCAACGTGGAAAATTTCGTGGGAAACGCAACCTGGGAGGCGCTTTCGGGCAATCCGGTCACCTCGAGCGTTTTCGATGCAGTGGAGAACGTCAATCACGTTCGGCTGGGCCAGATGGCTGACCTGGTCCTGATCGTCCCGGCAACGGCAGACCTCATGGCCAAGGCAGCAGCGGGGATCGCCGACGATCTGCTGACCGGAACCCTATTGGCCACCCGCGCACCGGTCGTAATGGCGCCGGCGATGCACACCGAAATGTGGCAGCATCCTGCCACCGTGGACAACGTCGCCACATTGCGCGAACGCGGCGTGCGAGTAATCGAGCCAGCTTCGGGACGGCTCACCGGCAAGGATTCCGGTCCCGGCCGTCTGCCTGAACCGGAAGAGATCTTCGCATCCATCCAGGATCTTCTTTCCGACCCCATCCTCGCTGGCACCTCGGTGCTCATCACCGCTGGCGGCACGCGCGAGCCACTCGACCCGGTGCGGTTCCTCGGAAACCGCTCCTCGGGACGACAAGGTGTTGCCCTCGCCGAAGCCGCACGCGCGGCCGGGGCAGAGGTCACGCTGATCGTCACGCATCTAGAGGTTCCCGTGCCGCATGGCGTGCACGTGGTCCACGCGTCGAGCGCCCTGGAATTGCGGGAGGCAGTGTTCGAACACGCGCCCGGCAAGGATGTGCTGATCATGAACGCGGCGGTCGCCGACTTCCGGCCGGCCACGATCGAGAACTCGAAAATCAAGAAGCGCGATGAGCATTCGGCTCCGGTGATTGAGCTGGTGCGCAATCCCGACATCTTGGCCGAGATCGTCCAGGCCCGCGGCGGCAATGATGAGTTGCCGCGGTTCATCGTTGGATTCGCGGCGGAAACCGGCGACGAGCAGGGCAGCGTGCTGGACTACGGCCGGGCCAAGCTCGAGCGCAAGGGCTGCGAGATGCTGGTGGTCAATGAGGTCGGCGCGACCCTGACCTTCGGCGAAGAAACCAACGCCATCCAGGTGCTGTTTGCCGACGGCCACGAATCGGTGCAGGCCGCCGGAAGCAAATTAGAGGTGGCCCGCGTCGTCATCGAACAGATTTCCCACGCAACAAAAGGACATGCAGACGACATCTCGTGAGCTGCGCCATATGGTGCTTAGTCACGTATCGTCGCAACAACTGCTTAACGGTCCACTAGACCAGATAGAGTAAAAAGGTGACTTCAACAACCCCTGAACTTCGTCTCTTCACCTCGGAATCCGTAACCGAGGGACACCCGGACAAGATTTGCGATCAGATTTCGGACGCGATCCTCGATGCCATGCTGGCGCAGGACCCGGATTCCAAGGTCGCCGTCGAGACCCTCACCACCACCGGCCTGGTCCACGTGGCCGGCGAGGTGACCACCAACGGCTACGTGGAGATCCCTGAGATCGTCCGCAAGACCATCCTGGACATCGGCTACGACTCCTCGGCCAACGGCTTTGACGGCGCCCGCTGCGGCGTGTCCGTGTCGATCGGCCAGCAGTCCCAGGAGATCCACGACGGCGTCTTCAACTCGCTGGAATCGCGTGAAGGCACTGCGAAGGATCCTCGCGACCTGCAGGGCGCCGGCGACCAGGGCCTGATGTTCGGCTACGCCTCGGATGAGACCGACTCGCTGATGCCGACCCCGATCTTTCTCTCGCACCGCCTCTCCGAGCGCCTGACCCAGGTGCGCAAGAACGGCCGCATGCCGTTGCTGCGCCCTGATGGCAAGACCCAGGTGACCATCGGCTACGACGGCGACAAGCCGGTTTCCGTGGATACCGTCGTGGTTTCCAGCCAGCACGCCTCGGAATACGAGCTGGCCACGCTGAAGGCCGACCTGCACGAAGAGGTCGTCACCCCGATCCTGGAGCGCTCCGGCCTGGACGTGTCCAACACCAAGATCATCTTGAACCCATCGGGGCCGTTCATCATCGGCGGCCCGGTGGGCGACGCCGGCCTGACCGGACGCAAGATCATCGTGGACACCTACGGCGGATTCGCCCGCCACGGCGGCGGCGCGTTCTCCGGCAAAGATCCATCGAAGGTCGACCGCTCGGCAGCCTACGCCATGCGCTGGGTAGCGAAGAACGTCGTCGCTGCAGGCTTGGCACGTCGCGCAGAAGTCCAGGTCGCCTACGCGATCGGCGTGGCCCGTCCCGTGGGCCTGTACGTCGAGACCTTCGGCACGGAAACCGTGGACCCCGCCAAGATCACCAAGGCCATCAACGAGGTCTTCGACCTGCGCCCGCTGGGCATCATCGAAGATCTTGACCTGAAGCGCCCGATCTACCGCAAGACCGCTGCCCACGGCCACTTCGGCCGCGAGGACAACGACTTCACCTGGGAAAAGTTGGACCGAGTCGACGCATTGCGCAACTGGTTCAACGCCTAGGAAGCAAAGAGTGCAGCAAGATGCCCTCATCGCAGCACCCGAGCCAACCCGCATCAAACGGGTTGCCCGGGTGCTGATTGATTCTTCCGTCCCGCACCTGGATCGCCTCTTTGACTATGAGGTTCCGGCTTCCATGGCCGAACAGGCGGTTCCCGGGATCCGCGTGAAGGTTCCCTTTGGCCCGCAGCAATTAGCCGGCTTCATCATCGAGATCCTCGAGGACCATCCCTCGCCGATGAAACTGCGTCCCCTGGCTAAAATCGTCAGCGACCAGGTCGCCCTCTATCCAGAAGTCATCGAAGCGGCGTCTGAGGTAGCGACGCGCTACGGTGGAACCCTCTGGGATGTTGTGCGCTTGGCCGTGCCGGCCAGGGCCGCGAAGGTCGAAAAGGAAGAGCTCGCCACCACTGCACCGACCCTGCCGCAAGGGCCCAACCAGATCGAGCGCTATGAGCACGGTCCCGAAGCCCTCGATGCCTGGGAGACAGGGGCGACGCTCCGCGCCGTGGCCACCTGGGTGCCGAATGTCCAGGGGTTCTGGCCAGGATTCCTCATGGACGCCGCCCGACCGGTGCTCGAACGCGGACGCCGTGTGCTGATCATCGTTCCCGACGCGCGGGATCTGAAAATCCTCGGCGACTATCTGGACGTCGAATATGGGGCCGAAGCTTACGCCCGGTTGCAAGCCGACGACGGCCCCACCCCGCGCTACCGCAATTTCCTGCGTGCCATCGGCGGCCACGTGCAGATCGTCATCGGCACCCGCTCGGCAGCACTGTGCCATGTGCCCGATCTTGAACTGATGATCATCTGGCAGGACGGCGACCAGTCACACCGCGAACAGCGCGCGCCCTATCAGCACAGCAGGGAAGTGGCGTTGCTGCGCAGCGCGCAGGCGGAGATTTCACTGCTCATCGCCTCGCCAGCCCGATCCGTCGAAGCGCAAAGGCTGGTGGCCACCGGCTGGGCGACCGAATTGAAGCTGCCCCGCGACTTGTTGCGTGAGCACACGCCGCGGGTTGTCGCCACTACCAACGATTTCGAGCTGGAGCGCGATCCGCTGCTGGCCCGCGCCCGCATCCCCTCGGTGGCATGGCGGGAGGCGAGCAAGGCCCTGGAGCGCGGACCGGTGCTGGTCCAGGTCGCGCGCACCGGATTCGTCCCGGCGGTAGCCTGCCAGGACTGCCGTACGCTGGCGCGCTGCACCCAGTGCCAAGGGCCGCTTCATATCGCTGGCAAGCAATCCCATCTGGCCTGCCGATGGTGCGGCGAACAGTTCCACGACTATCGCTGCCAGAATTGCGGTTCGCCGCGTATCCGGGCTGCAAGCATCGGGGCCGAACGCACGGCCGAAGAGCTGGGGCTGGCCTTCCCGAAGGTAAGTGTTATTTCCTCCACGGGAGCAAAACCTGTCGACAAGATCAGCTCTAAACCGGCCCTGATCGTGGCAACACCAGGAGTCGAACCGATAGCTGAAGCCGGATATGCCGCGGTGCTGCTGCTCGACGCGGACAAGATGCTCGCTCATGACTCCCTGCGCAATGCCGAAGAAGTGCTTTCTCGGTGGTTCAGCGCCGCCTGCCTGGCGCAAAGCGACGGGGTCGTGGTGCTCACCGGCAACCCGAGCCCGGCCGGAGCGAGCCTGGTGCGCTACGACCCTGCAAGCTTTGCCGAACGCGAGCTTGCCGAACGCCGCGAGGTGGGCTTGCCGCCAGCGGTGCGCAGTGCCGTCATCACCGGGCAGGGGGCGCAACGCCTGATTGCCGCGCTTGATGTCGCCACCCGCGCACGGGTGCAGATCCATGGGCCCACGGTGATCGACGGCCCGCCGGTCGAGCACAAATATGTGCTGTTCTTCTCCTATGCCGATGGCCCGGAGGTGACCAGCGCGCTGCGCCACCTTCGATCGACAATGTCCGCCGCCAAGGACCCGGTGGTGAACATCGCGGTCGATCCCGACAACGTGCTTTAGACCGCTTGCGGCTGGTTGCCCAGCGAACGCAAGAACCTGTCGATTTCGTTGGCGGTTTCCGGGGCCTTTTCGTAGTGGATCAGGTGCCCGACTCGTTCGAGCATGACCAGACGCGCCTGGCCGAAGCTGCTGCGCAATTCCTCTTGGGTTTGCTCGGTGCCCAACTCGTCCTGCTTTCCGCCGATCATCAGGGTCGGCAGGCTGATTGCGGGGGAGTAGTGCCCGACCGTGGAGCTGATCGATGCATGGTAGGACTGGGCCAGAGTGCTGGTGGAGTGGAATCCGCCAAAGTACAGGCGGTGCTGCTCGCGCACATAGGCGCGCATTTGCCGGTCTTTGCTCTTGGTCATCACCACGCTCATCGCATCACTGAACAACCGCGAGCGAAGCAGCGGTTCGGCGATGGCCGCCGGCAGTTTCGCGCAGACCTCGTAGTACGCACTGGTGATTTTGGCCAGCAGCGCCTGGGAGGAGTCCAGCGCCAATTCGGAGATCGGGTTCAGCAGCAGCAATGAGGCGAAGGGGCGCGTGGTTGCCAATTTCGCGGCGACGATCGATCCGAAGGAATGGCCCAGCAAGTGGACCTTGGCATCCAGCTGCAGCTCGTTGGCCAGCACCTCGAGGAATTGCGCGTAGCCGTCGACGTCATGCTTCAGCTCGCTCATCGAGGTGGATGCGCCGAAGCCGGGCAGGTCGGGGACGATCACCGTGTAGTGTTCAAGGTGCTCGACGATCCTGGCCAACCCGTGGTGATCCCCGCGGAAGCCATGGACCGCGAAGATCACGCCGCGCGATGGCTCTTGTGCCACAGTGGTGAAGACGCGCACGGTGGCGCCGTAGAGCTGATGCGTGGTGATGAGCTGTTCTCGTTGGCGCATGGATCAAATCCTACCCGTCGAGCAGGGCCAATGCCGTGCCCTCGTCGATGACCAAGTCGGTGATCAGCCCGCCCTTCAGCGCCCCGCGCACCGCTTCGAGCTTTCCGCGCCCGGCGACCACGCAGAAGCGCGTGGGCACTCGGCGCAGTGAATCAAGGGTGGGGCCGGTGGACCGTGCGTTGAGCGAAATATTGGAGCTGTTGCCGTCCTTGTCGAAAAAGACGGTCGCCACATCACCCACCACCCCCATCTCCCGAAGCTCCTGTGTTTCGCTTTTGGTCAGGTAGCCGCCGCGGTAGACCTGGGATATGACTGCCGACCCCGCCGAGCCCAAGGAGAATACGGCGAGGTTCATCTCCTGCTGGACCGTCAGCACGCGCTTGATCGACGTTTCCTGCCACATCGCTTCACGGGTCGAGGCGCGATCGAAGAAGGCCGGCACCGGGAACTGCTCGGTGCGGGCGGTGAAGGCCTGGCCGAACCGGGTCAGGATGTCACTGGCGTAGCTCACCCCGCTGGTGACCGGGTTGGCCGCACCGTTGAGCTGCACGATCTTGGTGTCGTGCGTCGGATGGGAGGTGAGCGCCGAGGACACCGCCTGCATCGTCGATCCCCAGGCCACGCCCACCGTCATCGACGAGGAGACGATATCGCCCAGCAGGTAGGCCGCATGCGCCGAGACGCGGGCAAGCAGTTCGGAATCATCCATGGACCCGTCGGTGGGCACCACATTGAAGCTCACCCCGTAGTGCTCGGAGAGCTGGTTGCCCAGCAGGGCAGACATGTTGGCGCTGGGCGTGATGCTGATCGAAACCATGCCGGTGCGCTTGGCATGGGTGAGCAGCCGGGAGACCGTGGAGCGCGATGTACCCAGTTCCTTGGCGATCACTTCCATTTTCATGTCCTGCAGGTAATAGAGCTGGGCTGCCCGCAGTGCGTCCTTGGCCTTGGGCGTCGTGTGCACGGATGTGCCAGTCACGCCGCGCTTATATGGTCCCCCGGACGGAGTTTTCTTCATCAATCTGACCATTTCTGCACGTTTGTGCATTTTGTTTGACCGAATTGCCGTTCAGTAACAAGACTAGCCTCAGACTTATTCATTTGTTACAAAGGGGCACAAATCGTGATTCGGGAACAGCTATCCAAACTGCGTGAACGCCCGCAGGCGCGGGTACTGGTAGTTGGCGGTGGCATCAACGGCGTAGCGACCTTCCGCTACTTGGCCATGCAGGGCATCGATGTTGCGCTGATCGAACGCGGCGACTACAGCCAGGGCGCTTCCGGCGCCAGCTCGCACATGATCCACGGCGGCATCCGCTACCTCGAAAACGGCGAGTTCCGCCTCGTCCACGAATCGGTGCAGGAACGCAACTCCCTGCTGGAGATCGCTCCGCACTACGTGAAGCCGCTGCAGACCACCATTCCGATCTTCTCCACCTTCTCCGGGATCCTCAGCGCACCCATGCGCTTCTTGACCCATAAGTCGGGCAAGCCCACCGAACGAGGCGCGGCACTGATCAAAGCCGGCCTGATCATGTACGACGTGTTCGCTGGCATCGGCGGACGCAACACCCCTTGGCACAGCTTCAAGTCCGGCAAGGCAGCCCGTGCCGATCTGCCGCAGCTGCGCGACGACGTGAAGTACACCGCCACCTACTTCGACGCCTCCGTGCACAACCCGGAGCGCCTCACCCTCGACGTGCTGCGCGAAGGCCTAGACGCCAATGAGAAGGCCCGTGCCAGCAACTACGTGGAACTCACCGGAGTCGACGGCGGCACTGCGAAGCTGCGCGATGTGCTCACCGGCGACGAGTTCGACTTCGACGCAGAAGTGATCATCAACGCGACCGGTGCCTGGGTCGACCTGACCAACAAGGAACTGGGCCGCGAAACCAAGTGGACCGGCGGCACCAAGGGATCGCACATCGTGCTCGATCACCCTGAGCTGCTCGAAGCCACCGGCGGACGCGAGATCTTCTTCGAGCACGAAGACGGCCGCATCGTGCTGATCTACCCGATGCTCGGACGCGTTCTGGTTGGCACCACCGACCTCGAGCACGATATGAACGAGCCAGCGGTATGCACCGACGAGGAAGTACAGTACTTCTTCGATCTGATCCACCATGTCTTCCCTGGCATCAAGGCCACCGAGGACCAGATCGTGTACAAGTTCTCCGGCGTGCGCCCGCTGCCAAACCACGACGACACGGCGCCTGGCTTCGTCTCCCGCGACTACCAGGTGAAGGAAACCCGCCTGACCGACAAGACCACGATGCTTTCGCTCATCGGCGGAAAGTGGACGACGTTCCGCGCGCTCAGCGAAAATCTGGGTGCCAAGGCCCTTCAGTTCCTTGGTGAGCGCCAGGTCAAGTCAACCGCCGGTGTGGCTATCGGTGGCGGCAAGAATTTCCCGACCAACGATGGGGCGCTGGCAGCCTGGTACGCGGCCCGCGAATCCAAGGCTTCGCGTGACCGCCTGCGCGTATTGCTCGAGCGCTACGGCACCCGCGCCGACTTCGTGCTGACTCAGCTCGGCGAGAAGGAGCAGATGCTGGAGCACACCGATGAGCTCTCCTGCCAGGAGATCGCGTACTTGGCCCGCAACGAGCAGGTCGGCCGCCTGATCGACGTATTCATCCGCCGCACCAACCTTGCCTTCCGTGGCTTGGTGACAAAGAATTTGGTCATCGAGGTAGCAAACTGCCTAGCTGACCCAATGGGTTGGGACCAGTCTCAACTACAAACCGAAATCGACCATTCGCTCTCGGTTCTCGCAGATAGCCATGGAGTGATCCTGGGCTGATCTGCCACGTGGCCGGCGGCAGGTAGCCGCCGGCAGTCGAAATCACTAAGAGGTCAACGATGTCCACTCACGTGTTTTTCGCCGAGCTTTTCGGCACATTCGTACTATTGCTGATGGGTACCGGCGTCTGCGCCAACGTCGCCCTGAAGGGTACCTTGGGAACCGGCGCAGGCTGGCTAGCCATCAGCTTCGGCTGGGGCCTTGGCGTTTACAGCGGCGTATGGATCGCCGGCATTTCCGGCGCCCACCTGAACCCCGCAGTTACCTTGGGCCTATTGGTCAACCCTGACGTAACCGAATACGCTCCAGGAGTTGCCATTACCCTGGGCAACACCCTGCTGTACTTCCTGGCCCAGTTCATCGGTGCCTTCCTCGGCGCGGCCGGCACCTGGCTGGCCTACAAGAAGCACCTGGATGATCCGCAGAACGCAGGCAACCAGCTGGGTGTTTTCGCCACCGGACCAGCAATTCGCTCCTACGGCTGGAACCTGGTCACCGAGATCTTCGGCACCTTCGTCCTGGTCTTCGTGATCGCCGGCCTGGGACACACTCCGCACCAGCTTGGCCCACTGGCCGTAGCCCTGCTAGTTGTCGCAATCGGCCTGTCCCTTGGCGGTGCTACCGGGTACGCCATCAACCCATTCCGCGACCTTGGCCCACGTGTGGCCCACGCAGTGCTGCCGATCCAGGGCAAGGGCTCCTCGGACTGGGCCTACTCGTGGGTTCCATTGGCCGGACCAGCAATCGGCGGTATCCTTGGCGGACTTGTCGCCGCGCTAATGTTCTAGAAAGAGAGCAGTAAATCATGAGTGAAAAATTTGTGATCGCTATTGACCAGGGCACGACCAGTTCGCGCGCGATTGTTTTCAACCACGCGGGCGACGTGCACTCGGTCGGCCAGCTCGAACACGAGCAGATCTTCCCGGCCGCAGGTTGGGTCGAGCATGACCCGGCCGAGATCTGGAACAACGTGCGCGAGGTGATCGGCCAGGCATTGTCCAAGGCCAATCTGACCCGCCACGACATCGAAGTCGTCGGCATTACCAACCAGCGCGAAACCACCGTCGTATGGGATAAGACCACCGGCGAGGCCGTATACAACGCCATCGTCTGGCAGGACACCCGCACCCAGGACATCGTCGACGAGCTGGCAGCCGACGGTGGCGTGGACCGCTACAAGGAAACCGTTGGCCTGCCATTGGCCACCTACTTCGCCGGCACCAAGATCAAGTGGATCCTGGACAACGTCGAGGGAGCACGCGAGCGCGCGGAAGCCGGCGACCTGCTCTTCGGCACCACCGACAGCTGGGTCTTGTGGAACCTGACCGGCGGCACCGACGGCGGCGTGCACGTCACCGACGTGACCAATGCTTCGCGCACCTTGTTCATGGACCTGGAGACCCTGCAGTGGGATGAGAAGATCCTCGCTGATTTCGGTGTGCCGCTGTCGATGATGCCCGAGATCCGTTCCTCCTCCGAGGTGTACGGAACCGTGCATACCAAGCAGCTGCTTCGCGAAGTTCCAGTGGCTGGCATCCTCGGAGACCAGCAGGCTGCGACCTTCGGGCAGGCAGCCTTCACCGCAGGCACCGCGAAGAACACCTATGGCACCGGCTGCTTCTTGATCTTCAATACCGGAACCGAGATCGTGAACTCGACCAACGGCCTGCTGACCACCATGGCCTACAAGCTCGGCGATGCCAAGCCGGTCTACGCATTGGAAGGCTCGATCGCTGTCGCAGGCTCGCTGGTGCAGTGGCTGCGCGACAACATCGGCATGATCTCCTCCGCACCGGAAATCGAAGAGCTGGCTGCCAAGGTGGATGACAATGGCGGCGTGTACGTGGTGCCAGCGTTCTCCGGCCTGTTCGCACCTTACTGGCGTTCGGATGCCCGCGGCGCCATCGTGGGACTGACTCGGTTCGCCAACAAGAACCACATCGCCCGTGCCGCGTTGGAGTCCACCGCATTCCAGACGCGCGAAGTGCTCGACGCAGTGAACGCCGACGCCGAAGTTCCGTTGACGGAGCTGAAGGTGGACGGCGGCATGGTCGCCAACGAGGCGCTCATGCAGTTCCAGGCCGACATCCTGGGCGTGCCGGTAGTTCGCCCGAAGGTCACCGAAACCACCGCACTGGGCGCCGCTTATGCCGCTGGCTTGGCAGTGGGCTTCTGGAAGGATCTGGGCGAGCTGGAAGCCAACTGGTCCGAGGACAAGCGCTGGGAGCCAACCATGGATGAAGACGCTCGTGAACGCAACCTTCGCCTGTGGAAGAAAGCCGTGACCCGCACCTTTGATTGGGTCGACGAAGATACCAAGGCCTAGCCTGGACATATTCGTTAACAATTGAGCGCACAACGACGCCCGAACCCTAGACGGTTCGGGCGTCGTTGCGTTAGGACGGTGAATCCTCAGTCCTGCTCGGGCTCGCCGGGCTGATCGCCGGTGGGCTCGCCGTTGGAGGATTCCAGCGTGTTCTCGGGAGACAGGTCGGGCTGGGACGGCTCAGGGGCGTCGCCAAGCTGCAGGGCGCCCCAATAGGTATTGCGACGCGGCTTTTGTTCCGGATCAAGATGCTCGGGCAAGATCACATGGGGGAGCCCGTCGACATCCACGATCTTGATTTGCTCCGCATGCCGTTGATGATGCCCCGTAGTGCACACCCCGGCGCCCGACCAGACACTGGTTTCCCCGCCTTCAGACCAAGGCACCTCATAATGGTCCGTTTCGGTTTTATCGGGAGGCGTCGTGCAATCGGGCACGATGCAGCCACGATCCCGGGCCATGATGGCCATTCTGATCGCCCCTTTGTGGAATCGCCGGGATCGGCCCATATCCAAGGGCTGGCTATTGGAGCCCAGCACCAGCGGGATGATTCCTGCATTCGCTAGAAGCCGTCTGAGCTCGCCTGGCGGAATGTCCACCCCGTGGGCGCTGACGCCGTGTGCCTCAGCCAGGTTCTGCAAGTCGCTGAGCCACATGTACACCAATACCTTGGGAACGATGCTCTTGGACTCGCCCGAAGCCCTGGTGGCGACGAGCATGGCCATCAGTGCGTTGAGCCGGCGCTCGGCGGCGCTGGGAGCATCGCCCTCTTCAGCCACATCTTCGGTTTGCCGGTCTGCTGGTGGTTCGGCAGCGCTATCACTCGCGGACCCATGATCGGCGGCATCACGCTCTTGCTCGCTCTCGCCGCGGGCCCATTCCGGCATCGGCTGCTCGCTGATCAGCCAGTCCGGCGTTGAAGCGGAAGAGCTTTCTTGCTCCGGGCCGGTGCCTGTGCCGCCATCGTGCCCGGTGTCTGGTTCATTGGCTTGGTTTTCATCGAGCCGGGTCTTCTTGCGTGCTGCCCTGCCGGCCTTGGAGCGGGGATTGCTCGCCTGCGCAGCCATGGAGTGGAAGACCTCGGCTTGGGTGGCATCGGTGCGCAAGTGGAAGCAGTGCACGCCGCCGATCACCTTGCCAACGAAGAAGCCGAGCTTCGGCGGGAGAACCATCCCGTGCGCTTCCTTGTATTGGTTGATCTGGGCGTCGATCTGTTTTCGGGCTGCGTTGGGTCCGTGTTCGGCCAGGATCCGCGCAGCGCTTTCCTCCAGCGGCAGGCCATCGCTTCCACGGGCCTGCAGCTCGGTGCCCACCCCGTCAAAAGTCGTATCTTCGGGTTCCAATTTCTCCAGCTGGCGTGAAACCCGGGCAATTCTGTGTCGATCAATGCCGCCGCGGGCAAAGAGGTCGGCAAGGTGCTGGAAACGCGGTTCGCATTGCTCGCCGCTGGGAGTACGCCGGCCGATCAGCAAATGCGCATCGTCGATTCGGCGTTTCGCTTCAAAGTAGCTGATGCCCAGCCACGCTGCGATCACCTCTGCCGCGTTGCCGTAGCAGGTCCGTCCGGCAGCTAGTTCCGGCGGCTTGGCGAAGAAGGCATCGACTTCACCGGCCGGCAGTCTTGGCACCCGGCGCAGCGCATCCAAGGTAGGCAGGCTCAGTGCGTGGGCCGCGCTCAATTCGACATCGAGGGCGACCACGGCTTTCTGGTACTGCATCTGCTGCTCGACGCGCTCGATGAACTCCAGCTGGATCAGCGCCAGACGCGCATCCCTGCTCTCATGCACCAGCTGCCCGATCCCAGTGAGGATCTTCAGGCACATTGCGCCCAGCTGGATGAGCACGGCATGGCTGAGCTGGGGACCGAGTTTCCAGGGACCCCGGCACAGTTCGAGCAATGCAGCCAGATGGGCGGTGAAGTTCATGAACCTAGGATTCCCCTGCGGCGCAGGCCGGGATCGAACACTTCATCCGTTTGTGGATAACGCGCTGGCTGCCTGAGGGCTTGCGCGTGAAAAGGCCACGACGGCGGCTGTGTCGCATCTAGCTCTTCACCAATGCGCGCCACTAGGCGATGTGCGATAGAATCGCGATATGCATTCAAAGCGCAACCTAGTTTAAGCACGGCCATTGGCCGTACCCCCGAGTGGAAATTTGGGGGCTTTTGTTGTGTCTGGAACCAAAAACAAGTTTTCCTATCGGAAATATTCCGCAAAGCGTGTGAGAAGAGCAGCGTGACATCATCGACGAACGAACCTAGGACCTACGACTTCAAGGACATCGAGTCCAAGTGGCTGCCGGTATGGGACGAGCTAGAAGTATTCAAGCCCGCCGATGATGGCAGCCGCGAACGCCGCTACGTGCTAGACATGTTCCCTTACCCTTCGGGCGACCTGCACATGGGTCATGCCGAAGCCTTCGCCATGGGCGACGTGGTCGCCCGCTACTGGCGCCTGCGCGGCTATGACGTGATGCACCCGATCGGCTGGGACTCCTTCGGCCTGCCGGCAGAAAATGCCGCGATCAAGCGCAACAGCCACCCCGCCGAGTGGACCTACAAGAACATCGACACCCAGGCGGCCAGCTTCAAGCGCTACGCCATCTCGGCTGACTGGGATCGCCGCCTGCACACTTCGGATCCCGAGTACTACCGCTGGACCCAGTGGCTGTTCAACAAGTTCTACGAAAAGGGCCTGGCCTACCGCAAGGACCACCCGGTCAACTGGTGCCCCAAGGACCAGACCGTGCTGGCCAACGAGCAGGTCGTCAACGGCGCCTGCGAGCGTTGCGGCACCGCGGTGACCAAAAAGAGCCTGAACCAGTGGTACTTCAAGATCACCGACTACGCTGATCGACTGCTCGAAGACATGGAGCAGCTGTCGGGCCACTGGCCTGAGCGCGTGCTGCTGATGCAGAAGAACTGGATCGGCCGCTCCGAAGGCGCCGAGGTGACCTTCGAGATCGAAGCCACCGAGGCCAAGCCTGCGGTGGAGATCCCGGTCTTCACCACCCGTCCGGACACCCTGTACGGTGCCACCTTCATGGTCGTGGCCGCCGACGCCGACCTGGCCGGCGAACTGGTCACCGCTGAGCACCGCGAAGCGCTGGAAGCCTACCAGGAGCAGGTCAAGGCGCTGAGCGAAATCGAGCGCCAGTCCACCGAACGCGAGAAGACCGGCGTCTTCACCGGCCGCTACGGGATCAACCCGCTGTCGGGGGAGAAGCTGCCGATCTGGGCCGCCGACTACGTGCTGGCCGACTACGGCACCGGTGCCATCATGGCCGTGCCCGCGCACGACCAGCGCGACCTGGACTTCGCCCGCACCTTCGACCTGCCGGTGCGCGTGGTCGTCGAAACCGGCTTGGAGGACCCTAACGAGACCGGCACCGCCACCGCCGGCGAGGGCCAGCTGATCAACTCGGGCGAGCTGACCGGCTTGGAGAAGAAGGAAGCGATCGCCAAGGCGATCGAGATCGTGGAAGCTGCCGGCACCGGCAAGCACACCATCAACTTCCGCCTGCGTGACTGGCTGCTGTCCCGCCAGCGCTTCTGGGGCACCCCGATCCCGATCATCCACTGTGCTGATTGCGGCGAGGTCCCGGTTCCCGAGGACCAGCTGCCGGTACGCCTGCCGGAGAACCTGCGCGGCGAGGATCTGGCGCCAAAGGGCACCAGCCCGCTGGCCGCCGCCGAAGAGTGGGTCAACGTCGCCTGCCCGAAGTGCGGGGCGGACGCCAAGCGCGATACCGACACCATGGACACCTTCGTGGACTCCTCGTGGTACTTCCTGCGCTTCGTTTCCCCGGACTACACCGAGGGGCCGTTTGATCCGAAGGCTGTGCGCGACTGGATGCCAGTGGGCCAGTACGTTGGCGGCGTGGAGCACGCGATTCTGCACCTGCTCTACTCGCGCTTCTTCACCAAGGTCATCCACGACCTGGGCCTGATCGACGCCACCGAGCCATTCAGCGCGCTGCTGAACCAGGGCCAGGTGCTCAATGGCGGCAAGGCCATGAGCAAGTCGCTGGGCAACGGCGTGGATCTGGGCGAGCAGCTGGACAAGTTCGGCGTGGACGCCGTGCGCCTGACCATGGTCTTCGCTTCGCCTCCAGAGGACGACGTGGACTGGGCTGACGTGTCGCCATCGGGCTCGCAGAAGTTCCTGGCCCGCGCTTGGCGCATCGCCCAGGACACCACGAGCGAAGCCGGCGTCGACTACGCCGCCGGCGACAAGGCGCTGCGCCAGGTCACCCACCGCACCGTGCACGAGTCCGCACAGCTGCTGGATTCGGGCAAGTTCAACGTGGTGATCGCCAAGACCATGGAGCTGGTCAACGCCACCCGCAAGACCATCGACTCCGGCGCCGGGGCAGCAGACCCTGCAGTCCGCGAGGCCGCCACGGTCGTCGCCCAGCTGCTGAGCCTGTTCGCTCCGTACACCGCGGAGGACATGTGGGAAGCTTTGGGCTACGCACCATCCGTGGTCACCAGTGCCTGGCCAGAAGTGGACGAGTCGCTGCTGGTGGATGACACCATCACCGCGGTCGTGCAGATCAAGGGCAAGGTGCGCGCGCGCCTTGAGGTATCCGTGGACATCTCCGAGGACGAACTGCGCGAGCAGGCCCTGGCCCATGAGGCAGTGGTGAAGATGCTCGACGGCAAGGCACCGCTGAAGGTGATCGTGCGTGCGCCGAAACTGGTGAACGTGGTTCCTGCCCCGTAAGCTCGGCTCATGAACGAACGACAGAAAAGCTCGCGTGCGGGTTGGCTGCCCAAGTGGCTGGCCCCGCGCGGGCTTTCGCGTCCCCGTATCGGGGTCGTCACCGATTCTGCCTCCTGCCTGCCACAGGCCTTCCGCGACCGTGCCGGCCTGATCGAGGTGGACATCCCGATCATCGTGGACAACCATGTGCAAGGCGCAGACACCCAGGCCCTGATGATGGGCCTGGCCATGGGCAAGCCGGTGAAAACCTCCCGTCCGGCACCCGGCGAATTCGCGCGCGCCTACCGGCAGCTATTCGATGCGGGATGCGAACAGGTCATCTCCATCCACATGTCCGGGGCGCTCTCGGGCACCGCGGAATCCGCCCGGCTGGCCGCCGCCGATTTTCAGCGCAAGGTCACGGTGCTCGATTCGAATACCGTGTCCCTGCCCTTGGGCTTCACCGTCGCCGACGTGCTTGATGCCAGGGATGCCGGTGCCCCTATGCAGATGCTCGAGCAGATCGTCGGGATGGCCACCGCGAATTCGGTCTACTTCGCCGTGCCGAGCCTGGAGCAGCTGCGTCGCGGCGGCCGCATCAGCGCGCTGTCCTCGGTACTCGGCAGCCTCTTGAACGTGAAGCCGATCCTGACCATCGACCAGGGCGCGATCACCGCCCTTGAAAAGCCGCGCTCCTTCGCCCGGGCACAGGCACGGCTCGTAGCGCTGGCGCTTCGGGATGCACGCAGCGCCCAAGGCCCGGTCCGCCTGGGCGTGATGCATTTCGGCGCGGCCGAGCTCGCCACCGAAATCGCAACCGAATTAGCTCCTTTCAGCAGCCAGCCGGTGGTGATCGAGTCGCTGCCCGCAGTGCTCGCCGCCCACACCGGCATGGGAGTGCTTGCCGTCGCCGTGGCGCCCTTGGATCCACAGCCGGAAAACGGTTCTCCAAACCCTTCCGGCTCCTGATCCATACTGTGGCGCATGGGCCGCCACGATTTTTTCAGCAAGTACGCGCCACGTCCCGGCCGTCTCAGGTTTGCAGTCTCGCGCGTGGCGGTACTTGCTCTGGTCATCATCGTCCTGGGCTGGATCGCGATCTCCATCCTGATCGCCCCGCCGCCTTCCAACGAACCACTGGCAACAGTTCCGCTGGAATCAGTGCCCACAAGCAGCCAGAGCGCCAAAGGATCTGCCAGCCCCTCCGGCCCTCGGGTGACCGTGCACGTTGTCGGCGCGGTGAAAAAGCCTGGTGTATATGAGCTGCCCGAAGGCTCCCGGATCACCGATGCGGTCAAAAGCGCCGGCGGCCTGGCCGAAGATGCCCACCCTGAACTGGTGAATCTGGCGGCCAAGCTCATTGACGGGCAGCAGATCATCCTGCCTGGCGACAGCACTCAATCCCAGAATCCGAACCTGCCGGCGCCCAGCAATAACGCGAAAATCTCGATCAACACCGCGGATGCGCAAACACTGCAGGAGCTTCCCGGCATCGGTCCTGCCCTGGCCGAGCGGATTATTGATTTCCGTACCGAAAACGGCCCATTCAGCAGTGTTGAGGAACTTGACGCCGTCTCCGGGATCGGGCCGGCCATGCTTGAGAAACTCGCCGATCTGGTGGTGCCATGAACACGGATTTTCGTGGCCTGTGGCTGCTGGCCGGGGCGTGGATCGCCGCGTACTTCACCATGCCATCGTGGTTGCTCTGGGCGTTCACCGCCCTGCTGGCTCTGTTGGTGGGGCTTTTGCTGCGTGAGCGCCACGATGGCGCCCATTCCACACCGTGGTTCACTGGCCCGATCGTTTTCCTCTTGGGGCTTTTGGCTGTCACGTTTACCGGTGTTGCCGGCAGCGATTGCGGATTGCCCAGCGAGCAGGCGCAGCAACGTCGCGCAGTGCTCAGTTTTGATGAGCCGGTTCTTCCGGATCAGGAAGGGGTGCTCAAGGGCCGCGCGAAAATCGAGCGCTATTGGCATGAGGGCCGCTGGGTGCAATGCGAAGTCCCGGTGTATCTGAGCCTTGCCTATGCACTGCCGGAAGACGCCGACTCCTTTGAAAGCATCGTAGGTCTCGAATCTTCCGGCGCCGGATCCTTTGGCTGGTGGGCACAAGCGGCCAGCGAGCCGAAGGTGCTTTCCAAGGCGCAAGCAAATGCGGCGGATCATCTCAAAAGGCGTTTCACGCAGGCGCTGGATCATCTACCCGGCAATGCCCAGGCCCTGCTGCCGGGCATGCTCTATGGAGATCGTTCGGGCCAAGACCAGGCTCTTTCCGATGCAATGAAAACCAGCGGGCTAAGCCATTTGACGGCCGTCAGCGGTTCGAATATCGCACTGCTTGCAGCCATAATCCTCACCATGCTCCGGCTCTTTTCCATACCCCGTGTCCCCAGCGCACTGCTCATGATCGGTGTCGTCGGGATGTTCACCTGGTTTGTCGGCCCGGATCCCAGCGTGCTTCGGGCAAGTTTGATGGGCAGTATCGCGGTGCTTTGCCTGCTGCTCGGGCGCGGGCAGGCCTCCTTGGGGATCTTGTCTTTGAGCGCGACGATCTTGCTCTTGGTCGATCCGGGGTTGGGCGCAGAACCAGCCTTTGCCTTATCGGTGTTGGCGACCCTTGGCATCATCATGCTCTCGCCAGCATTGACCGAAATTTTTGGTCAGTTCCTGCCCTCGTGGCTTGCCGAGCTGACCTCGATCTGTTGTGCAGCGCAATTCACGTGCTTGCCGGTGATTATCGCTTTGAACAGCAATTTCAGCGTGTATTCCTTGCCCACCAATCTGCTGGTCGCGCCCTTGCTACCGCTGATTACCGCGGTCGGGATGGTGTGTCTGCTGCTCTGTACGCCCCTGCCGTCGCTGGCGCACTTGCTGTTGTGGATCCCGGGGCTCCCGGCGGAGCTCGTGGGCCAAGTGGCCAGGTTTTCCGCTTCCTTGCCTGGCGCGGCAAGGCCGTGGCCATCGGGGGCCACTGGCATTGTCTTGGCGATCATGCTGGCTACGATGCTGTGCATCCTTCTCATTGCCGGACGGGAGACCGAACATCTGCGCGTGCGGCAGGTATCGCTGGCAATGCTAGGGGCCATACCGGTATTTGTTGCCGCACTGGTCGTTCCCGCTACCTTGCTCTATCGCGAGCCGATCGACGATGGATGGGACATCGCCATGTGTGATGTCGGCCAGGGCGATGCGGTCATCCTCCATGTGGGGGAGAACCAGGGGTGGCTTATCGATGCAGGTCCCGAGGACGGCAATATCGTCCAATGCTTGCGGCGGCTGGAAATCACGGCATTGCCCATCGTGTTTGTCACCCACTCCCATGCCGACCATTTCGGGGGAATGAAAGCGGTGGAGAACTCCGGCATCAATATAGGCCAGCGCCTGGTATCAGCGGGCTTTGAACTCGATCGCTGGGCCGGCGCCCAGATCATTGAAGCTGGTGCCAGCGTGGATAGCGGCCCGGTCGGCTACCAAGTGATCGGCCCAGATACTCTGGCAGCCAAGCGGGCTGAACCTAACGACACGTCACTGGTGATCCGGTTTACGTTCCATACGCGCAATGGAGCGGTTGATTATTTCTCTGCAGGGGACATGGAAACCGAGGCAATGGGCGCGTTGCTGCGACGGTTCCCGCAAGCGCCGGCCACGATACTCAAGGCCTCGCATCACGGTGCGCGAAACGGCGGGACTCAGATCATTGATGAACTCTCGCCGGAAGTTCTCCTGGTGTCAGCAGGAAAAGACAACTCCTATGGCCATCCGCATCCGGAAACCTTGAGAGCCGCGAACCAAGTGGGTGCCACCGTCTTTCGGACCGACCAGTCAGGTACGGTGCTTCTCACATTTACTGAGCAAGGTGTCCACAGTAGCGCCTTAGGTTCACCAGTTCGGTAGGATCGATATATCGTACGAAGCACTAAGGAGCTCGATGGCACGCGCCCAAGCCAACCCCGGGATCTCATGGCGAGAACTCACGCCGCAACCGCTGATCTTGCTCACCGGTTCAGAAGATTATCTGGCATCCCGCGCTTTCGAGCTGCTTCGTTCGCAAGCCGCTGCGCGCGAGGACATCGAGGTCACACGACTGGATGCGGCGAAATATGAGCCCGGCGAGTTGCTGCTGGCCACCAGTTCTTCGTTGTTCTCCAGCGCGAATCTGGTCGAGGTGCACGAGCTGGCGCAAATGAATGAGTATTTCCTCAAGGATGCCATGAGCTACCTCAAGGATCAGGCGCCCGAAAATGTGCTGATCATGCACTACTCCGGCGGTACTCGCGGCAAGAAGCTCATCGACGCCATCAAGGCTGCCGGCGCGTTGATCGTGAATTGCCAGCCGGTGAAGAAAGATGCTGAAAAGATTGATTTCGTCCAGGCCGAGTTCAAGGCCGCGAAACGCCGCATCACCAATGATGCGGTCAAAGCCCTGGTCGCTGCTGTGGGCAATTCCCTGGCAGAGCTGGGCTCCAGTTGCTCCCAGCTCATTCAAGACACCACTGGAACGATCGACCAAGAGATCGTGGATCGGTACTACGGTGGTCGTGTCGAAGCTACGGCTTTTAAGGTCGCCGATGCTGCCATTTCAGGTAATGCGCAGGCCGCGCTGCGTACCTTGCGTCATGCCCTGGGTACCGGAACTGATCCGATTCCGATCGTTGCGACCTTGGCGATGAAAGTTCGCCAGCTGGCTAAAGTGCTCGGTGTTAATGAACCTGCCGCGTCGCTGGCGTCGGAGCTGGGCATGGCCCCTTGGCAGGTGCAACAAGCGCAACAGCAAGCTCGTGGCTGGAAGCGCAGTGACCTGGCTCTGTGCATCGAGGAAATCGCGAACACTGACCGGATGGTCAAGGGCGGTAGCCGTTCTCCTGGCTACGCTCTTGAACACGCCATCATGTTCATCGCCGCCAAGGCCCCGAACCGTTAACTAGATATGGAGCCCGATGGGGCTCCAGTTACTTTTCCAGCTCCTTCGCCATCGTCGTGCCATCCCAGGCTTCGTCGAGGACGGGGGAGTTGTGGCGTTAAAAGCACAGGCCCCCGGAAACTCGGAAGTTCCCGGGGGCCTGTTGAAGTCTAAGCTTGGCTTAGAGGGCGCTAACCTTCTTGGCAATTGCCGACTTGCGGTTTGCAGCGTTGTTCTTGTGCAGAACACCCTTGCTTACAGCCTTGTCGAGCTTCTTGCCAGCCAGGCGCAATGCCTCGGTTGCCTTATCCTTGTCACCTGCGGCTACTGCCTCGTTGACGTTGCGGATTACGGTCTTAACCTCGGAACGGACAGCTACGTTACGCAGACGTGCCTTTTCGTTGGTCAGGATACGCTTCTTCTGGGACTTGATGTTAGCCACTTTAATAAACTCTCTCGTTTATCGTTTTATACGGTCGGTAGAGGGTTCATCCTTCAGGCCATCGACTGAGCGGTGTGGGGCACCTATGGCGACCCGAAGGGGGCGTGTTGCCCAACCTGCGCAACACACAAGGATTAACTTTATCAGACGCGGGGCCCAACAACGAGTACTTATGCTCGTTCGTTTAGGGCGTTCACCACATTCGAGAATCGCTCCCGATCCAAGATGGCGCCTTCGCGGCGTACGGATTGGTCGTTCAAGCGGATAATGCGATCCAGCTTGACCTCACTCGGGCGGCGCTCACGGTCCCAACCGCCAGTGCCGATATCCATGTAGTCCGGATTCTGCTGGTTGGAGTTGTTCTTGTCCTTGCTGGTGAGCATCAGACCTAGAAGCCACCCCTCTGCACGCCCCACGATCAGCACCGGACGGTCCTTGCCCTGCGAGTAGTCCTCTTCGTAGGGCACCCAGCCCCATACGATTTCGCCAGGATCCGCGTTGCCGTCCATCGAAGGCTGGTATTCAAAGTTAATGGGTCCGTGATAATCACCGGGGTAGCCACCGGAATGTGTTGATCCGGAGTTATCCGCACGCTGCTGCGAGCCGCCTTGCGGGCTCCGGCGGCCGGAACTCCTCGTGCTGTTGTTCCCTGATGTGCGTGAGCGCGTCGAATTGATCTGCTTGATCAGGCGCATCACGAGACTGAATATCTTCTCTGGATTCACTGCCATGAACGACAAACTACCAGCTGTCGCCGGTCGAAATACGTGATGACTCGGAAATCATGACAGAATGGAACCTAATCCAACTACGTCTTTTAGTCAGCTAGTGAGGTCTGTTTAGGTGTCTCCATTGGCCCGCACCGCTCAGGTGCCTGCCGCGACCGATCCGTCGCTTATCCGCAACTTCTGCATCATTGCCCATATCGACCACGGTAAGTCGACCCTGGCCGACCGCATGTTGCAGCTAACCGGCGTTGTCTCGGCCCGCGACATGAAGGCCCAATATCTGGACCGCATGGATATTGAGCGCGAGCGCGGTATCACCATCAAGTCCCAGGCAGTGCGCATGCCTTGGGAATCCGAGGACGGAACCGCTTACGCGCTGAATATGATCGACACCCCGGGACACGTTGACTTCACTTACGAAGTTTCGCGTTCGCTGGCGGCATGCGAAGGCGCGATCCTTCTGGTTGACGCGGCCCAGGGCATTGAAGCGCAGACCCTGGCGAACCTCTACTTGGCCATCGAAGGCGATCTGACGATCATTCCTGTGCTGAACAAGATTGACTTGCCCAATGCGCAGCCTGAAAAGTATGCCGCCGAGCTGGCGAACCTCATCGGGTGCGAGCCCGAAGAAGTGCTGAAGGTTTCCGGCAAAACCGGCGAAGGCGTAGAAGCCCTGCTCGATGAGGTCATCAAGCAGCTGCCGCCTCCTGTGGGCGATGCCAAGGCACCAGCCCGCGCCATGATCTTCGACTCGGTATACGACACCTACCGTGGCGTGGTGACCTACGTTCGCGTCGTCGACGGCAACCTGTCTCCTCGCGAGAAGATCCAGATGATGTCCACCGGCACCACCCACGAGCTATTGGAGATCGGTGTTTCCTCGCCGAACCCAGAGCCGACCAAGGGCTTGGGCGTCGGCGAGGTAGGCTACCTGATCACTGGCGTGAAGGATGTTCGCCAGTCCAAGGTCGGCGATACCGTGACCAACTACCTGAAGCCTGCCGGCGAATCGCTGGGCGGCTACGAAGAAGCCAAGCCAATGGTGTTCTCCGGCCTGTACCCGATGGATGGCACCGATTACCCGGTGCTGCGTGACGCACTGGATAAACTGCAGCTCAACGACGCCGCGCTGACTTACGAGCCGGAGACTTCCGTAGCCCTGGGCTTCGGTTTCCGTGTGGGCTTCCTGGGCCTTTTGCACTTGGAAATCACTCGCCAGCGACTGGAGACGGAGTTCAATCTGGACCTGATCTCCACCGCGCCGAACGTGGTCTACGAAGTCATGGGCGAAGACAAGCAGATGATCACCGTGACCAACCCTTCGGAGTTCCCGGACGGCAAGATCCTCGAAGTGCACGAGCCGATGGTCGCTGCGACCATTCTGGCCCCGAGCGAATTCATTGGCGCGGTGATGGAACTGTGCCAGTCGCGTCGTGGAACCATGCGCGGCATGGATTACCTGTCAGAAGATCGCGTCGAAATGCGCTATCACCTTCCGCTGGCGGAAATCGTGTTCGACTTCTTCGACCAGCTCAAGTCCAAGACCCGCGGGTACGCATCGCTGGACTGGAAGGCTGATGGCGAGCAGGTCGCCGATCTGGTGAAGGTCGACATCTTGCTGCAGGGTGATCAGGTGGACGCGTTCAGCGCCATTACCCACCGCGACAAGGCCTACTCCTACGGCACCATGATGACCTCGAAGCTGCGCGAGCTGATCCCTCGCCAGCAGTTCGAAGTTCCCATCCAGGCCGCGATCGGTTCGCGGATCATTGCCCGCGAAAACATCCGCGCCATCCGCAAGGACGTTTTGGCCAAGTGCTACGGCGGCGATATCAGCCGCAAGCGCAAGCTGCTGGAAAAGCAGAAGGAAGGCAAGAAGCGCATGAAGATGGTTGGCCGTGTGGAAGTTCCACAGGAAGCCTTCATCGCGGCTCTGTCCACCGACGAACCGAAAAGGAAGTAGATGCCTTCAGTTCTGCCTGACGGCGATCCGGCTCCAGCCGATGGTCTGCTCCCAGCTTCATGTGCGCATGAAGCTGAGGGGCGGACCATGTCCTTTTATGTGCATATTCCGTTCTGCACCGTTCGCTGCGGCTATTGCGATTTCAACACGTACACCGCCACCGAGCTCGGCTCGGGCTCAAGCCAGGCGACCTACGCTGCCACGGTCGGCAAGGAGATCAGTTTCGCGCGCGAGGTGATGGACCGTTCCGGCCAGCCGCACCGCGAGATCGAAACGGTATTCTTCGGAGGCGGTACGCCTACCTTGTTGCCGGCCAGCGATTTGGTGTCGGTTCTTGACCAGATCCGCAAGGACTTCGGGCTGAAACCGGGCGCTGAAATCACCACCGAAGCCAATCCTGATTCGGTTACCCGTGAAAGCCTGCAGGAATTGGCCAATGGCGGATTTACCCGCGTGTCTTTTGGCATGCAGTCAGCTGTGCCGCATGTGCTCAAGGTGCTCGAACGCACCCACGATCCCAAGCGCGTTCCGCAGGCTGTTGCCTGGGCTCGCGAAGCCGGGCTGGATGTCAGCGTTGACCTGATCTATGGCACGCCGGGGGAGTCGCTGGAGGATTGGCGCACGAGTATCGAAGCGGCGCTGAGCTACAAGCCTGATCATATTTCTGCCTACGCATTGATCATCGAAGAGGGAACGAAGCTTGCCGCGCAGATTCGTCGCGGGGAAGTCCCGAATATCGACGATGACGATCACGCCGAGAAGTACCAGTTGGCTGATGACATGTTCGCCGCCGCCGGTTTCTCGTGGTACGAAGTGAGCAATTGGGCCAAGACCCCTGCGAATGCCTGCCAGCACAATATCGCGTATTGGAAGGGCGGCGACTGGTGGGGCGCCGGCCCTGGAGCGCACTCGCATGTTGGCGGCCTGCGATGGTGGAATGTCAAGCATCCTGCCGCCTACCAGCAGCGCATCGATGCCGGGATCTCTCCGGGGCACGGTCGCGAATACCCTGATGCGCAGGCTGCCCAGTTGGAGCGGACCATGCTGCTGACCCGGCTGAGTTCAGGCATGCAGATCAGCGAGCTCGATGACACGGGCCGCAGGAAGGTTGCCGGGCTGATCGCCGATGAGCTCATCGATGCCCAGGCGGCTTTTGCTGGAACTATCGTGTTAACGCAACGAGGCCGGCTCTTAGCCGACCTCGTGGTGCGAGAATTACTCGATTTCTGATCCTGTTCAGTAGAACTACTTCATCAGGCGAAGATTGAACTTGTAGCGGTGAGGGCGTCCCTTGTTGGCCTGGATGGCCGCAAGGGCGCCTGAGACCGTCATGTAAACCCATAGCGCCACTGCGAGCACGGAGAAAAGCCATCCGATGCCCGGCAGGATCGTGCATACATTCAGTACGATCGCGAGGATGGTCAACGGGAGAGTGAAGTTGAATGCTTCCTTGGACTCCTGGGCTGTAAAGGCTCCACGGTCGCGGAAGACAGCAAAAATAATAGCGGATGGAATGCAACCGAGGATGGCGCCGAAGTGTGCCATCGTTGACCATTGCCGGTCCTCAGTAGGAGTCAGCGGCAACGCAGCAGTTCGCGACCCTTCGAAGCGCGAGTTCTCCGATGACTGCGTCTGGCGTGAAGTCACTATTTTTCCTTGTCTTGCTGTG
This sequence comes from Glutamicibacter mishrai, assembly GCF_012221945.1. Classification (NCBI taxonomy): domain Bacteria; kingdom Bacillati; phylum Actinomycetota; class Actinomycetes; order Micrococcales; family Micrococcaceae; genus Glutamicibacter; species Glutamicibacter mishrai. Next base: position 3,522,529 of record NZ_CP032549.1, on the reverse strand, counting down.
TCTGGTGTTAACTCCATCATAGCCGGGACGGTTCACCCGGCGGTGAGATTACAGGGTTAAAGTCCAACTATTAGTCAATTGTTAGGAAACCGTAATCTTCGGTTGTCAGAAAATCGATCAATTCTTCTATTCTTCCCAACAGTTGTGGCTCCAGCTGCCCGTAGTGCGAGACAGTGGACAGGATCCGTTGCCAGCCGATGCCGATGTCCTCGGCAGTTTCATGCGGCCAGCCAAAGGCTTTCAGCACCCCGGTTTTCCAGTCGGTTCCCTTCGGGATCACCGGCCATGCTTTGATCCCGAGGGTCGAAGGCTTGATGGCCTGCCACACGTCGATATACGGGTGGCCGAGGATGAGCACATTCTGCGCGGCCCCGGGGACTTTCATGGCTTCGGCGACGATGCGAGCTTCCTTGGTACCGGAGACAAGGTGGTCGACGAGGATTCCGAGCCTGCGGTCCGCAGAAGGCGCGAAGTCGCGGATGGCGCCGGCGAGATCATCCACGCCATGCAGGGGCTCGACCACGATGCCTTCGACGCGCAGGTCGTGGCCCCAGACTTTCTCCACGAGTTCGGCGTCGTGTTTGCCTTCCACCCAGATGCGGCTGGCACGAGCTTCGCGAGCTTTGAGTCCGGACACCGCTCGGGATCCCGAAGCGGAGACCATGGTCTTCGGCTGCGCGGCCTTGGCCACCGGGTCAACCATTTCCACCGGCTCGCCTTCAAGGTAGAACCCGAATCCGGCCTGGAATGAACGGGTCTTGCCGTGCCGGTCCTCAAGGACGATAATGCGCATGCCACCAGACTTTTCAGTACGTATGACCTCGCCGACCCAGCCTGAGGTGGCGTCCTCCAGGACCATGCCACGCTCGATAGGTACCTGTCGGAGTTTTTTCGCTGCTGGAGCACTGAGATCCTGCGGTCCCCAGGAGTAATTAGTCACGTACTGCCTTTCGCTGTGATCGAATACGCTCGAAAACCAATGCTAGCAACCGATGAACGTATTAGACTTGGCACTTGACAGGTTAGAGTGCCAAACCCTTCTGAAAGGGATTCCAAGGAGGTGGCGTTGTGAGTGAGCTTCGGCGTTTGGATGTTTTGCGCGCCATCGTGGAAGACTACGTCCAGTCCCGTGAACCGGTTGGCTCCAAGGCGCTGCTTGATCGGCACAACCTTGGCGTCAGCGCGGCCACGATCAGGAATGACATGGCCCTGCTTGAGGAAGAGGGCCTCATCGCGGCTCCCCACACTTCTTCGGGACGGATCCCGACCGAGAAGGGCTACCGGCGCTTTGTCGATGAGATCGGCGAGCTCAAGCCGCTGTCGCGGGCTGAACGCGACGCCATCAACAAGATCCTGGACAGCTCCACGGACCTTGATGAGATGCTCACGAGCACCGTGCGCCTGCTGGCTCGACTGACCAACCAAGTGGCGATGATCCAGGTGCCGCACTATGACACCGCTTCGCTGAAGAACCTTGAGCTGGTCAGCCTGGGCAGCACCCAGGTACTGATGGTGATGATCGCCTCCAACGGCACTGTCGACCAGCGCATGATGGCTGTTCCGCGGCTGTATACGGATACTGAACTGGCTGATTTGAAGCTGTGGCTGCTCAATAGTTTTGAAGGCGTGCAGCTGGCCGATCTGGGCGGCAAGCTGTCGCGATCCGGTTTGAGCCCGCAGCAGCAAGCCGAGCCGTTGGTCGATGCTGTGTTGCATGCGCTGGAGGAAATGGCTCAAGCTGCGAATACGCAGCGCATCATCATGGCTGGAACAGCCAATCTGGCTCGCGTGGAAGGCGACTTCCCCTTGAGCATTACCCCGGTTCTCGAAGCCCTCGAAGAGCAGGTAGTGCTGCTTAAGCTCTTCTCCGAGCTTGAGGCCGATTCGCGCGGCGTGGCCGTGGCGATCGGCACTGAACACCACTACGGGCAGCTATCGGAGGCAGCCGTGGTAGCAACCACGTACGGCTCGGATGTGCGCAACAAGCTCGGGGTGCTCGGTCCGACCCGCATGAACTACCCGACCTCGATGGCCTCTGTGCGGGCAGTTGCCCGCTACCTGTCAAAGATTTTGGCGAACTAACTACGCTGGCGATACGCTTAGCATTTTTTGAATTTTGCATTTTTAGGAAAGGACACGGCGAATAACGTGAGCTCGCATTACGAGACCTTGGGCATTGCCAAGGACGCGACCCCTCAGGAAATCAAGAGTGCCTACCGAAAGCTGGCACGCAAGCTGCACCCGGATGTGAATCCAAGCGAGGACGCCGCAGAGCAGTTTAAGCTTGTGACCCGCGCTTACGAGGTTCTTTCCGACCAGACCAAGCGCTCGAACTATGATGCCACCGGCGACGAAAACGGCAACGGCCACCCAGGATTCGGAGCTGGCGGCGGACAGGGCTTCGGCGGGTTCGGCGACATCTTCGAACAGTTCTTCGGCGGGGGACAGGCCCAAGGTCCGGCATCGCGCACCCAGCCAGGCCGCGATGCGCTGATCACCATCACCATCGACCTGGAAGACGCCGTCAAGGGCACCGTGTACCCGCTGGAGATGGAAACCGCAGTCACCTGCAAGACCTGCAATGGTTCCTGCACGCGCGAGGGCACCAGCCCGGTAACCTGCGACATCTGCCACGGTGCCGGCCAGGTGCAGCGCCCAGTGCGCTCCTTCCTCGGCCAGATGATGACCGTGGAAACTTGTGCTGCCTGCCGCGGTTTCGGCACCACCATTCCGGACCCTTGTCTGGAGTGCAACGGCGAAGGCCGCGTACGCGAGCACGTTTCCAAGTCGCTGAACGTGCCTGCAGGTGTTGATTCCGGCACCCGCATCCAGCTGCGCGGACAGGGTGAAGCCGGTCCTGGTGGCGGCCCCAATGGCAACCTCTTCGTCGAGGTGGACGTGCGCCGCCACAAGGTCTTCGAACGCGCTCAGACCGATCTGCACGCTAAGATGAGCCTGCCGATGACCGCAGCGGCCCTGGGCTGCGAGCTCACGCTCGAGACTTTCGACGGCGAGCAGCCGATCAATGTCGATGCAGGCGCCCAGGACGGCGACACCGTGACCCTGCCAGGTCTTGGCGTGCCTCGCCTTCGTGGCGGCAAGCGTGGCGATATCATCGTGCACCTTCAGGTGGAGACCCCGACCAAGCTTGATGCCGCCCAGCGCGACCTGCTCGAGCAGCTGGCAAAGCTTCGTGGCGAGGAATTGACCGCTGGCCGAGTCGAGCACTCCGGCGGCATGTTCTCCCGGCTGCGCGACAAGCTGAACCAGCGCTAAGCATGAGCAACCACAGCTTCGTCATCGACCCCGAACTGGCGCAGAACTCGCTTCCGGGGGATACCTTTGAGCTCTCGGGCCCCGAGGCCCACCATGCGGTGACCGTCAAGCGGGTCACCGCCGGTGAGCACCTGGACTTGCTTGACGGCCAAGGACTGCGGCTGACGGTTGAGGTTCTGGGCACGGGCAAGGACCTGCTCAGCGCGAGGGTGATCCAGAGGACCCAAGAGGTCGGCAGCGATCACCCTGTGACCTTGGTGCAGGCTCTGTCCAAGGGCGATCGGGATCTGCAGGCTGTCGAGTCCGCAGTCGAGCTCGGTGTGCTCGCCGTCCGGCCCTGGCAGGCTGACCGTTCCATCGTGCGCTGGAACTCGGCTAAGACTGAAAAGGCCCTGGCCAAGTGGCGAGCCCAAGTCCGCTCTGCGCAAAAGCAATCCCGTCGGGCTTTCGAGCCCGAGGTCCTGGCTCCAACGAATTCCAAGGAGCTGGCCAAGGCCATTGCCGCTGATGTCCAAGCCGGCGCACTGGTCCTGGTCCTGCACGAGCAGGCCACCGAAGCTGTCGCCGCGCACGTATCATCGTGGCGTGCTTCAGCGCAATCAGGTCAAAAGGTCGTAATGATCGTGGGGCCGGAAGGCGGAATCTCGGATTCGGAGCTGCAGGCCTTCGTAGAAGCCGGCGCTCAGGCCGCACTGCTCGGACAGCACGTGCTCAGGGCCTCTACTGCCGGGCCGGCAGCCCTGGTATTGATCCGCCACCTGCTCGGCGAACTGTGATTTAACCAGCAATTCGCGGGTACCCGTTTAAGGGTGCCCGCGAATTCTTGTATGCAGATTAGATCGGCAATGTCCTAGTTGTGGTTACTTCACCGTGAAATCTGAAGTGACTTCTCCGACTTTCGCCTCGGATTCGGATTCCATGCCCCAGAACGTGAGCTTGTATGAGCCAGGGGTTAGGCGCTCGGTGATGCTGAAAGCGCCGCTCTTTTCGATTTTCCCGGTGATGACCTGCTTCTGGGCAGTGATCACTGTGAGCTTGCCGTCGGCGTCCTTTTTCTGCAGGGAATAGAACGTCCCGATATCAAAGTTCGTGGTCCGTCCGTTGATCCGGACTTTGCCTTCCTTCAGCACCGTTCCGTACTGCGGATCAATAATCCAGATCGGTGCCATGAACTTGGCGTTGCGTTCGTAGACGTCCTTGATCCGATAGCCGCCGAAGACATCTGCATTGGGCTGGCCGTCGACCAGGATCTTCACGGTCGGGGAGGATTCTCCCGCAAGTAGCCCGGAACTCGCGGCCGCAGCGCTGGCGGTGAACACCAGCTGCTGGATAGATCGTTCCGAAAGGCCCTCATCGAGGTGGGCGCTGAACACCTTGGCCGGAAGGTCCAGGGTGATGACGTTGGTGTTGCTGATCGATACACCGATTTCGTCAGCCGGCTTGAGCAGGGTGTAGCGATTCGGTCCAGCGGGATCAGCGGAGAGCAGGGTCCAAATGGCGTCGCCAATGGGTTCGCTGTGGCGGGTGTCGTCCAGATACTCGCGGTACAGGAAGACTCCCGTATCAGTATTTTCGAGCCAGTAGATCGGAAGCTTGGTGGCGACGCCGATCTGTTCGCCAGCGTCCGTAGCGCTAGGCAGGTTCAATGATTCAGCGTTGGCGCTCGTGGGCATCTCAAAGGAGCTCTCGCGATTCGCCAGGCCACAGCCTGCAGCGACGACGAGAGCAGCAGTAATTCCTACAATGCCTATTCGGCGCGGAATTTTCTGCATGAACCTTGACTGCACTACTTACCAATCCGTGAATCTTTTTGGGGATAGGGCTCGCAAATCATTTTTGAGCCGCTGTCATAGCTTGCCATATGAGTTGCCGCATTCTGCCCAAAAATGGCCACACGTACTAATCCGTAACCAAATCTATATGTTCGCGACCTGCTGAGAATAGATTCATTTAGGACTACTTTCAGGTTCTGAACTTACGCTGAGGCCTGAATTTCCACCCGAAAACTCGTTGACTGGATAGAATGGAACCAAGGACAAAGTAACACCACCATCAAGCTCACAAAAGGGGCACCAAGCACTGCATGCAGGTTGAACAGAATAAGACGCAAGCAGACTTAGATTCTGCATCGCTCACCATTAGTTTTGATACAGCTGAACTCATGATTGCTACCCTGGGCCCGAATGATGAGCTTTTGCGCATCCTCTCTGGCGCCTATCCGCAAGTTAATTTCCGTCCTAATGGCCAAGCCCTGGTACTCGCGGGAAATCCCCAGCAGGTTCGCAAAGCGCAACGAGTCACCGAAGAGGCGCGATCCCTGGCATTGCGTGGGTCGCGGATGAGCGCTGAGACAATCGAGCAGATCATCAAGATGCTCAGCGCCGGAAATCCGGATGCCCCCACCGATGTGCTGGGCCTGAAGATCCTCTCGGGCCGCGGCCGGTCCATCCGGCCGAAAACGGTCAACCAAAAAAGCTATGTGGATGCCATCGAAGAGTCGACCATTACCTTCGGCATCGGGCCTGCAGGTACCGGCAAGACGTTCTTGGCAATGGCCATGGCCGTTGCCGCCTTGCAGGACAAACAGGTCAACCGGATCATCCTGACCCGGCCTGCTGTCGAAGCGGGGGAGAAGCTCGGATTCCTTCCCGGCTCCTTGACCGAGAAGATCGATCCTTACCTGCGTCCGCTGTACGACGCGCTGCACGACATGGTGAACCCAGAAACCATTCCGCAGCTGCTGGAAGCCGGAACCATCGAAGTGGCGCCACTGGCTTACATGCGCGGTCGCACGCTTAATGACGCCTTCGTCATTCTCGATGAAGCGCAGAACACCACCAGCGAGCAGATGAAGATGTTCCTGACCCGTCTCGGCTTCGGCTCGAAGATGGTTGTCACCGGCGACATCACCCAGGTCGATCTGCCTGGCAACGCCACCTCAGGGCTGCGCATGGCCAGCGAGGTGCTTGAGGGCATCGACGACATCTCGGTGTGCCGACTGGATTCAACCGACGTTGTCCGCCATCGACTGATCGCCGACATCGTCTCTGCTTACGACCGTTGGGACGATACCCGACGCAAAGAACACAACCGGGGACGGCGCAGCAAATGAGCATTGAAGTAAATAACGAAACCGAATACGAGGTTGACCTCCAAGACGTCTCGGCGCTGGCGGACTCGGTCCTCAGGGCCATGTTCTTGCATCCCGGGACCGAAGTGTCCGTCGTCTTCATCGATGAAGATGCCATGAGCGCACTGCACGTGGAGTGGATGGATCTCGAAGGCCCCACCGACGTGATGAGCTTCCCGATGGATGAGCTGCGCCCAGGCACCGCCGGCGCTCCGGGTGAAGGCGGCATCCTCGGCGATATCGTGATCTGCCCAACCGTTGCCGAAGCCCAGGCCAAGGCCGGTGGACACAGCACGCACGACGAAATCCTGTTGCTGACCACCCACGGACTGCTGCACCTGATGGGTTTTGATCACATGGAACCCGACGAAAAAGAAGAGATGTTCACTTTGCAACGTCGTTTGCTCGAGTCCTACACCGGACGTCCCGCGCCGAAGGAAACGGTGGAATAGCCCCGTGGAAATACTTTTGCTGATTCTCGCCCTCGTCTTCATGGCATTTTCCGCCGTGCTGACAGCCGCAGATTCAGCCTTCTACGCACTATCCCGTCACGCCGCAGAACGCCTGCGGGCCGAATCCAACGGCAAATCGCTCTCGGCGATTCTTGACGACACCGAAACCCACGCGCAGGCCATCAAGTTCTGGCGAATTTGGTTCGAAACCGCCTCGGCTGTAGCCATCGCATTGCTTGTAGCCCAGTGGATCGACAATGTATGGCTGATCGGGCTGATCTCGACCATCGCCATGGCCGGCCTCGGCTTCGTGCTGGTCAGCGTTTCGCCGCGACGCTACGGCCGGTCCAATGCCGAGAGAGTTGTGCAGAATACCGCTCCGATGGTCCGCTTGCTGCGCGTGGTGCTCGGCCCGGTCACCAACTGGCTCGCTTCGATCGCCAAGGCCTTGAGCCCCGGCGGAGTCGACGAAGCAGGGTATCTGGGCAAGGAACGCCTGCGGGACCTGGTGGACCGCGCTTCAGAAGGTCAGGACCTTGATGAGGAATCCGCAGAACTGATTTCCTCGGTGATCGACCTCGAGGAAACCAGCGTCCGTTCTGTGATGGTGCCCCGCACCGACATGGTGGTGCTCACTGCTGACCAGAGCATGCACAGCGCCATGGACCTGTTTATCGCTTCCGGATACTCGCGCATCCCGCTGATCGGCGAGGACACCGACGATATCCAGGGGATCATCTACCTCAAGGACCTCATCCGCGAGATCCACGGTCTCCAGCAGGCGGAAACCCTCTCGGACCTGGCGCGCAAGGTGCGCTTCGTGCCTGAATCCAAGTCCGCGGCCGAACTGTTGCAAGAACTTCAGCAGGAATCGATCCACCTGGCCGTGGTGATCGACGAGTACGGCGGAACCGCGGGCCTTGTCACCCTCGAGGACCTGCTCGAAGAAATCGTCGGCGAGATCGACGACGAGTATGATCGATCAAGGACCGAACTGATCGAGAACCCTGATGGTTCGCTGTTTGCGATCGCTACCGCAGCCATCGACGACATCGCCGATCATTTCGACATGCACATTGAAGAGGAAGACGTCGACACCGTTGGCGGACTGCTCTCCAAGGCGCTGGAGTCAGTGCCGGTGCTCGGGTCCACCGCCGATGTCAACGGCCTGAGGCTGACCGTGGTCGCCCTGGCCGGACGACGAAATCGAATCGGCAAAATCCATGTAGAGCGTCTGGAGACGGACGCATCCGACCATATTGAGAACGACGAGGATTCCTCTCATGAGCGAAAACCATAACCTGCTGGCCGCCAGTGGCTGGCCAGAAGACTTCCGATCCGGATTCACCTCCTTTGTCGGGCGCCCCAATGCCGGCAAGTCAACGCTGACCAACGCTCTGGTAGGCCAGAAGGTGGCTATCACCTCGGCCAAGCCGCAGACCACCCGCCACACCATTCGGGGCATCGTTCACCGCGAAGACGCGCAGCTGATTCTGGTGGACACCCCGGGCCTGCACCGCCCGCGCACTTTGCTGGGCCAGCGCCTGAATGATCTGGTGGCAGAAACCCTGTCCGAGGTCGACGCTATCGGCTTCTGCATCCCGGCCAATGAAAAGATCGGCCCGGGCGACCGGTTCATTGCCACCCAGCTTGCCCAATTGCAGCGCAAGCCGATCGTCGCATTGGTCACCAAGGCCGATCTGGTGGACCGCGAACAATTGGCCCAACAGCTGATTGCCGTCGCCGAAATGGGCACGCAGAACTTCGGCGAGAATGGTTTCGCCGCCATCGTCCCTGTTTCCGCAGTCAAGGAATTCCAGGTCCAGGAAGTCGCCAACGTCCTCGTGGAGCAGCTGCCCAAGGGCCCGCCGCTGTACCCGGATGGCGAACTGACCGATGAGCCGGAGGCCAAGATGGTCGCCGAGCTGATTCGCGAAGCCGCGCTGGAAGGCGTCCGGGACGAGCTCCCGCACTCGCTGGCCGTTGTGGTGGAGGAAATGGTCCCACGCGAAGGCCGCAGCGAGAACAACCCGCTGATCGACATCCACGTTTCGCTCTTTGTCGAGCGCTCCAGCCAGAAGGCCATCGTGATTGGCCGTGGCGGCTCGCGCCTGCGCGAAGTCGGTTCGAACGCCCGCAAGGGCATTGAAAAGCTGTTGGGCACCAAGGTGTACCTCGACTTGCACGTCAAGGTCGCCAAAGACTGGCAGCGCGACCCCAAGCAGCTAGGCCGGTTGGGCTTCTAGCCCGTTTCCAGCCATTCCCCGTGCGCGAATTTTCCGGACTTGCGCACGGGGAATCCTGCTTTTAATGCGGTGTCCACTATGTGACATGGAGCCGACATAAGTTTGAACATCGCCGATTCCTCGGTGTTATGCTCAAGTCGTGCATTTCGAGCTTCTACTACTACTTAGCCGCTGCGAGGATCCAAAGGACCGTTAGTGGTCTACAGGCCGACCCCTCGTCGCGGAGTAGCTCTTGTCTGGCCCCACAAACTAAGCACTATTTTTGTCTAGGGGACACACCGAAATGCAGAACATGCAAAAATCTTCGAACATGCCGATCCACAAGTATGTTCCATTCCAGGATCAGATCGAAGTCAACCTGCCCGATCGCACCTGGCCTGACAAGTACATCACCAAGGCTCCCCGCTGGTGCGCCGTCGACCTGCGCGACGGCAACCAGGCGCTGATCGACCCGATGAGCCCTGAGCGCAAGCACAAGATGTTCGACCTGCTGGTCCAGATGGGCTACAAGGAAATCGAAGTCGGCTTCCCATCGGCTTCCCAGACCGACTTCGACTTCGTTCGCCAGCTCATCGAACAGAACCGCATCCCTGAAGATGTCACCATCCAGGTGCTGACCCAGTCCCGCGAGCACCTGATCGAGCGCACCTACCAGGCGCTGGAAGGCGCCAAGCAGGCTATCGTCCACCTGTACAACTCGACCTCGATCCTGCAGCGCGAAGTGGTCTTCCGCCAGGACGAAGACGGCATCGTGGACATCGCGGTCCAGGGCGCCCGGTTGTGCAAGAAGTACGAAGAGCAGATGACCGGCACCAAGATCACCTACGAGTACTCGCCCGAGTCCTACACCGGCACCGAGCTGGCCTTCGCCAAGCGCATCTCCGAAGCCGTGGCCGAAGTCCTGGAAGCCACGCCGGAGAACAAGATGATCTTGAACCTGCCAGCAACCGTGGAAATGGCCACCCCTAACGTCTATGCGGACTCCATCGAATGGATGCACCGCAACCTGGCCAACCGCGACTCGATCATCCTCTCGCTGCACCCGCACAACGACCGCGGCACCGGCGTCGCCGCCGCAGAGCTGGGCTACCTGGCCGGTGCCGACCGCATCGAAGGCTGCCTGTTCGGAAACGGCGAGCGTACCGGCAACGTGGACCTGGTTACCCTGGGCATGAACCTGTTCGGCCAGGGCGTGGATCCACAGATCGACTTCTCCGATATGGACCACATCCGCCGTACCGTCGAATACTGCAACCAGCTGCCGGTTCCGGAGCGCAGCCCGTACGGCGGCGACCTGGTCTTCACCGCCTTCTCCGGGTCGCATCAGGATGCGATCAAGAAGGGCCTGGAGTCGATGGATGCCAAGGCCAGTGCCGAGGGCAAGGACATCAACGATCTGGTCTGGGCTGTCCCATACCTGCCTATTGATCCAAAGGATATCGGCCGTTCCTACGAGGCTGTGATCCGCGTGAACTCGCAGTCCGGCAAGGGCGGCGTCGCCTACCTGCTGAAGAACGACTACAACTTGGACCTGCCACGCCGCGCGCAGATCGAGTTCTCCGGCGTGATCCAGCGCAAGACCGATACCGAAGGCGGCGAGATCTCCTCGGAGCGCATCTGGAATGTCTTCCAGGATGAGTACCTGCCTGCTCCCAAGGATTCCGGCTTGGAGCCATGGGGCTACTACGAGATCGCGTCTGCGACGGCCACTTCCGCTGAAGACGGCAGCTTCCAACTGGACACCAAGCTGATCATCGACGGCGTAGCCCACGAACGCAGCGCCCAGGGCAACGGCCCGCTCTCGGCTCTGGTGAAGATGCTCAACGATGACGGCGTCGACCTGCGCGTGCTGGATTACACCGAGCACGCGATGAGCGAAGGCGGCAACGCGAGTGCAGCGGCCTTCGTGGAATGCGCCGTGGGCGACCGAATCCTCTGGGGCATCGGCATGGATACCAATACCAACATTGCCGCTCTGAAGGCTGTTGTTTCGGCCGTGAACCGTGCCATCCGTGACGCTGCCTGAATAATCCAATAAGCAGCGGAGCCGTGCGCGCTGTGGGGCAGGCCTGACCTGCCCCACAGCGCGTACTGCTTTCTTAAAACACCACGACACCCGCCGTCGCGCGGATTGCGCACTTTGAACGCAATAGTGGGAGAATATTCTCCGTGTCCAGATCGGGTTTTGCCTCCAAGAGCTACCACACGCGTGGCCTGGTTTTGCGCACCCATAAACTGGGCGAAGCCGATCGCATCATCACCCTGCTGACCCCCAAGGGCATTGTTCGTGCCGTGGCCAAGGGAGTCCGCCGCACTTCCTCACGCTTGGGCGCAACCCTTGAACCGTTCATGGAAGTTGAAGCCCTGCTGGTGATGGGACGGAACTTGGATATCGTGTCCCAGGCGCAACTTCGAAATTCCTACGGCCATCTTTTGGTGGCCGATTATCCGAGCTACACGGTGGCCAATGCCATGGCAGAGATTGCTGAAAAACTTCTCGAAGCCGAAGGCGACTCTACCCAGCAGCAATACCGGCTATTCCACGGGGCCATCGCCCTACTCTCCAAGCAACGCGTGGATTCCGGTGCCGTCTTGGATTCCTATATCTTGCGGGCCCTGTCAGTAGCAGGTTGGGCCCCTTCGTTCACCGATTGCGTCAACTGCGGCAAGCCTGGGCCGCATCAAGCTGTGCACATCCAGCTCGGCGGTGTCGTGTGCCCGGATTGCCGGCCATCTGGTTCTCTGTCGCCGCACCCGATCACGATTGAATACCTGCAAGCGCTGCTTGAAGGCAATTGGGCCGTTGCGGCAGAGGCGGGACCTCGGGCTCGGAAGCAGGCTGCGGACATCGTGGCAAACTACTTGCAGTGGCACCTTGAGCGTGCAGTGAATTCCCTACGTCTCGTGGAGAGAAATTGAAGAAACTTCCGAAGATCACCGGCCGCCGCGGCCCCGTTGCGCCATTCGCTCATCCATCGAATCCCCAAATGCCCTCCATCCCACGTGAACTCATTCCTGAACACGTGGCGATTGTGATGGATGGCAACGGACGCTGGGCCAACCAGCGCGGCTTGCCTCGCACCGAAGGCCACCGCGCCGGTGAGGCGGCCCTGCTCGACGTCATGGCAGGAGCCGTCGAGATGGGCATCAAATATGTGTCGGTTTATGCCTTCTCCACTGAGAATTGGAAGCGAAGCCCAGATGAGGTTCGCTTCCTCATGGGCTTTTCCCGTGATGTTCTGCGTCGCCAGCGCGATACCTTGAACTCATGGGGCGTGCGCATTCGCTGGTCCGGTCGCGAACCCAAACTATGGAAGTCCGTGATCAACGAATTGCGCGCTGCCGAGGACCTTACCGAAGCCAACCAGGGCTGCCAGCTGACAATGTGCGTCAACTACGGCGGGCGTGCTGAAATCGGCGATGCAGTTAGTGCCATCGCCAAGGACGTCGCCGCAGGCAAGCTGCGCGCCAACGCGGTGGGGGAGAAAACCATTGCGAAGTATCTGCATGCTCCCGAGTTGCCAGACGTTGATCTATTCCTGCGCACCAGTGGTGAACAACGCACCAGCAATTTCTTGCTATGGCAGTCGGCCTACGCTGAGATGGTCTTCCTCGACCAGCTCTGGCCCGACGTAGACCGGCGGACTTTATTCACTGCCGTGGAGGAGTACGCCAAACGCGACCGCCGTTATGGTGGAGCAGTGGACAAGCCGCAGGCCTAGGCCTTACGCCCGAGCGCTGCTGATCATGCGCAACCATAATGCCAGGTCGCGGTAGGCGGTAGCTCTGGCCGGCTCCGCCGAGGTGAAGACATCGTGCATGGCTCCGGGGACTTCGCACAAGGTCACGAAGCTTCCCAGCTTTCCCGCGCGGAGTCGGGTTTGCTGCACGTCGAGCACCGAATCGCAGTGCTGCATCTCTGGGGAGTAGCTCGTGCCGATACGCGTTTTGTCCGAAGTCATAACGAGGATCGGCACGTCGAGTTCCAGTCCTTTCGCTACCAAGGCATGGCCTTCGAAGATGGTCTTGAGCCAGCCAGCAGTATTAGGAAACGCCAATCGCGGCCGCCAGAGCCTGTGCACGTCCCATTCCCCATGGGCATGGGTGCTCAAGGATTGCCAGTAGTGGTCAAACTCGGGACCCATGAGTTTACGGCGCGGATTGGTGCGAGTAATGGCGTCCATGAGCCCATGTATGGGTATGCGCAAGAATGCTGTTCCCTGGAACTCCAGCCAAGGGGAGTTCAGAACTAGCGCCTTGATTTCCGGGGACGTGCGCGCGAGCCACAGGCTGAGGATCAGTCCGCCTGTCGAATGGCCTTGCGCAACTACGGGCAGGCGGGGGTGCTCCGCTCTGAGGACCTTCAACGCAGCGTCAAGATCCTGATCGAAGGTCGCCAAGTCGTCAACATATCCTGGCAGTTGGTGTTCTTCGCGAAGGCTCCTGCCATGCCGGCGCAGGTCAATGGCGTAGAAGTGGTAACCCCGTGAGTGCCAGAAAGCGGCCAGTTCCCGGTTATAGAAGTAGTCGCTCCACCCATGGACACTGAGCACCACGCCTTCGGCCTTGCGTCCCAGCCTCTTCCGGAATCCTATAGGGCGGTAGCGAACCAGGGTCGCGATTGCTGGCCCTTCGTCGTCCATCCCGAAGTCCAAAGTTTGCTGTTCGAAGCCCGGCCCCAGAAGATCTTGCGTCCATTCACCGGCCGGCGTTGTAGTCAGATAGTCAGGCCACGAGTCGCTTCCCAGAATGATCTGCTCCTTCATATGTTGAATACTACCTATCTCAAGTTGTCTGTTCTGGGTCCTTCACGGGAAAATGAAGTCATGCGCATATACCCATTGGTCTTCAAGCACGTATTCACCAAAATGGATCCTGAACAGGCTCATCATTTTGCCTTTAACGCCATCAAGGTTGCGCAACGTGCGGGCCTGACTAAAGTGGTCCGCAAGTTTTTCGCACCTTCTCCAAAGCTGAAGCGCACGGTCATGGGCATTGAGTTCCCATCGCCCTTTGGCTTGGCAGCAGGTTTCGACAAGGGCGCTACCGGAATTGTCGCGCTCAGCGACATTGGTTTTGGCCATGTTGAAATCGGCACCGTCACCGGGCAAGCACAGCCGGGTAACCCTCAGCCTCGCCTTTTCCGTCTCGTTGAAGATCGTGCAGTCATTAATCGCATGGGCTTCAACAACGAAGGCGCCGAGCGCGTCGCCGCACGCGTTGCCAATGCTCGACAGCAGTTGAAGGGCGACTACTCGCAGACTCGACCCGTGATCGGCGTGAACATCGGCAAGACCAAGGTGGTGGAGCTAGAGGACGCTGTGGGGGACTACCTGACTTCCACGCGCCAACTGGCTATCCACGCTGATTACCTGGTGGTCAATGTATCCAGCCCGAATACCCCTGGTCTTCGGCTGCTGCAAAGCGTTGAATCCTTGCGGCCGCTGCTGACTGAAGTCGGCCAGCTTGCGGATAAGGTTTCAGGTCGCCATATTCCTTTGCTGGTCAAGATCGCACCGGATCTCAGCGATGAGGACGTCGCCGACGTTGCGCAGCTGGCCATCGAGCTTGAGCTCGACGGGATCATCGCAACCAACACCACCATCGCCCGCGATGGGTTGACTAGCGACTCGGCCAAGGTCGAGGAAATTGGTGCTGGCGGATTGTCCGGCGCGCCATTGAAAGAGCGTTCCCTGGCTGTACTGCGTCAGTTGCGCTCTCTTGTTCCCGCAGAAATGGCGCTGATCGCTGTGGGCGGCGTGGAGAATGCGCAAGACGTCAAGGATCGCTTGGACGCAGGTGCAGATCTCGTTCAGGGATACACCGCTTTCTTGTACGAAGGCCCGTTCTGGGCGCGCTCCATCAATAAGGGCTTGGAACGCATGCTCTAAACGAGTGGCTCACGCTCACTGCGTACCCTCTTTATGGTGAGGCTGGGGGACTCCAAGGTTCCCCAGCCCCACCTTTCGTTTACGTCCACACGAAAAAATCCATTCGGATCATGGTCCGGCCTTGTAGAACCGTCAACAACCCCGAGTGGAACTGGCTGGCCGTGGGGAGAGCTCTCGCCAATCAGTCTTTCCGAAACCCTTGAACCGTTCACACAAAAAACGTTGTAATCGCCTCTACAAGCTTTGACTTTTGTTCCGGATAGTTCACTGGCATAAGAAAAAGGAGCAAACCCATCAGGGTTTGCTCCTTCAACCAACTATGGAAAATTAGTCGATCTTTGCTCCACGTGCAACCTGCGGCTTTGGCAAGCGCAGCTTGCGGAACTGCATGCCACGCATCGCCGCGTACATGCGAACACCACGCTCCATATGACCGAACTTGGCCACCAAGCGACGCTTCAACACGATCGAAGTAAAGATGGCTTCGAGGATGATCAAGGCAATCACGACCCACAAGGCCAGCTGGACAAACATCTGAACCTGCAGGTTCTTCTGGAAGACCAGCGAGACCACGAGGAAGGCCAGGATGATGAACATCATGAACTCGCCGAACATCCAACGAGCATCGATGAAATTGCGGGTGTAGCGCTTCTGCTCACCCTTATCGCGTGGCATCAGGTAGCGTTCGTCACCGGTTTCATTGGCAATGCGCAAGCGATTCTGAGCTTCAATACGCTGCTGCCGCTCGGCCTCCTTGGCTGCCTTCCGATCCGTAGGAACCAGAGGTCGCTGACGGTTCGCCTGCTGCGCACTGCGCTTGGGCGTTGGCCCCGATTTGCGACCATCGGGTGATTCCGATGCCTGCTCTACGGGCTGTACATTTACGGGGGATTGAGGTTCATCCTTCTTACGTCCAAACACCCCTCTATCCTAGCCGGAATTAGCTTGTCGCGTGACATTCGATACGCAATGAATTGCTAGGCTGAAACCATGAGCACAAATTCACTCTTCGACGCCGCTAAGAATGGCGTCGATATTTCAGCACTCAAGGGCCATATCAATGCGAACTTCGAGCAGATCCTCGAAGAACTCAAGGCCTTAGTCGCCATTCCAAGCATCGCTTGGGAATCCTTCGACCCGCAGAATCTGGAGAAGTCAGCTGAAGCTGTAGCTGAACTGGCTAAGAATGCGGGTATGGAAAGCGTTGAAATCCTGCGCGAACCAGCAGAAAACGGCGCGATGGGCGCGCCCGCGGTCGTAGCCCGCCGCAAGGCAGCACCTGGCAAGCCGACCGTACTCCTGTATGCACACCACGATGTACAGCCTCCGGGCAATGCCGAGGATTGGAACACCCCGGTTTTCGAGGCAACACAGGTCGGCGACCGGCTCTTTGGCCGAGGCGCGGCAGACGACAAAGCTGGAATCATGGTTCACCTTGCCGCGTTGCGCGCAGTATTGGACCTTGTCTCGGACTTCGGCGTCGGCGTGACTTACTTCTTCGAGGGGGAGGAGGAAGCGGGATCACCGTCATTCCGCAACTTCCTTGAAGCGCATCAGGACAAGCTTGCTGCAGACGTTATCGTTGTCGCTGATTCCAGCAACTGGGCCGTTGGCACTCCGGCACTCACCAGTTCGCTCCGCGGCATGTGCGCCGCGGAAATCACTGTTCGCTCGCTGAAGCATGCAGTCCATTCGGGAATGTTCGGCGGCCCGGTCCTGGATTCCCCTTTGCTTGCAGCAAAGCTCATTTCGACATTCCACAATGAGGATGGCTCTGTCGCCGTCAAGGGCCTAGTTGCCAGCGATTCCGCCGAAGTCGACTTCGACGAGGCCCAGTTCCGCAACGATTCCGGAGTACTGGATTCCTTCGAATTGGCGGGAACCGGGAAAATCACCGATCGCTTGTGGAATAAACCAGCGTTGAGCGTCATTGGAATGGATATCCCTAACGTTGATCAGTCGTCGAATACCCTGATTCCGCAAACCAGGTTCAAGGTTTCGATGCGTTTGGCGCCGGGACAAGATCCTGTTAAGGCACTGCAAACGCTGGAGGAGCACGTGAACGGAGTCGACTTGCGCGGTGCGCAGGTAGATTTCAAAGCCACCGAAGCCGGAAATGCCTACAAGGCCAATTTGGATGCTTCGGCGAACGACACCGCACGCTGGGCACTTGAACAAGCCTGGGGAGTTGTACCTGTGAATATGGGGCTGGGTGGGTCGATTCCATTCATCGCCGATTTGCTGGAGGTGTTCCCACAGGCGCAGATCCTTGTGACCGGAGTTGAAGATCCAGATTCACGCGCCCACTCGGCAAATGAATCATTGCATCTGGGCGACTTCAAGCATGCAATTGAAGCTGAGGCGCTGTTGCTGGCCAGGATCAACGCTGAAGGACTATGAGGCGTGTCATACGCCGTGACATAAGGGGAGAAATCCTCGCGGTTGCGACGTAGGATAGTAGCAAGAACAGGGGCGAAGTCTCGGAGCTAATTTGAGGCTGATGCCACAACGAGCAGTATGGGAGGAAATCATGACTGCAGCTGTTGAGCAAACCAAGGGTGACCCAACCGAGTTGCCAACCCACGAGGTAAACATTTCCGACGTGGCCGCCGAAAAGGTGCGTTCACTGTTGGAGCAGGAAGGCCGCGACGACTTGCGTCTGCGCATCGCCGTGCAGCCAGGCGGCTGCTCGGGCCTGATTTACCAGCTTTACTTCGATGAGCGCATGCTCGAGGGCGACGCTGTTCGCAACTTCGACGGCGTAGAGGTCATCGTCGACAAGATGAGCGTTCCTTACCTTGCTGGCGCTTCGATCGACTTCGAAGACACCATCTCGAAGCAGGGCTTCACCATCGACAACCCTTCGGCCTCCGGCTCCTGCGCCTGCGGAGACTCCTTCCACTAGGATCCACCTGGCCCAAGGGAACTAACGCCGCTGTTCAAACGTTGAAGAAATTTCTCGTTAGAACAGCGGCGTTTTTCGGCATTCTGACCCCGAAGAGGGTAAGCTCTACGTTAAGTAGTAAAACTATGTTTCCCTTCGTGAGCCACCTCACCGTGCAACTCGTTAAACCACGAGGTGACTTATGAAGACCACATTCTGCACCAACAAAGAGGAAGGGCCGTCTGTGAGTTCGCAAGACCGAACCGGCAGTCGCGGGTCTGCTAAAGCCAAAGTTCTGGCTTTAGTCGGCACTGGCGCGCTGCTGTTGACGGGATGTTCAGCGGAGGCTAAACGCGGTTGGCTCCCAAACGTGGAGCGTGACACCACTAACCACACTGCTGCAATCCAGGATTTCTGGGTTCACTCGTGGATCGCCGTGGTAGTCATCGGTATTTTGACTTGGGGCTTGATGCTTTGGTGCATCATCGCCTACCGTCGCCGCAAGACCGACACCGGTTACCCCCGCCAGCTGAGCTACAACATGCCATTGGAGATCTTCTACACGGCCATTCCTTTGGTCCTTGTTCTAGTCTTCTTTAGCTTCAACAACACCCTGGAAAAGAGCATCAACAAGCCTGTTGATTCCGAGGTCGTAGTAGACGTTCGAGCCAAGCAGTGGTCTTGGGACTTCAACTACACCTACCAGGGCACTGAGAAGCATTTCGCCGGCACCCAGGCCCACTTGCACACCGATGGCTCGGAAGGCGCTCGCGAAGAACTGCCTACCTTGTACTTGCCAGCAGGCAAGCCGGTACAGCTGGATCTGAACAGCCGCGATGTAATTCACTCGTTCTGGGTCCCAGCCTTCTTGCAGAAGCTGGACATGATCCCAGGCAAGACCAACCACATCTACCTGACTCCTCAGGTTGAAGGTAGCTATGACGGAAAGTGCGCCGAGCTTTGCGGCGAGTACCACTCCGAAATGCTCTTCAACGTGAAGGTCGTCAGCGACGCAGAGTTCAAGGCTCAGCTCGCGAAGATGGACGATGGACACATCGGCGAAGAATACGACCGCCAGCCGGACACGGTTAACGGTGTAGTAGTAGAGCACGGGGAAGGAGAGTAATCACTATGACTACGTTTGAATACGCAACTGACGACGTCAAGTCGATTGCCCCAGCCGTGGTGCCGAAGTCGAAGGGTCGCCTTTTCGTCGACTACATCACTTCGACCGACCACAAGAAGATCGGGTACATGTACCTGATCACTTCGTTCGTCATGTTCTGCATCGGTGGCGTCATGGCGCTGCTGATCCGTGCAGAGCTGTTCGAACCAGGTATGCAGATCCTGCAGACCAAGGAACAGTACAACCAGCTGTTCACCATGCACGGCACCGTCATGCTGCTGATGTTCGCGACCCCGCTCTTCGCTGGCTTCGCAAACGTCATGATGCCTTTGCAGATCGGTTCCCCGGATGTGGCCTTCCCACGTCTGAACGCACTGGCTTTCTGGTTCTTCGCCATGGGCTCCGTAATCGCTCTGGCCGGCTACCTCACCCCGCAGGGTGCAGCTAGCTTCGGTTGGTTCGCTTACGCTCCACTGTCGAACACCACCTTCTCGCCAGGTGTCGGTGGAGACCTCTGGGTCTTCGGTCTGGCACTGTCGGGCTTCGGTACCATCCTGGGTGCCGTCAACTTCATCACCACGATCATCTGCCTGCGTGCCCCTGGCATGACCATGTGGCGCATGTCGATCTTCTCGTGGAACACCTTGATCACCTCGTTGCTGGTCCTGATGGCCTTCCCGCCGCTGGCAGCTGCGCTGTTCGCGCTGGGTGCTGATCGCCGCTTTGGTGCACACATCTTCGACCCGGAGAACGGCGGTGCCGTCCTGTGGCAGCACCTGTTCTGGTTCTTCGGACACCCTGAGGTTTACATCATCGCGCTGCCGTTCTTCGGTATCGTTTCGGAGATCTTCCCGGTCTTCAGCCGCAAGCCGATCTTCGGTTACAAGGGTCTGGTCTTCGCGACCATCTCGATCGCTGCACTGTCGGTTTCTGTGTGGGCTCACCACATGTACGTCACCGGCTCGGTTATGCTTCCGTTCTTCGGCTTCATGACCATGCTGATCGCAGTGCCAACCGGTGTGAAGTTCTTCAACTGGATCGGTACCCTGTGGCGCGGTTCGATTACCTTCGAAACCCCAATGCTGTGGAGCATCGGCTTCATGATCACCTTCTTGTTCGGTGGTCTGACCGGTATTATCCTCTCCGCTCCTGCACTGGACTTCCACGTTTCTGACTCCTACTTCGTTGTGGCACACTTCCACTACGTGGTCTTCGGTACCGTGGTATTCGCAATGTTCGCTGGCTTCTACTTCTGGTGGCCAAAGTGGACCGGCAAGATGCTCAACGAGCGTCTGGGCAAGATCCACTTCTGGATGCTGTTCACTGGCTTCCACGGAACCTTCCTGATCCAGCACTGGCTGGGTGTCATGGGTATGCCGCGTCGTTACGCCGACTACATGCCTGAAGATGGTTTCACCACCATGAACCAGGTCTCGACCGTCTTCGCGTTCATCTTGGGCGCATCGATGATTCCGTTCTTCTGGAACGTATGGATCACCTTCCGCTACGGCAAGAAGGTTGAAGTTGATGATCCATGGGGCTTCGGCGCCTCGCTGGAGTGGGCTACCTCTTGCCCACCACCACGCCACAACTTCCACTCGATTCCTCGCATCCGTTCAGAGCGTCCAGCTTTGGATCTGCACCACCCGGAACTGAGCGGTCGCGTTACCCCAGAAACTCCGGTTGCAAAGATCTTTGGCCCTGCTGATCAGAAGGACCTGTAAAGATGAAAATTGAATCCTGGATCTTCCTGGGTGGCGTCTTCTTCTTCGCCCCTATCGCCGTGATCTACGGTTACATGACCAACTGGAGCGAATGGGTTGGCTTCCTGGCATTGCTGATGCTGGTAGGCCTGTCCGCAATGGTTGGGTGGTACCTGCTGTTCACCGCCAAGCGCATCGGCCCTCGCCCAGAGGACCGTGTCGACGGTGAAATCCACGAGAACGCCGGCGACATCGGAATGTTCTCGCCATGGAGCTGGTGGCCACTGGTACTTGCCGGTTCCGCTGCAATCGCCTTCTTGGGCATTGCAGTTGGCTGGTGGGTCTTCTACATCGGAGCAGGACTTTCCGTTGTAGGTCTGGTTGGCTGGGTTTACGAATACAGCCGTGGAGACCACGCACACTAAGCAGTGGTCCTAATGGGGTGACAAGCAATTGGCTTGTCACCCCATTAGTCTTTTAATAGCAGTAGGGCCATAGTGAAATGCCGGCCCGGTACCAGCCGAGGAGATCAACCATGCGCCACGCACCCCAGCCCAAGGTCGAGGCGTATCTTGATCCAGCGAGCAAACAAAGCAAGTACCGGCAGATCCGTGAGATCCTCAAAGCCCACACCCGCGAAGCCTGCAAACCTGGCTACAAGCTCCCACCAGAACGCGAGCTCGCCGAACATTTCGGGGTGGCCCGCAAGACCATCCGCCAGGCAATAGACGCGTTGGTCGACGAACAGGTGCTCAAGCGCGTAGTCGGCATCGGCACTTTTGTCGTCCCCGAGAAACTTGACTTGAGGGTCAGGCTGCATTCCTACTCCGAGGACATGATGCGCCGTGGGATGGTGCCGGACGCGCATGTTCTGGAGTTTGCCGAAATCAAGGCCAATACGAACCTTGCCCTGCAGCTAATGGTGGAGGAGGGGACGCAGGTGGTGCAGTTCAAACGCCTGCTGCTGGCCGATGGAACCCCGATGAGCCTGGACGAGAACTATATGCCAGCAGATCTGGTCCCAGGCTTCGTAGACGCGGAGCCGCCGTCCAAGCTCTACCAAGCCCTACACGAGCGCTACGGCATACTTCTGGAATGGGGCGAGGATCAGGTCGAAAGCACGGCCGCAAGCAAGAGCCAGGCCCATTTGCTGGGCGTTGAACCAGGGTTCCCGTTGTTGCAGATCACGCGCTACGCCTATATCGGCGAACGGCTGGCCGACTACTCTGTCTCGCTCTACCGCTCGGACCGCTACAAGCTCTTTGTCCCGCTGCAACGCGTTGGCACTCGTACACCGCGCTACACAGAGGCCTTTTAGGACCACGCCAGCATGGCAGCAGCTCCGCAGGCAGTCCAGACGGACAGATACTAGTTTCAAGTTGGCGGGCACTGTTGGACCGATTCGGTTTCGGCGTGGCGTTCCCTAGTTGCACCTATGGGACAGTGAGGACAGGATTCCAGTTTCAACTGTCCCGTTTCTTGGCAGGCATCTTCCACCAGCCTGATATGAATCGCCGCGTCGGCATACCCAATATTGGGCGTCCGGTCCGATGCTCCTGGTCTTCTAGGCATCATTGGCTGTTCTGTGCGCAGTGCACAGTGCTGCCGAATCTAAAGAAGTTGTCACAGAGCGAGCGGCCGTCTTTCTCATCGACGCTTCCGGCGCCACTGGCGACGCATAGGGGAGCTTAGAGCTGCATTGGCCACTCCTTGAACACAAGTGGCGCTCTCGGCGTTCTCACGGCCCTGTGAGGGCCTCGCAGGATTGGCAATGGGTTCGAGTCTGATTCCGCAGGGGAGTAGGTTCGCTTGAAGACTCCGTACAACAGCTTAAATAGAACAGGGACACACCGTGGTGTGTCCCTGTTCTAGTGACTAACGCGAATCGGAATTACTTCTCGATCGAGTCCTGCTTGTCACCCTCGACCTCATGGTGACCGTGGGCAGCATGTGCTGCTTCCAGTTCCGATGGGGTTACCGGGGCGACGCGATCTTCGAAGAAGAACTTCGAGATCATTGCGCGGCGCTTCTCCGAACCGGAGATGTGGCCAGCGGCGTCAGGCTCTGCTGGGATGTACTGGCGATCCTCGAAGTTGGTCAAGAGGTAGCGCTTGTAAACGTCGACCTCTTCGTGCTTCTCGGTGAAGCCACCTTCTGGCGACATCTGGATGATGCCGGCTTCGCGGCCGTGCAGCACGATCTCGCGATCCTTGCGCTGCAGCGACAGGCAGATGCGGCGGGTCAACCAGAAGCCCAGGATTGGGCCGAGGAAGAACAGTGCACGCAACCAGTAGGTGACGTCATTCAGTGCCACGTGGAAGTGCGTCGCGATCAAGTCAGAGGATGCAGCTGCCCACATCACGCTGTAGAAGATCACGCCGGCAACACCCATAGCGGTACGGAATGGCGCGTTACGCGGACGATCCAGCAAGTGGTGCTCGCGGTTGTCCTTGGTCACCCAACGCTCGATCCATGGCCATGCGAACATGACTGCGAACAGTGCGCCTGCAGGAACCAGGGCTGGGAGCAGAACCGAGAGAACCAGGGTGTTGGTGCCCCATGGGAATGGAATGTTCCACTCGAAGCTGAAGTTGCCAAGAACACCTGGCATCAAACGCAGGGCGCCATCAACGAAACCGATGTACCAGTCAGGCTGGGTACCAGCCGAAACAGGGGATGGGTCGTATGGTCCGTAGTTCCAGATCGGGTTGATCTGGAACAGGCCTGCGATGAAAGCAACGATGCCGAAGACGATGAAGAAGAATCCACCGGCCTTTGCAGCGTAGACCGGGCCGACAGGGAAGCCAACAACATTGTCGTTGGTGCGACCTGGGCCTGGGTACTGGGTGTGCTTGTGGGTCACAACCATGAATAGGTGGACTACGATCAGCAGGATGATCACTGCAGGCACAATCATGATGTGCAGCGAGTACAGACGCTGGATTACGTGCTCGCCTGGGAACTCGCCACCGAAGAAGAACATCGAGAGGTAAGTACCGACGATTGGCAGTGCCTTCATAACGCCATCGATAATGCGCAGGCCGTTACCGGAAAGCAGATCATCGGGCAGGGAGTAGCCGGTGAAGCCAGCAGCCAGACCCATGATCAGCAGAACGCCGCCGACAACCCAGTTCAATTCACGTGGGCGACGGAATGCACCGGTGAAGAACACGCGGAGCATGTGAACGGACAGCGATGCAATGAAGAGCAGTGCCGACCAGTGGTGGACCTGACGCATGAACAGGCCGCCGCGAACGTCGAACGAGATGTCCATGGTCGAAGCCATGGCGGTCGACATTCCCAGACCCTTCATCGGAACGTACGAACCGTTGTAGGTCACGTGCGCCATCGAAGGATCGAAGAAGAAGGTCAGGAAGGTACCGGAGAGCAGCAACAGCACAAAGGTGTACATAGCTACTTCACCGAACATGAACGACCAGTGGTCAGGGAAGATCTTGCGACCGAATTCCTTGACGATAGCCGAAGCGCCAACGCGTGAATCCACGAAGTTGGCGATACGACCGGTGGAGGTCGTTGCCTGGTATTCGTTAGCAGTCGTCATGATTAACCACGCTCCCAGTAGGCCGGGCCGACAGGCTCATGGAAGTCGCTCTGGGCGACCAGGTAGCCTTCGGAGTCCACAGTAATTGGCAGCTGTGGAAGTGCGTGACCAGCTGGGCCGAAGATGACCTTGCATTCCTGGGTCAGGTCGAAGGTCGACTGGTGGCAAGGGCACAGCAGGTGGTGCGTGTGCTGCTCATACAGTGCGATCGGGCAACCAACGTGGGTGCAGATCTTGGAGTAGGCGACGATGCCGTCGACGTTCCAGTCTTCGCGCCCCTCGGAGATGTTCATTTCTGCTGGATCCATGCGCATCAGCAGAACAACGGCCTTGGCCTTTTCGTTCAGCGGGTTCTCGGTTTCGTTGATGCCCTCTGGGACAACGTGGAAAGCGGAGCCGATCTGGACGTCCGAAGCCTTGATCGGGGTGCCGGATGGATCGCGGGTCAATCGGATGCCCTTGTCCCACATGGTGTGGCGCAGGGAATCGATCATCTGGTTTGCGGTCTTACCGGTGCGATCCAGATCGCGGAACATGAAGATTGCCGGAATCGGGGCCAAAGCGATGGCACCGATCAGGGTGTTGCGGATCAGCGGACGGCGCTTGATACCGGATTCTTCAAGAACGGTATCTACGATCTCGACTGCATCCTGGCGGTCTTCTTCCGAGCGGATCTCGTGGCGCATTTCCATGAGCTCGTGATCCGGCATCAGGGTCTTTGCCCAGTGAACAATACCTACACCGATACCGAGCATCGCGAATGCGGTGCCCAGGCCCAGTGCAGCGTTCTGCACACGCAGTTCAGCGAAGGACATATCGCCCAGGCGGCCCAGGACGAAGTAGGCCACGAAGAAGAAGAGCGTGCCGATGATGGAGATGGTAAATAGGAGCGCTACTTGACGCTCGTGTCGCTTGGCTGCGCGCGGATCGCGATCTGCGAGACGCGGACGATGGGGTGGCAAGCCCGGATCGGGGAAACGATCCTGAGCTACATCGTCAGCCTTAGCAACGGTGCCCGAGTTTTCGGGACTGCCGTGACTATGGTCGCCCATGTTTCTCTCTCATCCTTCTGTTAGGAATTTATGTACGTAGTGATGGTTACGGCCGTGGCCGTGGTTTGCCTTAGGAAGGACGCGAGGTCAACCAAATGGTGAAGGCAATGATGATACCCAGACCTGCGGTCCAGGTGAACAGGCCTTCAGCAACTGGACCCAGGGAGCCCAGGGCTGCACCGCCAGCGGAACCATTGGCTTCAATGGTCTTCAGGAAGGTGATGACATCACGCTTCTCTTCTGGGGTGATGTTCGAGTCGTTGAACACTGGCATGTTCTGTGGGCCGGTAGCCATCGCTTCGTAGATGTGCTTCTCGGTTACGCCGGTCAAGGTCGGAGCGAACTTGCCGCGGGTCAAAGCACCACCGGCTGCTGCCGCGTTGTGGCACATTGCGCAGTTCACGCGGAAGACGGTTCCACCGTGAGCTGCATCGCCCTTGGTGGTATCGAGGTATTCCTCATCCGGGATCGCTGGACCTGCACCCAGGCTGGCAACATACGCAGCCAACTGGGAGATCTGCTTGTCGTCGAATTGAACTGGCTTGACCTGGGCCTGAGGGCCCTGCATCTGCATTGGCATACGGCCGGTACCGACCTGGAAGTCAACAGATGCGGCGCCAACGCCAATCAGCGAAGGACCGGAGTCCGAACCTTCAGCGTGCATGCCGTGGCAAGTAGCGCAGTTCGCGACGAAAAGCTTCTGACCTTCGTCAACATCGGTCTGCGATGCTGCGGTGGTCTCAGCGGCCTTCGCTTCGCTGATGTTTCCTGCTGCGGTGTAGAGACTGCCGGTAATCAGCAATCCAAACAGAAGCAGGGCCACAGCGGCGAGCGGGTGGCGGCGCTTTTTCGAAAGAGCCTTCACTTGCTGGTTCCTCACTTAGTTTCTTTGGTGTGGTGTTGCCGTACTTCTCGTTGAGGCAACTAATGACTAAAAGTTGCTACTTCAGGAAGTAGATAATCGCAAACAGCGCGATCCAAACAACGTCAACGAAGTGCCAGTAGTAGGACACAACGATGGAACCCGTTGCTTCGAAGTGGCCAAACTTCTTAGCCAGCATTGCACGACCAATGATCAGCAGGAATGCAATCAGGCCACCGGTGACGTGAATGCCGTGGAAGCCGGTGGTCATGTAGAAGGCCGAAGCGTAGGAGTTCGAGTTCAGTGCTACGCCCTCGTGAACGAGGGTTACGTATTCATAAGCCTGGACCGAGACGAAGATTGCGCCAAGGATGAAGGTGAGAATGAACCATTCGATCATTCCCCATTCCTTGAAGTTGAACAGTCCGCCGGAACGGCGAGGCTTGAATTCTTCAGCACGGAACACACCAAGCTGGCACGAGAACGAGCTGGAAACCAGAATCAGGGTGTTAACCAGCGCAAACGGCACGTTAAGTTTGGCAGTTTCAGTCGCCCATAGTTCGGGCGCGGCAGCCCGAAGGCTGAAATACATGGCGAAGAGGGCGGCGAAGAACATGAGCTCGCTGGAGAGCCACACCATCGTTCCCACCGACACCATGTTTGGGCGGTTCGGCGCATGAGGCGCCGTCGTATTTGGGGCATGAGTCGCAGTTGTCACACTGACATTATGTCTCTAAATGCCCCTCAGATACCAATGCAGAAAGGCGTTGTCGGAGGTTTTTTGCGCCACACATCGACAACAACCGCGGAAACACGCGGAAGTACGTAGAAAACTCTTTCTACAATTCGTAGAGCTTGATTCGGCGAGTCTCGTGAAACATTCATTTATGCAACGCTCATGTGCCCTATTTATCCCCAGAAATACTAGGTTTCTAGCGACTTGTGACACATCAATCGATGACATGAATTGGGTCTGCGACTGCTTGCTCGATAGGCTTTCATTTGTGTCAACGAGCCTTGAAAACGAAAAGTTCCCAACCTGGCCAGATCTCTTGGCCACCCTGATCGGCGGTGGCGATCTCAGCCGCGTTCAGGCAGCGTGGGCCATGAATGAGATCATGAGTGGCGAGGCGAGCGATGTACAAATCGCTGGGTTCCTTGTTGCCTTGCGCTCGAAGGGCGAAACCGTTGCCGAGCTCACCGGTCTCGTTGATTCCATGGTTGCCAACGCCAAGCCGCTGAGCATCCAGGCACAAACACTGGACATTGTGGGAACTGGTGGTGACCGACAGAACACCGTGAATATCTCGACGATGGCCACTCTGGTGTGCGCGGGCGCCGGCATCAACATAGTTAAACACGGTAACCGGGCCTCATCGTCCTCTTCGGGGTCAGCGGATGTTCTCGAAGCTCTGGGCGTGCGACTGGATGTACCAATCGAGAGGCTTGTAGAGGTCTATAACAAGGTTGGAATTGCGTTCTGCTTCGCCAATGTCTTCCACCCGTCAATGCGTCACGTCGCCGTCGCTCGGCGTCAGCTTCGCGTGCCCACTGCATTCAACTTCATGGGGCCGCTGACCAACCCGGCATTGCCCAGTTCATCCGCCATCGGCTGCTCGGACTTGGTCATGGCTCCGATCATGGCTGGCGTCCTGGCCAGCCGCGACTCCCGTGGCCTGGTATTCCGCGGAGATGACGGCTTGGACGAGCTCACAACAACCTCCGCCAATCGCGTATGGGAAGTCCGCGATGGGCGTGTCAACGAGTTCACTTTCGATGCTCAGGATCTAGGAATCTCGCGGGCAACCATCGAGCAGTTGCGCGGAGCAGACGCTCTACATAACGCTGAGGTTGTCAGGCAGATCGTTTCGGGAGCAGAAGGTCCGGTTCGCGATGCCGTATTGCTCAACGCCGCGGCAGGAATGGTTGCCTACGACGAATCCAGCGAGGGTAGTTTCGATGAGCGCATGAAGATCGCGTTCCAAAAGGCCGCCAACTCGATAGATTCCGGCGCAGCTAAGACCGTCCTTGAGAATTGGGCGAAAACGACGCAGCAAATCGTGGGGGAGTAGCACTCCGGATTAAACAAGGACGGGTTCTGGTTGCAGCTCATACAAGCTGCAACCAGAACCCGTCCTTGCAAGTGAGGGAAGGCTAGTCGTCCAGCCCCAGGGAAAAGGCCGCTTCAAGGTCATGATCCGAATAAGCCCGGAATGCGATATGCGTCTGCGTTCCACGGATGCCTGGAATCTTGGAAAGCTTATTGGCGATAACTTCCGCCAGGTCCTCATGCTTGTGCACGCGGGCTACTGCGATCAGGTCCCAATCGCCGGCGACGGAATAGACCTCGCTAATGCCGGAAATTGCGGATATCTGCTGAGCGCACTCCGGAATGCTGTCCGTTGCCGTCTGAATCATGACAAATGCAGTAACCATTGCTGAGCCTTTCACTACGTGAGTCCCCGAACTGAAGACCAATAACTTAGTTTCAACTCTAGTCGAAAATGCGGCCCGAGCGAGTCCGAGCAATAATCACAACTACAGTTATACAAGCTTTAAAATTAGTATTTATCTCTACTATGTTTTATACTTGTTCCATGATTGTTCTGACCATCGACCAGCGTCGCTCCCGATCATCGGAAGACAAAGTACAAACGCTCATTGAGCAGGCCAACGCGACTGTTCCGGTCGTCCGTCCCTTCCAGCGTACCGCTGGTGATGAGGTTCAAGCGGTCTTGGACGATGCTTCGGAAGCGATTCGTTTGGCCGTCATGATGGCGGCATCAGGGGATTGGAGCGTCGGTCTAGGATTTGGGCAGGTTGAAACGCCGCTGCCCAAAGAGACAAGGGCAGGCCGCGGGCCTGCCTTCGAATACGCACGGGTTGCAGTAGAGCGTTCCAAGAACACCAACGCCCATCTTGCTGTTCATGGTCCATCCCACGAAGCCACAAGGCTGGAAGCTGAGCTTCAATTAACCGCCTGCATAGTCTCCAAGCGCAGGGCTACTGCCTGGGAGGCTGGCACTTTGGCAGATGAAGGATTGACTCAGCAGCAGATCGCAAAGGAATTGGGTATCACGCAGCAGGCAGTCTCATCTCGTCTGTCCGCCGCGCTATGGTTTGAGGCGAATCGAATGATGGACGAGGCAGCAAAGTCACTGACTCGCCAGCTCAAAATGCTAGGGGAGTCATAGATGTTCTGGATTGCCTGGGGGTGCCTGAGCCTAGCTACGGTATTGTCTTGCCTCGCCGCATACCTTGGTTATGCAATAGGCAATCGAGCACGGTGGCGCGAAGTTCTCATCGTGATCTCCGGCCTCTTGGCCGCTTCTTCTGCAGTACTCTCGGCGGCGTCTGGCTCAACTGGCCTGCCTGCCCAAGGTCCGGCGTTCCACGTTGTGATGCTCTCAGGCATCTTCGCAGTAAGTTTTGGCGGACCATTCACCGAACTCGTCTTCCGGCTTGCCGCCAAGAATGATTCTGAGCTTAACAAAGAAGAGTCCGATCCATCTCCGCTTCGAGGCGGGCTATGGATCGGACTCTTGGAGCGAGCAGCTATTGTCAGCACATTATGGGCCGGCTGGCCAGAAGGCATCGCGGTCGTTCTGGCCATAAAGGGTCTCGGACGGTTCTCCGAATTGAAAGACCACCGCGCTGCCGAACAATTTATCTTGGGTACCTTCTCCAGCGGCCTGGTCGCTGCCGCATCGTACGGGCTAGGCCTTTTGCTGCTGTGATCGCTTGGCGATCAACAAGCTGATGCCACGTCGGCCTAGCAGGAACACTCCGAGAACAATCAAGGTGACGATGACGAACGAGATGGCCGCAGTTTTGCCCATCAGAAGTCTCAGCGCCATCCCGAGGACAACCGTGCCTAGCCAGACAAGTAAGCCTGTAGGCCAGATCTTATTAATCGTCAGCCAGGGGCGCGAGAGCACTGTCATGAGTACATAAGCAACGAGGAATGGAAGGGCGGTAACGAAAATTCCACCTATCCCAAGCCCGTGCTCGTGTTCCCTGCGACCCAGTAGGGCGAAAAGGATGATGAGGACTGCGTCTATAACTGCCAGCCACGGCCACTTGCTCAAACTTTGCTTCATGTACTCATGATAGAGAAGCAGACATAGAACTAATTGCGTCCAACGGGCCAAAGACTCTGTTGCTTCCAACACAGCTTCTTGGGGGAGCTTCCGAGACTTTGGCCCGCGAACTACCGTTATTAATAGCACCGATATTGGAGCGTGACGTTCTTGCCATCGTTCACGGAGTGGATGAACAGACAACAGATCTTGCTCTATTTGGTGTCCATCGCAGCCGGCAGCGCACTTGGCATCGCCCTGCCATCGCTAAGTGACCAGCTGGGCTTTCTCATCACTCCGTTCTTGGGCCTTTTGCTTTACATCACGTTCTTGAGCATGCCTCTGACCACGGCTCTTCAGGGTCTCAAGGATCTCAGATTCATCTTTGCCTTGATGGTCACCAACTTCATTGCCGTCCCAGCTCTGGTGTTCGCTTTGTCTAGATTACTCGTGGCTGGTCAAGCTGTTCTTATCGGAGTCGCGCTCGTTCTGCTAGCACCCTGTGTTGACTATGTCATTGTCTTTTCAGGTCTGGCTGGGGGAGCGAACCAGAAACTTCTTGCGGCAACTCCACTGCTGCTGGTGGTTCAAATGATGTTGATCCCCGTCTACATGTACTTCATTGCGGGGAAGTCACCGATGGAGATATTTTCACCCGAGCCGTTTATCGAAGCCCTGATACTGCTTATTCTCATCCCGTTGGCGCTTGCGTGGTCAACACAAGTGTTCGCCAAGAAGCATTCAGTTATCAGATACGTCTCCCACAGCGCAGAGTTGTGCATGGTTCCGGCCATGATGGGGACACTGTTTTGTGTCGTCGGCTCCCAGATCCATTCGGTATCGACACATTTCGAAGCACTGGTAGGAGCAGCAATCCTCTTCGGTGCCTTCGTACCGTTAGCGGCATTCTTCGCCTACATCGTTGGCAGATCCTATAGACTTCCTGCCCCGGCTCTGCGGGCGCTCGCCTTCAGTGGCGTTACACGCAATTCCTTGGTCGTGCTTCCCATTGCGTTGGCTTTGCCACCAGAGTTTTCGCTGGCATCGTCTGTTGTAGTCACACAGACCCTAGTGGAACTCTTGGCTATGCTCGTGATGATCAAGGCGATCCCCATCTTGATCAAATCGACGTCGACCTAACAGGCTGAACAGCTGACGAAATAGAAAACAACCTACCCGGAATCCTTGGGATTGACTGGATAGGTCGTTCACGAAACATTGCCCAGCTCAGTCCGTTACGTCTGGACCGCCCTGGAATAGTTCGAGCAGAATGCTTACCCGCGACCGCCAGGAGGACCCATGACGAGCATGGTCGAGAAGACAGCAACGATCACGACAAAGAGGGTAATCGATGTCAGCATCGGCCGGGCAACAAGCCAACGCATCGTCGAATCGGTCCATCGCTGATCGGCTGGATGGTCGCTAGCTTCCTTGCGCCAAGGGCCAACAAGCTTTCCCTTGCGCTCAAGCCACTTGTCAAAGGGGATCGTCAAGAACGGAATTACCGATGTCGCGGCCGCTCCAAGTATGAGTACCTTGCTCCAACGCTGATTCATTCCAACCAAAATGGCAGCCACGATGTAGGTCAGGAACACGAACCCATGGATGAACCCTGCGATGGAAACCGGCCAGTCGCCTACTTTGATTCCATATTTCAGAATCATCGCCACAATCAATAATGTCCAAGTGACAGCTTCTGCACGCGCGATCGTTCGGTAAAGGGAGCTTGGAGACATGTGTTGGAGTCAGTCCTTAAAAATTCGGGGGAGAGCGACTCAAATACGAGTCCATTCCAGCCTATCCGAGAACTTGCGGTAACTCGGTCGTTGACCTCATGCACGAAACGCCAGAGTAGACCCCCAGAAATGCGAGAACTGGCATGGGCATCAAATATGCCACAAACGATCCGTGCACAACGATTTTGAGAGGCAGCTGGCACACCACCAATTACCGACCTCACTAATTGGCGAATGCTCAAAGCCCAGAAAAGGCTCGAAGCGTCTGACATCTGTATCGCCGTCTTGGCCCAGTCGCTCGGGTTCGAATCCGAAAGTTCATGAAGTTCAATCCTCATACGGCAAGTTGGCGCATCGCCTTCCGGCTATCGACCAAGCAATACATAAGCCAGTGAACGGCCAGCCTTGGTAACGATCTACCATGCTTTGGTGCGCAAGGAAGGCACCAAATCAGCCAGTTGGGGAAGGGTCAGATCTCCACTACTTTACATAATGTAGATTATCGGCTTACTGATAATGGCTGCGGAAGCAGTCAGATCTGGTCACCAAGCATTAAGTTAAGTGGCATCAATCCTGACTGGCCACCGGGCCATCCTGGAGTTCCAGCCGATGGGCCGCAAAGTCCAGCATCTGCCGGATGAATTGGCGGGACAGCTCGTCGTGCATTGAATAGATTACGTGGCGTCCGGTCTTTTTCGTTTGCAGAACCCCAGCGGTTCTCATCCGCGCCAGCAGCTGACTAGCAACCGATGGGCTAACGCCAATCAACTGCGATAACTCGGACAGCGTCAGGTCATCGTCACACAAAGCCCAAAGCATCTGAAGGCGCAATGGGTCAGATAAGGTCTTGAGCACTACGACGGTCATATCCAGCAAATCACTCGATATGATTCCCGCTTGCGCCCTCGGGACGCCATATTCACTAGTCATCGCAATCACTTCCTGAACGACTTGCCCAACTCCGCAAACCACCGGTCGCCAATGGCCGGTTTGGTGAGTGTGTCCATTATGAACTCACCGGCAGCAAAAGCGATAGGTAGTCACAAAAATCACCAGGTTGGACCACTTGGCACTTAGCTTTGATATCACTCCCCTAAATAAATCATCCATTTGGAGTTGACTGATTCAAGAGCTGACTAGTCATTATTGAATCCAACTTGAATCTAACCAACCGGCTGAGTACGGATTTAGCGTTGATCTACAACCGCTTGAATTGGATGGCACACCGGAGAATGGCAAAATTTAGCTATGCCCACCCCGTCGTCACGTAAATTGGCTAGCAACGTCCTGGCCGGACAGATCCTGGATTCACTTTCCATGGATGGAATCAACGCCGATCCAACCCAGCAACAGCTCATCAACGTTCTAGGCGAATCACTCGGTGCATCTGCCCGCAACAGCCGACAAGGCGTATATATCTATGGACCACCGGGTCGCGGGAAAACTATCATCACCAATGCATTGATGACACATCTGCCGTCGTCGCGTACCCGCCGCTTTCATTTCCACGAGTTCTTTCACCAATTGAACTCCCCCAAAAACCGCGAACCAGGCCAGCCACTTGGTGCAATTTTTTCCCAAGGCCTCGAACGGGAACTAGCCGGCATCCAGGTACTCATCTTCGACGAATTCCACTGCACTGAACCTGGCGATGCCATGTTGATGGGAAAGCTGATCAAGTTCTGCCAACAGCACGAGATCCAATTAGTGACCACCTCCAACTATGAGCCTGAAAATCTGCTCGACGACGATACCTTTCACCACCTGGTCAAACCGATCATTGAGATAATTCGTCATGGCTTCGAGATCTTCAAGCTCGACCATGAGCAGGACTATCGTCTTATCAGCGGCTCGCCCAACGACGCGCAAGGCTTCGCCAAGGGCACGCTGAACCTGGTCCCCCGGACAATTCCTGTCACCGCGACAGAAACATGGATTGAAATCGGCTATGACCGCATCGGCCCAGCCCATCTGACCGACGGCTGCATCTGGATAACCTTCGACCAGATCTGCAGAACCCGGCGCAATACCGCTGACTACCTCGAACTTGCGACCCGCTATTCGCGATGGCACATCACTGAAATACCATCGAGTGAAACAATGCCAATGGACGAAGAACGTCGCCTGGCAAACCTCATTGACGTGTTCTATGACAAGGACGTCGAAGTTCATTTGTACGCAGAGGACGACTTAGCCGCCTTGGGGCACATGCTCCACGCCACCGAGAAGGCAAGATTGGCTTCGCGATTAGCACAGCTCACCCGCCACGATCTAGAACGGACCGCCGCTTCTCAATGAATCCCGAATACACCAACCACGAGATCCAAGAACTAGTTCTTTCAGTTTTAGCCACTGCGGATGAGAACCTGGTCGTTCCTATCGTTCAGCTTGGGCACCCGGTGCTTCGGCAACAGGCCATCGAATATACCGGGCAACTAGAAAAGCCGGTACTTGATCAATTGCTGGAGGCCATGCGTCAGACCATGTACGAGGCTCCAGGCGTGGGCCTGGCAGCGCCTCAAATCGGTATCCCGCTGCAGATCGCTGTGCTTGAGGACTTGTACCCGATTCCAGACTCCATCGCGGCCGAGCGCGAACGAGAACCCCTCGAATACTTGGAGATTTTCAATCCTGCCTACGCCAGCATCTCTGACCGTGAGGCAGTCTTTTACGAAGGCTGCCTGTCCTTCGATGGCTTCCAAGGAGTCGTGACACGTCCCGCTGACATCACGGCAACTTATGAGGATCGCGCAGGACAAAAACACACGCGCGAATTTAGCGGATGGCAGGCACGAATCGTCCAGCACGAAACGGACCATCTCAGCGGCACCGTATACGTCGACAAAGCTGAAACTCGTTCGCTCATTAGCGAGACCGAACTCTGGCGCCACGAAAGCATGGATGTCGCCACCGCGAAAAAGGTTCTGAACTTCTAATGCCTATGAGAAAAACAACGGTCATCTGCCCCGTCTGCGATCAACCTCTTGGGTACAAGGACGAGGCTAGTAAGACGCTTCTCTGCGATTCCGGGCATCGATTCGACGCCGCTAAGCAAGGGTACTTCAATTTTCTGACAGGCAAGGGAACCAACTTCCTGGAAGACACATCCGCCATGGTCCAGGCACGAGACGCGTTTCAATCCCGTGGCCACTACGCCCCTTTAGCAAGGAAGCTATCGGAACTTGTCCAGAGATACCACGCAGGAACTACATTGGACGTTCTCGATGCAGGTGCCGGGACCGGCTACTATCTCAAGGAAATCCTTGATCTCACGATGCCGGCGAGCCATGACGCTCTAGCACTGGATATTTCTCGATACGCCATGCGCCGTGCCGCAAAGCTGCCGAATACTGTTGCCCTTGTGTGGGACGTTTGGCGAAAACTGCCGACTGCCGACGCCTCACGGGATATCGTGCTGAATTGCTTCGCTCCGCACAATCCGTCCGAATTTCACCGGGTCCTGCGCCCGAGCGGCGCCTGCATCGTAGTTACCGGGGAACCAAATCACCTCAATGAGGTCATCGAACCGTTAGACATGCTCTCAGTTGCCGAAGGAAAATTGGCAGCCCTGCAAGAGAAGTTTGCCGCGGAAGACCTGATGCACATCGAGACTGAATACCTGACCTATCAAATGGAGTTGGGCTCCGAGGATCTTTACAACCTTGCTTTCATGGGCCCAGCGGGCCACCACCTCTCCCCCGAGACGCTTCGAGGCAAAGTGCAGTCCCTCGGCCAACAGCTTGTAACCGCATCCTTTGGAGTGCACGTATTCATCCCTAAGAGATAGAAAATACCCCTAATTGACTACGCCTATCCAGCCC
Organism: Glutamicibacter mishrai; assembly: GCF_012221945.1. Taxonomy (NCBI): domain Bacteria; kingdom Bacillati; phylum Actinomycetota; class Actinomycetes; order Micrococcales; family Micrococcaceae; genus Glutamicibacter; species Glutamicibacter mishrai. Next base: position 3,486,709 of record NZ_CP032549.1, on the reverse strand, counting down.
CGGATACGGCAGAATATAGGAAAGGCCAAAGCTTCTGGCCCTTGTCCTATGAGAAATTAGGTGGATTCCATGACTACCGCGGAATGGATCATAAGTAACGCCTGGGTAATTTGGCTCGCGCTGTTCTTATTGTTGGCCATCATCGAGATGCTGTCACTCGACCTTTACTTCATCATGTTGGGCATCGGAGCTCTCGGAGGGGTCACGGTGGCCCTGCTAAATGGCCCATTGTGGTTGCAGGTAGTTGTCTTCTGCGTCGTCTCCCTGCTCATGATTCTGCTGGTTCGTCCCATTGCCGTCAGGCATCTGAAGAAATCCCCGGTAGGGTTCCGTTCGAATATTGAACGGCTGATCGGCGCTGATGCCTTGATCCTTGAACCTACTTCGCGGATTTCTGGTTCGGCCAAGATTCAAGGCGAAATATGGACGGTTCGTGCAGAGTCGAATGTTCCGACGATGCCACCAGGCACCTATGCTGTGGTTTCACGAATTGACGGAGCTACCGCCTACCTTTCCCCGAAACCCGAAGACCCAGCTGACAGCTGATAACTTCTCGACGTTAATTTTCATCACCCCGCACAATGAAAGTGAGTATGAACCATGAATTCAAATGGTTTTGGCGTAACTGTTGTGCTTGTCGTTCTGGCGATCTTCGTGATCGTCGTACTACTGCGCAGCGTGCGCATCGTGCCCCAGGCACGTGCAGGCATTGTTGAACGCCTCGGCAAGTACAATCGCACCTTGAATCCTGGCCTGACATTGTTGATCCCATTTGTGGATCGCTTGCTGCCATTGCTTGACCTGCGCGAACAGGTGGTTTCCTTCCCACCGCAGCCAGTCATCACCGAAGACAACCTGGTGGTCTCAATTGACACCGTTGTGTACTTCCAGATCACTGAGCCTCGTGCTGCAACCTACGAAATCGCCAACTACATCCAAGCTGTTGAGCAGCTGACCACGACCACCTTACGTAACGTCGTTGGTGGCCTGAACCTGGAAGAGGCTCTGACCAGCCGCGACCAGATCAACGGACAGCTTCGCGGTGTACTGGACGAGGCAACCGGCAAGTGGGGCATTCGCGTCTCCCGCGTTGAGCTGAAGGCCATCGATCCACCGCTGTCCATCCAGGACTCCATGGAGAAGCAGATGCGCGCCGAGCGTGACCGCCGTGCAGCCATCTTGACCGCTGAAGGTACGAAGCAGTCAGCTATTCTGACCGCCGAGGGCCAGCGCCAGGCAGAAATTTTGAAGGCTGAAGGTGACGCCCAGTCCTCGATCCTGCGAGCCGATGGTGAAGCTCAGGCTATCCAGAAGGTCTTCGACGCAATCCATGCCGGCCGTCCGGATCACGAGCTGCTGGCTTACCAGTACCTGCAGACACTGCCAAAGCTTGCTGAAGGAACTTCCAACACCCTTTGGGTGATCCCAAGTGAACTGACGGAAGCATTGAAGGGCATCGGCGGCGCATTGGGCGGCAATGGCTCCCCAGCGGCACCTCCGGCTCCGCCAGCTTCGCCTGCTCCAAGCAGCGACGTCCAGTAGAGACTGGTTTCATAACTAGATAACAGTTAGCGGCGAGGTGCAGGCCATGCACCTCGCCGCTAACGCGTATAATGGATGTTTTGGTACCTGAAGATTTCCAAACCGCTTGTTCGGTGGAATTATTATCCGGTGCCAAACGTTGGTACGTGTAGCGAATTCTTTTAACATCGCGGAGGGAAATCATGAGCGATCGCAGCCTACGAGGCATGCGCCTGGGTGCACAGAGCATGGAATCTGAGGCAGGTGTGGAGCCGGCTGCCCGTCAGCGCGTCGAATACCGTACCGAAGACGGCGAGACCGTCTTTGTTGTCTTTGCAGCCGAAGCTGAAATTCCAGCGGTCTGGCACACCAAGACCGGCAAGGAAGCCAAGCTCGTCCACGGCGAAGCCCAGGTGGAAGAAGCTAGCAACGAAAAGCCAGTTCGTACCCACTGGGACATGCTCCTTGAGCGTCGCAGCGAAGAAGAGCTGGAAAAGACTCTGGCTGACCGCCTGACGCAGTTGCGCGCTGCACGCGGGGAAGCTGTCTAGCACTCCCCCAATAAGCCGCTGGTAAGCCCAGTATCGGCTTAGAGGATTAAATGAGGCCTGGCTGCACAACTAATGGTTGTGCAGCCAGGCCTCACTTGCATGCGACAGATCCGAATAACCTCGTTAAACAGCGTTGGCACGTACCGGGACATGTCTCGGTACGTGCCAGCGCAGGAAATCTACTTCTTGGACGTCAGTTTCTTCCAGCGAGCACCCAAGCCCCAGCGAGTGACATTCCACATGGCTTCGAAGACGATATTTCCACTCATCTTCGAAGCGCCTAGCTCACGCTCAACAAACGTAACGGGCACTTCAACAATTTTCTTGCGTAGCATGGCCACGCGGAAGGTCATATCCACCTGGAAGCCGTAACCGCGCGACTCAACTGCATCAAAATCGATGGCTTCCAGCGTCTCGCGCTTGAAGGCGCGGTATCCAGCGGTGATGTCGCGCAATGGCAGACCAAGCATGGTACGGGAGTAGAAGCTGCCACCGCGAGAAATGATCTTTCGCAGCAATGGCCAGTTGACGACCTCGCCGCCCTTGACCCACCGCGAGCCGATTACCAGGTCGGCGCCGGCCTCGCTGGCTTCCAGAAGGCGTGGCAGCTGCTCTGGCATGTGCGAGCCGTCAGCATCCATTTCAACCAGGACGTCGTAATCCCGAGCCAAAGCCCACTCGAAGCCAGCAATATACGCGGCGCCCAAGCCGTCCTTGCCGGTGCGGTGCAGTACGTGGATGTTCGAATCATCAGCCGACATCTTGTCAGCCAGTTCGCCGGTGCCGTCTGGTGAATTGTCATCAACGATCAATACATCCGAATCCGGAACTGCGGACCGCAACCGCCCTACGGTTAGCGGGAGCGACTCCAGCTCGTTATAGGTCGGGATGATGGTAATGACGCGCACTCGGCGACACCTTTCTGGGTATGCAACATAAAAGTTCCTCCCGTCAATCAAAGCCTAGAAACCTAGAACCTTTGATGCGGGAAGAGATAGTCCAAACTCAAATTATAGTCATCAAATGTTCGCCAGGTCATTGAAGACACTGGATAAACTAACGATCCTCAGTGACTTCGGCCCTATTTTGCCCGCGAAAAGCACGCAAAATGTTATCTAAGGTCACTGAGGATCGTTGTTTGTATTGCGTCGTTTCGAACGCAATGCTTGTGCATCACGAAGAGGCGCTTACCTCAGCCTAGTGGGTAACCCACCTAGGCTGTCAACCATCTAATGACTTCAATCTTTATCTAGATGCCACTAGTCAGAGCGATCTTGACGAATATATCTAGGCAGAAGCCAATGGTTTCGCTTTAAGCTAATTGACCTGCTCAAGCTCGTCAAAGATGGTGATTCCGGCGCGAACGGTGCGCAAGCACTGCGGAATTTCCTCATCCACTACGGGCAGCATCGGAGTGCCAGCTCGAGCATCGGTGCTCCAAGAGCTGATGCGAACGTCCGGCGTCTGCACAGCAAGTTCAGAGGCAGTCCACACGGCGAACGTCGCCTGCGCCCCAATGGCCAACTGACCGGCCAGCGGATTCATCTCCCCCATGGCCCGGTAGGTCGAACGGGTCTGCGCCAGGAAGGCGGCGCGAGCGGAAATACGCGCCTGCGGATTGGACATGTTCATCGCCGCGCGAACTACCTCCCACCCGTCGACCTCGGTGACGGGCGCATCGGATCCGAGAACCATCGGCACACCTGCGGAAAGCATAGCCGAGAGGTTGTTCATTCCCTGCGCGCGATCGCCCAACCGCTGAGCATACATTCCGTTCGAACCGCCCCAAGCCTTATCGAATACCGGCTGCATCGACACGGTCACGGCGTACTGCAAGAGGCGTGAGCGGGTTGCTTCATCAACCATTTCCACATGCTCCAAGCGGTGGCGGCCCATCTGCACCTTGGACACGCCAATCTGCTCGGCGGCCAGATCGAATCCATCCAGCACAACATCCAAAGCGCCGTCGCCAATGACATGGAACGAGGCCTGGATTCCGCGGCTGCTGCACGCGACGAGGTGAGCTGCGATTTCTTCCCTGCCTAGGTACAGGGTGCCGCGTTCACCGGGGCGATCGCTGTACTCCTCGCGGAGGTAGGCGGTGTGGCTTCCGAGGGAGCCATCAACTTTCAGATCGCCGCCAAGGCCCAGGATCCGTCCAGCAGGGAATGAAGCGAAGAGCTCGTCGGCTGCCTCTGCGTCGTTCACCAGCTCGCCCCAGTAGGCGTAGACCTTGGGCAGCTTGGGCTGATCGTCGGCCAGAAGCTGGTCGAGGGCGGCCCGGCCTTCAAGCTGTGGCGCTGCCATTTCCACTACCGTGGCGAAGCCTCTCGAGGCATAGTGTTCCAAGGCCAGGCGCTGGAAGTCGTGATCCGCTTTCTGGGCCTTGGCCAGTGCGACGCGTACATCATCATGATCACTGCCGGAGACCAGGCCCGGCTTCAGATCTCCAAGACCCAGGAAGTCCAGCAGCTCCTGATTAACCAAGGCGCTGTGCACGTCTCGGCGGGACAGGTAGTAGGCTCTGCCGTCGGCAGCGCTGGTCAGGTCATGTTCTGCAGGAAGCTCGGCCTGTTCCCAGTTGGAATTATCCCAGCCCTGGGCCAGGACCACTTTGCTGGATTTCTGCCCCTGCGCTGCCACCAAGGAAAGCAGGGAACTGGCCGAGGTGGCTTTGCTCAGGTCTCCCCCGGCAAGGTTCCGGCCCAGCGCCGCAAGGTGGGTATGCGACTCGACAAATGCCGGTGTCACCAACCCGCCACGCAAATCAATCACCTGATCTGCGGTCTCGGCGTGTCGATCAGCGGCATCCTCACCGCCCAACCAGGAAATCGTATCGCCATCTACAACCATGGCGGTCGCAAACGGATCTGCGGCGGAATAAACTGCCCCGTTTCGGTACAGTGTTTTTGCCATCAGCGTGCTCCCTTTTCTCGTGCACCGATTAATAAGTATTGCTCTGAGCCTCGACGCAAAAGGTCAGGCCAGGACGTTCGAGTAGGCCACGACCCCGCGTTTGACCTGGTCGACCGCCTTATAGGCATTGCGCACCAGCATGGGCGGAAGTTCGGAATTCTTGGCGAACTGGTCCAAGGTGTCGATGACCTGTTTGGCCCAGCGAACGAAGTCGCCCGGTGCCATATCCGTGCCGCGAAGTGCGCTGTTCAGGCTCGACCCGCGAGCCCACTTGTACATTGGCCAGATCAGGCCAGATTCAGGCGGCGCGGTGGGATCAAGGTTCAGGGCCTCTTCAGCGTCTGAAAGGGCACCCCAGATCTTGATAGTAGTGTTCCAGATGTCGGCGACCTTATCGGTGGGCATCTTCGGATCAGGACGATCGCCATCGCGGCGGGCCTGGTAAACCAAGCTGGCTACGACGGCGCACAATTCCTCCGCATTGAGCTTGCTGAGTTTACCGGTCTCCAGAATCTGGCTCGTAAGAAGGTCGCGCTCCCCATAGATCCTGCGCAGGCGCCTGCCGGAGTCAGTCAGAGCGAAGTCATCGCCCTCGCCAGAAGGCACCAAGTATTCGAATTGCTCTAGGACCTTGCAGACCTTGTCGAACTGCGTGGCGATGGTATTGGTGCGACCGCGTATGGCGCGTCGCGCCTTATCGGTGTCCTTCTTCAGCTTCCAGTACCGATCGGCCCAGCGCATATGCTGGTCCTTTTCGGAACAGGCATGGCACGGGTGGTCCTTGAGTTCCAATCGCATCTGGGCGATTTCACGCTCAAATGAATCCGCGCCTTCGTAATTGAAGCTCTGCGCATCCTGGCGTGGCGGACGCTGATCATAGATGGCGTTACGCAGCGATGAGGCCAAATCCCTGCGTTCCTTCGGCGCCCGGCCAGTGAACCCCTTGGGGATTCTGATCCGCGAAACAATTTCCACCGGCCCGTTGAGGTCGTCAGCTGACAACCGGCGCAGCTGGCCTTCCTCGGTCAAGACGGTATGGCGCGGGTTGTACATGGCGGTATCGAGCTCAACGACGACAGCGCGGCCGAAACGGCGTCCGCCGGGAAGGTCGACGACATCGCCACGGATGACTGCCTGCAGTGAGCGTTCTGCGGCCGAGCGGCGTTCAGTGCGTCGGCTCTTGGCCGCATTCTTCTCCAACGCGGACAGATTGCGCTGCAGCTTGAGGTACTCGGTGAAATCCCCCAGATGGCATTGCATGGACTTCGCGTAGCCGGCCAGGGATTCCTCCTTGGACCGCACCTGCCGTGCCATGCCGACCACTGAACGGTCGGCCTGATACTGTGCAAACGAGGATTCGAGGATTTGGCGAGTCTGCTCGCGGCCAAATTGGGCCAGCAAGTTGGTCGACATGTTGTAGGTCGGCCGGAAGGAAGAGTTCAGCGGGTACGTACGCTTGGAGGCAAGGCCAGCTAACGCTTCTGGCTCGAGCTCCGGGTTCCACACGACAATGGAGTGCCCTTCCACGTCGATGCCACGACGTCCGGCGCGACCAGTCAGCTGGGTGTATTCGCCGGAAGAGATCTGTACATGCGACTCGCCGTTGAACTTGACGAGTTTTTCCAGCACGACAGAGCGTGCTGGCATGTTGACGCCCAGCGCCAGTGTCTCGGTAGCAAAAACGACTTTGATCAGGTTCCGCGCGAACAGATCTTCGACGATCTCTTTGAAGATCGGCAGAAGTCCGGCATGATGCGAGGCGAATCCTCGAATCAGCCCGTCGCGCCAGGCCCAGAACTCCAGTACGTCCAGATCCTCGCTGGGAATCCGATAGGAGACTTCGTCCAGTGCCTGCGCAATTTCGGCGGCTTCCTCATTGGTGGTCAATCGGAGATCAGCCATGGCGCACTGCTGGACAGCCATGTCGCAGCCCTTGCGGGAGAAGATGAAGAAGATGGCAGGAAGCAAGCCCGCGCGGTCCAGCTTGCCGATCACCGACGGCCGATTGACCCGTTCGCCGAACCCGGACCCTCGCTGAGGCCCGCGGCTGCCCTTGCCTCGTCCACGCTGGACGCGACCGCCTGCATTGTGGGTGCGAACGAGCTTGCGCAACTCGGGATTGACACTGGCTTTTGAATCGCCTTCGGCCACCTTGTCGAAAGCGACGTCCTCTGCAAAGAGGTCAACGACGTTTGGGCCCACCATCACGTGCTGGAAAAGCGGCACAGGACGATGCTCGGAGACGATGATGTCGGTCTGGCCGCGTACGGTGTCGAGCCAACCGCCGAACTCTTCAGCGTTGGAAACGGTAGCCGAGAGGGAAATGATCTGGACGTTGGACGGCAGGTGGATGATGACTTCTTCCCACACTGCTCCACGGAACTTGTCGGCGAGGTAGTGGACTTCATCCATGATGACGTAGCCGAGCCCATCAAGGGTTTGTGAATCCGCGTAAAGCATATTCCGCAAGACCTCGGTGGTCATCACGACGATCTGCGCTTCAGAGTTTATCGACGTGTCACCGGTCAGCAGGCCAACGCTCTTGGCACCGTAGCGGTTAACCAGTTCCGAGTACTTCTGATTGCTCAGCGCCTTGATCGGAGTGGTGTAGAAAGCTTTCCGGTTCTCGCGCAGCGCCTGGAAGATCGCGAATTCGCCAACAACTGTTTTTCCGGCGCCCGTAGGCGCCGCGACAAGAACGCTATGCCCTTCGGTGACTTTTTTACAAGCCTCCGCCTGGAATGGGTCCAGATCGAAGGAGATACTTGCACGGAAATCAGGAAGCGCAGTGCCGTGTTCGACCTGTCGTGCCTTGGAATTCGCGTAGCTTTCCGCGGGTGAAGTCACTTGTGGTCGTTCGCTTTCTTGACGGTAATCTACAGCTGTGAATTAGGTTCGTCGATTGTGCCCGGAGCATCAATCGTCGTCGACTCGCCACTGGCTAGTCGTTCGTTTTCGGCGTCCTGCACAGCTTGCTTCTTGGCGCGTTTCTTGTCATTGAAGTAGCAGAAGACTGTGGCGGCAGCGAAGGTCAGGAACAGAGGACCGGCCAACGCAAACATCGTAATCGCGTCACCACCAGGTGCAGCCATTGCAGCCACAACCGCAATGAGGAAGACGGTGATTCGCCAGTTCTTCAAAATCACCTTGGCAGGCAGCACGCCCACCATGTTCAGTCCAACCATCAGCACCGGCACGAGCATGGCCAAGCCGAATGCGAGCAGCAACCGGATGATGAACGGCAGATACTCGTTGATGTTGATCAGGTTCTCGGAATTTTCCGGGGCCAAGCTGATGAAGAACTGCAGGGCAAATGGCAACACAAAGTAAGCCATGGCGACGCCGCCAATAAACAGCGGAACGGAAACAGCAACGAAGCTATAGCTGAGCCGACGTTCATTCTTCTTCAGCCCTGGGACAATAAATGCCCACAACTGATAGAGCCACACAGGGGACGAAACGAGAATTCCGACAAATAGCGCGACCTTGATCATGATGTCGAATGGCGACATCACTGCCGTGAAGTTCACCGATCCGCCAGCTGCCTGGACTGGAGCAATGATCAGCTCCAGCAACCAGTCATAGAGGAAGAAACCGGCGACAGTTCCCAGAGTCAACGCTATGAGCGATTTGAACAGTCGGTTTCGAGCTTCAATCAGATGCTCTTTAAGAGACATCCGACCTTCGTCGTCTTTGACCCGCTTTTTCTTATTGCGCGGTGTCTTGTCTTTATTTGTTGCCACAGAAGAGGTTACGAGTTGTTCTTTTCGTTAGGATTCGGTTCATTGACTGTGCCATCAACAGTCTCCGATTTAGGATCGTCATCCTTCATCTGGCGTACTTCAGACTTGAAAATACGCAACGACTGGCCCATCGAACGAGCCAGGCCTGGAAGCTTTGGTGCACCGAAAAGCAACAGTGCCAATACGATAATGATGACTAGATGCCATCCCTGCAAACCACCCATGTGATTTCCCTTCTCTCTATCTAAAGTCTACGTCAGAACAGGCGAAGATCACGCATGTTTTGAGCTTGGCCGCGTTCGGAGCGACGTGCAATTCTGCGCAAGCGACGCGCTTCGATGCGTTCTGCTTTCCCCTTGTCGCGCAATTTGCGAATCTTCTCGGGATCGGCGTGCGTTGCATCGGTCCCGTGAGGGTAGCGACGCGGGTTCTGCGCGTATTCCACGACGGTTCCCGGCTGGCTCAGGCCGGCACTGATGTGGTCCGCGGCATCGCCTAGACCCTCAACTACTGCCATCCCCCGCTTGAACAAGCGGAATCCGGCAAGCACAGCTACAAGCAACGTCGCCAATACGAGCACGGTCCATAACAAGACCCAAAACCACCAAGGAAGCATCTACTAATCCTCATACATTCGGATAGCCTCGTCCAACCACAGCGCAACTTGTTCGCGCGTAGCGTCAGGACTGACCACAGCCAGTTTACCGCTATGCCGAGCTACCAATGGCGCTGCCACTTGATGGTCTGAGAAACGTACCGTAGCCAAATAGCCGCCATCCACTTTTCCAGTTGACCAAGATGTCGGATGGAATGCCTCGACTACAGGCAAGAACTCGGCATCCACGTACAGGACAACCTCAAGATCGTCCGAACTGGACTCGTATCGAATCTGGACATCTTGCTGGTCCTCATGCCTGTGCGCGGGAACAAAATGTTCATCAAGCGTTTCCGCACTTAAAATTCGATCGACACGGAATGTCAGCATATTTTCCCGTTTTCGGCACCAAGCGCGAAGGTACTGAATTGAGCCGTCTTCGATCATCCGGACAGGTTCTATATCGCGCAGCTGATGGGTCCGGGAACTTGCAGAGTAGTAATCGATGCGTACAACTTCATGCTGCCGAACCGCCTGGACCAGCTGGCGCGGGATGTCGCTCTCGCGAGCCTTGGACAGCGCAAACCCCAGGGCCCCATTCCACCCTTCAAAGCGAGCCACGGCCGAGTTCACCTTGGCCAGGGCTGAATTGAGGACGTCTTGATGCTCGAACTCGGGAATGCTCGCCAACGCGTTCAGGCCGCCCAGGACTGCGACCGCCTCCAGCGGGGCAAGCTTCTGGGGTTCGGCCAAGAGAGCCGCATTGGAGATGGTGACCGTATCGGATTCAAGATCGCCGTCATTGACGTTGATCAGCTCGTCATGCTGCCCGTTCGGCACGCCGCACATCATGATCATGGCCAGCTCCTCGCGGACCTTGGACACGCTCATGGAATAGCGTTCTGCTAGCTCCTGGATCTCCACCGCGCCATGCGCCACGACATATTGGATCATGTCGATGTTGCGCATCACCTGTGTGGTTGTGGTTCCACGGCCTGTAGCCCTGCTCGGGCGGAATTTGACCTGCGCATAGTGCTCTAGATCGTGCTGGGCAAGTTGCGCGGTCTTGGCGTCAATCAGCAGGCGGCGAACCTGATCCGCCAAATCGGCGGGCTCCAGGACCTGCACAGCTGGCCCGTAGGCAGCGAGCTCCGCAGCGAAGGAGTGCGGGTCCGAATAACCGATTTGGAGTTCGGCGTTCGAGCTTCTTCCGTTCAGCGATTGGGCTCGCAACGGAATGGCTTCGTCGCTGTGCAGCTTGACGGTGGCGATATATCCGGGGTGCTTGAGATCAAAGTCCAAGAGCACCTGGTTCATCTGGAAGTTTTCCGGGCGCGGGTGGTAAACGCTGTCGGTGCTGTTATGGCGATGGTTGCTGAACTTGCCCTGTACGCGCGAGAGGCGGAAGACCCGGGAATCATTGCGGGTGTGGTCGTATCCGGTGAAGTACCAGTTGCCGTAACGCTGCCCAATCCCCCACACATCAACGGTGCGTTCGGTTTTTGAGCCCTGTGACGAAACATATGTGAACTTCAAGGCTTTGCGGTTGAAAACTGCCAGCGCGCAGTCCCGAAAGTTCGGCTCATCCATGGACAGCCGCGGAACCAGGGAGCCTGCCAACAGCGAAACCGGTGACACTGAATCGGCGTGTCCCGTGACGCGCGCTGCCGCGTTCAGGCCCAAGGACTGGAGCTTCGTGTCCTTCCACAAACTGGCAGCCAAGGCGACCACGCCGGCCTCAGAAGGGCTGAACGTGACCGGCGGCAGGAACCAGTCGGTCGTGTCGATGCTGTAGTAAGGAACACCGTCGATGGTTTCCTTGTCCAGCTGCAATCCGAAGTCATTTCGAATGTCATCTTTGAGACGATCAAGCGCTTTTTCACGGGTATCGGCAGAACCGTCTGGAACAAGATATTCGCCGATCAGCTCGGCGTTGAACTTCCGTGATTTGGTTGCCAATGCATAGATCAGGCTGGTTAGGCGTTCTGCTTTGCTAGGGCCACTGGATTGCTTTATGCTCACGTGTTTAGACTAACCAACTTTCACCATTAAGCATGACTTTTAAGACAGGTAAGGCCCCGATTGTTATATCGGGGCCCAACCTTCATCTGCTATTTACTTGGTGCCAACGAGATCGACAACGAAGATCAATGCTTCGTTCGGGCCAATAGCGCCTGGTGCGCCACGCTCGCCGTAGGCAAGTTCAGAAGGAATGTCCAGACGGCGGCGGCCGCCGACCTTCATGCCCAGCAGGCCCTGATCCCAGCCCTGGATGACCATTCCGACGCCCACTGGGAAGTCGAGGGTCTGTCCACGGTTCCAGGAAGAATCGAATTCTTCGCCGGTTGACCAAGCAACACCAACATAGTGGGCCTGTACGGTGGTGCCCGGGGTTACCTCGGCGCCGGTGCCTTCGATCAGGTCGGTAATGACCAGTTCTTCAGGTGCGTCGGTCCCTGGGAAATCAATCTCAGGCTTGGTGCGGTCGTAGTTGCGTTCTCCGAACGACATAGTCACGGCCTTTCTCAGTCGTAGGTGAGGTCTTTACTTGCTGTCACCAGCAGTTACAGATTCCAATTCTACGTAGAAGACCAAAGTGCCGGTTGGCGATCCGCTCGTAGAAGAATTTCCGTAGGCCTTATCGGCAGGGATGGTCAGCAGGACCTTGGAACCGGCCTTCAGGCCAGTCATGCCTTCAGTCCAGCCCTTGATGACCTGGTCCAGGCCGAACTCGGTGGCTTCGCCCTTGTCGAAGTTGCCATCGAATTCCTTGCCATCAGCCCAGGTAACGCCGGAGTACTTGGCCTTGACCTTCGACGTGGCAGTGGCGGCTTCGCCCTTGCCCTCTTCCAGAACATCTACAGCAAGGTCCTTAGGAGCCTCGGTGTCCTTGGGGATGGTGATAGCTGGCTTGCCATCGGTGACCTTCACCGTAGGAAGCTTGCCTTCCTTCTTCTGCTTGGCCACTTCGTCCTTGCTCATGGTTCCACTGGCAGCAGTGCTGTTTTCAACGTGAAGAACGATGATGCGTTCGGCGCGTGCGCCTTCTTCAGGCTCCGCCACGGTGCCATCGGCCTGCTGTGTGCCTTCAACGGTGGAGTAGGCGATCCAATCGCCGACCTTGGAATCCACCAAGCGGTCGTAGAGCTCCGGCATCTGCTGCTTCATGGTGTCATCGACGGTCATGTCCGTAGCCTGGCCTGTGAAGTTCTCGCCGGCCGACAAGCCGTCAATAGCCTTGTAGAGGCCGGACTTGATCGAGATAGTATCGCCGGCATTAATCTCGGCGCCATCACCCTGTTCCAAGGTGACAGCTTCGTCCTTGTCAGTGACGAAGGGAGTGTCGAAGGAAACTTCTGGAGCGGTCTTGTCATCCGACGCAGGCTTGACCGAGATCGACGACAGATCTGAGGAGGAACCTGATCCGCAAGCTGCCAGGGCTAGAACCGAGGCAGTAGCGCACAATGCCAATACTTTTCGCACGAATCTACTTTCGTTGAAGTCAAAAATGAAAATTTATACAGATACCCAGCAAGCGGGTATCAAACTCACTGCTACCACCCTAGGGTTCGTAGCTGTGAAAAGTCTTTCCGCCCGCTGGTCAGGGACGCTGACCCATGAGGTCAATGAGCTTATCGACTTCGGGGTCGTTGATTGCAAATGGGTCCTTGCAGAGCACGATTCCGCCCGGCTCGTCCTCATATTTCATATGAACCCAGTCTGCACTGTAGCGCCGGCCATTGGCACGAGCGGCACGGATGAACTTGCTTCGGATCGCTGCGCGTGTCGTAGCCGGTGGATTCTCCACGGCGTCGCGGATGTCCGCATCGCTGACAACGCTCGAAACCAGTCCACGCCGTTTCAGCACATGGAAAAGGCCACGTGCCGGGTCGATATCGTGATAGGTCAAGTTCAGCTGCGCCAGGCGCGGCGAAGACAGCTCCAGCGAGTTCTTCTGCGCGTAGCCGTGCAGCAGCTTATGCTTGATGGCCCAGTCGATGTCCTGGTCGATAAGCGAATAATTTTCGCTTTCGATCGCGGTCAAGGTCCGTTCCCACAGTTCAAGCACTCGATCGACTTGATCGTGATGTGCGCCGTGGCGTTTAACGAACTCGGTCACGGATTCGAACAGGATCCATTGGATCTGCAATGCCGTCGGCTCGTCGCCGCCCATCAGTCGGACCACGGTCTGGCCATTAAAGTCATGCGAGATCTGGCGGATGGAACGAATCGGATTTTCCAGCCGCAGATCATGGTAGATCTCCCCGGATTCGATCAAGCGCAGAACCAGGTCGGTGGCGCCGATCTTGAGCAGCTGGGTCGTCTCGCTCATGGTGGAATCGCCCACGATAACATGCAGGCGTCGATGGTATTCCGCGTCAGCGTGCGGTTCGTCGCGGGTATTGATGATCGGACGCGAGCGGGTCGTGGCCGACGACACGCCTTCCCACATGTGATCGGCGCGCTGGGAAAAGACGAACTTGGTTTGATCGTCCTCGGTGATCAGATGCCCGGCACCGCAGAGCAATTGCCGGGTGACCAAGAACGGGATGAGCATGTCAGCAAGCCGTTTGAATTCGATCTTGCGGGGAATCAAATAGTTTTCATGGCAGCCATAGGAGTTGCCTGCCGAGTCCACATTGTTTTTGAACATGTAGATTCGGCCTTCATGGCCTTCTTCCAACAACTGGTCTTCGGCCTGGTCAACGAGATCAAGCATGAAGGCTTCACCGGCGCGGTCATGTGCGATGAGTTGCTTCACCTGATCGCATTCGGCGGTGGCGTATTCAGGATGAGAGCCAACATCCAGATAGAGCCGTGATCCGTTCTCCAGGAAGACGTTGGAGCTTCGCCCCCAGTTGACCACTGGTTTGAACAGATGCCGTGCGGCATCTTCAGGAGTCAGCCGGCGTCCGTCAGACGGAACATAGGTTAGTCCAAATTCGGTTTCCAGCCCGTAAATTCTGCGATCCACGCGTAGTTACTTCCCCTCGCCTGCGGCGTTGCCTAATGTGATGCCAGATCTCGGCTGCGTTATTCACGCAGGTGTTTTACTGGCCGCCCTTTTGGACGAAACCGCGGACGAATTCCTCGGCATTGGATTCAAGGACGGAATCGATTTCGTCGAGCAAGTCATCAACGCCTGCTGATTGGCCGGTGGTGTTGACCTGCACCTGTTCGTTTTCCGCCGCCTGGTTCTGCGTGTTGCGGCGAGCTGAGAAGCTTTCCTGAGTCATCTTATTCTCCTAAAAATTGGTGAATCCCGGAATTAGGTCCCGAGACTCACACCTATTCTGCGCCGTTTATCTGCGTCGAGCCAATTCGTCGATAAATTCCGAAATTTCCAATTCGGCGTCGAACAGATCGCCAACGCTCTGGCGGGTCCCCTGCAATGGTTCGGACATGTGGAATCGGCTGATCTTCCGGGCTCCCGGCACCGCGAAGGACAAGGCGTCCCAGTTGGCGGCAACCACATATGGCGCATAACGCTGAAGTGCCATGCCGCGAAGGTACGCGCGGGTGTCCTGGGGCGGCGTTTCAACTGCCTGATTGATTTCATCCTGACTGAACAACGTCTGGATCGCGCCTCGCGCAGCCAGGCGGTAATACAAGCCCTTGTCGGTGCGCAGGTCGGCCCACTGCAAATCCATCATCGCGACTCGCGGATCCGCGAGTGAGAGCTGGTGCCGCTGGGTGAATCCGCTGATGAGCTTGTACTTGGCAATCCAGTCAATTTGGTCGGCCGCTTGCATCGGATCATGCTCAAGGATGTCAAGGATCTGGGCCCACCGAGTCAGGATCTCCGTGGTATCGGGATCCTCGATGCCCCTTTCTGCACAGTACTTCTCGCTGGCTTCAAGGTAGAGCCTCTGGATTTCCACGGCCGAGAGCTCCAGTCCCCCGCGGAATTTGACCCGGGTCTTGAGGCTCGGGTCGTGGCTGATTTGCTGGAGCGCTTGGACCGGGTCGACTAGTTCCAGATCTGGCGCCATATTCGCTTCGATAAGCGAGAGCACCAAATTGGTGGTCCCCACCCTGAGCAGCGTTGAGATCTGGCCCAGGTTGGCGTCGCCAATGATCACATGGAGGCGGCGGTACTTATCCCAGTTCGCATGCGGCTCATCGCGGGTGTTGATGATTGGACGATTAATCGTGGTTTCCAATCCAACTTCAGCTTCAAAAAAATCTGCACGCTGCGAAATCTGGAATGCAGGCTTCTCGTTGAGCATGCCTTGCCCCACCCGTCCGGCGCCGCAATAGATCTGGCGGCTGACGAAGAATGGTGTCAGCCCCTGGACGATCGAGGGGAATTCAACGGCCCGGGGAATCAAATAGTTTTCGTGTGCCCCGTAGGATACCGACTTGTTGTCGGTGTTGTTCTTATAGAGCAATAACTCGCCGCTGCCCAACCGCCGGGCCGTTTGAGCAGCGCGGCGCATGACCTCATCGCCGGCTTGGTCCCACAGGACGGCAGCGCGGGGAGTCAATGATTCGGGACTGGAATATTCAGGATGTGCATGGTCGACATAGAGGCGTGCCCCGTTGCCCAGCACCATGTTCATCACGACATCAGTGGAGTCCTTCTCCTGGTAAAGGGTTGAACCCACTCGCGCGTCATTACCGTCCAGGGCGATGGACTCCGCGGTCCAGACCCCTTGTTCTTCGAGCTCCGGTTCAGCATCTGTCAGTTGGCTCGGATGGGCTTGATCTCGGTCCATCGCGAAACCGCGGGCATCCTGCAAGGGAGTTTCATCGGCATAGTCCCAGCGCGCCGCGGCCGCAGACGAACTCTGTTCGGCGACCAGTTGCGCATAGGCATCAACAATTTGCGCCGAAAGCACGGTCGCATTGGCCTTGGGCATTTGCGGTCGGATGATGCCGTATTCGGTTTCAAGCCCGACGAGGCGGCGCGCGCTCATGAGGCGGCCTGGCGGTTGACCAGCGAACGGATATTGCTGATGCGCTCGCCCTTTCGTCCGGAGATTCGTGCCCAGTCATCCGGGTTGGTGGTGTTTGGCATGTCTTCGTGCTCGGCGAATTCTTCTCGAACGGCGCGCAGGAGGTATTCCTGCTTCAAGCCACGCTCGCCCGAGGTGATCAGTGCTTTGATTGCGTGCTTCTTCGCGCGGTCGACGATGTTGTGGATGACAGCTCCCGAGGCAAAATCTTTGAAGTACAGAATCTCGCTCTGCCCGGTGACGTAGGTGACTTCCAGGAATTCGTTGATCCGCTCGGTGGAGTACATTTCAGCAACGGTGGAATCGATCATCCGGCGGATCGTGGCGTCGCTGTTGTTGTGATCGGCAGCCAGCTCGGTTTCGTGCAATGGCAGGTCCGTGGTCAGGTACTTGCTGAAGATCTCGGTGGCACCCTGGGCGTCTGGCCGGCGAATCTTGATCTTCACATCCAGGCGACCTGGTCGCAGGATGGCAGGATCAATCATGTCTTCACGGTTTGATGCGCCGATGACAATGACATTGTCCAGCCGCTCCACGCCATCGATTTCTGCCAGCAGCTGCGGAACGATCGTGGTCTCCACGTCGGAAGATACGCCGGTGCCGCGGGTGCGGAACAGGGCTTCCATCTCGTCAAAGAACACGACGACTGGATCGCCGTGCAGCGCCTTTTCCCGAGCGCGGGCGAAAATCAGGCGAATGTGTCGTTCGGTCTCGCCGACGTACTTGTCCAGCAGCTCCGGCCCTTTGATGTTCAGGAAATAGCTCCGGGTGCTGGTGCCTTCTTTGCGTTCGACAACTCGTTGGGCCAAGGAATGGGCGACGGCCTTGGCAATCAGCGTCTTGCCGCAGCCCGGAGGACCGTAGAGCAAGATGCCTTTGGGGGCGCTCAGCCCATGTTCGCGGTAGAGCTCGGGATGGGTGAAAGGCAGTTCCACCGAGTCCTTGATGGCTTCGATCTGCGAGTTCAACCCGCCGATGTCCGAATAGGAGATTTCAGGAACTTCTTCCAAGACCAGGGACTGCATATCGGTCAGCTGGACGCGGCTGACCGCCATGCCGCTGCGGGAATCAACGGTCAGCTGGTCGCCCACCCGCAAGTGGGTCTTGCGCAGCGGATCCGCCAGTTCGATGACCCGCTGGTCGTCTGCGCGTGCCATCACCACTGCCAGGTTGTTCTCCAGCAGCTCCTTGACGGTGACCAATTCGCCGGTTTCCTCGAACCCCAAGGCGGCAACAACGACCAATGCTTCGTTCAGCAGAACCTGCTGCCCGACCAGCACCGAGTCGAAATCCATCAGCGGGCTGACGGCGACGCGCATTTTGCGGCCGGAATAGATCACGTCAACGGCTTGGGCTCCAGTGGACTCGATACCTGATCCAGGTTCCGGGTGCTGGCGCGGGTGCTTGGCAACAACGGTGCCGTAGCTGAAGGGAGTGTCGCCGTCCTTTTCCAAGGCGGCTTTCAAAGTGATGATCTGTTCGCGCGTCGTTTCAAGCAACGCGACCAACCGCTGGTTGTTTCCGCTGAGCCCGGCAAGTTGCTTGTCGAGGTTGCGATTCTTGTCGCGCAGCACATTGACCTGGCGTTCGGTCATCTGAAGCCGTTCAGCCAATTGCTCTGCCTCGTGATTTTCGTTCACGTTCCAACTCCCCACATTCAACGTCACTGGACTTTATTGATTCCAGCGAGGTTTTTGCGATGCTCAGCGCACCGTCTTAGTCCCATCCTAAGAACTTCAGGCCCCGAGTGCAGAACACTCAGGGCCTGTAGTCACATAATGAGACAAACCATCTCATTATGTGGTCAATATTATCAATTACTCGTTGGAGTCCGCCTCGGGGTCCTGGGCATCACGCACTCGAACAGCCTGATGAGCATCCCGAGCAGCACGCCGGAGCTTCTTATCCGAAATGCCTCGTTCGCCCAATGCTTCGGCGCTCCACTCCTGCTCGTCATGGTCGCGAGTCCACGCGCTCAAGTCTTCGGCTGAGTACGAATGCTCCTTGATGCGCTTGGCCTTGGGAATTCCATCCGCTGAATCAGCCAAACGACGGCAGGTAATCAAGAAGGCAGTATGAGCCACCATGCGGTGGTCCGGGCGCACAGCCAATCCATCAACGTGCCAGCCACGTACCAAGGTCTCGAAGCACTCTGGCTCAGTGAACTGCCCGGAAGCTCGAATGGCTTCAACTACACGCGACATCTGCGTCACCGAGGAGACGTAATTGGTCCACACGCCGCCGGGCGCAAGAACGGTGGCCACAGCGTCAAGGCACTCCCAAGGGCTGAGCATATCGAGTACTACTCGATCCACGCTGCCTGGCTCTTCAAGTTCGACGACCTTGTCCTGGAAATCACCGATGGAGATCTTCCATGAAGGGTGATCGCCGCCGAAAACGGTGGACACGTTGCCTCGAGCAATGTCAGCGAACTCTTCGCGGCGTTCGAAGGAGTGCAGGAATCCTTCATCGCCAACAGCGCGAAGCAGGGAAATTGACAGCGCGCCGGAGCCAACACCGGCTTCGACTACGCGTGCGCCCGGGAAGATGTCGCCGAACTGGACGATCTGAGCCGCATCCTTTGGATACACCACGGTTGCGCCACGAGGCATCGAGAGCACGAAGTCCTTGGCTAGCGGGCGAAGCGCCTGGTACCGGAAGCCATCGATGTTCTCGATGACAGAGCCTTCAGGCAGGCCAATGATGGCCTCATGCGGCAGGACGCCCTTGTGGGTATGGAACTCACCGCCGTTTTGCAAGGTGATGGTGTTGATCCGGCGCTTTTCGTCGGTCAGCTGTACGCGGTCGCCCACGCGGAATGGTCCACGACGGGCTGCCGCACCGTGGGGTGCCTGGCTGTTGGCTTCGCTCACTGGTGTGATCCTTTTCTTAATGCTCTATACAGTCTTTGAAAGTTTACTTGCGTCGTCCGGTGACGGCTTGGACGATATCCCGCTGATGCAACAGGCCAACAACATGTCCTTGATCGCTGATCACTGCGTATTCGACCGAACTGACGCTGGCAAGATAATCGATCAGCGCTCGCCCGTCTGAACTTGCGGCCACGATCGCTCCTTGGCCCAGGGCACGGGCAACGGCCAATGCCGGCACTTCCGCGGCACGGTCGCGATCCACACGGGAAATAGCCTGCGCGTCTACAACGCCAACTGGCATTCCCTTGCCGTCAACAAGAATGATTTCGCCTCCGCGCTGGCTCTGGCGCGCGAAGACATCGGCAACCGTAACCTGGGACAGCATGGCCGAGGCCGGCTTCATCAAGTCCGATGCGATCACGGTGGGTAAGTTCAGCATCATTTTCGAATGCGCAATCAGACCGGTGGTTGCCTGCCACATGAACACAGCAACCATCAGCCCGACTACGGCGGTGATGATCTGGATCTCTTCGCCGCGTAAATATGGATAGACAACAAAGAAGAAGACGACGCCCACCGCGATAACGCGGCCAACCCAGCTGGAGGCGATAGTCCCCTTGAACTGGGAGCCGGTCGCCTTCCAAACGATTGATTCGACCAGCCGGCCACCGTCCAGCGGCAAGCCTGGCAATGCGTTAAAGGCACCCAGCAGGAGGTTGGCATATACGAAGAAGTCCAGGAGAAGCTTCGAGTAGATGCCGAGTTCAAGGTTCTGGATGATCAGCCAGCCAAGGCCGGCAAGAACAAAGTTCGACACCGGCCCCGAAAGCGCGACCCAAAGCGAGGCTCCCGGCTTGGCCTTGAAGGAGCCGAACTGGGTGTGCCCGCCCATCAGCGTCAAGACGATGTGCGCATCAGGCCATTTGAAGGCACGAGCAGTCATGGCGTGCGCGACCTCGTGGACCAGCACCGCAATGGCAATCACCACGGCGCAAGCGAAACCCATGAAGTAGGCGTTGAGCGCCGGAATCCATTGGCTACGTGATAGCTGAAGCCCCACCGAAATAGTGATGACCGCGGTGATGATGAACCACGAGCTCGACAGGTAAACCGGAACGCCGCCAATACGACCTAGCTTGATTCCGGGAGCTTTTTCTTGAGTATCGCTCACGCGCTAACCTGCACCAACCATCGAGTCATTTCTTCCACATCAACCCCGTCTAAACTATCTATCCGACGCCAGTTTCCATCGCCTGGATCCGTGGCGTTTGGCACCAGTACAGCATGCAATCCCGCCGCCGAGGCCGAAGCAATGCCCGGTACCGAGTCTTCAAACCCAATGCACTTTTCCGCGCTGAGTTCTTTGCCTGAGACTTCCTGAAGCAAACGCAATCCGGTCAGATACGGTTCAGGATGCGGTTTGCCTTGGCTGACTTCTTCCCCTGTGACCGAAGCCTGGAAGGTGCCTTCCGGCAGCTGATCCAAGAGCTCGTTGACGATGCTGCGTTCAGACATCGTCACCAGAGCCTGGGGAATGCCCGCTGCATGGCAGGCTGCCAGCAGTTCGCGGGCTCCTGGGCGCCAAGGGATTTCCTTGCGCAGCCCGGCTACGACCTGGGAGCTCAGCAGGTCGATGATTTCACGCGCCGGCAATTTGACCCCGGCTTCTTGCAAAATCTTCGCCGAATTTGGCAGTGCGCTTCCGACCAGGGATAGCCCCTGTTCTTCGGTCCACGTTCCCCCATGAGCTGCCACCAGTTCCGCCTCGGCAACGATCCAGTAGGGTTCGGTGTCGATCAGGGTGCCGTCCATATCCCAGAGGACCGCTTGCGGTGTTCTGGGCTCTGAGCCGGAATTAAAGTCAAAACTGGTGCTTGGCATGAGTCCATTCTAGATGGAAGAGTGGGGCTAAGCCGCTTCGGCAAGCCACGCCAACGGCCAGAATGCTGCATAGGAGTTTTCAATGAACAAGGATTTCCACACCCCAACGCTGAATACTTATATCGCCGAGTCCCACCATGAGATTCGCCCCACTATCGTCGTGGCGGCCTTTGAGGGGTGGAATGACGCCGGTTCTGCGGCAACTGACGCCGTTCGACTGCTTCTGGAAGAAAACACCTACGAGCATATCGCCACCATCGGCGAAGACGACTTCTACGACTACCAGTTCTCCCGCCCCAAGACGCGTCGCACCGCCCAAGGACGCATGGTCGATTGGCCACGCACAGAAATCTACAAGATGGCTCTCCCCCACTCCGCCGCGGACCTATTGGTGGTCCTTGGCGTCGAGCCCACCTTCAAATGGCAGAGCTTCTGCGCCCAAATCATCGACGTGGCGCAGGAACATAACGCGCAAGCCGTCTTGACCCTGGGCGCATTGCTGGCGGATGTCCCGCACACCCGACCGGTGCCAACCTCATTATCCAGTGACGACCCGCGCCTTCAAGAACACTTCAAAATCGAAGCCTCGAACTACGAGGGCCCCTCCGGCATCCCGACCATCTTGGGAATCGAGTTCGAACGCCGCGAGATTGCCAGCATGTCGCTGTGGGCGCAGCTCTCGCATTACGTGGCCCAGTCCCCCAGCCCGCGGGTCCAGCTAGCCTTCATCGAGATGCTCGAAGAGCTCCTGCCGATCACCGTGTCAGATCAGCAGCTGCGCGATGATGCCCTGGCGTGGAAGCACGGCGTTGACGAACTGGCGGCGGCGGACCCGGATGTGGCCAAGTACGTCAAGCAGCTCGAAGAGGCGACGGATACCAGCGATTTGCCTGAGGCCAGCGGCGAGTCCATTGCCCGTGAGTTCGAACGCTATCTTCGCCGTCGCGGGAAGTTCCGCCCAGACGGATCAGGGGCCGACTTCGAAATTTGAAGTCGACCCCTGAAAGTTACACCGATTCGCCCGGTTCAAACGCGGATCCTACAGCTTGAGACCCAGCAACGCGTCCAACCCGTCACGCAACAGCTGCTCGCCATCGCCGCTGCCTTCAGCCGGCCGCGCCGCCCACTGGTCAACGGCGTCCAACGCGCCCGGCGCGTCAAGGTCATTAGCCATCCGCGAGCGGATGCGAGTCAGGAGCGCGGTGGCTTCGGCCAGTCCGGTGCCGACGAGGCGTTCGCGCCACGAGGCAACACGCTGCTGAGCCTCGGCCAGCAATTCCTCGGTCCAGAACCAGTTGGTGCGGTAGTGCTGGGAGAGCAACACGGCGCGAATCGCCACCGGCTCGACCCCAGCGGCACGCAGCTTGGAGACCAAGACCAGGTTGCCCAGTGACTTGCTCATCTTCTCGCCGTCCAGGCCCACCATGCCGGTATGCACGTATGTTTGCGCCAGCTGCTGGTGATCGCCAGCGGCCGCATGCGCTGCGGAGAATTCGTGGTGCGGGAAGATCAGATCGGACCCGCCGCCTTGGACAGTGAACGGCGCTGGCAAGGTCTTGCGGGCGATCACCGAACACTCGATATGCCATCCCGGGCGGCCGGTGCCCAGCTTGCCGCCGTCCCACGATGGCTCGCCTGCACGGGCCGCGCGCCACAGCAACGGATCCAGCGCATCGCGCTTGCCCTCGCGCTGGGGATCACCGCCGCGTTCGGCAAAGAATCCCAGCATGGTTTCACGGTCATAGTTGGAGACAGAACCCAGTTTCCATGCGTCGTTCTCGGCTGCATAGGTGTCAAAGTAGATGTCGCCTTCAACGCCGTCGGCGCCAGCTGGAACACGGTAGGCCAGTCCTGCGTCAAGCAGCTGTTCAACGACCGGAACCAGCCATTCGATGGACTCGACAGCGCCAATGTAGTTCTGTGGCGGAATCACGTTCAGTGCTTCCATGTCGTCGCGGAACAGCTGGACCTGCTGCTCAGCGAGGTCACGCCAATCCACGCCGGTGGCCTCTGCGCGTTCAAGCAGTGGGTCGTCGACATCGGTGATATTTTGCGAATAGGCGACGGTGCGACCGCTGTCCAGCCAGGTGCGGTGCACGAGGTCGAAGGTCACGTAGGTGGACGCATGCCCCATATGGGTGGCGTCGTACGGGGTGATCCCGCAGACGTACATGCTGGCGGCTGCATTGGCCGCATCCGCAGGTGCGGTGGCCTGCAGGTTACCGGTGGCGGTGTTGAAGAGTTCCAAAATTGGTGCTGAACCAGCCACCTGAGGTACCTCAGGGTTATTCCACGCGTGCACTGA
Organism: Glutamicibacter mishrai; assembly: GCF_012221945.1. Taxonomy (NCBI): domain Bacteria; kingdom Bacillati; phylum Actinomycetota; class Actinomycetes; order Micrococcales; family Micrococcaceae; genus Glutamicibacter; species Glutamicibacter mishrai. The sequence continues at coordinate 3,463,365 of NZ_CP032549.1, read as the reverse complement.
TGAACATCCTTTCGCAGATGCGACGATTTTCTTCCTCTAAGTCCAAGTCAAGCAGGACGAGGTTTATTCCCGTTAACGCCGAGATGTCCGTGAAACGCTTCACGGACACCTTGGCAACATTCAATTTAGGCGTTGATCAGACCAAAGCCCAAAGCGACAAAGAGCACGAAGCCCAGCAGAATACGGTACCAAACGAAGAACCGGTAAGAGTGGGTGGAGACGAACTTCAGGAACCAGCCGACGATGAAGAATCCGACGATGAAGGCGATCGCGGTAGCCAGGCCGGTCTGCGCCAAGCTGTACACGCCTGGCTCGTCAAAGCTCTTGACCAGCTTGTACAGGCCGGAAGCGTAGACGGCTGGAATGGCCAGCAGGAAAGAGTACCGCGCGGCAGCTTCGCGGGTGTACCCCATGAGCAAACCTGCGGTGATCGTGCCGCCTGAGCGGGAGACGCCAGGAATCAGCGCCATGGCCTGCGCCAAACCGTACAAGATGCCGTGCTTTACGGTGAGCTTTTCCAGTCCACGCTGCTGCTTGCCGTAGTGGTCGGCCAGCGCAAGGAATAGGCCGAAGACCACCAAGGTGGTCGCGACGATCCACAATGATCGGAAGTTGGTGTCAATGTAGTCTTCGAGCAGGAGGCCAAGGATCGCGATGGGGATGGAGCCGACAATGATCAGCCAACCCATTTTCGCATCGGGATCCGAGTGCGGAATCTTGCCCGTCAGTGCCTTGCACCATGCGCCAATGATCCTGACGATGTCACGCCAGAAGAAGACGATCACCGCGGTCTCGGTGCCGAGCTGGGTAATGGCCGTAAAGGCGGCGCCGGGGTCCTGGGCATTGGGCAAAAGTTCGCCAACGATACGCAGGTGGGCCGAGGACGAGATCGGGAGGAACTCGGTCAGGCCCTGGATCAATCCAAGGAAAGCTGCTTCAAACCAATTCACCCCTCGACATTACTTCACCGCCGGCATGGATCGAGGCTCAAAAACACGATTGGGCCAAAAATCACCCCGTGGTCGTACTCACGCATCGTCTACGGGTATGGTGAAAGGCAAAAGTTCGGAATACTGATCGTACAGCGCGTCTTCATAGTCCTCGAAGGCATCCGCCAGGGCACCGAAGGCAGCGTCGACAGACGCCTCGGCCGCACCACGGCTTTGCGAAACTACGGCCAGGTGCTGCTCAAGTCGGGCAATCAATGATTGCAGGGCAAAACTTGGATCAGTACTCATGGTCTTAAGCTACAACGCATAGGGTTCTTTAGATAGGGGGCACGATGCTTCAAGAACGAATTAAACCGCCCGTGCATCACTCCGATGAACAGCGCTTTGAATATCTGGTGATCACGTCGTTTCCCAGCGAACCTGTTCATGTTGCCCGCGCGGCCTTGCGTGAACACGCGGACAACGGCAAATGGGAACTGATGCGTACCTGCAGGTACGAAGGCGGCGTCTACAAATATTGGCTGCGCCGCAGGGTCATGCGAATCCGCAGTACCCTGCCGCCGCTGGATTAGGCTACCGGCTTCACCCTTCCAGTGGCCCAACCAGCCAGGAGGCGACGGTATTTTCTGCGGATGCCGCGTTGGACGGGTGGTACCAGCTGGCCTGCACGTCGCGGTACAGCCTCTCGAATTCGGAACCGCGGAAGTACCCGCCGCCTCCGAGCAGCTGTCCCACCACCTGGACATTCTCACGCGCTGTGTCGCCGGCAAGGGTGCGCAGCGTGACTAGCTTCGGGAACCATGCATCCTGATGGTCTACTAGATCATCAATGTCCTTGGCTACCGAGCGCTGGAGCGCATCAAGCGAGATGAGCCTCATCGCAGCCTGGGACAGCAAGCCGCGTGCGCGTATGTCCTGGGAGTAGCTGGTCCCGTCATGATGCTTCCTCTTGTTCAACGTCGCCTGCCCTAAGCTCACTGCCCGATCGGCGATGCCCACATAAACGCTGGCGGTGAGGGTGAGGAACGATGCGAAGATCCCGAAGATCAGCAGATCGGGATTCGGTCCCGCCGGAAGCCGACTGTGTACCCATTGAGCCGGGGACACCGCATTGACTAGTTTGGTGGTGTGCGATTGGCTGGCCCGCATTCCCAATGTGTTCCAGTCCCCCATGGATTCAACGCCATCACCCTTGGAAACGAAGGCATGAACGAGTTCTCCCGTTGATTCGTCCTTCCCGAAAACACCCAGCCGGGTGAATGCCGGTGAGAGCGAAGTGAATATCTTGACCCCGTTGAAGGTCACGGATCCATCCGGCCCGGTTGATGCTGAAGTTTTCGAATCAAAAAGAACGGAATCATTGCCGGGTTCCGAGATTCCGAAGGCCATCACCTCGCCCTGCGCAATCCAGTCGGTGACCATCTGAAGGCGGCTATCGCCCCTGGCCTGAAGCACCCTGGCAACGGAAGCCCAAACATGATGCATGTTCACTGCCAAGGCGGTAGCAGGCGCAGCTGTTGCCAAGCGCCGCTGGGCCAGGGCAACCTGTTCCACACTCCAGCCGAGCCCGCCTTTGTCTTCGGGGATCAGCGCTTTCAGATAATCCAGCGAGACCAGCTCGTCAAAGTCTTGGACAGCGAAAGAATTTTCACTATCGTACCGAGCGGCGCGTTCGCGGAACCGCTCGAGAAGCTGATCAGTAAGGATTGACTCGATGGACACTTTTACTCCTGAATACTAGGTCTGTGCTGTCGCTGGCCGATTAGTAGCTGCGCATCAAGTTTTCGAGGACTCGCACACCGAATTTGACCGCGTCCACAGGGACCCGCTCATCAACTCCGTGGAACATTCCTGTGAAGTCCAGCTCTGCGGGCAGTTGAAGGGGCGCGAATCCGTATCCGGTAATCCCGATAGTGGCCAGCCACTTGTTATCGGTACCCCCGGAGAGCATATAGGGCAGGACGATCGCTTCGGGGTCTTCATCCAACAGGGACTTCACCATGGAGTCCACCAAGGCACCGGCGAAAGGAACTTCCAGGGAATCCTGTTCATGCACCATGGAAAGCTCGACCCCCTCCCCAGCCAGTTCGCGCAGCTTCTCAAGCGTGGCTTCGTGTTCGTCAGGCAAAGTGCGGCAATCAATCAACGCCTCGGCCTGCCCTGGAATGACGTTGTGCTTATAGCCAGCTTGCAAAGCGGAGGGATTAGCGGTGTTTTGAAGAGTTGCTCCGACAAACCGCGATACGTTGCCCATCGCTTCAAGCAGCGGTTGGGGGTTCTCGCGGTCAAACTCCAGGCCAGACAATTCGGCGACTTGCTCCATGAGGGACTGGGTGGTTTTTGTATAGGACAAAGGCCATTGGTGCTCGCCGATGCGGTAAACGGCTCCAGCCAGGGCGGTCACCGCATTATCAGTATTAATCTGCGAGCCATGTCCTGCCATTCCCTGAGCGGTGAGTTTGAGCCATGCGATCCCTTTTTCAGCCGTTTGCAGCATGTAAGCACGGCGTCCGTTGATATCCACGGAGAATCCGCCAACTTCGCTGATCGCTTCTTCTGCTCCGGCAAAAACCTCTGGATGGTTTTCTACCATCCAGCCCGCCCCATAATCTCCTCCAGCTTCTTCGTCAGCGAAGAACGCGATGATCAGATCACGCCGTGGAGAGATTTTTTCACGTTGCATATGACGGATGGCGGCGATGATCATGGCATCCATGTTTTTCATATCGACGGCTCCGCGGCCCCAGATCATGCCATCCTTGATCTCCGCCCCAAATGGGTCAACGCTCCAGTCATCGGCAATCGCTGGCACTACGTCAAGGTGGCCATGCACGATCAGCGCCGGCAGCGATGGGTCAGTGCCCGGAATCCGCACCGCCACATTGGCGCGTCCCGGTGCCGACTCGTAAATCCTCGCGTCCAAGCCGACCTCGGCGAAAAGCCCGCTGACATAGCGTGCGGCCTGCAGCTCCCCTGCGCCCCGATTGCCACCAAAATTTGTTGTGTCAATGCGGATCAAGCCGCGGCAAATTTCTACTGCGTCATTTTCCATGCGTTCGATTGCGGTGGTCATCAGGGAATTACCTTTCGACAAGATTGTTCTGAGTTCCACCCTAATAGGCAATGCTCGAATCGTCGCTGAGTCTTGCCGCTTTGGCTCTTAGCCGTGTAGCTCAAGGTAGGCATCCCTGGCTCCGGGGTGCAACGGTTGCCCTGCCGTGCTGATCAAAGTCTCGGGAGTCAAATGCTGGATCCCCGCGCTGGATTCAGGCACGAGTTGGTGGGCTTTGGCCGCCAGGAGCTTGACGATGGCCGTGGCGGTTTTGCCCGGCAGATCGGGCCGGGCCATGAGCAGGTTGCTGACTCCGATTGCATCGACGCCAGTTATCCCTGGATACGTGTTGCCTGGAATAACCACCCGGTCATAAAGACCTGGGTAGGCATCACGCAGGTTCGGCAGGACTTCGGTGACATCCAGGAGACGGAGGTTCTCGCCTCTGGCCAAATCGGCGAGGGGCCGTACTGGCATCCCGCCGAAGAGGAAGAGCACGTCGATATCGCCTTGCCCAAGTGCCTCAAGCCCTGAGGCGTAGCCAAGCATCCGCTCGACAGGCGCCTGGCGATGTTTTTTGAGTCCCGCAACCTGCAAAATCCGTTGTCCGGTGACCCAGGTCCCGGAGCCAGCGGCTCCCGTGCCGATGGTGCGGCCCGGGAAATCACGCAAGTTTTGAATTCCGCTGTTGGCTTTAACGATGCAATGAAAATAGTTTTGGTACACCCGCCCTAAAGCTGTGATGCCGGCCTGTTTCGCATTATTCGCCCGGAACACGGCGACGGTGTCTGCTAGTGCCAATGCCAGATGTGCGCGGCCCTGAACCAGCAGGTCGAGGTTCTGTGCGCTTGCCTCGGTTTTGAACGCTGCCGAGGTATCTGCGATTCCATTCTCGACCAGTGCCGCCGAAAGCAACTGTGCAAATTCGAAGTACATTCCGCCTTCTTCACCGGACGCTATGTCCAGACGCGGCTGGTCGGCTCGTTGGCTACAGGCGTTCAAGGCGGGAAGCATCGCAACTGCCGGCGCGGCCAATAAAGCTTTGAGCAGTGTGCGTCGTTCTGGCGAGTACCGTTCAGCCATCAGTTCCCTCCTGTCCTGACGAGGCCCGGGGCAGCCTGATGATGATCTTAAGTCCTGTCCCATCGTTGGCAGCCACTATGATTTGGCCTGCATTGGCACGGGCCAATCTGTCTACGATTGCCAATCCCAGTCCCGTGCCCGCAGTGCCGCGGGCACGTACAGATCGCCAGAAGCGCTCCACTGCCCTAGATAGTTCCGCTGTGCTCAGTCCAGGGCCGTGATCACTAACCACGATGTCGAGCATGGCGCCTGAACTTCTGACGCCTAGCTCAACTTGTGTTCCAGGAGCATATTTAATGGCGTTTTCCAGGAGCTCTGAGACCATCTGCTGGAGGTCAAAACCATTGCACCAGACCAGCGCATCGACCATGGGTTCCGACGCCCTGTCCAGCATCAGGGTGTTGCCTGACGCTTGCGCAACGGCAGACTGACGCTCGATTTCCTCTGCGAGGACTTCCAAGGCGTTAATGGATTCTCTTCGAGTCCCTGCCTCGACAGCGGATTCCTCGGAATTCTGCTCGGTCAATCGATGCTCCGCACTTGCTAGACGCAATACACCGTCCAGCAGTGTCTCCACGCGGGCCAATTCATCTTCCACCGCACGCAGGGCATCCGAACTCGAATCATCTCCGCCTCGCATCTTCAGCAGATCCACTCGCAGTCTGAGCGCCGCCACCGGATTACGCAATTGATGAGAAGTCTCAGCAATCAGCTCTTGTTGCTGCTGAAGGCTCGTCGCCATGGTTTGGGCCATATTGCTGACGGACCGGGACAGGGCCTGCAACTCTGGAGGCCCTTGATCAACGAGCGGGATGGGGCGTTGAGTCCGGGTCAGCAACTGCACGGAATCGTCCAGGCGGTGAAGCGGCCGGATGACCCACGTCGCCAGCCGATCCGCCAAGAGCAAGAAGATCGCTCCGACGGCGAGGCTGATTATCAGGACCATGCTCGATGCCTGGAGCACCCTCATGCGAGCGGGCTCGAGGTTGACCTTCATGGTCACGGAACCTAGCACTTGGGCAGTATTGCCGAAAGGACGGGTGATCAGCGCAGCGCCGTCGGAAAATGGGTTGACGGCGGGAATTTCCGTATGTTCCAAGTTCAATGCTGCCGCTCGCAGCGCCTGAGCAACCGCTGCGTCCTCCGGCTGGATTTCACCGGATGCCAGTTGGCGTCCGTCCGCCACGATCAACAGCCCCTCGCCATAGAGCTGGGAATAGGTGTCCATTTCCAGCTGCAGCATTTCCAAGTCGTCGCCACCGTTGGCATGGGAGGCGAGTTGCACAAAACGGTTCAGAGCCGAGAGCCGGTTCACTTGGAGATCCGCTGTGGCATCGCGGCTGACACTCTGCATCAAAACCGTGCTGACCAGAGCCACGATCACCAGCAGCAGGGAACCAAGGACTGACAGGACGCGGATCCTCACGAGCTCGGCGCCTCAAGCCGATACCCGACGCCACGAACATTCACGATCATCCCGGGGGTAGCAAGCTTCGCTCGCAGGCCGGTCAAGTGCACATCCAGGGAACGGGATACGGCCAAAAAAGCGTCACCCCAGAGCCGATCGAGGATCTGTTCGCGAGTGACGACCGAACCTGCGTGCCTTGCCAGCAGAGTCAGAAGCTCGAATTCCTTAGCCGTCAGTCCCAGCCTCTTCCCCGCCAAAACAGCTTCATGCTTATCAAGATCCATGGACAGGGTTCCGGCAATGATCTGATTCCTGCTGGCCGTGGATTTCGCGCCGGCACGTCGGGCCACGGCGTCGATCCTGGCCAGCAGGATCGTCAGCCCTATGGGCTTGACCAGGTAATCGTCGGCGCCCTGGCGCAGGCCGCGCACAACGCTCCGCTCGTCATCCCTGGCGCTGAGGATAATCACTGGCACATCGCTGACTTGGCGCAGCTTGCGCAAGACCTCCAACCCGTCCATGTCAGGCAAACCGAGATCCAGCAGGATCAGCTGTACATCATGGTGGCGCAACAAGGCATCGGATCCCCGGCACGCGTGCACCGCATGGTGGCCGGCTGCGCTAACGGCATCGATCAGCGCGTCTGCCACGGATTGGTCGTCTTCGACGATCAATAGCTGCACGGCACCATCCTCGGTGATTCCTTGAGGGGCACTTGGCCCGGGATAACTAATCAATTCTAGCAATATCCCGGCACCGCAGCGGTGAAGGTGCGCTGTTGTCCTAAGAAAGTGTTAGTACTTCCGACTCAGTTTGCGAGTAACCTGAATCACTACCAATATTGAATACGATCTCACACGCTTGTGGCCCACATCACCGAGGATCGAGGCCGCGGCGAACCGCACTGTGACAAAGGAATAACTCAATGAGTGAAAGCACGCAGGCACCCGATGCCGGTCTAGAGGCCTCCGGGCCGCCACGCTGGAAAATTATCGGCCCAGGTCTTGTTGTCGCCGCGACCGGCGTTGGCGCCGCGGATATGGTGGCAACCTTGGTGGCCGGCAGCCAATATGGCTACGCCCTTCTTTGGGCCGTGATCCTGGGCGTGATCCTGAAGATCGTCCTCGTCGAAGGCGCCGGCCGCTACACGCTGGCCACGGGCAAGACCATCTTCGAAGGATGGAAGTCCCTAGGCAAGTGGACAACCTGGTACTTCGGCCCGTACATCATCATCTGGGGCTTCGTTTACGGAGCCACGGCAATGAGCTCGGCGGCCCTACCCCTGGCAGCCTTGATTCCTGGCGTTGATCTGAAGATCTGGGCAGTCATCATGGGGCTCTTGGGCTTCGTCATGGTCTGGTTCGGCCGCTATCAGGTCTTTGAAAAGATCACTGCGGTACTCGTTGGCATCATGTTCGTCACCGTCGTCGGACTTGCAGTCATTGCAGTGCCCAATGTTCCTGAAATGCTCAAGGGCCTGATCCCAATGATCCCTTCCGGTGGCGTGGTCTACACCCTAGCTCTGGCCGGCGGCGTGGGCGGCACGATCACCTTGGCGGCCTACGGATACTGGTTGCGTGAAAAAGGCTGGTACTCCCCTAAGTGGATGCGCGTGATGCGTATCGACAACTCAATGGCCTACGTGATGACTGGCATCTTCGTGATCGCCATGCTGATTGTCGGTGCCGAGGTTGTCCGCTCTGCAGGCGTGGCAATTTCCGGTGGCGACGAGGGCTTGTTGGAGCTCTCTGACGTTCTCAAGGAAAAGTACGGTGCCGTCGTCGGCAACGGTTTCCTCGTGGGCTTCTGGGCTGCTTCCTTCTCCTCCATCATCGGCGTGTGGAACGGCGTGTCATTGATGTTCGCCGACTTCTGGGGACATATGCGCAAGCGTCCAGCGAACCACCCGGACACCATGACCGGTGGCAAGTACTTCAAGTTCTATGTCCTGTGGCTGACATTCCCGCCGATGCTGCTGTTCCTCCTGGACAAGCCGATTGCGCTCATCCTGGCCTACGGCGTGCTGGGCGCGCTATTCATGCCTTTCCTCGCCGTGACCCTGCTTGGGCTGCTCAATGGCCATCGAATCCCGAAGCAGTGGGCCAACCGCTGGCACACCAACACGGCCCTGGCCATCACCGCAATCCTGTTCATCATCCTTGGCGTGCAGCAGCTTTATAAGGCACTCTCGCCATTGTGGGCTGGATAGTAATTAGCTGAATTTCAGGGCCGCTGCCTTGTGCGCAATTTGCGCTCGAGGCGGCGGCCCTGGCGTTTACGCTGGTGTCATGAGAATCAAGAAGATCGGCATCCTCGGAGCAGGCCGGGCAGGCACCGCGCTGGCGAGGGCAGCGGCATCCGCCGGCATTCAAGTGAAGATCGCGGGCACCCGTCCTGCGCGCCAAATGAAATACCATCTGATGCAGTACGCGCCGCACGCGCTCGCGGTGGGCGCTGGCGAAATCGCCGAAGATGTCGAGCTCGTAGCGCTCATGGTTCCCCAAGAGGATTTGGATGACGTTGATACGGATTCCTTGGCTGGAGTTCTGCTGATTGACGCGACAAATCGCTGGGAGGACGAACCCTTGCCTGCCTGGTTCCAGGACTCGTTGGATCGTGGCCTGTCCAGCTCCGAGGCGATCGCCGAGCATTTCAGCCAGTCGCGCGTGGCCAAGGCCTTAAACCACATCAGCCATTGGGATCTTGATGCAGATCGGGCCGTCAAGGCTGAAGCCCAGCGCGCCCTAGCGATAGCGACAGATAGTCCTGGCGATACTGCAGTCGTGGCGTGCTTGATTAGCCAGCTGGGTTTCACTCCGGTCCAACTTGCCGATTTGGCCCAAGGACGGAGTTTGGAGCCCTCGGGAAGAATCTTCAACGAGGTACTCGGGGCAGAGGATCTGATCCAGAGGATTAGCGAGGAAACGGCACGTTGAACATGTGCGAAACCAACTCTTCACTAGGCAAATCGCAGATAATTCATGTGACCCTTGCCACTGAATGATGAAATTTTCTCCTTAAATTACTACTCAAACCCGATTTTTCCCCGAGTTTCCGGGAATTTTCGGTCCCGCCACCCCAGAGCCGCCCGATTGGAATTCACTCGAAAGGGATGGTAAAGTTTTACTTCGTTGCCAGCGATAACAACGCGAACAACAAGTAACCTGCGCGGGTGGCGGAATAGGTAGACGCGCTAGCTTGAGGTGCTAGTCCTCGATAAGAGGGTAGGGGTTCAAGTCCCCTTTCGCGCACAGGTAGAATTCCCGGTTGACTTTGGTCAACCGGGAATTTCTTTTTATTAGCCACCCAAAAAATACCGCCAATCACGTGTGCTTCCCATAAGGTTCAGATATGGATTCCTCGGTTCATTTCAATCATCCCCGCGAGCAGGGCTTTCTCCCGGTGAGCGACGGCCACAGGTTGTATTGGGAAGAATTTGGCTCTCCCGATGGAATCCCTGCTTTGCATTTACACGGTGGACCGGGTGGAACTCTCGGGAACTCCGGGTATCGCCAGCGATGGGATCTGCCCCGCACCAGGCTGATTGGGTTTGAACAACGAGGTTGCGGACGATCGACACCATCGGCAGCCGACCTCGGGGTTCCCTCAGATCACTTCACGACGCAGAAAATGATCCAAGACATTGAAGCCCTGCGCATCGCCCGCGGCGTCGACAAATGGATCCTGAACGGTGTGTCATGGGGATCAACTCTGGCTTTGGCTTACGCCCAAGCACATCCAGAACGGGTTCACGGCCTCGTGCTCTTTGCCGTTACTACCACCAGCCGGGAAGAAGTCCGATGGATCACCGAAACCGTCGGCGCGATTTTCCCCGAGGCCTGGGAACGCCTTGATAAATTTGCTCGCGACCACGTTCCGGAATACGAATCTGGCGCAGAAAGCCTGATCGATTCCTATGCGCGGTTACTGGCGAATTCAGATCCTGGCCTTCGTGATGCCGCATCATTGGAGTGGGCACTTTGGGAAGATACGCATATCTCCCTGGGCAGCGAGTCAGTGATTCGCGATCCACGCTGGAATGACCAGGATTTCCGGCATTCGATGAACCGTCTCACGACGCACTTCTGGTCTAACGCAGGCTTCTGCGATCCGCCGATCTTGCAGCAGATCGACCGCGTGAAGCACCTGCCGGCCATCTTCATCCATGGGCGACATGACGTTTCCAGCCCGGTGGCGACCGCGTGGAAGCTGCACCGGGCCTGGCCTGGATCGCAACTGCAGATTTGCGAAAACGACGCGCATGGCGGCGCAACGATGGTTGAGCGGTGGACGGCTGCAAATTCTACGGTGCTAGGGCTTGCGTCTTGATAGCATCAATTCTGGATATCCATGCCGAGTAACCCGTCTCCCCCGACATTTCCTGGAGCCAAACACATGCGCATTGCCATGCTTTCCCTGCATACTTCACCGATGCAGCAACCAGGCTCAGGCGATGCCGGCGGCATGAACGTCTACATTCAGAACCTCTCCTACGCGTTGGGGGCTTTGGGCCACGAAGTGCACATGATTACGCGGACCGCTTCGGAATCACAGTCTCTTCAAGTCGGCGAAGGCGTGTGGATGCATGAGGTCCAGGTCGCCGCTGGTCAGGCCTTGTCGAAGGAACAGCTCCCGGAGATCATTGCCCCTGCTGTGCAAGAAGTCTCCGCACATCTGCAGGGGCTGGAGTTCGATATCGTTCACGCTCATTATTGGCTGTCGGGAATGGTCGGGCTCCAGCTCGCTGAGCGGTGGTCCGCGCCCCTGTTGGTTTCGATGCATACCTCGGCCGCCGCCAAGGAACATGAGTCGGGTATCGCCGAGCCTGGTAATCGCAAAGAGGCCGAGAAGCTGCTGCTTGCTGACTGCGCACGCATCATCGCCAATACTCCCGTTGAAGCCAAGCAATTGGCACGCTTTTACGACGTGGAGTCCAACAAATTGGATGTCGTACTGCCAGGGGTGAATCACCGGATTTTCCACCCGGACCAGGACAAATTGCGCAGGCCCCTTGGCGAGGATGACCTGCATCTGGTTTATGCAGGTCGCATGCAGCCGCTGAAGGGAGCACACTTGCTGCTTGAAGCAATGGGGATCGCCCGGCGCAGCCATCCGGAATTGCGCATTACCGCTTCGCTGTTCGGTGCGATGTCGGGATCTGCCGACTACGACTTGGAATCCCTCGCCAAGAAGCAGGATCTGAGCGACGTCGTCCGATTCTACGAGCCCTTGGAACCGGCCAAGCTCGCCCTGGTCTTTGCCAACGCTGACATTGTCGCTGTTCCTTCATTGTCCGAGACGTTCGGCCTGGTGGCGGCAGAGGCCCAGGCCTGCGGTACACCAGTACTGGCCAACGCAGTCGGCGGGCTCGCCTACGCCGTTAACGACGGAGAATCCGGGTGGCTGATGCCCGAACCGGATGCTTCCCTGTGGGCTCGCAGGCTTGTCGAGCTTGCCCAGAATCCTGATGAGGTAACGAGCGCTGGCCATGGAGCCTTGGAGCATTCTGGGCTGTTCACGTGGGAGCGCGCTGCGGTAGCCACTCTCGCCAGCTACCGGATTGCCCAGTCGCAGCTCCAGCACTGATTAAAAAGTTCTGGCCTTCAACCATCGCTGATTGAAGACCAGAACCGATCACTCTACGAACCGGTGCGAGTGAGCTCCAATTCGAAATGCGGCTTGCCCTTGCGCGCATGCCACGCATTCACGAGGAAACCATCCGCGGTTGGTTCAAAGGCCAAGTCGACGGCAGCCGGCAAGACCACCGGCGTCTTGAATTCAACTGTCCACGAGTAGCTCTGCTGCGCGGGCTCGATACCGGCCAAGGCGCGCGCTGCCAGGTAAATGCCGTGGGCAATCGCGGCAGGCATTCCAAGTGCCTTGGCACTCAAAGCCGACAAGTGGATCGGGTTATAGTCCCCTGCAACGTTGGCCCACCGCCGACCGGTGCCCGCATCAAGTTTCCAGTGGGCGGTGCGAACCGGAGCGTCGAAGACTGTGCGTTCGCTTCGGATCGGCTCTTCACCCGGGAGCTTCACGCCCTTGGCCAGGAATGTGCTGCGCAGGACCATGCGGTCCTGGCCGTCGACGACAATGCGGATCACCAGATCGCAGGTGACGCCTTTTGCGTGTGCACTCAGATTCTCGCTGTGGACCTCGATGTCAAAGACCTCGTCCTCACTCAGAGGCTGAGCCACGTCCACCTGGTTGCCCAAATGGATCATGCCCAATAGCGGCAACGGAAAATCATCACGCAGCATCAAGGACATGGCCAGCGGGAATGCCAAGGAGTGCACATAGAGGCTGGGCAGCACCGCATTCATCGGTGCTCCCACGGCCCTGCGGAACTCGTTGAGCTTGCCATGCTGCGCCTGCGCGCCTTGGAATACCAACACTGTTTCAGGCAGCACCGGGTTCTTAGGCTTGCGTCCCAGCGTTTTGGCCGCCTTGGCGTAAACCGAGGCCATCGAAGGGATTTCGGAAACGATCAGCGCGCTCATTTACGCACCAACCAGCGACTGGCCACACACTCGAAGCACCTGCCCATTCAGGCCTGCAGCTGCATCTGAACCGAGGAAGCTAATCGCCTCGGCCACGTCTTCCGGCAGGCCGCCCTGCATCAGCGATGGAAGGACCATGCGTGCCACCGTGCGGGTGCCCAATGGAATCTTGGCTGTCATCTCGGTTTCGATGAATCCTGGTGCCACTGCGGCAATGGACCCGCCCTGTTCAGCGAACAGCTTGGCGCTTGATCGCACCATTCCGATGACGCCGCCCTTGGAAGCGGCATAGTTCGCCTGTCCTCGGTTGCCTGCGATGCCGGAGGTGGATGCCAGCGAGACAATGCGCAAGTTAGGCAGCTTGGCTGCCAGGAACGCTTCATTCATGCGCAATTGCGAGGTGATGTTCACGGCGATCACCGAGTCCCACCGCCCAGCGTCCATATTGGCCAGCAACTTATCCCGGGTGATGCCTGCGTTATGCACCACGATGTCCAGCGAACCGTGACGCCCGATTGCGTGATCCATGATCTGTTGCGCCGCATCTGGTGCGGTGACATCCAATTGGAGGGTTGTGGCGCCGATGGTGTTCGCGACCTTGGCCAGCGAGTCTCCGGCCTGCGGCATGTCCACTACAACAACCTGGGCGCCATCACGGGCCAGGGTGCGGGCGATTGCAGCGCCGATTCCACGCGCCGCACCGGTGACCACTGCGACTTTCCCTGCCAACGGCTGCGCGACGTCTGACGGCAGTGCCCCGTCCTCGGTGCGGACCGTCAGGAACTGGCCATCGATATAGGCGCTGCGCCCCGAGAAGAAGAAGTGCAACGCTGCCAACGCACTGGGGCTGACCGGCGTGGTGGATTCTTCAAGCACGATGCCATTTGCGGTGGAACCACCGCGCATTTCACGACCGAGCGAACGGATGGCTCCATCGATGCCCTGTCGCACGGCGGCGACCTCCGGAGCGTCTTGAGCCTTGGCCGGACGCGAAATGGAAACCACTCGCGCTCCTGGCAAGAGCTGGCGAAGCGCACGACCAGCGCTGAGCATCACTGGCGACAGCGACTGCGGATGGTCCATCTCATCAAGCAGCAATAAGATGCCGCCGAGTTTCGCATCTCCCGCGTCATGACGACGAACATCCAGCCCCCAAGAGACCAGGACGTCGCTTAATTCTTGTGCGTGGGTCGACGCTCCAAGCACCAGCAACGGGCCAGGCAGCAACGGGCTTCCTGGCGCATAGCGCCGCAGGCGTGGCGGACGAGGAAGGCCCAAGAGCTTGGCCAGTTTTTTCGTGGCTCCGGAGTTCACTATCTCCATGTACTTATCAGCCATTAGCTACGAGCCTCCAAGATTGCGACAACGCCCTGTCCGCCTGCCGCGCAAACAGAAATGAGCGCACGGCCCGAACCCTTCTCATGAAGCATCTTTGCGGTGCTGGCGATGATGCGTCCACCGGTGGCGGCGAATGGGTGTCCCGCGGCCAGCGATGAACCGTTGACGTTCAGCTTGGCCCGGTCGATTGCTCCCAGCGGAGCGTCGAGTCCAAGCTTTTCACGGCAGAATTCTTCGTCTTCCCATGCCTTGAGCGTTGAAAGCACAGTCCCTGCGAAGGCTTCATGGATCTCGTAGAAATCGAAGTCCTGCAAGGTGAGGTTATTGCGTTGCAGCATCCGGGCCGTGGCATAGGCCGGTGCCATTAGCAGCCCTTCGGCGCCATGGACAAAATCCACGGCCGCAGCCTCAAAATCAACAAAGTTGGCGAGCATCGGAAGGTCGTGGCTGCGCGCGTAGTCTTCGCTGCCCAGAAGGACCGCCGAGGCGCCATCGGTCAGCGGGGTCGAGTTGCCGGCAGTCATTGTTGCTTCATCGCCAAGGTTCTTGCCGAACGCTGGCTTCAGCTTGCCCAGCTTCTCCAGGGTTGAATCCGCACGAAGGTTGTTGTCCTTGGCCAGGCCATTAAAAGGAGTGACAAGATCGTTGAAGAAGCCGCGGTCATAGGCCGCCGCGAGGTTCTTGTGGCTGGCCAGGGCCAGTTCGTCCTGTGCTTCGCGGGTGATTCCCCAAGCCTTGGTGGTCAACGCCTGGTGGTCGCCCATTGACAATCCTGTGCGCGGCTCGCCGGTACCAGGGGCCGAAGGGGCCAAGTGCGCAGGGCGGATCTTAGCCAGCGCCTTCAACTTATCCTTCGTGCTGCGTGCGCGTGAAAGTTCCAGCAGGATTGCACGCAGGGATTCTGAAACTGCGATCGGCGCATCTGACGTGGTATCAACGCCGCCGCCAATAGCCGACTCCAGCTGGCCCAGCTTGATCTTATTGGCCAGCGAGCCAATGGCCTCCATGCCGGTGGCGCAGGCCATCTGCACATCGTAGGCGGGAGTTGCCGGGTCCAGTGAAGAGCCGAGCACGGATTCGCGCATGAGGTTGAAATCCTTGGAATGCTTCAGCACGGCGCCGCCGCTGACAGCGCCCATGCGCTCGCCTTGCAATCCGAAACGGGCGACGAGGCCTTCAAGTGCGGCGGTGAACATGTCTTGGTTCGACGCGTTGACGTAGGCGGTGTTGGAACGAGCAAAGGGGATGCGATTGCCACCGATAATCACGGCATTGCGCACGGACTGCTGGGTCATGTTCAAAAACTCCTACATGGATTGTTGTGACTCCTATTACTGTAACCAAGAGTACATGATACTGTGAGTAACGTGAACAAGATCACGGAAGTTATAGACGGTGAAACTGACGGCCGAGCCGTGCGCTGGCACGCGCATCGCACTGCCCGCCACGAGGAACTGCTCAAGCTCGCACGCAAGGCCGTGCACAAGCTGGGGCCTCAGGTATCCATGGAGGACATCGCCAGCCACGCGAAAACATCCAAACCCGTCTACTACCGGTACTTCGGAGACAAAGAAGGACTGCGCCAGGCTCTGAGCGCCAAGGTCATCAACGATTTCCGCGACCGCGTCATCGCCGCGGCACTGGCCAAGGACCAGGAACTCAGTTCCTTGCACGCGATGGTCACGGCCTACCTTGAACTGGCTACCAACAGCCCCAACCTCTACTACTTCGTCACCGGTGCTCAGCGCTCGGCCGATGACGAATCCGCAGGGGCACTCAACGATTTTTTCGATGAAGCCTCGGAACTGATCAGTGTCCGGCTGCTGAAACTCTACGACCAAAAAGCCACGGCTGCCGCCCTCAGCTTTTGGCCACGAGCTGCCCTCGGCATGGTCCGAGCGGCTGGAGAACAATGGCTGCGCCAACCGGAATCAGACTCAAAGCCGAGCCTCGAAACCATGGCCCAGGAATTGACCAATTGGTTGGCCTACGGCATCGCATCGACTTCCGATGTGAAAAACGCATGAAAAACAACGCATCAACATCCGACTCAACACAGAATGAAAGGCACGTCATGAGCGAGAACCGCATCAACGTCACCGATCTGGCCGAACAGCTGCTCGGCCCTTACGCCGAAATCCGCAAGGCCTCCCGTGCTCGCGCCGCCCGACCGGAGCTTCAGCGTGATCCGCTGCTGGGCATGGACGAGCACCGCGAACGTGTCTTAGGCCAGCTCGGCCTCCTAGTTGAAGAAGAAGCCGTTCAGCGGGCATTCCCGACAAAATTCGGTGGCTATGACGACCACGGCGGGTCCATCGCCTCTTTCGAGGAGCTAGTTGCCGCCGACCCTTCCCTTCAGATCAAAGCCGGTGTCCAATGGGGACTCTTCGCCGGAGCCATCCTGCACCTGGGCACCGAAGAGCACCACGCCAAGTGGCTTCCAGATGCCATGAGCCTGGAGACCCCTGGCGCTTTCGCCATGACCGAGATCGGCCACGGGTCGGATGTTGCTTCGGTGGCCACCACCGCAACCTACGACGAGGAAACCGAAGAATTCGTCATCCACACCCCGTTCAAGGCCGCCTGGAAGGACTATCTGGGCAACGCCGCGCTGCACGGCAAGGCAGCAACCGTCTTCGCCCAGCTGATCACCAAGGGCGTGAACCATGGCGTGCACTGCTTCTACGTGCCGATCCGCGACGAGGACGGCAACTTCCTGGAAGGCGTCGGCGGCGAAGACGATGGCCTCAAAGGCGGGCTGAACGGCATTGACAACGGACGCCTGCACTTCACCAATGTGCGTGTTCCACGCACCAACCTGCTCAACCGCTACGGCAATGTCACCGCTGACGGTTCCTACAGCTCGCCTATCCCTTCGCCAGGCCGCCGCTTCTTCACCATGCTCGGCACATTGGTGCAGGGTCGAGTTTCCCTGGATGGTGCCGCAACCAGCGCTTCGAAGATCGGCCTGCAGATTGCTGTGACCTATGGCAATCAGCGTCGGCAGTTCAACTCGACGTCGGACACCGAGGAAACCACGCTCCTGGATTACCAGCGTCACCAGCGGCGCTTGATCACCCGTCTGGCTCGCACCTACGCTTCCTCCTTCGCCCATGACGGACTGCTGGATAAATTTGACGCCGTCTTCTCGGGACGCGCCGATAGCGATGACGACCGCCAGGATTTGGAAACTCTTGCGGCTGCCTTGAAGCCATTGAGCACGTGGGATGCCCTGGATACGTTGCAGGAATGCCGTGAAGCCTGCGGCGGCTCCGGTTTCATAGCCAAGAACCGTTTCACCCAGCTCTACCAGGATCTGGATGTCTACGTCACCTTCGAAGGCGACAACAATGTGCTGTTGCAGCTCGTGGGAAAGCGCCTGCTCACCGACTACGCTTCCGAATTCCGCAAGCTGGATACCGGAGCCATGGCCCTTTATGCAGCAAAGCAGGTTGGCAACACCGCCTTGCACCGTTCGGGTCTGCGCAGTGTCGGCCAAGCACTGGTCGATATCTCAGATGAACGAAAGAGCGCGAACTTCTTCAAGGATCCAGCCAATCAGCGCGCATTGCTCACCGACCGGATCAATGCCAAGGTCGCCGAAGTGGCCAACGCGCTTCGCGCCGCTGGAAAGAATCCAGTCAAGTCCGCACAGGCCTTCAACGACAACCAGGAACTGCTGATTTCCGCGGCTCGCGACCACGGCCAGCTTTTGCGGTGGGAAGCATTTACCGCTGCGCTGGAGAAGATCTCGGACCCGGTAACCGCAGAAGTGCTGACTTGGCTGCGCGACGTGTTCACGCTGACCCTCATTGAAGAGGACCTCGGCTGGTTCCTGGCCAACGGCCACCTGTCGATGCAGCGTGCACGGACGCTTCCTGGCTATATCAACCGCTTGCTCGCCCGCCTGCGTCCACACGCGCAGGACCTGGTTGATGCTTTCGGCTATACCCAGGACCACCTGCGGGCCGACATTTCCTCCGGCGGTGAAGCAGAACGCCAGGACGAAGCCATGGAGTACTTCCGGAAGCTGCGCGCCAGCGACAATGCTCCCATCAGTGAGAAATCGCTGAAGAAAGCCTCCGCCTAACCAAAAACTTTGGCGTCCGATGTCCCTTGAAAGGCATCGGACGCCAGTATTCTTTAACGACTTATCACCTGCGCTGCGCCAGTGCGACGATGAGCCCTTCAGGGCCACGGATATAAGCCATGGCCCAGACCTCTTCGTATTCGCCAATCCCGCCGATCAGTCCATAACCTTGGCTTTCCAGTTCGGCCACCGCAGCCCTCAGGTTGTCCACTTCGAAGGCCAGGGATCGCAATCCCGGTTCGTTGGCCATGGCCTCGGGCTGCCCGGGACCATGCACGGGCCTTTCAAAACTGGAAAGCTCGATTCCCACATCGCTATCCGGGGCTTTCAACATCACGATGTTCGTGCGGGAGTCCGGGATGCCGCAAACGGTTTCCAGGAATTCGCCTTCAAGGCCATCGGCTTGCCCATCGACGTGCAGGCCCAATGCGACGAAGAATCTGGTGGCTTCGTCGAGATTCGCCACGGTAACACCGATGTGATCAAACCTCTTGATCCGTCCCATGCCCAACTCCTTGCGCCTCGGATCGTTGTCTCATTCATCCGTTCTCATGCTACGAGCGTGTCTGCGTTCCTGCTATAGGCGACGCTCCACTAATAGTTGCCGGGCACGGAAAAGACTATGATCGGACAACTTAGCCTCAACGATCGGCTTATGTCCCTATCCGGGGACCGTCTCATCCAATCCCAGGTCCAGCAGAACCTTGATCAGCTTCTGGCGTTGGGCATCATCCAAGCCTCGAATAGGCTTGGGCAAGCAGTCGAATTGCGCCAAGCCGAAGTGCTCTGCTATCGCCGCCCTGACCCTCAGGCTTCCGCCGAATTCAGTGAATAGCGACCACAACGGCTGAAGATCACGGGATGCCGCCAGAGCTCTGTGGTGATCACCCGATTGAGCTGCACGGGTAATCGCCATCATGGGTTGTGGAAGTATCCCGCCGACCGCGGTATACCAGGCATCGCATCCGGCAATCAGTCCCGCGGCGCCTAAGGCATCACCGGAAACACCAATGGTGACGTGCGCGGGCAAGACGCTGCGAATCGCCGCAATATGGTCCTTGGCTTTCCCGGGATCATCGGGCACTCCTGGAACCTTGATTGACGCGATTCCCGGCAGCGCGGCAATTCGCGCATAAAGGTCCTTGGTGAAAGCAAAGTGCGTAGTCCCCGGATTGTCATAGACGATCACCGGCAACTCGCTGTGGTCAGTAGCAGCACGATACAAGTCGAGAACTTCTGAATCACTCATCTTCTGATAGCCCACAGGAGCAAGCAAGACGCCTTCGGCTCCTGCGGCCTTGGCATCGTCGATATTCGCCAGCACTTGAGAGGTACGCATTGCGCCTACGCCGATGATCACTGGAACATTGGTCGAATGTTCTACCGCGAGTTCTGCAACTCGTGCTCGTTCTTCTCGGCTCAGATACATGTAGGAGCCAGTTGAACCAAGAGCAGTGATCGAATCGACTCCAGCGGCGCAAAGCCGCTGGACCATGGCGATGAACGAAGGCTCATCCACTTGGTCATCATGCAAAGGAGTGAGCGGAAATGCGCTCAAGCCGGTAAAAGTGTTCATGGGCACCTCTCAAGTTCGGATGTTCTTATCGTGGCAGATGCACATGTCTACTTTGCCGAAGCGGGCATGGTGTCGGACGTATCGGTGCTGGCACTCGTGGCCCTTGAACGGATAGCGAGCAGTGCGCAACAGATGACCACAGCGCCTCCAGCTATTGTGCTCCAGCCGATGTTTTCACCCAGCAGCAACGCGGCCCAAAGGATTGTCAGCACCGGCTGCACCAGTTGCACCTGGCTGACCCGCGACATCGGTCCGATGGCCAATCCGCGGTACCAGGCGACAAAACCCAAGTACATGCTGACGAAACCCAAATAGGCGAAGGCACCCCATCCAGCTGGACCGCTGGAAGGAGCTTGGTGATGAAGACCGATCAAACTCAGGACCAGCATCAGTGGTGAGGCAAGGACCAAGGCCCAGGAAATCGTCTGCCATGCACCTAGTTCACGGGCGAGCAGTCCGCCTTCGGCATAACCGATGCCGCACACCACCACCGCAGCCAAGAGCAGAAGATCCGCGGGTTGGAGTCCTGCCAGTCCCCCGCCACTGATCACTGCGAAGACTATGGCTGCCAGCGCCCCGATAGCTGCTGCGCACCAGAAAGATGCCTTGGTACGTTCCTTCGTGCGAATTACCGCGGCCACCGCTGTAGCTGCCGGAAGGATGGCGATGACCACGGCTCCATGGTTCGCTGCCACGCTGGCCATGGCAAACGAAGTCAGCAGCGGGAAGCCAAGCACCACTCCGAAAGCAACCACCGACAGGCGCAGCCATTGAGAGGTATTCGGGCGTTCTTGTTTCGCAGTCCAAAGTGCGATCGCGGCAAGGATGGCGGCGATGACCGCCCGTCCGGCGCCGACAAATATCGGGTCCATGCCCTCATTCGCCACGGCAACGCGGGTCATGGGAACCGTGAATGAAAAGGCGAGAACCCCGAGCGAACCCCAGAGCAACCCGGCTGGAGTATTCAGTAGCGGTTGCCACAAAGTGAGAGTAGCGGTACTATGATGCTTCATGATTAACAGTAGCAGTGAAAACCTCGTTTTGATACTGCGGGACTGGATCACGCAGGCTCCTGCGGGGACCCAGCTGCCATCGACTCGACAACTGGTTGCGCAACATTCGCTCAGTCCGGTGACCGTGCAAAAAGCCCTGCGGACACTGATCGCCCAAGGTCTGATCGAGTCGCGCCCCGGCATCGGAACTTTTGTCCGCGCCGCGCCGATCGCCAGACCGTACGACTACGGATGGCAAACTGCCGCGTTGGGAATCCCCCGGCAAAAGCTCCCGCAGGTACACGCCAGCCAACGCACGCTGCCCAACGACTTCATCACGCTCCATTCGGGATATCCGGATCGCGAACTGCTGCCCGAAAGACTGGTCAAGGCCGCTTTCAGCCGGGTAGCACGCAGTGAATCCGTGCTCCAAAGGACAGAACCGGCAGGACTGCCAGAACTCCAGTCATGGTTTGCCCAGGAGCTCGCAGAACAAACACTTCCGGGCCTCAGCGCGCCAACCGCAAGGGACGTCATTGTCCTGCCGGGCAGCCAAAGCGGACTTGGATCAATCTTCAGAGCGCTGGTTGGCGAAGGGCACCCGATGCTCATCGAATCGCCGACCTACTGGGGAGCCATTCTCGCCGCCGCGCAGGTCGGCGTAAACCTGATTCCCATTCCGGCAGGACCCCACGGTCCTGATACCCAAGAACTTGATCGTGCCTTTGAACGCACCGGAGCCAGGGCGTTTTATGCCCATCCGAACTTCGCCAATCCCACTGGGGTTCAGTGGAGTCCGGAAGTCTCCGAACGGGTGCTTGAAATCGTCAAGAAACGCGGCGCATTCCTTATTGAAGATGACTGGGCCAAGGACTTCGGGGTCAACGCCGATTCATCTGCGCTCGCGGCGCGAGAGGATAGCGGGCACGTGATCTACCTGCGGTCGCTGACCAAAAGCGTCTCCCCTGCGGTGCGAGTCGCCGGGCTCATCGTCCGCGGGCCGGCGCGCGAGCGGATCTTGGCGGACAACCAGGCGCAATCGATGTATGTCAGCGGCCCGCTACAGGCAGTGGCCTTGGATGTAGTCAGCCAGCCCGGCTGGCGAACCCACCTGCGATCGCTGCGCCAACAGCTGGAAAACCGCCGTGATCTGCTCATTGATGCCCTGGCGCGCCATGTCCCCGAAGCCCATCTGCAACAAATCCCACCGGGAGGTTTGAACCTGTGGGTTCAGCTTCCCGATGGGACTGATCTTCGCCGTTTAGAACGGGAGTGCGAGGCGCGCCGCCTGGCGATTGCGCCGGGTGCCACCTGGTTCCCTGCCGAGGAATCCGGTCAATACCTGCGGCTGAACTACTCCGGACCGAATCCGGGCGCTTTCGACGAGGCAGGACGGATCTTGGCTGAGGCCTTGCAGGCCATCAGCCGCTAGGCCAGGCCGTCGACTTCCACCAAGCCGCGGCGGGTAGGCACCGGCGCAATGTGGGTCCCGTTACCGGCAACGAGCTGGACATTGAGCAGGCGCGGAGCATTGCCCTGGGCGGTCTGCAGGATCCACGGGCCCACCATCAGGTAGGAGCGGTCGTTTTCGGCTTCGGTCACCACCCCGGTGATCACAAAGTCGCCGTAGGGTTCCTGGCTGAAGGAAGCCACCACCAGATCGCCGTGGCCCAGCTGCGAGACTTCGACATCCTCAGGCGAGAATTCGCCTTCGAACTGGGCCGGGAATGCTCGCACGTCCTTATCCGGTTGCCGCTGCATCACCTCTGAACCATCTGAGGCCTTGGCCTTCTTCTTGGCCGCCGCCGCGTTCAGCCCGCCAACCATCACATCATCCAGGACCGTGGTGTGGGCAGCGCCGGTCACGAGGAAATTTCCGAAGCGTTCGGTCTTGTACAACACCGAAATGACTTCGGAAGCTTCAATGGCGCCAAAGGCGGCTTTCATGCCGGCGACGTCACGCTTGGAAGGGCCCTTGATGAAGGTGTCCATTGGCTTTCTCCGATGCTAAGGATTTGCTGGATTCAGCCTTAACCCTAGGTCAGATTGCCCGGCCAAGGAAAAACGCTAACCTCGCAAGGCCGCATCGAACCACCCGGTGATGCTCGCCGGGTGGGTGATCGCGGTCTCCACCACTACGGCAAAGGCTCCGGCATCCATCGCGGCACGGGCTTGCGCCGGGGTGTGGATCCTGCCTTCAGCAATCAGCGGAAGGCCCAGGTTGGCCGCGGCGATCTGCTCGATCAGTTCCAGGTCCGGCCCCTCGGTCTTATTCCGCTCGCCCGTATATCCGGCCAGAGTGGTCCCGATCAAATCGGCTCCCGCCTCGGCCGCCGCTAAGGCATCATCCAGGGAGCCGCAGTCAGCCATGACCAGCGCGCTGCTGCGTTCGTGAACGGCGCTGATCGTTTCGGCCAGGCTCTTTTGATCGGGTCGCTGTCGCCGGGTGCCGTCCAAAGCGACAATATGCGCCCCTGCCTGGAAAAAGTCGTTGGCGAAATGGAAGACCATGCCTCACGTGATGAGACCTTCGTCGAGCAGGACAAGGCTTTCCACCGCATCCTCTTCGAACCGCTGGGCAACCAGCTGCTGACCAATCTTCTCGGGGTCTTCTGGGATGTCTACCGGACCATCTACGACGCCATCGACACCGATCTGGCCATCACGCAGCCGGTGAAGACCGCGCAGGATCATCGCGATATCCTCAACGCCGTGCGCGATCGCGACATCGAGAAAGCCAGCGAACTGATTTCGGAGCACTTCCACGGGATCCGCGCGCTGCTGGCCAACCGCCAAGTTGAGCAGGACGGGAGAGCGAATTAATTATCGCTTCAAGGTCTCAAACATTCATTTCACAGCTAAGCTGGGATGGTGGACACTCTAGAACGCTATGCACCAAATGAAAATCTGAGACGCGATGAAGCGGCTTGGCGCGCCGAAAATATCACGTGGCACTTCGCCGAAGTGCAATTGGATCTGGGCAATGCCCCGCAGCCCTCGGCCACCAGCTTCGGCTCGGTCACGACGCTCAATTTTTCCTCCGCGCGCTCCGAAACCTTCATCGACTTCATCCACGAATCCGTTGAGGAAGTATTGGTCAACGGCACAGCCATCGACTTGTCGGCCGCAGTGCTGGACTCGCGCATCTATCTCGAGAACTTGCGCACCGACGTGCCCAATACCGTCAAGGTCACCGGCCAGGCCCTGTACTCCCGCTCGGGCGAAGGACTGCACCGTTTTGTCGACCCGCAGGACGGCGAAACTTACCTCTACACCCAGTTCGAACCTTCCGAGGCTCGACGGGTTTTCGCCTGCTTTGAGCAGCCGGATCTGAAAACCAGCTTCCGCTTCACCCTGACCGGCCCCTCAGCCTGGCACCTTGCCAGCAACCAGCCCATCGTGGACGAAGTCTTCCACGATGACGGAACCAAAACGGTGGCCTGCTCCCCCACTCCGCCGATCTCCAGCTACATCACCGCGGTGCTGGCTGGCCCGTACCATGTAGAGCGCGGCGAGCACGTCCAGGAACTTCCCGACGGCGAAGAGCTGGTCATCGAATTGGCCGCCACCTGCCGCGCTTCCCTGGCTGAGCACTTCGACGGCCAGGAGATCCTCGATCTCACCAGCCGAGGCCTGAACTACTTCCACGAACTCTTCGACTACCCCTACCCTTGGGGCAAGTACGACTCGGCATTCGTGCCTGAATACAACCTCGGCGCCATGGAGAACCCTGGCCTGGTGACCTTCACCGAACGCTACGTATTCACTTCCCATGCCACCGAAGGCCAGTACGAGCAGCGCGGCAACACCATCATGCACGAGATGGCGCATATGTGGTTTGGCGACCTGGTCACCATGAAGTGGTGGGACGACCTGTGGCTGAAGGAATCCTTCGCCGACTACATCGGCACCCTGGCCAATGACGAAGCCACCGACTTCACCACCGCCTGGACCACCTTCGCGGCCCGCCGCAAGGCCTGGGCCTACGTAGCAGATCAGATGCCGACCACCCACCCGATCGTGGCCGACATTCCCGACCTGCTGGCTGCCGACCAGAACTTCGACGGCATCACTTACGCAAAGGGCGCCAGCGTGCTCAAGCAGCTCGCCGCCTTCGTCGGCGCAGACGCCTTCCGCAACGCGGCCCGCTCGTATTTCCGCAAGCACGCCTACTCCAATACTTCACTGGAGGATTTCCTGCAGGCACTGGAAACCGCCAGCGGCCGGGATATGCGCCAGTGGGCTGATGCCTGGTTGAAAACCAGCGGAGTTCCAAAGCTGAAGGTCAACTACAGCACCGATGGGCAGGGGGTCATCACCCGGGCGCAGCTGGATCAATTCGGCACGGATCCGGTAACCGGCCAGCCGATCGTTCGCCCTCACGTTCTGAGCGTGGGCGCCTATGAACTGCGTGGCGGACAACTCGTGCGCACGGACTCCGTGCCGGTAGAACTTGTGGGCTCCTCGGTAGCCCTTGATTTCCTCGTTGGCCGGAAGGTCCCTGACCTGATTTTGCCCAATGACGGCGATGAAACCTACGCCTTGATTGAATTCGATGCGGAATCGCGGGCAACCCTGTTGGAGAATTTGTCAGGGCTATCCGACTCCTTGCCGCGCGCCACCTGCTGGGCTTCGCTGTGGGACGCGGTCCGTTCCGCGACCTTGGACGCCCAAAACTACGTGGAGGCCGTATTGGCCCATGCGCATACGGTGGCAGATGCCGGCGTTTTCGGGGTTCTCACCGACCAGCTGGTGACATCGATTTCCAAGTATGTTGCCCCGGAGTTGCGCGCCGAGCTGCGCTCTCGTGCCGCCGAGGTCCTCACCGGCTGGCTCACCACCTTCGAGCCGGGCAGCGATCAGCAGACCACCACGGCTCGCACGTTGACCAGGTTGGCCCGCGCCGGCGTGGCTGGCGATGTCATCGATGCCTTCCTCGGTGAACAGCCCAATAAATACCAAACCACGGTCGATGAGCAGTTGCTGTGGAATTCGTATATTGCGCTGGCTGCCGCCGGAAAGCTCGACGAAGCAGCCGAAGCGAAAATGCACGAGGCCGCGCGAAAGAATCCGACGAGCATCGCGCTGAATGCCGTTCGAACCGCATTGGCCGCTCGCCCGGTTCCGGAGGTCAAGGAAAATGCCTTCGACACCGTCTTGATGGCGCGCGACGACAAGGGCGAGCTCTCAAACGATGCGCTTTCGGCCACGGCCTTGGGCTTCGCAATGGGCTCGGCAGCTTTGTTGGCGCCATTTGAAGAGCGATTCTGGGCAGCAATCCTCCCGGTATTCGAAACCATGAGCATGGAGTTCTCCACCCGAGTGATCGAGGGTCTCTACCCGGGCCACCAGGACTTGGACGGAGCCATTGAACAGAATCACGCTTTGGCCGCAGCGTCTGCCTGGCTTGAGGAGAATGCACAGGCGCCCAGCGCGCTGAAGCGAATCCTGCTTGAAGAGCGGGCTGAACTAGAGCGTTCCTTGAACGCCCAGGCATTCAGCCGCACCAGCCGCTAAGCGCACGCCAAAAGCCAACGGGTCTGCGCCATGCATGATGCATGGCGCAGACCCGTTGGGTTTAACGAGCTAACCGAGTTCTAGGGGACGCGCGCAGTCCACTGCTCGGTAGCGAACTTTGTTTCTGCGAGCTCCTGAGCCGCCTGGCGCGTGGCCTCGTCCAATTGCGCTTGCTGTGCTCCGGTGCGTCGGGCAAAAGTATCCATCATGACCTGGATGATCTCCATGCGGTCAAGATCTGTCTGCGACTTCAGCGGATCCACTCGCTTCACCGCCGAGGTGATTCCCTTGTCTGAAATCTTTTCCCGGCCGATGCGCAATACCTGGGTCATCTTCTCGGCATCGATGTCGTAGCTCATGGTCACGTGATGCAGCATTGCTCCATTGGCGAGCCGCTTTTGCGCGGCTCCGCCGATTTTTCCTGCATCGGTGGCAATGTCGTTCAGCGGTTTGTAGTGCGCTGTCAGCCCGATGTTTTGAAGGGCTTCCATGACCCATGCGTCCAAGAATGGGTAGGAATCCGCGAAGCTCATGCCATCTACAAGCGATTCGGGAGCATAAAGGGAGTAGGTAATGCAGTTGCCAGCTTCCATGAACATGGCACCGCCACCGGAAATGCGGCGAACCACCTGGATGCCGTATTTGTCGGCTTGCTCCATATCCACTTCATTCTTGAGCGACTGGAAGGAGCCGATAACAACAGCTCCCTCGTTCCAATCCCAGAAACGAATGGTCGGCTTGCGAGTGCCTTGGGCAATTTGGCGAGTCAGTACTTCATCGAGGGCCACTTGCTCGGCGATCGGGATGATCTGCGGTCCGAGTATTTCCCACTCGTGATCCTCCCACTTTGTGGCATGTCCTAGGGCTCGCCTAACCACGCGGGCAACGGCGTCGGCATCGAAACCGAACATCACCGCGCCCTCGCGCAGGTTGTTGGTGACAGCATCTCGGATGGTGCTGTGGCTGGCATCGGTTGGTAGTCCGCGGACGGCCGCGTTGAGGTCTTCCAAGGCCTCGTCCGGTTCCAGGAAGAAGTCGCCGTTGAGCGAAACATCTGTGATTACCCCGTTGTCTGATTCGAGATCAACTACGACTAATTTGCCACCGACTACCTTGTATTCACCATGATGCATCATGTTTTCATTCTATCCCTGCGCATCTTTCACCTGGACACTCCATCGCAGAGCTCACCACGCAGTTAAAACAGCAGCGGCGTGTTTCCAGAAAACTGGAAACACGCCGCATAAAGCTTGCGAGGGGCGAAGTATTACTTCTTGCCGCCGAAGCCCTTGAAGCGGGCGTTGAAGCGCTCGACACGACCAGCGGTGTCCATGATGCGCTGCTTACCGGTGTAGAACGGGTGCGAAGCAGCCGAGATTTCAACGTCAATCACTGGGTAAGTGTTGCCGTCTTCCCACTCGATGGTCTTGTCCGAAGTTGCGGTCGAACGGGTCAGGATCTTTTCGCCGGATGCCAGGTCGTTGAAAACCACAGCGGCGTAATTTGGATGGATATCAGCCTTCATAGCTATACACCTTCATGTTTATGGCCACTGGATTTTGCCAGCAGCTAATTACTCGGAAATTCGCCGTGCAGTACAACATTCGTTACTGAACCTGCAACACACAGACATTACATCCTATCGCACATTGAGCACTCAGGAGAACCAGCTCAACGTGGGGCGGAACACAAATGCCAGAAGGCGATTGCACTTGCCGCACCAACGTTGAGCGAATCGACGTCACGATGCATCGGAATGATCACCGTTCGGTCCACGGAACCCAAGGCTTCCTGGGTTACTCCCCTGCCTTCGTTGCCGAGGATCATCGCAACCTTCTGCCCCGGGGCGAGGTGGACATCATTCAAAGCCACAGCATCCTCGGTCAGTTCCATGGCCAGCAGTTCATAGCCATGCGACTTGAGCTTGTCCAAATCCTGTGGCCAGCTTTCAAGTCGAACCCAAGGCAGATCAAATACGGTACCCATGGATACGCGTGCGCTGCGTCGATACCAAGGATCCACGCACTTGGGCGTCAGTAATACGGCATCGACACCTAGCCCGGAGGCCGATCGAATGATGGCGCCCAAATTGGTGTGATCCGCGATGTCTTCGAGGATTGCGATACGGGAGCTGTTCTCCAGCACCTTGTCCAAGTCCAGTGGTTCGGGGCGATTCATCGCGGCCATGGCACCACGATGCAGGTGGAAGCCGACAAGATCTTCCAGCTGCCGGTCATCGCCGATGAAAATGGGTGCTGTTGGGAAACGATTGAATTCCTCGGTCAACTGCCCCAGATGCTTTTCAGCAAGAAGGAAACTGCGAGGAACATGGCCGGCGTTGATAGCACGCTGGACAACTTTGGTGCTTTCGGCGATGTAGAGGCCATTTTCAACATCGGTGCGCATCCGCAGGTGGGCTTCCGACAGCCTCAGATATTCATCAAGACGCGAGTCCTGGAGATCTTCGACGTGCAGAATCCGTTCTGGATTGAGAATTTCCGTCACTGAATCAAACCAACTTCAATAGCATATTGACCAGTGCGATGACACCGAGGACAACGATGATGCCGCGCAGCCACCCCGGAGAGAGCTTGCGACCGATTTTGGCGCCGATAAAGCCACCGATCAGCGAGCCCACGGCGATCAAGAGGACAATCAACCAGTTGATGCGCTCTGGAGCAATGATCAGATACATGACGGCAGCCATGAGGTTCACGATCAAGGACAGGATGACCTTGATGGCGTTGGACTGCTGCAGGGAGGCCTGCAGGAATACCCCGAAGACGGCCATGAGCAAGACGCCCTGGGCGGCGGTGAAATAACCACCATAGACGCCGATAATAAATACCAAAACATACAGGATGGCAGGAATCTTGGCCCGGTCCGCATCATCAGGATCAGTCCCGCCCCTGGCGGCCTGGCGGGACTTCGCCCACTTAGCCAATCGTGGCTGGAAGATGACCAGAATCAACGCACAGACCAAAAGGATCGGCGCGACCACTCCGAATACCGATTCAGGCAAGTTCAGCAGCAGCAACGAACCGATCAAGCCACCAACCAGCGAGACTGGTACAAGCTTGAGCAGCGTTTTCTTGACGCTGGCGGCTTCCCGGCGATAGCCCCAAGCACCGGAGAATCCACCGGCAACAAGGCCCATCGCGTTTGAAACTACTGCATTGACTGGGGCCGTGCCCAGGGCCACCAGAATTGGAAAGGTGACCAGCGTGCCGGAACCGACAACAGTGTTGATCGTTCCGGCCCACAGGCCACCAATGAAGATGAGGGCTTCACGCCAAAACTCAACCACGTAGAAGCTTCTCCTCTAATTCGTTCTTTTATGCGCCGGCGAATGCCGAGTAGCGTCCGCCTTCACGGCGTAGCTTCAACTTCATGCCGTAAGTCAGTTCGAGGTTTTCCTCGGTCAGGGTGGAATCGATCTCGCCAGCAGCGACCACCTGGCCGTCACGCATCATTAGGATGTGCGTGAACCCGGCAGGAACTTCCTCCAGATGGTGGGTGACCAAAACGAGAGCAGGCGCATCTTCATCGGCAGCCAGCTCCGACATCTGCGCGACAAGCTCTTCGCGTCCGGCAAGATCCAGACCGGCGGCTGGCTCATCGAGGATGAGCAGTTCCGGATCGGTCATCAGTGCACGCGCAATGAGCACACGCTTGCGTTCGCCCTCGGAAAGCTTGCCGAATGGCTGGTTCATGAACGTGGACATGCCCCACTCGTGCAGCAGGCGGAAGGCGCGGCGTTCATCGAGTTTTTCGTACTTCTCACGCCAGCGGCCGGTCATGCCGTACGCTGCAGTCAGAACTACATTCAAAGCCTTTTCGTTAGCTGGAATCGAGTTAGCGACCAGCGCCGAGCTCAAGCCGATCAGTGGGCGAAGATCGAAGACCGACACGCGTCCTAGACGTTCGCCGAGAATATCGGCTGTGCCTAGGGTTGGGTGCAACCGAGTGGCTGCGATATTCATCAAGGTAGATTTGCCGGCCCCGTTGGGTCCGACAACGATCCACCGCTGTCCTTCTTTAACTTCCCAGGACACGTCCTTGAGCAGTTCTTTTCGCCCGCGTACCACGCTGACATCTTTGAAAGTTAGCACTTCGCTCATGGTATTCAAGACTAGACTTTTCGTTGCTAATTCACTAATTGAATCACCCATAATCCCCCGATTATTCAAGTGTCTTCTCCGTCATGTTTGGTCGCAATAGCTGAATCATTGAAAAATGGATGCATGGCTTCATCTCTGGTTTTTGTCTCCCGTCCTTCCTTCCCTCGCGATCACTTTCAGGATCTACTTGTCCTTGCTGTCGCAGAACAACTGATTCCGCAGGGGCAGGAGCTCATCGTCAAATCCAGCGAAGAGCGCCTTGTGGCCAAGGCACAACTCGGTGAGGGGTCACAAGCACAGGTCCAGCAGCTTGCGACCGAATTTGTTGATCGCCATGTCTCGGCAGGCACTGTGGGATATTCCGATATCTGCCTGGCAGTGGTTCCTGAAGAGCTTTCTTCAGCGC
This sequence comes from Glutamicibacter mishrai, assembly GCF_012221945.1. Taxonomy (NCBI): domain Bacteria; kingdom Bacillati; phylum Actinomycetota; class Actinomycetes; order Micrococcales; family Micrococcaceae; genus Glutamicibacter; species Glutamicibacter mishrai. The sequence goes on along the minus strand of NZ_CP032549.1, from coordinate 3,432,332 downwards.
CTCAGCTGTTGCTGCTCATGGATGTTGATTCCACACTGATCAAGCAGGAAGTCATTGAACTTCTGGCTGCCCATGCCGGCCGGGAAAAGGAGGTCGCTGAAGTCACCGAAGCCGCCATGCGCGGCGAGCTGGATTTTGCGCAGTCACTCATCCAACGCGTGGCAACCCTCAAGGATCTGCCGGACTCGGTACTTGCAGAAGTTGGCCAACGTATCATCTTCTCAGATGGCGCGCCATCCCTGGTTCGCCGTTTCCACGCCGCTGGCCACAAGGTCGCGGTTGTCTCCGGAGGATTCCAGCAGATCCTAGACCCTCTGGCCGTGGAATTGGGCTTGGACCACGCGTTGGCTAACACGCTGGGCATTACCGACGGCGTACTTGACGGTACCGTCCATGGCCAGATCGTCGACCGCCAGATGAAAGAAGCAAAGCTTCGCGCTTGGTCCTCAGAGCACGGGATACCGCTGACGGCGACCATTGCCGCGGGTGATGGTGCCAATGATCTCGACATGGTGTCGGCCGCCGGCTTGGGCATCGCGTTTAATGCGAAGCCCGCACTTCGCGATCAGGCTGACGTTCGGCTGGATTTCGGCCGCCTCGACGTGATTGCCGATCTCGTGCTGGATGACTTGAACTAAACGAATCCAACAACTCGATAACAATTCGAGTGAATAGAGCCTCACTGCACGGCTATCGGTTGTTCCAGCGGTTAGTATTTTCTCTAGACGCCTTAATGGCCTGTGGTAGATACCTCGACCTAGCGGCTGAATCCTAACGCTTTTCGAAAGAACTCTAAATCCAGTGCAGACCCCTGATCAGGACAGTACCCCCACTACGCCTACGAATTCCTCGCAGGATAAGAAGAAGTCAAAGAGCAAGGCCAAGCCTTGGATCATTGGCGGTTCTTGTGCTGTGGCAGTAGTTGCGGCGTACTTTGGCGCAGCCGCGTTCATCAGTTCGCAAGTACCGGCCAACGCTTCCATTGCAGGCGTCAATATCGGCTCGATGAACAGCGATGAGGCACGTGCGGAAATTGAGCGCGTAGTCTCACCGTTGGCGCAGGAACCCATCAAGGTAAAAGTGAACGGCAAGGACTACACCGTTGATCCTGCCAAGGCGGGCCTGAGCCTTAATACCGATGACACCGTAAAGGATCTGACTTCCTATGAAGTCAATCCCGTCAAGCTCTATGAACGCCTGACTGGCGATTACGAGGTCACCCCGGAACTGAACGTCGACAAGGAGAAGTTGTCGAGCCAGGTCGAGGCCTTAGCCAAGAAGGCCAACGCTGATGTCACCGAAGGCAAGATCGAATTCGCCGACGGAATGGCCAAGCTCTCCACGCCAGTTGACGGTGTCGCTTTGGACACCGAAGGCGCCGTCGAAAAGATCAGTGAAGACTGGTCGATTGACGGCTCGCCGATCGACCTTCCTGCACAGGTAGTAAAGCCTGAGATTTCAGCTGACACTTTGCAGAAGTTCTACGACGACCAAGCGAAAAAGCTGCTCAAGGGCGACGTGACATTGGTATCCGGCGATAAGAAAGCCAACCTGTCCGCTGCGTCCATCGCTGCAGCTGCAACGTACGCGCCCAAGGACGGGGCTCCTGCCATCACCCTCGATGACAAGAAGCTGTACAAGGCTGCCACCAAGAACTCGGAACTTTCAAGTACCGCCAAGGACGCGAAAATCGTCCTGAAGAACGGCAAGCCATCCATCCAGGATTCCAGCAACGGCCTTTCACTGGAAACCGAAGGCTTGGGAGCCAAGGTATTGGCAGCAACTGCTACCGATAACCGCACAGCTGAGGTCAAGATGACTGAGACCGAGGCTGACTTCACTACTGCTGAAGCAAAGAAGCTGGGAATCAAGGAGCCGATCGTTGACTTCTCGACCCCGTACCCTGCTTCTGATACCGTTCGTACCAAGAACCTCAAGGCTGGCGCAGCGCGGGTCACTGGCGTTATCGTGAAGCCGGGCGAACGCTTCTCGTTGCTGAACACCCTGGGGCCGATCACCACCGCCAACGGCTACTATAGCTCCGGCGTCGTTGAGAACGGTTTCAGCTCGGAAGCAGTGGGCGGCGGTCTGTCGCAGATTTCCACGATGATGTACAACGTCGGATTCCTTGCCGGCTATGACGACATCACCCACCAGCCGCACTCGCGCTGGTTCGACCGCTACCCTGCAGGCCGCGAAGCCACCCTCTGGGAAGGGCAGATCGATATGATCTGGGAGAACAACACCCCGTACGGCGTGATGGTACAGGCTTGGGTTTCCGACGATGCCGTACACACCCGCCTATGGTCGACGAAGTACTGGGATGTCTCGCAGAAGAGCTCTGGCAAATACAACCAGACCGACCCCGAGACCAAGTACAACGAAGCTGAAAAGTGCGTTGCTGAATCCGGCGGCCAAAAGGGCTTCACCATCGACATCACCCGCTATCGCGAAACCTTCGACGGCTCCAAGAAGCTGCCAGCAGAAACCAAGAGCTGGACCTACAGCCCATGGAACAAGATCGTCTGCGGCAAAAAGCCGTAATCGCTGACCACTGAAAAATGCCGGAGATCCTCCTTTGGGGATCTCCGGCATAGTTCTTTAATGGCCAGGAAAACTAGCTGGTGCCCGGCCCCATGCAGGGACCGGGCACCAGCTGTTGAAATAACCCGGGGCAATCAGCCTGGATTATTTGCCAGCCTGCTTCAGGAAGTCTCCTGCGCCGCCAACCAGTTCGGTGTGGCCGGTCTCGACGTCAGCGAAAACCATCTTGGCGACTTCAGCACCGAATTCTTCGACGGAGTACAGCTTGCCTGCTGCTTCGCGGCGGGCGTCGATGGCTCCTGGCTCCATGCGGTTGAGCAAGGTAGCGGTGATGGTGCCCTCGATCATGTCGCCTGAGACGACAACGAAGCTGATGTTCTTTTCGGTCAGCTGCGGGATCATTTCGCGCAACGCGTCTTCGCCGGCACGCTTGGACTTCGCTACTGCGTCATAGGCGTCCATGGTGGACACATCGTTGATGAAGTGTGCCTGGTGGCTGGTGACGAAAACGACGCGTCCACCTTCGCTCATTTTTGGCAAAGCCGCTTCTAGCATGGCTACCTGGGCGTCACGGTTCAGGCGGAGAGCGTAGTTCTCCCCCATCGAGGTTTCCATGCCGCCCGAAGCGTTCAGCACCACGACGTCGAGCGAGCCGAAGTTCTCAACTGCTGCGTCCACGAGGGCTACTGGGCCCTCTGGGGTCGTGAGGTCGGCGCCGACGGCGACAGCCTTGCCGCCCTTTTCCTCAATAGCGGCAACGATCTTGTTGGCGCGTGGCGCCTTGGCGCGGTAGTTGACTACAACGCCGATACCCTGCTCAGCCAGAAGCTGTGCGGTTACTGCGCCAATGCCGCGCGAGGAACCGGTAACTACGGCGCCTTTGAATTCAGTCATCTCGAATGTTCTCCTTGGATCTTAGGGAAAATTTAATCTCATGCAGCGCTATGCGCTGCCAGAAAGCTCTTTAGTGGCCCATGCCCAGGCCGCCGTCAACCGGGATCACGGCCCCGGAGATGTAGGCGGCTTCGTCGCTGGCTACCCAGCGAACAACGTTGGCAACCTCTTCCGGCTCGGCGAAGCGGTTCGCCGGGATGCTGGCCAGGTAGCCCTTCTGGGTTTCTTCCGGCAGGACAGCAGTCATCTCGGTATTGATAAAGCCGGGGGCCACGACGTTGGCGGTGATGCCGCGTGAACCGAGCTCGCGAGTCAGCGAGCGGGCAATGCCAACCAGTCCGGACTTGGATGCTGCGTAGTTGATCTGTCCTGGGGAGCCATAGAGGCCGACCACCGAAGAGATCAGGACGACACGGCCGCGCTTGAGGCGCAGCATGCCCTTCGAGGCGCGCTTGATGACTCGGAATGCCCCGGTGAGGTTGGTATCGATGACCGAGGTGAAGTCGTCTTCGCTCATGCGAAGGAGCAAGGTGTCCTTGGTGACGCCGGCGTTGGCGACCAATACTTCTACCGGGCCGTGGGCTGCCTCGACCTCTTTGAAAGCCTCATCGATGGAGGCGCTGTCGGTGACATCTGCCTTAACACCAAGCAGCCCGGCGGGAACCTCGCCGCTGCGGTAGGTGACGGCTACCTTGTCTCCGTTGGCCTCAAAGGCGCGAGCAATGGCAAGTCCGATGCCGCGATTGCCGCCGGTCACGAGGACGCTGCGGCCTGTGGTTGGTTCCGTAGTCAATGTATTTCTCCATTCATGCGTAAGCGCAGGCACAACAATTCATGTGACTGAGGCCTCGCGTCACGCACTTTGCCTAGTTAAGTAGCTTCTCCGTGATCAATCCTATTAGTTACTGCCCAGTTTTACCGCTTCGACAGCGCGTAGAAATTACACTCTGAGTGCCACAAGTGAGACAATGGGACTAGTTTCCGTACAGCAAAGCGAAGTCATCTACATGCCATTTGAGCCCACGAATCACGATTCTCGTGAACCGGAAGTCCACCGCATCACCGAAGCGCGTGAATCACATACTTCTGAACGCGATAGCCGTGTGCGCAAATACACGATTTCGATGACCATCCGCATGATCTGCTTCATTCTGGCCTTCTTCTTCGACGGCTGGCTGCGCTGGGTATTCATCGCCGGCGCCGTTGTCCTCCCGTATATCGCGGTGGTTGTCGCCAACGGTGGCGCAGACCTGACCAAGCGAGAACCGCCTGCAGAGTTCTACAAGGCAGCGGAGCCCGAGCAGCTGCCTGCCCCGCCGACTCGCAGCGAGCCATCAGAAGACGAGGCCGACATCATCGACGGCACCTTCGTAGAGCCACACAGCAACCCATCCAAGGAGGACTAGTGGATTTATTAGGTTCGCTGGGACAACCGCAGGCCAGCGCCGAAGTACAGTGCTCACGCAAGGGGTGCCGCAACCGTGCCGAGCACCAACTGCTATGGAACAACCCGAAAATCCACACCCCCGAGCGGCGCAAGATCTGGCTGGCTTGCCCCGAACATCTGGAATGGCTGGAGTCCTATCTCAAGGAGCGCCTGTTGCACCGGGAAACCTTGCCCTTGCCAGAAGCTACCGGAGGCGCCAAGTAAATGTATCGATTCCTAGCAAGCACCCGTTGGGTGGGCTGGCTGGTACTGGTTGCCATCTTCGCTACCGCCTGCGTGAGCCTGGGCAATTGGCAGGCCAACCGCAGGGAACAGGCCCTGACCGGGATTGAACGCGTTAACCGCAACTACTTCGCCGACCCCGTTTCTGGAGCACAGGCTCTGGACAAGTTCAAGATGCTTCCCGAAGAGAAGACGTGGATGACCGTGAAGCTCACCGGCACCTACCTGAGCGACGACACCCGCATCGCGAGAAACCGCATCAAGGCTGGACGTCCGGGCTACGAGGTCCTCGTTCCTTTCAGAACCACGCAGGGCGAGGTAGTCATCATTGACCGCGGTTACCTTCCCATCGGAGACGAAGAGAACGGACACCCTGACACGGTGCCGGCTCCCCCGTCGGGCAATGTCACGGTGCTCGCTCGCTTGAAGCCCGGTGAAGTCCGCTTGGACCGAGGTGCTCCCGAGGGACAGATCGCTTCAATCCAGCTGGAAGACTATGCGCAACAGGTGGATTACGACATCGCCCAAGGCGCGTACGGCATCATGTACCAGGAAAGTCCTGCTCCAGCCTCAGCGCCCCAGCCTTTGGACGCGCCGGACATGGATGAAGGACCACACCTGTCCTATGAGTTCCAGTGGTACGCCTTCGGTGTCCTTGCCTTTGTTGGCTTCTGGTATGCCGCTCGCCAGCAGAAGAAGCTGAACGCAGAGGATGCCGCCGAACTGGCTGAAGCCAAGGCCCTGGGCTTCGACGAACCGGTGCACAAGGTGCGCAAGGTGCGCGCGAAGCAGGAAAAGAAGTTCCGCCGCGACGGATCCCTGACCGATGAAGCCATCGAGGACGCAATGCTCGATGACACTCCCCAGTCCCCTAGCGACTCGCGCTAGCCCTGCTCTGCCAGCTGTTGATCACGGCGCCCAGCGGATGCCATCGTGTTCGCACGCTGGCGTTGTGCCCTGCTCTTGCTCTGCCTCGGTGCACGAAGCATCTGTGAGCGATCGATTCCCGACGGGTTCATCAAGCTTGATGGTATACGGCACCGTCTCATTGGACTGGCAGGTCTGCGCCTCACCATCCAGTTCTTCGACCACCAGTCCGATGGTGATGTCCTCGGCTGAGTATGCCACGTGGGTTCCGGTAATCTCCCCGGTGATGCCCGAACCGCAGGCAATGCGCATGACACCAAGATCCAGGCTGGTGCTCTCTTCTGTCACCGCGGAGGAATCTATCAAGCTCCATTGGGCATTGACCTCATCCGGAGTTAGCCGCGCGCACCCGGCGGCAAGGAGCGTTCCGAGCAGGAGCCCGGCGGCGAGTATTTTGATTCTTGCCCCAGATACACTCATGGCTTGGCACAACCCCTTCTGACGGTGTTATGCCAAGCCTACGAGATTTCGCGTCAAGCCGTTAGGCCTAGGTCAGGGATACCAGTTCCAGGTAATCCTCGCTGAACAGGTCTTCGTCGCCATCAGGCAGGATGACCACACGCTCGGGCTTCAAGGACATCACGGCGCCCTCATCGTGGCTGACCATCACCACGGCACCCGGGAAGGTGGACAGCGCACCGAGCACCTCGGCGCGGGATGCCGGGTCCAGGTTGTTGGTCGGCTCATCAAGCAGCAGAACGTTGGCGCTGGAGGCCACGATCGTCGCCAAAGCAAGGCGGGTCTTCTCACCACCGGAGAGCACCCCGGCAGGCTTGGACACGTCGTCGCCGACAAAGAGGAACGAACCAAGGATGGAGCGCACATCAGCGTCGTTGAGGTGGTCTGGCGCATTGCGGCGCATATTCTCCAGCACCGTGGCTTCAGGATCCAGGGTGTCGTGTTCCTGGGCGAAGTAGCCGATCTTCAGCCCATGGCCGGGAACGATCTTTCCGGTATCAGGTTCGGCGACACCGGCGAGCATGCGCAGCAAGGTGGTTTTACCCGCGCCGTTCAGGCCCAGGATGACGACCTTGGAGCCTCGGTCAATGGCCAGCGAGACATCGTTGAAGATTTCCAGCGAACCATAGGCCTTCGACAGCCCCTCGGCCATCAAAGGAGTCTTGCCGCAAGGAGCCGGATCCGGGAATCGCAAGGCCGCGACCTTGTCGGAGGCACGCTCTTCCTGCAGCCCCGAGAGCATGCGGTCAACACGCTTGAGCATGGACTGCGCAGCCGACGCGCCGGAAGCACGGGCCTTCATGCGGTTGGCCTGGGTGAGCAGGACCGAAGCCTTCTTCTCGATGTTGGCGCGTTCGCGCTTGCGGGCACGCTCGTCGGTCTCGCGCTGGACCTTGTAGCGCTTCCAGTTCATGTTGTAGACATCAACCACGCCGCGGTTGGCGTCCAGATTCAGGACCTTGTTGACGGTCTCTTCCATCAGCCCGGTGTCGTGGCTGATCATCAGCACGCCGCCTGGGTAGTTCTTGATGAAGTCGCGCAGCCAGTTGATCGAGTCGACGTCCAAGTGGTTGGTCGGCTCGTCAAGCAGCAGGGTTTCCGCGTCCGAGTAGAGGATGCGGGCCAGCTCCACACGACGGCGCTGGCCACCAGAGAGGGTGCGCAGCGGCTGGTCGAGAATGCGATCAGGCAAATCCAGGTTGGCGCAAATGGCTGCGGCTTCAGACTCGGCAGCGTAGCCGCCGGCGGCGATGAACTCGGCTTCCAGCCGGTCATAGCGGCGCATGGCCTTGGCCGAAACCGCTGGATCTTCGCTGGCCATCTCTTCGCGGTTCTTGGCGAGATTGCCCACAACGACATCGAGGCCACGGGCGCCGAGAATGCGGTCGCGGGCCAGCTGCTCCATATTCGGGGTCTTCGGGTCCTGCGGCAGGTAGCCGATGGAGCCCTTGTGGACGACTTCGCCAGCGGTTGGCTGGGTCTCGCCAGCGAGGACCTTGGTCATCGTGGTTTTGCCGGCGCCGTTTCGCCCCACCAGTCCGATCTTGTCGCCCTTGTCGATGCGGAAGTTCACTTCGTCCATCAGCAAGCGGGCGCCGACGCGTAGCTCAAGGTTGGCTACGGAAATCATATGGTGTGGCCCTTTCACGCGGTGAGAAAAATCTTGGCCCAATAATTGGGCAACTTAACTAGTCTACCGGCCAAAGCCCTGTGCGCTGGAGGAAAGTGCATAAACTAACAGTCCAGCTCCGACTTGTGGCTTTCTACTGCCCCAGTTGGGAACGATAGTCCTTCATCTGGATCAGGCGTCGGCGCAGCGAGCCTTCACGGCGAAGGTCTCCACCGCTGGTTTTGTCGATGTGCTCCTTGCCGAAACGCCATAGCAGCACATCATCCAGCAGGCGGTCCGGGCCCGGCGAATAGCGGTGATCCAACGCGGCACGCACATCGGTGACAACGTTGGCATCCAGAAGCTGGGCCAGCTGCCAGGTTTGGTTGATCTCGTGCGCATCGAGCAGCTCTGATGCCCAGGACCAGTCATCGTCGCGCTTGCGATCAACGTGCGGGAGCAGGGTTTGCCAGATTTCGCCGATTTTCTCGCCCGACAACGGCTCAGCACCGGCGCCTTTTTCGTCGTGGTACCCGTTGAGGCGGTGGTACAGCTCGTCAATGTCGGTGAAGTAGTCTTCTACCGTTTCCAGCATGGCAGCGGTTGCCGTGAAGTGGCGGTCGATCTGGGGATTCCATGCGGCCTCGCCGGGATGCTTGAAGCGGATGTCGTGTTCCATCTCGCTCCACGCGTGTTGCAGCACCGTGCGGATCTGGACTTCGAATACGAAGTTCCCGCTGGCAACCACGGGCTTTCCCAGCGCTTCCTGGAACTTCCGCACGGTCGGTTCGCTGCGGGTCTTGAGCAGCAGGTGCCTCGACGAGTACCCGTAGGTTCCCGATTCCACCGATCCGATGTCCTTCTCGCGGTCGCTGCGGCAGTCGAAGGAGTCTCGGTGGGATTTGATCAGGCTTGCCACCTGCTGGATTTCATGCGGCAGCATCACGATGATGCGGATGCCGACCATGTCGTGGATTTCGCGCAGCGGATTGGGGAATTCGAGCACCGGAGCGCTCTCGGTCGTTTCCTGCAATCGGCGCGATGCCTTCGCGCGGAAGGATTGCGGGGACTTGACCCGGCCGGTGATGAACAAGGGCTGGACTTCACTTTGGGCAAAGAGCCTGCGGATCTTTGCCTTCATGGCAGACATGACGGTATTCAGCTCGCCGGTGACAGACTTGTACTGTTCAACGGAGTACTCGATGTGCTCAGAGAACTCGTCGTTCTTTGGCTCATGCTGGGATTCCGTCATAGCTGCCTCCTCGTTGCTGCTCTGCGCGTTGTTCTACAGTCCTTGTGCTCCGTGTTGTTCCGACCGGGTTGATAATCGACGAACCTTATGGACGGTTCAGGCTCTTGGCCAGATCGTCATACAGTGGAGCTTTGTCTTCGGTTGGCTTCGACTGCTCGGCCTTAGGCTGGGCAGCGTTCTTTGCAGCCTGGGTGTTCTGCTTGATCGGGGTGACCTTGGCATCAGCGCGTGCGCTGGCGATGCCCTCGGCGCGGGCACGAGCCAGGGCATCCTGGTGTTCCTGGGCCAAGGCAGCCATGCGCTCGTCTTCAGCGGTCTGGGCATCGGTCAACGCGGCGTTGTAGCCATCGTCATAGGCCACGCCGTACTTCTGGGCATTTTCCTGCTCTTCGTCATAGGCAAGGTCTGCGTGGATTTTCGCGGCCCAGGACTTCTTCTGGTACATGTGCACGGTCAAGTGGGTAATGGCCAAAAGGACGATTGGCGGCATGGCTGCGACCAATGCTGAAACCAGCGCTGGAACGCCGTTTTCGATGGAATCCACGGTCAAGATGGCGTGCGTGGAGTTCGCTGCGGTCGATACGATCGCGCCGAAGAACAGCAGGGACCATGGGTAGATCATGGCCTTGCGGCTAAAGCCGTTCAAGGCAACAATGGCCACGGTGGCGGCCACGATCATGCCGTCGATGATGATTGGCCAGATCCATGCCAGGCGCGGGCTGATGCCCGAGCGTTCTGCCAAGTCGGTCAGTGCGGCGAAAGAGAGCACGAATGCGCCAACGGCAATCAGGACCGTTGCGCCAACGGCGGTACCTAGGACTGCATTGTGCGGTTCGTTCGGGACCTCAGGGTTTTTTTCTTCCATGCTGCTGGGCAGACCTAACTTCTCAGTATTCGGATATGTCGTCGAAGGCGAGTGTGATGACCCCAACGCACTGGTCAAAAGCCACCAGTGTCTATTTTAGCCCCAATTGACTGGTGCTAATGCTCGCGGATTGATATGGCCCGGCGATCAATGAACCCGGTGCCGGTGGCCTTTCCCGCGAGTCCCTGCTGGTGCCCATCGGAGAGGAAAAAGACCGCGCTTACCGCGATATAGGCAGTGACCAGCATGTTCAGTACCGGATAGGGGCTGACTTCCGTCAAGCTGGTGGAAATCTGGAACAGGAAGGTGATCCCGCCGAATCCTATGATGCTGCGCGATAGCGCTCGCCCTGCCGATGCGCGATTAGTGCCGCCATCAGTCACGATGAGCCAGGCGCAGCGCTGTCCGAGTGTCGCGCGTCCCGGGCTGAGGCTGGGGAGCACGAAGACGAAGAACACGACCACCAAGGGGATCCAGAAGTTCATCAAGCGTTCATTGGTGGCTGGCCCGCCGAGCCTTTCGATCAATGACAGCGTGCCAGTGATTGCAAAGACGGCGCCGGTGGTGATCGCTGCATCGAATACGTTGGCCAGCGCGCGGCGGGATCGTGTGACCCTGCGGGGCGCCGCGTAGCGGGCATCGCCTTCCTTGGGACCGGTGAGGAAACCGAAGATCGGAAGATAAGCGAATACGGCACCGATGAATGCGCCACCGGTGTTCATGATCAGGTCATCGACATCGGCGACGCGATAGGCGCAGTTGTACAGTCCCCAGATGCCGGTGTACTGGGTCAATTCAATGGTGAGGGAGGCTGCGAAGCCCAGCACCATGCCGGTGAAGATGTTGCCACGCAGCCACCGCACGGCCAGGATTCCCAGTGGCATGAACAAGATGATGTTGAACAGCACTTGCCATAAAACGAAGCTAGTTGCGAATCCGCGTAGACCGAGTTCGGCAATGCTCGCCCTGAAGTCATACAGGAAGTGACCCGGGTCGGTCTGGGTGATTCCCAGCCCGGTGAAGCACGCCGCTTCGCGGGTTTCCGGCAACGGCAGCATGGTGTAGCTGAACAGCCCGAACCCGTAGATCGCCGCGGTGGCTGTGGTGATGGTGCGGCGCCAGGAAAGCCGCCCATGGCGCCGGTACTGCACCGCCAGCAGGAAGATGCCGGCCGCGCCGAGAAATAAGGCCGCGCCGAGCACGGCTATGGCCGCAGGCCAAATCATCGTTTGCATGGTTCTATCTAAGCCGACGGTGCGCAGAGGATCCTGTGCCCGATGATGTGATCTTGGCTATTTCTTCTTAACCGGGTGCGCCATGCCCAGCGGTCCCACCGGGCCGGCCAGAATCCTCCGGGTCTTCGCATCAAAACGGAAGAGGCCGGCGAATAGCAGTACCACGAGCACCCCGGCGAAGGTGCGCATCATCCATGTTGAGTGCCACTGTTCGATGGAGAGCTGGTCAACAAAAACTGCCACCAGGATCAGGCTGGAGACATAGATCATCAATTTTTCCGATGACCAGGAGACTCGGTGCGATATCGCGAACAATGCGATGAGCCACAGGATGTACCACGGCTGGATAATCGGGGCCAGCAGCACAGCGGCCGAGAGCGACCAGGCTGCCAAACGCACGGGATTCGAGATGTTTTTAGCCAGCGCCAGTCGGGCAACAATGACCAAACCCAGCAACTGGAAGAGTGTCACCACTAGCCCGTTGACAAACGCGATGTCTCCACCCAGCATCCCTGCCAGATTGCTGACGCTCCACCCGATCAGACCCACTGGCGCGTACGGGAACGCTGCATCGCCAGCGGTGAACATTGCTGGCAGCCAGCCAAACCAAAGGTTTGTTACGGCACCGATGATGCCAAGCCAGATCAGCGACAAGACGAAGACCTTGGCCCATACTGCCCAGCGGGCACGCTTGGACGGATTCTTGTCGAGAATGACCAGGCCGATGAATGGAAGTACGAGCAGGACGATGGGCTTCACCGAAACAGCAATGGCCAAGGAAAGGGTAGCTGCCGCAGGACGGCGGTCATAAGCGTAGGCAAACGCGGAGAACACTCCCGCGATCATCAGTGCGTCGTTGTGAACGCCACCGATCATGGTTAAGAGGAATAGCGGGTTGCCGACGATTGCCCAGTTAGCCCAGTTGGGGTTTTGACCCATTTTCTGTGCAAGTTTCGCGGTGAAGTGGAAACAGCCGAGGACACCAAGCACCGCGACAATTCGCAGCAGACCCACACCGATTTCCGGAATGCCATTGGAAATGAAGAAGATGAAGCGGGCCAGGACCAGAAAGAAAGGGCCGTAGGGTGAAGGCGATTGAGCCCAGAGCCCGTCAGAGCCGCCGTCAAACCATCCCGGCAACGCTGAGATGCCTTCCAAGTATGGTGATTTGTCTGCGTGCAGCATTCGGCCCTGTGCAAGGTAGGAGTACACGTCACGGCTGAGAATCGGGAAGCTGAACATCAAGGGCGCCGACCACATTCCGAACAGCCGTCCCAGTTCCCGGTGGGTGATTCCGGTGGCCACCTGCACCCGTGGCCTGGTGACAATCCAGGTCCGGGTCAGCCAGACCATGCCCAGGGCCATCAAGATGATGCAGGTGATGACGCCGCTGACGTCGGTGCGGAATTCAATGAAGAATCCGCTGCGGGCCAGGGGCGAGAGCTGGTTGCGCGGGAACCAGCCAATCCCCCAGGAAGCCACGGTGATCATCGCGGAGGCGGCGAAGCCCTGCCACCCCAGTGAGGGCAGACTCTCCCCCAGTAGTTTCCGGCTGATGTCCATCACGGCCACTAGGCCTTCTTCGACTTCTTCAGCCAGTTCGTGGAGCTGAGAAGATCCGGGCAGATGGACTTGGTCTTGGGATCGAAGAACACCAGATAGATCGCGCAGGCGATGGAGATGCCCCAGGAAATCATCTGGACACGGGGAACCAATGACTCCTGGAGGAACTGCCAGACGAAGATCTGGTCGGCTGCCTGATAAGCGAGGAAGAAGATCGTGGTCAGGTGAAGCCACAGCATTTGCCAATCATCCCGCAAGCCGGTGACCGCGAAGAAAGGCAGCAGCCACAGCAGGTACCAAGGCTGGATGACCGGCGAGAGGACTACGATCGCCGAGAACGCGATAGCCATGCGCTGGACAAGATGGGAGTACTTGCCGCGGAACATCAGCACAATCGCCATAACCACGCCGATCAGTCGACCGGCAGTCTTGATGACCGAGAGCACTGAATCCGATTCCAGTCCGAAGGAATGGAAAATACTTGAGATCGCCACGGTCATCAAGCCCAGCGGGGCGAAAATCGAGAATCCTGCGCCAGTGTAGTTGAGCATGACTTCCAGCCAGCCGAACCAGTAGCCATTGAGCCACCCGACCACGGTCATGAGGGCCAGGAAGATCATGCCGGAGTAGAACCAGTAGAGAATGCGGCGTGGCCAGTTGGCTTCGGGCCCGGCCCACAGCAGGCCGATAAATGGCAAGAGGACCAGGGTAATTGGCTTGACGCCAATAGAGGCTGCCAACACGACTATGGCCCAGAAGCCGTGGCGCTTGCAGGCAAGGTATACCGCCCAAACCGACAGGCCGGTCATCAGCGCATCGTTGTGCGCGCTTGCGACGAAGTTGACCAGGAACAGCGGGTTCGCCACGGTCATCCAGGTGGCCTTCGCTCCCGGAACTGAATGCAGCTCGGCAAGCTTCGGCACGAAGTGCAGGCAAAGCAAGACGCCGATGAAGGCGATTGCCCTGAAGACAAGAATTGCGGCGTCGGTCGAACCGCCGACAACATTGACCACCAGGTACTCGATGGACAGGAACAGCGGGCCATACGGTGTTCCATCCTGGGCCCACATGGTGTCTGCACCGAGCTGGAACCAGTTATTCAAGCTGGAAATACCGTCGACATAAGGATCCTGCCCGGCATCCACCAAGCGTCCCTGGCCGATGTATGCGAAGACGTCACGGCTCATGATCGGCAGGGCGACGAACATCGGAATGCTCCATAGCCAGACTGCACGCCGAACGATCTTGAGGGCTCCTTCGCCCCATGCGCTCAGCTTCTGGCCCAGCCGCCACCATGAGCGAAACAGCACCCAGCACCCGATGGCCAGCAGGATGACGCAGGTGATGACGCCGGCTGGTTCGGTGCGGAGCATGATGAAGAACGGATCGCGGTTCAGCGGCGAGACGCTAGCCAACCAGCCAGTGCCGAAGGAGCCGAAAAGTATCAGCGAAGCACCAATAACGCCGCTGAGCAGCGTCCTATTCACTCCAGCGTCCGGCTGGGAGCGCACTGCTTCTACGTTGCTGGCTGACACACTGACACCTCGTGCTGTAGCGGACTAAAGGTCGGAAAAACTTGGCCAACGTCGCATCGGGATTCCCCATGCGAACGGGTGATTCAACGGCCAGAAATCTCTGTCGATTTTAGCATCACACCACCAAACAACCGGGGCAGGACACCGTTTCTGAGCGGGCAATCACGCCGTGCGCTGCCCCACAGCCGCCGGGCGCGTGTAGATTAGATACGTGGCTAGTAATTCAGAAAAAATTGTATGGATCGACTGCGAAATGACCGGTCTTGATCTGGTTGATGACGCGCTGATCGAAGTTGCCGTGCTGATCACCGATTCGGAATTGGAGATCGTCGACGAGGGAATCCAGGTAGTCATCAAGCCAGAGCCAGCGGCCTTGGCGCAGATGAACGACTTCGTACGCAATATGCATACGGTCAGCGGCCTGCTCCCCGAGCTAGAAAAAGGCATCGCCATGGACGAGGCGCAGCGCCTGGTCATGGACTACATCAAAAAGCATGTCCCAGAGCCCAAGAAGGCGCTTCTGGGCGGCAACTCGGTAGGTACCGACAAGAACTTCCTGGCTCGCGACATGCCGGAAGTCGTCGAGCACCTGCACTACAGGATCATTGATGTCTCGACGCTAAAGGAACTCAGCCGCCGCTGGTATCCCAAGGCCCACTACGCAGCTCCGACGAAAACTGGCAATCACAGGGCACTGGGCGATATCCAGGATTCCATCAACGAACTTCGCTACTACCGCGAATCGATCATGGTTCCCGCTCCAGGCCCGAGCAGCGAAGAAGCTCGCGAGATCGCATCCAGGATCGCGCCGAACGACTAATTCCAGCCACTTTTCAGCCCCTGGGACGCAGGTGATGCACTGCACATCATCCCAGGGGTTGCCAATTGGCGTCAGGCCGAGAGTTATGTGTATAGTATTTCTCGTTGCCAGATACTGATTCGCCTCTCAAAGAGGATCTGACTAGTATCGAAGTGAACATGGTGGGTATAGCTCAGTCGGTAGAGCGTCTGGTTGTGGTCCAGAAGGTCGCGGGTTCAAACCCCGTTACTCACCCCAAGTAAGAAGACTTGATCCAAAACCCCGGTTACGGATCAGGTCTTCTTTGTTTTTGCCGCGACCAACCGATCAAAAATGAACAACAGCGGATTAGGTCCACACGATCATTCGAAGCCACAGCAACTCGGAAAACGATCTAGTCAAGAAACCAGACCGAAGTGGACATTCAACGCAAGTGTTCCACATCGATTCAATCAGGCACCAAATTGGTCACCGACAGGTAAAGCCGACGCTAAAACAAACCCATAATTGAGCCACTGGTCACATACGACCTTTTCCGCCGCCCTGGATTGGTATTCAACGCACAATTACGTGTATAGTATTTCTCGTTGCCCGATACAAAGGATTCGCCACTACGGCTTCTGACTAGTATCGAAGTGAACATGGTGGGTATAGCTCAGTCGGTAGAGCGTCTGGTTGTGGTCCAGAAGGTCGCGGGTTCAAACCCCGTTACTCACCCCAAATCAAAAGGCTCGATTTACAATTTCGGTTGTAAATCGGGCCTTTTGCGCATCACCACCTCAAAGAATAGTATCCTCAGGATTCCCTCACGGAACACGAGGCGATTCTCCATCACGCGTAGCCTGTGCCCCAGCTTCTTTTCCCAGCGCCAACAAGACGTACAAAACCCAGACAGTTGCTAGGACAATTACGCATCCGACTGACCCCCAGAGCAACATCGGATCTTCGATAGCCAGCGTCGGAATGATGCGACCAGGCGCGAGGGCCGCGAAAACGCCGGCGACGATTGCCCCGATCCATGAACCGACCATGTTTCCGACATGTCCGGGGACATTCCCCCGGCGAATGCTAAGCACGCCCAGGGTGGTAGTGGCGAACGTGAAGATCGCCAACGCATGGAAGATCGTAAATCCGCCGCTGATCGTATAGATGAACATTCCACTGACGCAGGCGAAGTACATTGAGATCACCCAGGTTCGACCCAGGGCGCGATGCCGCAAGTCCTTGCGACGTCGAAGAATATTCACTGGCGCCAAGAGGATCACGAGACTTGCTGAAATCGCATGAACGGCAATAACGAAGTTCCCCATGCCACCACTGTAGATCCGATCTCCCTCGGCCCGCACCCTCGATCGGCCCCTACGTGCCGAAAACCATCGGCGAGCGCTGCACCGGAGCAAGCGCGTCTTGGATTGAATGCGAAGAAGTCACGGCAACCACAGGGCACGATCAAGCTCGTTAAGTCATATTTCGGGAGCTTGCACGGGAGTTTCGAACTTATGTTCGAATGCGCTTCGTTTTTGGGGATATCCCTGTGTTTTTCGAGACATCTGGCGTTATTTTGGGACTTGAGACGCGGGTTTGCGATTCAAGTAGGCATGATTTCGCGTGAACAACCATAATGGAACTTGTACTTTGGCAAGTCTCTGTGTTGCTCGCCTGTGCCCTACCCGATGAAAGGTACTCCCCCTGTGAAACGCGCGCTTTTTGAAGAGGACCACGAGCAGTTCCGTGAGTTGGCTACGGAGTTCAATACCCGTGAAGTCTCTGGAAAATACGCCCAGTGGGAGAAGGACCACCAGATTCCACGCGAGGTATGGCAGTCTGCCGGCGAGAACGGCCTTCTAGGCCTAGCCGTTCCTGAGGAATTCGGTGGCATGGGGATCGATGACTACCGTTTCCGCGTGGTGCTTGATGAGGAATTCGTTCGCGCCGGGCACCTAGCTGTTGCCCTGGCCTTCCACCTGCATGACGACCTGGTACTCCCCTACCTGCTGGCTTATGGTTCCGATGAACTCAAGGCCAAGTGGCTACCCCGCATGGTTGATGGATCGACGATCACTTCCTGCGCATTCACCGAGCCAGGCGCCGGTTCCGATCTACGCGCGGTACGAACCAAGGCGGTTCGCGATGGCGAGGATTGGCTGCTGAGCGGCCAGAAGACCTTCATCGGTAATGGCGCCTTTGGCGATGCCGCAGTGGTTCTTGCCCGCACAGACGCGGAGAGCGGTCGAGCCACGGAGTCTTCGTTCTCCCTGTTCATGGTGGAGCGTTCCGAGGGTTATACCAATGGCAATCCCTTCGACAAGATGGGCTTGCGCGCTTCGGATACCGCTGAACTGTTCTTTGATGAGGTTCGCGTCTCCGATGCGGATCGCATCGGCGAGGTCGGACAGGGTCTGCGCTATGTCAAGGAGCAGTTGCCCCAGGCGCGCTTGGCTATTGCCGTCGCGGCAGCGGCTATTGGCACGGCGTCGTTCGACCAGGCATTGGAGCATGCGAAGAACCGCTCAACCTTTGGCCAGGCCTTGACCCAGTATCAGAACACGCGGTTCGAGCTGGCTAATTTGAAGACTGAGTCCCATGTCACTCAGACTTTTGTGGATCAGGCGGTTCTCGCCTTCAATAATGGCGAACTGGACGCCCATGAGGCCGCTGAAGTGAAGCTTTGGGCAAGTGAGAGCGCAAAAGAGCTTTCGGACAAGGCGCTGCAGATCCATGGAGGCTACGGGTACATCATGGAGTACCCGATCGCTCAATCATTCACCGCGGCACGCTTATTGACCATTTTTGGTGGCACAAGTGAGATCATGCGTGAAACTATTGGACGAGCACTTTAAGCACTTTTGAAAGGACCTGATCACGTGCCAATCCGGCAGATCACAGTTTACGGAGAACCAGTTCTACATCGCCGCGCGGTAGAAGTCACCGAGTTCAATGATGAACTTCGCCAGCTCGTTGCAGATATGCATGTGACCATGGATGAAGCTCATGGCGTGGGACTGGCCGCTCCGCAGGTTGGCATCGGTCTACGTCTGTTCACGTATGTCTACGCTGACCAGGACACTGCGCCTGAACGTGGCGTCGTCATCAACCCCAAGCTGACTCTCTCCAAGGTTTCGCAGGCGCCTGCCGACGTTGACGAGGAATCGGAAGGCTGCTTGTCCGTCCCCGGGCTGAACTACCCTCTGAAGCGTGCCGAGTACGCGAAGGTGGAAGGTTTTGATGAGTTCGGCAACCCGATCTCCTTCGAAGCCCACGATTGGTTCGCTCGCGTCATGCAGCACGAATACGACCACCTGGATGGGTTCCTGTATGTCGATAAGCTGCAGCCGCGCTGGGATAAGCGCTGGAAGAAAGCCAAGAAGGCACTGGGCTGGGGCGTACCGGGCAATACCTGGCTGCCTGGCACCGATGAGGATCCTTTTGGGCACTAGCTTTCGAACTGCCTAGTTGGCATTCCTGAAGTCCATATACCGCTGATGTAGCGCCGCACCGAGTGAATCGGTCGGCGCTACATTTGCATCCCAGAGACTTGATGCCCTGCCGCATTCCAGCCAGAAGGCGTTGAACATGCCATTCTTGCCGGGGGTAATCCGGTTTTGCATGGAAGGATCAGCCACCAAGCTTCGATCGGCCCATGACAAGTAATACTCGTCAAAGGGGCCAAGCAGGCGTGTGGGAAGGTCGATCTTTGCTGATGACTCAGACACCTGGTGTGCGGCTGATCCTTGAACCACATACAGGTCTTCGCCGCGTTCATCTGTATCGACGCTGATGAGTTCTGGTTCAATGTCAGCGGCGGCCTTGCGGATGACGGTGAGGGTCTGGCCCGCATACCAGGCGGCGTCACGGAGCGTGGCTGGCCCATGCGAGCCGAGATAGCGCGAGAGCAATTCCTGGATTGGATTATCCGGAACGTGATGCTCGCTGATCCACTGTTCGACAAGCACAAAATCTTGGGCAGTCAGTTTTGCCGTCTGCGGTATCGGCCCCAGGCATATCAAGCCCTGCTGGACCAGGGCGAGCAACAGGTGCACGCCTCGTTGATTACGCGTGCCGATCCCCTGCTGCTCTAGCTGATCAAAGAGCTCGGGCCTGCTGCTCCTTCCAACCGCTGACAGGTGTGACTGGATAATCGCGGCGGACTTCTCAATTACTTCTGGATCAATCTGCAGTTCCCGATGCCTGGCAGCCATTGATCTCAAGGTTCGCTCCTTGGACGTCTGCACCAGCCATTGTGCGTCTTGCGGCAAGCAGATGTGCAGGGTTCCTCGCATGGTCCACGAGCGCACGAGCAAACCCTCGTTAAAGAGTTGATTAACCTGCTCCCGTGGCGGCATCGGATGCACGCGCTGGGCGAGCGTGTATCTCCCGGCAATGAAGTCCTGGGATTGGGTAGCCAGCAAGTGCCCCGCGGCTTCCTGCACGGTGCTAGCTGGCGCGGACAACAACTGGCTGGCCATTCGAGCCGAGAGCAATCTTTCGCGATCCACGTTTCCGCCTTCCGACACCGCCTGCTCTTCAGAGGGTAACAGCTTGGCCCGCACCTGTGCCTTCAGTTTTGCCGCGATTGCCCCGCAGCGTTGGCCGCGGCGCGGTTAACGACTTCGGGACCATGCACCAGCGCGGTTTGCGCGGGCATGGTCCCGAAGTTCAGGTGCTTAAGCCTTAGACGGTGACAGCCTCAGCCTTGACGGCTGGAACTGCTACCGGGTGGGTTCCGGCGATCGTTTCGATCACGCGGACAACCTGGCAGGAGTAGCCGAACTCATTGTCGTACCAGACGTAGACAACGGCGTTCTTGCCGGAAACGATGGTGGCCAGTCCGTCAACAATGCCGGCGCGGCGCGAGCCGACGAAGTCGGTGGAAACAACCTCTGGCGAATCGATGTAGTCGATCTGCTTGTGCAGGTTCGAGGTCAACGAGGTTTCGCGCAGGTAGGCGTTCAGTTCTTCCTTGGTGGTCTCGTTCTCAAGGTTGAGGTTCAAGATCGCCATGGAAACATCCGGGGTTGGTACGCGGATGGCATTGCCGGTTAGCTTGCCTTCGAACTCTGGCAAAGCCTTGGCGACCGCCTTGGCGGCACCGGTTTCGGTGATGACCATGTTCAAAGCCGCAGCGCGGCCGCGACGCTCTCCCTTGTGGAAGTTGTCGATGAGGTTCTGGTCGTTGGTGAACGAGTGAACGGTCTCGACGTGGCCGTGGCTGACGCCGAACTTGTCGTTCAGAGCCTTGAGCACCGGGGTGATCGCGTTGGTGGTGCATGAAGCGGCGGTCACGATCTTGTCTTCGGCGGTGATCCAGGAATCATTGATGCCGTGAACGATGTTCTTCAGGTCGCCCTTGCCCGGTGCGGTCAGCAGCACGCGGGCTACGCCCTTGGCCTGCAAGTGCTGGGAGAGGCCAGCTTCATCGCGCCAGCGGCCGGTGTTGTCAACGACGATAGCGTTGTCGATGCCGTGCTGGGTGTAATCAACGGTAGCTGGGTCGTTCGAGTAGATGACCTTGATCAAGGTGCCGTTGGCGAGGATGGTGTTGTTTTCCTCGTCGACAGTGATCGAGCCTTCGAAGCGGCCGTGCACGGAGTCGCGGCGCAACAGCGAAGCGCGCTTGACGATGTCATCATCCGAGCCCTTGCGAACCACGATGGCGCGCAGGCGCAAGCCGTAGCCGCCACGCTCGATGAGGATGCGGGCTAGCAGACGGCCAATGCGGCCGAAGCCGTAGAGGACGACGTCCTTTGGCTCTGCGTCGGTGGCACCGGCCTGGCCGACTTTTTCGCCGAGTTCGTTGCTGAGGAATGCGTTCAGGTCAACCGAGCCGGAATCCTTGAACTTCTTGTTCAAACGGCCGAGGTCAACGGACACCGATCCAACATTGAGCGCCTCGATCTCGTCGAGAATTGCTTTGGTCGCCTTCAGGCTTAGCTCTTCGCCATCAATGCGGCGCACTACGCGGTGCGCCTTGATGATGTCGATGGCGGACTGGTTGATCAGCTTGCGGCCATATACGGAGGGCACCACGTTGTTCTTGCGGTACAAGCGTCCGATCAGTGGAATCATGGCCTCGGCGAGCTCTTCGCGCCCGCTCCATTCTTGCTGGGCAACGACAGACTGCTGGGTCACAGAAAATCCTTCCAATTCAGCCGACTCGCAGATCCATAAAGTCGGTTGGCACCGTGGGAAGCACCATTGCTTTTGCGGTGGTACGAGGTCTACAGGATCATCCTCGTAAGTACTAAGTACGCTTTCCATTCTAAACGGCGCAGAAAAATTCAGAGCACGAAGAACTGTGAAACATCTCACCTGAGCGGTGGAAGGAAATGAATGGGATGGCCGATACGCCGGGTTTTGTCGCGCCGAAGCGGGACGGTCATCTATCTACGACTGTCGTTGCCGGCAGCCTCTAGCGGTCCACCCGACTGCATGGGGCGAACAGCCCTCATAACGCAGTCTGTCTGACCTTGCTCCGAGTGGGGTTTACCTAGCCATCCCGGTCACCCGTGATGCTGGTGGTCTCTTACACCACCGTTTCACCCTTACCAGGAAGCCTGGCGGTCTATTTTCTGTGGCACTAGCCTGCGGGTTACCCCGAGTGGGCGTTACCCACCACCCTGTTCTGTGGAGCCCGGACGTTCCTCGGGGCAATTACTTGCCACGCGACCGTCTGGCCATCCCATTCGTTAACCATTCTAGCCCCGCCAGTTTGCCTCACCCGACATGCACTGCGAGCCCTTCGCCACAGATTCACTCGATTCATTCTTGGCCAAATGGGCACGTCATGCGAGATTTCATCAACAACGCTTGATCGCCGACCTCGGATAAGCTGGAAGACGTGCTTATTTTGTTGCCGCCTTCCGAAGGCAAAACCGCTCACGCCGAAGGCTCCCCCTTCGACCTTGCCGACCTGTCGTTTTCGCAACTTACCGGCGAACGCCACCAGGTGATCGAAGCATTAACCGAAGTTTCCGGTCGCAAGGACGCCATGGACCTGCTGGGCGTTGGCGCTTCACTAGCCAACGAAGTGGCACGGAATATCAATCTGCACACCGAGCCAGCCGCAAAGGCCCACGACATCTACTCGGGAGTCCTCTTTGAAGCATTGGGGTATTCCTCGCTGTCGCCTAAGGAACAACAACGAGCCGATGAAAGCATTGTGGTGATTTCCGCACTGTGGGGAGCGGTGCGCTTCGGCGATCGCATTCCCCCATACCGCTTGTCGATGTCGGTGAAATTGGAACCCCTGGGCAAGCTCGCCTCGTGGTGGAAAAAACGGCTTACCCCCGTTCTTGATGAAGCGGCATCCGACCAGTTGATCGTTGACGCGCGATCAAGCACATATGCCGCCGCCTACAAGCCAAGCAATGGCAACAGTGTTGCCGTCAACGTCTTCCAGTTGCGCAATGGTGTTCCAAAAGTCGTCTCGCATTTCGCCAAGCACACCCGCGGAGAAGTGGCTCGCTTCCTCGTGCAGCAAGACATAGAACCAGCGACCCCGGATGAGTTGCTTCAACTTATTCAGACCAAGTGGGAAGCAAGTCTCATTGAAGACAAAAAAGGCCGAGCCTTAAATATCCTGCTGCCCGCAGACCATCAGTTCACGACGGCGAAATAGCTCGACTGCTCCGCATTAGTATCCGGAGCCGGCGAAAAAGAAGAAACCACCTCTTCCGATAGTGATCCAATTCACGCAGGCTTCACGTATACGTCCTTCCACTTTCCAGGAACTCAACCCTGCAAGGAACCAGCCCATGCGAAGTCGTTCTCGGCACGAGCACAAACGAATCCTGGCCACACCACTAGCACTGAGCCTGGCAATACCAGCCATCAGCGCAACAAGCGCCATGGCCACCACCCTCGAAGAAGCCGATCCCGCCACGCCTCCCGGTACATTCCGTGAAATCAATCTCGGCACCGACCGCACCACTCAAAACTTCTTCTACCGGATACCCGCCTTGGCGCATCTGGGCAACGGCGTGGTCCGGGCTGCCTGGGATGGCCGCCCCGGCAGCGCGGGTGATGCCCCAAATCCCAACAGCATCGTCCAGCGAAAGAGCAACGACAACGGAGTCACATGGGGCCCTGTCACCACCGTCGCCGCCGGCTTTACCGGAACCGCGGACCAAGGAAAATACGGCTACTCCGACCCCAGCTATGTTGTTGATGACGAAAGCGGAAAGACCTTTGCTTTCTTCGTTTATTCAAAAGACCAGGGCTTCGGCGGCAGCACGTGGGGCAAAGATGACACCAACCGGCAGGTGCTCAGCGCAGCTGTGGTCGAGTCCTCCGACGATGGAGCGACTTGGAGCAAGCCCCGCCTGATCACCGACGTCGTCAAACCCGGCGACAGCGCAGTGCCAGGCGCTGTGCGATCAACTTTCGCCACATCCGGCCAGGGAATCCAGATCACCCGAGGCCAGTACGCCGGGCGCCTCGTTCAGCAATACGCCGGCGACGTCATGCAATCCGATGGCTCCCGCGTTATCCAGGCATTTTCGGTGTATTCGGATGATCACGGCGCAACATGGCAGCGCGGTGAATTCACTGGATCAGCCATGGACGAGAACAAAGTAGTCGAACTCTCAGACGGACGACTCCTGCTCAACTCCCGCGACAACGCGGGCGGAGGCTACCGAAAGGTTGCGATTTCCAGCGATGGCGGGCACAGCTACTCTGCTGTTACCCAAGACAAGAACTTGCCTGACCCGACGAATAATGCCCACATCACGCAAATGTTCCCGGAAGCAGCCGCCAACAGCGCCCGGGCTAGAAAATTGCTGTACACCGGCGCAAATTCACAAACCTCCAGAGCAAACGTTTCAGCTCGCGTATCGTGCGACGATGGCAAGACCTGGCCTGGACTGCGGACCATCCGTCGCGGGTTCTCAGCATATTCGGTAGCCGACACCCTCGACAATGGAAAATTCGGCGTGTTCTACGAGGGCAATTACACGGACTCCATGCAGCTTGCCACCTTTGATGAATCTTGATTGAACTACGTCTGTGCACCGATGGAAGCATCAAGTTTCACGGCGGATCCGGCAACAACAATCGAACTGCCGGTCACCATTACCAATCAAGAAGCAAAGCCATTTCCGGCAGCGTCTCGGTGGGAACCTCGACCTTATTTAGCGCCGCACCACAGCAAGTTGGCAACCTCGCCGCCGGCGCCAGCACCACAATCAAGGTCCCCCTGACGATATCTTCCACCGCCTATGGCAAACAGACGCTGCAGCTGCAGTTCACTAGCAGCAACGGGAAAACGTCCCAAGCCACTGTCTCCGCCCAAATCTCCGGCAAGGAAACTACCGGCATTACCGTCAGCGGACAACGAACGAACACAAGCCGCGACTTGGCCACAAACCCCTATGCCGTCGGGGAGAAGGTCCCGTACAGTTTCCGCGTCACCAGCATCGGCAACATCGCCCAGTGGATTGTTCCCACGGAAGGGAACTTCGCGCCCTTTGCTGCCAATCCCGTGGGCGAGCCGAGCCCGACCGGAAATTGCCGATACTCGAACCTGCCCGCTGGCTCGGCCTACACCTGTGCAACCCCTCGCCATGAAGTCACCAGCCAAGATCTGGCCAACGGCTACTTCATCCCGCAGACGCATTGGACCATAGGACGGATTGGCAATAACACTGTCGTGAATCAGTACACGATTACCGGCGAAGAAGTTGACCTCGTAGATCGCCAGCCCAGTTTCACTGCTGAAGCAACCTCGCCGGCCAAGGTGGCAACAGCGGCAAACCCTTCGGAGCGGGCCGGTGACTGGATGAGCTACGAAGTAACGGTCACTAACACCGGAAACGTGAGACTCAGTGATATAGAAGGACCGGGGTTCGAATTCGATGCACTTGAACCAGGCGAATCCCGGAGCAAAACCGTTCGACGGTTGAAAACAAGCCTCGATGCTTCGGAAGTAAAGGTTCAAAGTCTCGGCAAGCTGGCGTCAGCGCGAAACGGCGAGAATTCGATTCAGTCAGAGGTGAAGGCGGCGCCTTCCCGTTGACCAGGACAGTAACCGCAGAACCGCGCGAATAAGAGAATGACCACAGACAAGAGATGAACAGCATTAGCCCTCGTGTCCCGCCTGTGGTCATTTTCTAGATTTTTGCAGGTCGCGATGCGACGAGCTCCACTTCAAAGCCCGATTGATCTTCCAAATAGGCGGCGTAGTGGTCGGGCCCGCCGGCGTGCGGATGCTTATCCGCGAACATCAAATTGAATCCATGTTTCAGTGCCTCGGCAGCTACTTCGTCAACGTCTTGAGAGCTTGGCAGGCTAAAGGCCAAATGATTCAACCCTGGTGCACGCCGATCGTGCGGTCGATGGCGGACATCGGGACCGGACTCTAAAACGATGTATAGCCGGTCATGCTGGTAGCTGATTCCATCGGCCCAATCCGACTGGACTACGTAACCCAGGCGAACGAGTAACCAGCCGAGAGATCCCCTGCTTGCTTCAAGATCATCGACCCAGATTTCCAAATGATGCAGCATTCCCTTGCCCAACTACCTAGACGCTCCAGTGACCAATAATGCTACTTCAGTGAAAGTGGCAATCTGCTAAACAATGCGGCCAACCTTTTTCTAGGTTCGAGTTACCCATCTTCATGCAGTGCGCGATGAGCGTATTCAAAGTCTTCCGCTGCCCAATCGTCGGTAAAGACTTGGCTCACCGCCCCACACTCAGGACAAAATCCTTGAAATCCTCCAGTCGCAGTACGCCCAAATTCCGGTCCTACCTCGTGCAAGTTTCCCCCATAGAAAGTTAATCGTAGATTTTCAGCTAACCACAAGGTACCGACAGTTTAAGTATCAATATTCAAACCGTTGCAGGAAAGTTATAAAAACTGTGATCTTCAACCAACTTTTCGGGACAAGCGCGTTCTCAGTTCATCAGGCACGAAGAAACCCTCCCAGGGTTACCTGGAAGGGTTTCTAGACGTTGGACATTACCAATAGAGATACAGCCATTCAATTGATCGGGACCGGCCCGTAACGATTCACACGCGGCGCATCCAGTTAAGGGGTCAAGACGAAGTCCCACGGGTCGCTGTTCACCTGAGAGATCTCAATCTCTACGGCATGCCCCAAGTCGTTGAGCACATTGCCCAAAGCTCGTGCGCCGGCCGAAAGCCATACCCACTCCGAAGCAAAGTGCGAAACGTCAATGAGATACGGGAATCCTCCATTGGCTGCCTCGCGCGCTTCACTAGCTGGGTGGTGGCGCAGGTCCGCGGTGACATATACATCTGCTTGATGCGAGCGGACAGCATCAAAAAGCGAATCTCCAGCACCGCCGCACAATGCAACCTTGCGGATAATCCCGGTACGATCTCCCGCAACTCGCACGCCACCGGCAACCGCAGGAAGCACGGTGTAAACACGTTCTGCGAAGTCTTCGAGTTTCATGGGCTTCTCAAGGAAACCCACACGCCCCAATCCTTCCTCGGGCAGGCCGTCCTTGGAATCAACTAGCGGAACGCACTCCTTGAGCCCGAAGGCGTCAGCCAGTGCGTCGTTGACTCCCCCGATGGCACTATCCGCGTTGGTATGCGCGGTTAATAATGCTGTTCCGGACTCGATGAGCCGGTGGATCGCTTCGCCTTTGAAACTCGTGCCAGCCACCTGGGTGACTCCGCGCAAAAGCAGCGGGTGGTGAGTGATCAGCAGATCGGCCCCACGCTCGATCGCATCTTCAATCACCTCCAGGGTCGGATCCACTGCCATGACGACTTTCGAAACCTGCTGGCCGGTACGTCCGGTAACTAGCCCTACGGCGTCCCAGTCCTCGGCTAAGGAATGGGGCCAAAGCTCTTCCACTGCTTCAAGGACGTTACCCAAGGTTGTTGGCGTCGGGGAGGTTGCTTCTTCCGTCGGCTTCACGTCATCTCCGGTAACGGGCTTAAGCGCAGCAGCGTCCGGGGTTGGGGTCTTCTTCCCCGGTTCTTGCGAGTTGTTTGCCTTGCTCTGCATATGCACCACCCTACGCGTTGCCAATACGGATGGAACAGAATGCAACGCCGCATCGTTATGAACTATGTGAGTATTCTCAGCCTTCAATCACCACATCAATTCAGTCCAACGCTGCAGCTTGAAGACACCGAGCTGACAACTTTCGTCTTGGCAGGAGGTTGCTTCTGGTGTCTGGATGCGGTCTACCAACGCACCCGCGGCGTTCACGCGGTGATCTCCGGATATATCGGCGGACACACCAGCAATCCCGACTATCGGCAAGTGTGCACCGGAACAACCGGCCATGCCGAGGGCGTCGCCGTCATCTTTGACCCACAGGTTGTGCCAGCCGAAGTCATCTTGGACATGTTCTTCACCGTTCATGACCCTACGACGCTCAACCGCCAGGGGTACGACGTGGGCACCCAGTATCGTTCGGCGATGTTCCCGCTCGACGACCAGCAGCGCGAACTGTTTACTGCTTCCATGGAAAAATTCGGGCCTTTATACCCTAATCCGATCGTCACCACCATAGAAGAGTCCAAAGATTTCTACCCGGCAGAGCAAATACATCAGGATTATTACTCTGCGAACCAAGATGTCGGATATTGTCGCGTGATTATTGACCCGAAACTCGCAAAGGTCAGGAAATATTACGCTCAATGGCTAAATGAAGCCTAGGTTGATGAATCGCCTACTAGGGTTGGATACGAACCTCCAAGGTGTCCGCGCCATTGAGCCGGTCATCTGCAAGTAACTCGCCGCCAGCAATCGCGGCCGCAATGAGTCACGTAAGGACTGCATAGAAGATGGGCAAGATTTACAACAACGTCACCGAAGTTATCGGCCGCACCCCGCTGGTGAAGCTGAACCGACTCGATGAGGGCCTGGCCGGCAACATCGCCGTAAAGCTGGAATTCTACAACCCAGCCAACTCCGTCAAGGACCGCATCGGTGTTGCAATCGTTGACGCTGCCGAGAAGTCCGGCGCGCTGAAGCCAGGCGGCACGATCGTCGAAGGCACCTCCGGCAACACCGGTATTGCCCTGGCCATGGTCGGCGCCGCTCGCGGTTACAAGGTCATCTTGACCATGCCGGAAACCATGTCCACCGAGCGTCGTGTCATGCTGCGCGCTTTCGGCGCCGAGATCGTGCTGACCCCGGGTGCCGATGGCATGCGCGGCGCAGTGGAGAAGGCCAAGGAAATCGTTGCAACTTCTGACAACGCCGTCTGGGCACAGCAGTTCGCCAACACCGCCAACCCGCAGATCCACTCGGACACCACCGGCCCAGAGATCTGGGACGACACCGAAGGCAAGATCGACATCCTCGTTGCAGGTATCGGTACCGGTGGCACCATCACCGGCGCAGGCCGCTTCTTGAAGGAAAAGAACCCGGAGCTGAAGATCGTCGCCGTTGAGCCGAAGGATTCCCCGATCCTCAATGGCGGCAAGCCAGGCCCACACAAGATCCAGGGCCTGGGCGCGAACTTCATCCCAGAAGTTCTTGATACCGAGCTGTACGACGAAGTCCTTGACGCCAGCATCGAAGACTCGGTCTCCACTGCACGCGCCTTGGGCGTCAAGGAAGGCATCCTCGGCGGTATCTCCGCCGGTGCAGCCGTGTGGGGCGCATTGCAGATCGCTGCTCGCGAAGAAAATGCAGGCAAGCAGATTGTTGCCATTATTCCTGACTTCGGTGAGCGCTACATCTCCACCCTGCTGTTTGATGACATCCGCGGCTAAATAAGTTTCGGCAAACTAGAATAAATCGGCGCGAGCCACCGTTGGGTCTAATAGAGACCTAAATCGGTGCAGCTCGTGCCGATTTGCTGTGTGACGTCTTACGATTCCGCCACAGCGAACCGCAACCCCTAAGGTAGTATTCATGAGTTTTTTCTCCCGGCTGCGTGAAGACCTGGCCACAGCTCGACAACATGACCCTGCGGCACGCAGCGATACCGAAAACTTTTTCGTATATTCCGGGTTGCACGCCATCTGGGCTCACCGGCTGGCCCACAAGTTGTGGCAGAACCCTTCTTCCAAGGGAGTTGCACGCTTGATTTCTCAGGCAACCCGCGCACTTACCGGAATTGAAATCCACCCAGGCGCCACCATCGGCCGTCGCTTCTTCATTGACCACGGCATGGGCATCGTCATCGGTGAAACCGCGGAAATCGGCGAAGACGTCATGCTGTATCACGGAGTGACCCTCGGTGGACGTTCCTTGGCCAAGGTCAAGCGCCACCCAACCATCGGCGACCGCGTTGTCATCGGCGCCGGCGCCAAGGTGCTGGGCCCGATAGTGATCGGTGCCGACTCGGCAATCGGTGCCAATGCCGTAGTGGTCAAGGACGCTCCTGAAGGATCCATCGTGACCGGAATCCCTGCGCAGAATCGCCCACGCAAGCCTGAAGAGCGCAAGCCGGCGGTGGACCCTGCCGAGTACATCGATCCAGCCATGTGGATCTAGTCCAAGTTCCTCAAAAACGAATGGCCGATGTTCCCTGATGGGAACATCGGCCATTCGTGTATTGAGGCGCTTTACTCGCCTAGCTGATGGGCGCTCTTGGAGCCGTCAGCCAGCTCGACGATTTCGTCTTCCTCGCTCTGCGGCTGTGTGCCTAGCTTTCCGTTGGTCAGCTTCTGCATGATCATTGCCACCGCGCCGTCACCGGTCACGTTGGTTGCGGTACCGAAGCTATCAAGTGCAATGTAGGCGGCGAACATGAGTCCAACTTCCACCTCGCCGAAGCCGAGCATCTGTGCCAGCAGACCAGCGGCCGCAGCGATAGCTCCGCCAGGAACGCCCGGAGCGGCAATCATCATGACACCGAGCATGAGGATGAAGGGGAGGTAGGAGCCGAAGTTGACATCCCCACCGGTGAGCAGAAGAACTGCGATGGAGAAGCAGGTGATCTTCACCATCGAGCCCGAGAGGTGGATGGTCGCTCCCAGAGGGATCACAAATCCGGCCACAGAATCCGACACACCATTCTTCTTTGCCGAAGCCAGCGTGACCGGAATAGTCGCCGCCGAAGACGAGGTGCCCAGAGCGGTGAAGTACGCATCACGCATGCCCCACAATGCGGTCAGCGGATTGCGCTTATTCATGGCACCGGCAATCGAGTACTGGATCAGCAGCACTACAAGGGTCAGCGCGAAGGACACAACGGCAACTAGCAGGAACTTGGTGACCACGGTGATGGCACTACCACTGGCCGAAAGGTCCAGGAAAATACCGAAGATGAACAGTGGCAGCGCCGGCACTACAACGCGGCGAATCACGAGCTCAATGATGGTTCGGAACTCAACCACGCCACGGAAAAGCACCTTGGAACGGAACGCTGTCATGCCGAGGCCAAGGATGAAGGCTAAGACTAATGCAGTCATCACATCCAGGGCTGGTGGCAGGACGATTTCAGTTGCTGAATCTCCTGCACTAGACGCAAGGGTGACAAATGGTTCGAATCCTGATCCTTCTCCTTCACCGATGGCTTCCAGCCCACCCCCGGACAGAGACGGGGTAAATACCCAGCGGCTCACAAAGTACGCAAGAAGACCTGCGAAGATGGTCGAACTGTAGGCAATGACAGCGGTGATGCCAAGCCACTTGCCTGCGCCTTTTCCAAGCTCAGCAATGGCGGGGGCAACCAGGCCAAAGATGATCAGCGGTACAACGAAGCTCAGGAAGCCCGAGAAAATCGAATTGTAGGTAAGGAACAAGCTTCCCAACCATACCGGCATGACGGGGCCCAATAAGACGCCTAGGATGATGGCGACAAGCACCCAGCCAAGCAAGGGAATAGATTTCAGCAGCTTCATGAAGGTCCTTCTGGTGGTTGGAGAACTCGGCGTTATGTCGGAATGCTACTGATGTGTCGCAGCACACGCCTCGATAATGATAATGCGATGCCAGGCAAGCCTGAAAAATTATGAAACGCTAGGGAATTCCAAGAATAGCGCCGGATTTCGAAGATTTGCCGTAAAAACTCAAACTGACCTTGGAAATATTCGAAGCCAGTGGGCTGGCTGTGACCCTGGCAGAATATTTGCATCATTATTTCGCCCACGCTGGTTTCGCAGAATTAAGCCTTCAATCCGCACGGACCGTGCATACTGATCGGCTCTGTCTCACGGCGAGCGCAGTGGCATTGACCGCAATGTCGCTCTCGCTTCGGCCCGTCAACCAGGTCACTGGTCATCGGGAGTACCCGCAGCGCTCGCCAATTAGTAGTGTTGGCACTATGAACCAGCATCCGGTCGACGCCCATGACATGATTCGAGTCCGTCAAGCGAGGGAAAATAACCTCAAAGGCATCGACGTTGATATTCCCAAACGGCGCATCACTGCATTCACCGGTGTCTCAGGGTCTGGGAAGTCTTCCTTGGTCTTCGGGACAATTGCCGCCGAGTCGCAACGCCTGATCAATGAGACATACACGTCTTTTATCCAGACGTTCATGCCGTCAATGCCGCGACCAGATGTCGAGGTTTTGGAGAATTTGTCGGCAGCGATCGTTGTTGACCAGGAGCGCATGGGGTCCAATTCCCGCTCCACGGTCGGCACAGCCACCGATGCATATTCGCTTTTGCGTGTTCTGTTCTCGCGCTATTCGGTCCCAAGCGCCGGAGGTGCCGGAGCATATTCGTTTAACCTCGGCCAGGGCGCTTGCCCGGTGTGCGAAGGGTTTGGAACCGAGGCCAGCATCGATCTGGATGAGTTGCTCGACTGGGACAAGACTCTGAATGAAGGTGCCATCAAGGCCCCGAACTTCGCACCGGGCGCGTGGCTTTGGCAAACCCTGACCGCCGGCACTGAAGTGGAACTTGATCTAAGGCTCAAGGACATGCCGCAAGAGATGCTAGACCGGTTGCTCTACGCCGAAGACGGCAAGGTCAAGCTCAATGGCGCCAATATGAGCTACTCCGGGCTGATCACCCGCATCAAGTCCAACTACATCCTCTCGGGCAGGGAAATCAAACAGGCCCACATCCGGGAATGGATCGAACGCATTTCGACCACAGCGCCGTGTGCGGCTTGTGGCGGTTCGCGGTTGAGCGAAAAAGCGCGTGCCTCGCAAATCAATTCCTTGGGCATTGCCGACATGACTTCCATGCAGGTCTCGGAACTTGTCGATGAACTGGCGAAGATCCAGATTGCAGATGCCGCTCCCCTGCTTGCGAATCTCAGTGCAGTGCTGACCTCGATGGTGGAATTGGGCTTGGGATACCTTTCGCTCGATCGCCCGTCCGGCACGCTATCTGGCGGCGAAGCCCAGCGCGTGAAGATGATCCGGCATCTGGGCAGCGCGCTATCGGATGTCACCTATGTTTTTGACGAGCCGACGGTGGGACTGCATCCTCACGATATCCAGCGGATGAATGGCCTGCTGGCTAACTTGCGGGACAAGGGCAATACCGTGCTTGTCGTGGAGCATAAGCCCGAGGTCATCAAGATCGCTGACCACGTCGTTGACCTGGGTCCGGGAGCCGGAACCCATGGTGGAACCTTGTGCTACAGCGGAGACGTATCAGGACTGCTGGACAGCGGCTCTCGTACCGGCCAGCACTTCTCCACCCGTGTTCCGTTCAAGACCGAAACCCGTTCAGCTACGGGTGCGCTGGAAATCCGGGGCGCTTCGACACATAACCTCAAAGAGGTGGATGTTGATATTCCAACTGGTGTCTTGTGCGCCGTCACTGGCGTGGCCGGTTCGGGCAAGTCCACGCTGATCCATTCCACGATTTCCAAGCGCGAGGATGTCGCTGTTGTCGACCAAAGCGCCATCCGAGGCTCGCGACGTTCCAACCCAGCGACGTATACCGGGATCATGGATCCGATCCGTGCGGCCTTCGCCAAAGCCAATTCGGTCAAGCCGGCCCTGTTCAGCGCAAATTCCGAGGGCGCGTGCCCTAACTGCAAAGGCGTCGGCTTCACCTACACGGATCTGGTCTCGATGGCTGGGGTGGCTCTTCCCTGCGAAGTCTGCGAAGGCACGCGCTTTACCGCCGAGGTATTGGACTACACCTTGGACGGTCTGAATATCAGCGAGGTGCTGGATCTGAGCATGGGGCAGGCGCTGGAACAACTGAAGATTCCAAAGGCCAAGCCCATGCTGAAGTGCTTGAACCAGGTAGGCCTCGGATACCTCAAGCTGGGACAGCGGCTGAGCACGCTCTCTGGCGGCGAGCGCCAGCGCATCAAGCTAGCGATCAACCTCGGCAAAGGCTCCGGCACCTACGTGCTCGATGAACCAACCACAGGTCTGCACATGGCCGATGTCCAGAACCTGCTGGGCTTGCTCGATGAAATGGTCAATGAAGGCAACACCGTCATTGTCATCGAGCATCATTTGGCCGTCGTCGCCCACGCCGACTGGGTGATCGACCTAGGCCCAGGCGCCGGCCACGAAGGCGGCCAGATCGTCTTTGAAGGAACTCCCGCGGCCCTGAGCTCATCTGGCACCCTGACCGGAATCCACCTGAACGATTATGTTGGAGGCAGCAATTGAGCATCACTTTACGGAAGCCGGTATCTAAGGACGCCGTAGAACTCGCCACCTTGCATGTCGAGTGCTGGAAGCAGACGTACAGCGAGCTATTGCCAGAAGGTTTCTTCACCGCCCAGCATCTTGAGCAGCGGATCAGCATGTGGCGGCGCATCCTTGATGACGCCAATCCTGGATTCCGGATTGCCGTGGCTAGCGACGAGCAGGATCGCCTGGTCGGCTTCTCCTTCTCCGCGCCATTGCCCAAGGATGCCACCGACGTCCCCGAAGGGATCGAACGCCAGCTCTACAACCTGTACGTCTTGAATGACCATCACGGCTCGGGCACGGGCCAGCAGCTGCTGGAGGCCGTACTTGGCGATGAGCCTGCGATGTTGTGGGTGACGGAAAAGAATCCCCGCGCCATCGCGTTCTACCGGCGAAATGGCTTTGCCTTTGATGGCCTGGTCGAACAAGACCCCACGGCCCCGCTGATCACTGACGCGCGCATGGTGCGATTGCCAGAAGCGGCTGGAGCCAAAGCCTAGACTCCCCTGCGATCAATCTCTGGGTTAACCGCCAGTGGGGCCAACCGGAGTATTCCGGTTGGCCCCACCAGCATTGGTTTTCGGGTGCTTGGCCCTGCTAGATGCGTACGAGCATCTTGCCGGTGTTTGCGCCGCCCATCATGTCCAGGAAGGCCTGGACGGTGTTGTCGACGCCATCAACGATGGTCTCGTCGTAGGCGATCTTGCCTTCTGCGAACCACTGTCCCATGAGCTGGGAGAATTCTTCGCCGTAGTTCAGGTAGCTGGACAGGGTGAAGCCCTGCAGCTTCAGCCCGCGGGTGATCAGATTGGCCATGTTCTGCGGGCCCGGGGTCGGCTCAGTGGTGTTGTAGCTGGCAATGGCGCCGCACAGCGCTGCGCGTCCGCCGTCATTGAAGGCAGCCAGCGCGGCTTCGAGGTGGTCTCCGCCGACATTGTCGAAGAAGACGTCGATGCCTTCAGGAGCAGCAGCTGCCAGCTGGCCGCGGACGTCGCCGTCCTTGTAGTTGAAGGCGGCGTCGTAGCCGTACTTGCTGGTGAGCAGTTCGACCTTTTCGGCACTGCCGGCGGAGCCGATAACGCGCTTGGCTCCCATGAGCTTGGCGATCTGCCCGGCGGCGGTTCCTACGGCGCCTGCTGCGCCGGAGATGAAGACGGTTTCGCCTTCAACCAGGCCGGCGATGGCCTTCAGGCCGACATATGCGGTCAGTCCGGTCATGCCGAGGATGTGCAGGCGAAGCGAGCTGGGCACGCCTGGCAGGTCAGGGATCTGCTTGAAGTTCGCTGCCGGGCCCTGCGCCAGGTCAGACCAGCCGAGCTGGTGCAGGACCAGGGTGCCTTCGGGAAGCGAGCTGTCCCGGGAAGCGATGACGCGGCCTACCGCGCCGCCGGAGATCTGTTCGCCGATCTGGAATGGCTTCACGTACGAGCGGGTGTCGTTCATTCGCCCGCGCATGTATGGGTCGACGGAAATGAATTCATTGCGTACCCGTACTTCGCCGTCGGCCAGCTCTGGGAGTTCCACGTGCTCGACACTGAAGTTTTCATCAGTAGGCCATCCGGTAGGGCGGCTTGCGAGGTGGATCTGGGTGCTGGTGGTTTCGCTCATGGTGTTGAGTACCTTTCCTGATTCGAATTTTTTCGGGTTTGAAAATCTAGAGTGCTACGCCGATGGCCAGTGCGATCACGGCGAGCAGCGGGAAGACACCTTGCTTGATGGCGGCTGATGCCTTGGATGGGCTGGAGAGGATCAGGACCAAAGCTGCCAAGAGCATTGATCCGGTTCCGGTGAAGACCAGGGTCGAGCCGATGGTTGCCTGTCCTGCGATGTGGAAGATGACGCCGACGAAGGTGGCGATGGCCAGGAACAGGTTGTAGAAGCCCTGGTTGAAGGCCATCTCTTTGGTGGCTTCGGCTTCGGCCTGGCTGGAGCCGAAGGTGGCGCGGACCTTGGGAGTGGTCCACCACAGGGATTCCATGAAGAAGATGTACATGTGAAGCAATGCAGCCAAGGTGGCCAGCACGAGTGCGGTGATGATCATGGGGAACAGCTCCTGTAAGTTCTAGCGGAACAAGTATTCTGTAACGTCCATTTCAATATATACTGTAATGGTCGTTTCCGAAAGCAGAAAGGTATGTGATGGCAAGAACACTAGCCTTTGACAGCATCACAGTCATCAAAAGTGCACGATCGCTCTTCTGGGCCAAGGGCTTTGAGGCCGCCTCGATCCCGGACCTTGAAGCAGCCACCGGCCTGAGCCGTTCGAGCATCTACAATTCCTTTGGCTCCAAGCGGGGACTCTTCGACGCGGCAGTCCAAAGCTACCTCGATGAAATCGTCCGACCGCGACTCCAACCCCTCATGGCTGAACGAGTCAGCGCCTCGGCACTTGCCGAATATCTCGACGGATTAATCACCGTCTTCAG
Source organism: Glutamicibacter mishrai (assembly GCF_012221945.1). Classification (NCBI taxonomy): domain Bacteria; kingdom Bacillati; phylum Actinomycetota; class Actinomycetes; order Micrococcales; family Micrococcaceae; genus Glutamicibacter; species Glutamicibacter mishrai. The sequence continues at coordinate 3,396,054 of NZ_CP032549.1, read as the reverse complement.
CCAACCAGAGGCACTGCCAACTAGCAATGGGTGCCTGCTGATCAACACCGCCAGCTCACCGCTGTCCGCCGACTCGCACGTTTCCCAGCTCGTACAGGAATACCGCGAAGAACTGGAAGTCGCCTTCAGCCGAGGCATCAATGCAGCACACCCCGGACTGGAGCCGGCGGTGCAGCAGCGCTTGGCCTCGACGATCACCGGGCTGGTTGTTGCCTCCTTCGCGCTGGTCCGGATTGCCCCAGCGCAAGCCAGCACACTGCTGGAGGATGCTAAAACCCTCGTCGCCTGCGAGAGTTGACCGGCCTGCACTTCGCCTGAAACGACACTGAACCCCGTTGCCCCAGCTCATGATTGGGACAACGGGGTTCAGCTATATGACTACCCTCTGGAATATGAAGTTCTACTGGCCGCCGGGACCGGCGCCCTGTCCGCCCATGCCGCCGCCCACGCCGCCACCCATGCCGGTCTCGAACTCGCCGGCAGTCGCAGTGGCGACCTTCGTTGCATCGGTAATATTGCCGGTCCCGAGTCCGGCATCAACGTCAGCGGTTCCTCCGGTGTAGATGCTGTAGCTATCGCCATCAACAATCTCCGAGCTGGAGTACACGACATTCGCTGTAGCCTTTGAAGCCACGAAGCTTGCAACAAGTTCACCACTGGAGTCGACAATGTGGATGGCGGTTCCTGCATCAACGGTTGTCCCCAGGGATGCCTGCACGCCGGACTGCTTGGAGGTGTCGCTCAGGCCCTCTGCCATGCCGTCGCTGCCAGCGGCAAAGAGCGCGCCACCGTCAACAGTGATATCGCCATTTGAGTCCAGAGCCCCGTTGCCGCCGTTGGTCGGCCCGTTCACTACGGTAGTGCCGCCGGTTATGGAGATGTCCCCGTTGGAATCCAGCCCGTCGCCTTCCGCTGTGACGGTAACCTTGCCACCGGTGATGTTCAGGTGAGCATCCTGCGCTGCGTCCATGCCTCCGCCACCCTGCGCGCTGGTATCGGTGCTGCCAGCGGTCGCATTGGCCCCGTCATCAGTGGCGGTCACGTTGACTGTCGCCCCCGAGATGTTGATCGTTGGCGCTTCCAGCCCTTCATAGGACTTGCTGACCGTTGCAGCGCCTCCACTGAGGGTCAGCAGCTGTTCGGCCTTGATGCCGTCGTCACCGGCCGCCACGGATAGCTGGCCACCATATTGGTGCAGCCAGCCGCGATCGGTGTCGGTGTCATTGGTTGACTTGATGCCGTCGCCATCGGCAGTAATCTTGACGTCACCGCCCAATAGGGCCACATAATCCTTGCCCTTGATTCCGTCATCTGCCGCGCTGACGGTTACGTCCCCCGAAGCGAGGACCAAACCATCCTTGCTAGAGATGCCATCTTGGTAGTTGCCCTTGACGTCCAAAGAGCCTTCACCTGCGATGGTCAGGTCGGCCATCGAATAAATAGCTGCATTGGCGGCGTCATCTGCGGTATCCGCGTATGTACTCGCGTCGGATGCCGAGTTGCTCGTGCCCTTTTCCAGGTAGAGCAAGGTCTCGTTGGCCGCATCTACTTCAATCGCCGAACCGGTCGAACTGGTGATCGAAGCATTATCCAGAATGATTCGAACTACGTCTTCTTCGCCGGCCGCGACAACAATCTTGCCGTCGCTAAGCGAACCCGATAGCCGGTAGGTTCCTGCGCCACTGATCGTGACCGTGCCTTTATCAACCGAGACCTTATCCGCGTCGGTTCCCGAGGCCTTGGTGCCGTCATCAGCGAGTGAAACGCTCGTTTCGGAGTCCGCGTCCCACGTGAGATCGTCTTCGTCATAGTGAGTATCTTCCGAAATATCACTGGCCGAGGCGGTCGTGGTATCAGCGGATGCGGCGCTCCTCTCAGCAACCGTGGCGGCAGTGCTGGCACTGCTGGTTGCATCGATGACGTCGGAAACGGTGGTGCCGCTTCCAGTCGTTGCGCAGCCGGCCATCGTCAGGGCCAGGGACAAGGCGGCAACTGAACTCAGTGCCTTAGTTCGAAATGAGCGTTTCATGAGCATTCTTTCTACATATAAATTCGGAATACCAGCAATTTAATTTTGCTTCTCGGAGGGTATATAACTATCTTTCACTGCGCCCCTGTGATGACTCTGTATTCACTAAATGTCCATCTTGTGAATCTTCGAATGGCGACGATCTGTTAGATTTTTTTCGAAAAAGAAACCTCTTTTGAACCGAGAAGCTCAGCAAGAACAGCGTGATTTCCGTGAGGATTTTTGCCAGCAGCAACGGAGTGCCAATAGCCGAAAGCAGGACTAGCACCTCATAATTCAGCGCGAGCAGCACCACCGCTAACAATGCGTACCGACTCACCGTTGAGCGCAACGACAGGGAACGCCCCTCGGCGAAGACCAATTGGCGATTGATCCAGAAATTCACAGCAGCACTGCCCAGGCGAGCAAGGACTACCGCTGGCAGCAAATCGTTGAACAGAGCTGTGAAGACGAGCAGCAAGACCGTATCTACCGCAAATCCTGCCAGTGAGGAGGCGGAGAACTTCAGCAGCGGAGCATAGATCCGCATCGAATCCCGGATGGGCCGGAAATGGGAACTCTCGTTGTCGTTCAGATAGATTGTCTGAATCTTCACGCTTTCCAGCTCAACATCGTTCCTTTTTGCCTCCAGCAACATGTTCAACTCATACTCGTAGCGCTCGCCGGGAACCGTACCTAGCCAGGGTAGGATTTCGGCCGGGAACCCGCGAAGTCCGGTTTGCGTGTCATTGAGCCACGTACCGGTAGACAAAGCGAAGAGCAGCGCGGTGGCCTTGTTGCCCAGTTTGCTCCGCAGTGGGACGTTGCCGGCGAATTCGCGTTCGCCCATGACGATGCTTCTGTGTTGCCCTACTTTTCTGGCTACAGCGTAGATGTCGACAGCGGCATGTTGTCCGTCGCAGTCGGCCGTTACGACATCGTGGCCTGGGAAGTGCTCGGCTACGTAATCAAATCCTGTTTTCAGTGCTTCTCCCTTGCCTTTGTTGTCCGCGTGCTGGACAAGGACTGCCCCTTGGCGTTGAGCGTAGGAGAAGATTTCTCCAGACTCGGGTCCACTGCCGTCGTCAACCACGACGAGGATCGTTTCGTTGTTTTCAAGCTGCAGCGACTCAATGAGAATGTTGAGTTTTTCATCAGGTTCGTAGGCCGGAATCAGGATAATCATCGTGCTACCCCTGACCTGCGATGAACATGATGTCCGAGGTGCCACGCTCTTGGTTCCGGCCAAGCGGGTTGTTCACGAGCTGGCCGTTGAAGTACATCGTTGATGATCCGCCGCCATCAATGTTGTAGGCGGTTTTGCACCCGAGGTCCAACATGATCTGGGCGAGCTCAGGCATTGTCACCCCAACGCTGTATCCCTCAGAGCGCCCGTCAACCACTACGAAGACAAAGTGGTTGTCATCGATGACGCCAATGGCCGTTCGTGGCTGTTGGCCCTGGATCGAGTGGTTGCCGAAATTGGTGTCAACCTCGACCTGGTCAATGCCATCTACCTGCTTTGAGTCCTTTACGACCGCTGGCCCGAAGGACAGCGTCTGCCAGACTCCCTCAGAAACCAACGTGTCAGCATCGGTTGTGGTCTCGTCGTAAACCTTGGCGCTTCCGTCTTTATAGAAGGCCAGCCCTTCACGAGCGCCTTTGTCTCGATAGGCGACGCCGTTGCGAATGATGATGCCGGTGTCCCTGAACCCGTAGTAGTCCCCATTGATAGCGAAGATCGCAGAGTTGTTTTCGGCAATCGCGCTGGTGGTTTCAGTGATATTTTCACCAAAACTATCTTTCGCGAAAGCTGAGGCAAGAACTGTGCCTTCTTTGAGGTTCAGGTCGGCTGCAAAATAAGTGACTTGGCTCGTTCCGCTGCCGGTTACGGTTTTGGTGATGTTGATCTCGGCAAGATCCGAAGTGTAGCTGGTATCCGTAACGGTGGCCGAGCTATCCGAAGCGACGGCTGCGGTAGCCGTGGCCGCGCTGCTGACACCGGTTTGCTCAACGTGTTCAACCACGAAGCGGTCCAATGCCCAGCCTGCACCCCCGCCCGCTGACGCGAGGACGGCCAGGGAGCCGATGAGTACAGTTCGGCGTGATGGCTTTTTGGTCTTCGAAGCTTTTTCGGTGGCTCGCTGTTGGACTCGAGTGTTCTGCTGTTCAGGTGAATTCGTCATGAAAAATTTATATAGACGCTACCTGTTAGCAAATGCCGATCCAGTTAGGTGTTTTCCATGAATGATTGATCGACACCGATTATTCTCAATAATTACGGGCGAAAAATTGTCTTTGTGACTCACCTCCCAAAAAGAAAAACCGGCCCTTTTCCCAAGAATTACCTTAGGAAAAGGGCCGGTTTTTACTGTGGAAACTCTAGTGAGTGTCCTCTGCTGCAATCTCAGAACGGTCGCCGCTCCACAAGGTGTGGAAGGTGCCTTCCTTGTCGGTGCGACGGTAGGTGTGAGCACCGAAGAAGTCGCGCAGGCCCTGGGTCAGAGCTGCTGGCAAACGATCGCGACGCAGGCCATCGTAGTAGGCCAGCGACGAGGAGAATACTGGTGCTGGGATGCCCAGCTGAACGGCAACAGCGACAACGCGGCGCCATGCTGGAACAGCCTTGGCGATCGCTTCAGCGAAGGCTGGGGCGAAGAGCAGGTTCGCAGGCTTCTCGTCTGCGGAGTAGGCTGCGGTGATGTCCTTGAGCAGTGCTGCACGGATGATGCAGCCTTCACGCCACAGGCCGGCGATCTCGTCGAGCTTCAGCTGCCAGTTGTATTCGCCAGCAGCAGAGGTCAGCATATCGATGCCCTGCGCGTAGGAAACCAGCTTGGATGCGAACAGCGCCTGGCGCACGTCTTCGACGAAGTTCTCTGGAAGGGTGACCTCGGTGGTGTCCGCGGTGAGGACCTTCTGGCCCACGGCGCGGATGTCGCGCTGGGAGGACAGCGAACGAGCGAATACCGATTCAGCAATAGCCGAAACCGGCGAGCCCATGTCCAGGCCGGACTGCACGGTCCAGCGACCGGTGCCCTTCTGTCCTGCGGAGTCCTGGATTACGTCGATCAGCGGCTTGCCGGTGGCGGCGTCGGTGTGGCCCAGTACTTCAGCGGTGATCTCGATGAGGAAGCTGGACAGTTCGCCCTGGTTCCACTCGTTGAAGATCTCCGCCTGCTGAGCAGGTTCGATACCTGCAGCGCTGCGCAGCAGGTCGTAAGCTTCGCCGATAACCTGCATGTCGGCGTATTCGATGCCGTTGTGGACCATCTTCACGAAGTGGCCAGCGCCATCGGTGGAAATCCAAGCGCAGCAAGGAGCTCCGTCGTCGGCCTTAGCGGAAATCTTTTCCAGCATCGGGCCCAGTGCCTTGTAGGACTCAGCCGAGCCGCCTGGCATGATCGATGGGCCGAGCAGTGCGCCCTCTTCGCCGCCGGAGACGCCAACGCCAACGAAGTGAAGGCCCTTTTCATTAAGGGCTGCTTCGCGGCGACGGGTGTCGGTGTAGTGCGAGTTGCCTGCGTCAATGACGATGTCGCCTTCATCCAGCAGCGGAACCAGCTGGTCGATGACGGAATCTACTGGGCCGCCAGCCTTGACCATAATCAGGACGCGACGCGGGGTTTCAAGGTTCGCAACCAGCTCTTCGAGGCTTTCGGTGCGGATGAAGTCGCCTTCATCGCCATGCGCCTCAAGCAGCGCGTCAGTCTTTCCGACCGAGCGGTTGTGCAGGGCGACAGTGTATCCGTTGCGGGCGAAGTTACGGGCGAGGTTTGCACCCATCACGGCCAGACCTGTGACACCAATCTGTGCAGGCATAAAAATAAGTCTCCATCAATTACGGGGAGGGTGTGCCGTTAACAGAGACCATAAACCATGGCCCCTGAATCACGACCACGTGACCTTTCCATACTACTAGGCACAGGGCACTGTTTCCCAGAGAATGACCGAACTAAAAACATATTTATTTTGTGTATTCGGTGGGCGCAACGCTACTTGTCCCTAGTCGTTAGCTAAACTATCCCTATGGCAACAAGTCTGCACGCTCATGTGGTTGAGCATCTCGGCTCCCGCATCGTCAGCGGACAAATTCCCCGCGGCTCGATCATCCTTGCCGCCGATCTCGAACAGCAACTTCAAGTTTCCCGCTCGGTGATCCGCGAGGCCGTCCGCGTCCTCGCGCAGAGCGGACTGGTGACCAGCACCAAGCGCGTGGGCATCCGGGTCTTGGGGGCCGAAAGCTGGAATCCCTATGACACTCAAGTCATCCGCTGGCGACTGGCCGGGGATCAGAAGGGCACGCAGCTGCGTTCGTTGACCGAACTGCGTATTTCAGTTGAGCCTATGGCCGCTGAACTTGCCGCCGAGGTCGCGCCGGAAGCGATGCGCAAAGAGCTGATGATGATTTCGGCTCAGATGAACCACTACGGGCGCCAAGGCGATCTTCGCCGATTCCTGGAATTGGACATCCGTTTCCATGCTTTGGTCTTGGCCGCCTCGGGCAACGAAATGTTCGCCAACCTGGCGACTCCCATCGGCGCAATCCTTCGTGGTCGAACCGAACTCGGCTTGATGCCTGAACGTCCGCACGAAGAAGCCTTGCTCTGGCACCAGTCGGTGGCCGATGCCATCTCCAATTCCGATTCGGCCGGCGCGCGCAAGAACATGGAAAGCATCATGCGCCGCACCCACAACGAAATCTGCAGCCTCTGGGAAGGCCAGCCGCGCCTCTTTGTCGACCCGGCCAAGGACGCGCACTAAACCGAGCGAATCACTGATTGCCTATCCGGGTAACAAAAATCCGCTGTCCCCAACAATTGTTGGGGACAGCGGATTTTTTCGCTAGCGGAGCGTGCCCTAGGCGACCATCGTCGCAATGCCGTAGAGCACCATCACGAAGACGAAGCCGACAACCGAAACCAGTGCCTGGCCTACGGTCCAAACACGCAAGGTGGTCGAGACATCCATCTGCAGGAAGCGCGATACCAGCCAGAAGCCGGAGTCGTTCACGTGGCCTGCGAAGACCGAACCGGCGGCCAGCGCCAGCACCATGGCCGCGACCTGGAATGCGGTCAGGGAGCTATCAGCCAGAACGGCCGGCTGCACGATGGCAGCGGCGGTGGTCAATGCCACGGTGGCGGAACCCTGGGCCAAGCGCACGACGGCGGCGATCAGGAAGCCGGCGATGATCAGCGGCATGCCTACCGACTGCAGCGAATCGGCAATGGCGTCGCCGATGCCACTGGCACGCAGCACGCCACCGAACATGCCACCGGCGCCGGTGATCAAGATGATCGAGCACACTGGGCCCAGTGCCGAATCCACAACGGTTTCGATCAGGGTCTTGTCCTTGCCCTTGCGGAAGCCGAGCAGGATCATTCCGAGCAGTACGGTGATCAGCAGCGCTACCGGGGTCTCGCCGAACAGGCGCAGCCAGGTAACCCACGAAGCTTCAGCATCCACGACACCGGCGCTGCCGAGCATGTTCAATCCGGTGTTCAAGAAGATCAGCACCAGCGGCAGAAGCAGCAGGCTGAAAACTGTTCCTACGGAAGGCGAGGACTTGAAGTCATCTTTGCCCGAACCGTTGCCCAGGGCAGCGTCCAGGATGTCAGGTACCGGGATGTCGAATTTCTTGCCGACAAACTTGCCGAACAGGTGGCCGGAGAAGAACCAGGTCGGAATGGCAACGACCAGGCCCAGGATCAGCACCAGGCCGACGTTGGCTTCCAACAGACCCGATGCAGCCACTGGACCCGGGTGAGGAGGAACGAAGACGTGCATGACCGAGAAGGCGGTTGCGGCAGGAATCGCGTAGAACAACACCGATCCGCCCAGGCGACGGGCCACGGTGAAGATAATCGGAAGCATGACCACAAGGCCTGCATCGAAGAAAATCGGGAAGCCGAAGAGCAGCGAGGCCACGGAGAGGGCCAGAGGTGCACGCTTTTCGCCGAACTTGGAAATCAGCCAGTTGGTCATGACTTCGGCGCCGCCGCTGGTTTCCAGCATGCGTCCGAGCATTGAGCCAAGACCGACCAGCAAGGCAACGCTCGCAAGCGTTGAGCCGAAGCCACTGGTCAAAGTCGTGATGACCGATCCTGCAGGAATACCTGCGGCGATGGCGGTCAAAAGGCTGGTGAGAACCAGAGCCACGAATGCGTGGACTCTGAAGCGGATAATTAGAACCAGCAGCACGGCGACCGCCGCTACTGCTAGGCCGAGGAGACCGGGCGTGCCCAGCGTCCAGTTCAATTCGAGCTCAGGTGTCATTGTCGTCCTTGATCAATGGTTAACCATGCCAGCATCTGGCAGGTGGTTTATGCGAAGTGTGCTACCCCGAGGTCAACAACAAGCTGACGCACGATGTCCTGTGGGGATTTGGAAATATCCGCAGTGAGTACTGCTTCATCGGCAGTTGGCAATTCCAAAGTGGCCAACTGGCTGTCCAGCAGCGAAGAAGGCATGTACTCATGGGAGCGAGCGTTCATGCGATCGCGGATGACCGTGGGCACACCTGCCAGGTGCACAAAAATGGTTGACGGTTCGAGAGAGCGAATCAGGTCGCGGTAGCTGCGCTTCAAAGCGGAGCATGCGATGACCAGCGGTTCACCTTGGCTGGTTCCCTCAGCGAGTTTCTGGCCGATGACCTTCAACCACGGCTCGCGGTCTTGGTCATTCAGAGCTTCGCCTGCTGCCATTTTCTGCTTATTGGACTCAGGGTGCAGGCTGTCGCCGTCAATGAATTGACGATTCAGCTCATCTGCCAGCATCTGACCAATAGTGGTCTTTCCGCTGCCTGAAACACCCATAACGATGATGGCGGGAACCAGTTCACTCATGTATTCACTCCGTCGTGCGCAAACCTAATATCAGACTTAAGGATGGTTTGATTGGATAAAATCTGATTTAACAAGCGTAAGAGTGACCGTGATCCATGTCAACCATTTTGCACAAGCCAATCTCCACATTTGCCTAACGCCCTTATCAGGTGCATTTTTACCGGCGAATTCGAGTCAACCTTCAAGCTGCGATTGAATCAATGTTGTGAAAAGCCCGAAAATCACCGCGCCACCCGTAGAACCCCAGCTCAAAGCCATGTAATGTCTGGACTAAGTGGTCAAACCCGATCACTAGAGAATCTGACCATTGGAGCGAATCATGGGATTCATTGGATGGATAGTTTTGGGCTTGATTGCTGGCGCTATCGCAAAAGCAATCCTGCCGGGTAAGCAAGGTGGCGGATGGATCGCAACCCTATTGCTAGGCGTCGTCGGCGCACTGCTCGGCGGTTGGATCGGCAGCCTCATTTTCGACAAGGGCATGGGCGGATTCTTCTCGCTTTGGAGCTGGATCCTGGCGATCGGTGGCGCGTTGATCGTCCTTCTCATTTGGGGATTCATCACCAAGAAGCGCGCTTAACCGCAACATCTGGTTCTCAACCAGGGCTGAGCAGGAAACCCGTCCAATGTAAATTGGGCGGGTTTTTTCCTGTCTACCATCAAGCACCCGGCACAGTAGGAACCCAGAATCCTGACGTAGACTTCCAGAAAGGGGTTCATTCCCCCGAGCACTACGTTAAGGACTCCCGTGGCCATTGATCCGATGATCCCCACCGCAAAAATTCGGGCGCCGAAGAAATTCTTGTCGATCGGCACCGAACGAACGCGCTGGCGCGGACTGATCCATGCATGGTCAACGCCTGGCATCATCATCATGAATCTGGTGTTGATTGTCCTGGCCGATGGCCACTTGGCCGAATGGACCAGTGCCGTATTCGCGCTGTGCTCGATCCTCTTGTTCGGCACGTCCGCTTTGTACCATCGCGGCAATTGGACCGATAAGGTCATGGGCCTGTTCCGCCGCGCCGATCACGCCAACATCTTCTTGCTCATCGCTGGCACCTACACCCCGGTCGCAGCGCTGACTCTTCCAGCCAAGCAAGCCATCATCGTTCTTTCCATCATCTGGGCGGGCGCTTTAGCTGGAATCGCCATCAAGACCATCTGGCCCACCGCCCCGCGATGGGTCGGCGTAAGCCTCTACATCCTCCTCGGATGGGGCGCGCTGATGCAGCTGCCAGCTTTCTGGGCAGCGAACCCGGCGGTGATGATCCTGATCCTGGCTGGTGGCTTGGCCTATACAGTTGGAGCCGTTTTCTACGCCACCAAACGCCCTAATCCCCTGCCAACCATTTTCGGTTTCCATGAGCTGTTCCATGCCTGCACGATCATCGCGTTCCTTTGCCACTGGACAGCCGTACTGCTCGTAGCGCTCTGATCCCTGCCGATGCAAAAAGTCGAGCCCGCCAGCTTCCGCGAGAAGCTGGCGGGCACGACTGTTCTGTGGCCTCACTGTCTAGCGCTGCGCGTAGCGCTTTCTCACGAAGAACAGTCCCACCAAAGAGATCACGGCGATCGCCATGTAGTAGATGCTCGGTGCATCCAACGAGCCAGTGGCTTTCAGCAGCCAGGTCAACACCAGCGGAGCGATGCCACCCAGCAAGGTGACGCCGACGTTATAGGCCACGGACAATCCGGAACCACGGATCGCGGCCGGGAACAGCCCGGACAGCAGCGCCGGCAACGGACCGAAGTAGAAGGACATGATGACGCCCAGCAGCGCGATCACCACGACCATGACCCCGACCGTAGGGGTGGAAGTCATCAGCTTGAAGAGCGGATACGCCAGGACAAAGGCCGCCACAGCTGCATAAGTCATCACCCGAGCCGGGCCGATGCGATCAGCCAGATGTCCGACGAACGGAACACCGAACAGCGTGATCACGCCGGCCGCGATGCCTCCCAAGAACGCCGCGTCCCCCGGAATGCCGAGATTATTGACCGCAAAAGTCGGCATGAACAGGATCAGGTAGATCGAAATCGTTGCCACACCGATCACCGCGACGCCGGCCAGCAACCGCCCGTAGTGCAGCTTGAAGAGCGTCCCGAGCGGGAATTTCTCCTTTTCCGCCGCAGTGAATTCCTCGGTCTCTTCCAACCGGGCTCGGATATACAAGCCCACCGGGCCGATCAGCAAACCAACGAAGAATGGCACACGCCAGCCCCACGATTCCAGAGCCTCAGGACTCAGCCCCGTGGTCAGGAAGTATCCGAACCCGGAGGCAAGCATCATCGAGGCACCCTGGCTGGCGACCTGCCACGACGAGTAGTACGCCTTCTTATGCGGCGCCGTTTCGATCAAGAAGGCAGTAGCGGTTCCGAACTCGCCGCCAGCCGAGAAGCCTTGAATCAGCCGGGAGAGCAGGATGATCAGCGCGCCAGCCACTCCCACCGAGGCATAAGGTGGAGCTACAGCCATAATCAGGGTGCCCAGCATCATCAGCCCAAGTGTCAGCGTCAGCGCCTTCTTCCGCCCCTTGCGATCCGCATAGCTTCCCAGCACCATGCCACCGAGCGGTCGGATCACGTAGGAAATCGCAAAGGTCGCGAACGTGAGGATCAGCGCGAAAGTCGGATCCGATTCCGGGTAGAACACCTTGGCAATGGTGGTAGCGAAGGTCGCATAAACAATGATGTCGAACCATTCGAGGGCCGCACCGATGGAACTGGAGATGACGGCCCTGCGCGCCATCGCCACCTGTTGTGCGGTAGCTCGCCCTGAGGCGCTCATCAGCTCAGCTGCGCAATCAGTGAGTCAATGAAGTTTTCGCACTCGGAAATCTGCTCGAGCAAGATGTACTCGTCTGGCGCGTGCGCCTGGGCGATATCGCCGGGGCCGCACACCACCGTCGGGATGCCCGCTGCCGAGAACAAGCCCGCCTCGGTGCCGTAGGTGACTTTCTCATCGGTGGCTATCGCGCCGCATGCGGCTGCCAGCGCAACGATTTCTTCACCGGGCTCGGTATCCAGTCCCGGGGCGCCGGCCTGCTGCTCGAAGCTGACCGAGCAGGATGGATTCTTTTCACGCATTTGCGCTTCCAGCTTCGCTGCTTCATCACGGAAACGAGCGGTGAGCGCCTCACGATCGACCACTGCCAGCGACCGGTACTCGAAGAACACTACCGCTTGGGAAGGGATCGTATTCACTGCGATGCCAGCGTCGAACTTGTTCACGTTCATGGTGGTCGTAGGCTCGATAAATGCCTCATCGCTAGGTCCGCTCGTTCTAAGTTCCGCGGACACCTCTTCCACGAAGTTCGCAAACTTTAGCGCGTAGGAGATTGCGTTGACCCCTTCAGCAGGAAGCGATGAGTGGGCGGCAACGCCGTTGAATTGCACACGGAAGACGTTCATCGACTTATGCCCGCGAATGGCGCGCATGCTCGACGGCTCCCCTACAAAACATCCGCGCGGTGCCAATCCGTCAGCCACAATCTTCTCGACCAGGCTGACTGCGCCGACGCAGCCCACCTCCTCGTCGTAGGACAAGGCCAGGTGGATCGGCTCTGAGAGTTGGGCGCTGGTCAGTTGATCAAGCTTGGCAAGAATGACCCCAAGATAGCCCTTCATGTCGCAGGTTCCACGGCCATAGAGTTTGTCACCGCGCACCTGGGCATCAAAAGGTTCGCTGCTCCAGTCCTGTCCATCAACAGGGACAACGTCCGTATGCCCGGAGAGCACAATGCCGCCAGAAAGTGTGCCGTCGCTGGCCGGGATGGTCGCCAGCAGATTAGCCTTGGTGCCATCCTCGTTGTGAATCAGCGTTGACTCGACACCGTGCGCTCGAAGCTTGTCGACAACATTTTCGATGAGCGGCAAGTTCGTGTCCCGGCTCGTCGTGTCCACCGCGATCAGCTCGCGGATTTCTTTCATGCTTGCTTCGGACGGTGCAGCCATCACAACTCCTGAGTACTCGGCTTCATTACACAGTTTTCATGCTGTCATACCTTGTCATCTACGTATAGAAGATTTCATACTAAGGCTATGCGTACGGGTACTTCCCCACTCCAACACCCCGAAGATACGTAACGATGGCCTGCTCGAATGCGCTATCCAGGTCCAGAGGCTCATTGATTTCACTCAGCGCTAGAAGCAAGTGCGGGTACGAACCCATCTGCATGGCATTCAATAAGGCTGAAGCGTCCTGCTGCCCACGCTGGCTCTGATCATTGAGCGCAAATGCGGCAGTGATGGAGTTCAGCATTGCGAGAGTGTGCAGTTTTCGGGCAGCGCTCAAATCCGTGTCGGCCAGGGCCAGCAAACCACGCTCTAGGTACACCAAGGAATTGGGAGTCACCACCTGGTTTCGCATTACGATCAACGGAACCCACGGGTGACGACTCATGATCCGACGGCCTTGGCGAGCTATTTCCAACAGCTGCTCAATTGCGGAGCCCGAACATGCCTCATAGTCATACTCAGCACTGATGCGGTCCACCATCAGTTCGGTGAGCTGATCGTAGGACTTCACGTATCGATAGAGAGATGCAGGCCCCGTGCCGAGCTTCGACGCTACGCTCCGCACCGAAACAGCCTCAATTCCATCAGCATCGGCGAGGCCAACGGCAACATCAACGATTTTCTCGCGCGAGTATTGAGGTTTTGGACCGGTGGTCCTCTGCGTTGGATTCTTGGCCACAGTTCGTGCTCCTGGAGACTGTATAGTTAATCGCGAACACTGTTCGCAATTAATGTTACAGGAGATTCATGCGTGTACTGATGGTTACCCCTGGAACCCGTGGTGATGTCACACCTATGGCAGGCCTAGGTCAGACACTCATCCGGCAAGGTTTTGATGTCGCGATCGCAGCAAACCCTGCGTATCAAGAGGTGGTTGCCGCTTCCGGATGCGCTTTCCACGAGCTTCCAGGCGACATGAGCGCTCTGGTGAATCCTGCAGCCCCCGGCACAAAGACCAGTCCCAAGGATTTGCGAAACTACCTCGCAGAATTGGGCACCTACTTTGATCAAGCGGCCACCGGCACCTTGCGCGCCGCAGAGCACTGTGCAGATTTGATTCTCGCAAATTCAGTGGCACCCTTCGCCTTCGATGTCGCCGAGGCGCTAGGAATCCCGTCCATCAGCGCACATTTGCAACCCACCGAACCAAGCGGTCAATACGCACCGATGACTTTAGGCACTGCCCGAAGTTTTGGAAACGTTGGAAACCGGGCATTGCATCACCTACTTTCATCGGCAAAGGCCCCCTATGATGCGCCAACCGCACGCATACGCACAGAACTGGGACTGCCCAAGCGAAGCCGGGCGGCCACAGAACGCCAGCGCCGAAAGACCGGTCAACCAGTCCTTAATGGTTTCAGCTCCGCAGTTGTGCCCCGCCCGGCTGATTGGCACGAGAACATCATCAATTGCGGTTACTGGTGGCCGGCGACCGACCCTTCGTGGAGCGCCCCAGCTCAGCTGCGAGATTTCCTCTCCGCCGGAGAGCCACCGACATTCCTTGGATTCGGGAGCACCCAGGCCTTGGAACTAGACTTCCTACTTGAAGTTGCCCGCCGCACTGGCCGCCGCACCATCGTCCAAGGCGCCGGAGAATTTAGTGAGACCGACGTACTGGGCATTGGTCCAGTGCCTCATCAGTGGTTGTTCCCTCAGGTAACTGCGGTGGTGCACCATGCCGGTGCGGGCACGACGGCCGCCGGCTTGCGCGCTGGCACCCCGGCAGTGCCGGTACCGATTTTCACCGATCAGCCCTTCTGGGCTGCTCAACTGCACCGTCTCGGAGCGGGCACCGCCCCGATCCCCTTCAAGAACTTGACGGTTGGCTCGCTCACCGAAGCCATCAACGAAGCAGTCGGCAATGAGCAATATCGCCAAAGTGCGAAATGGCTCTCGACCAAACTCGCGGACGAAGAAGACAGCGCGCTAACAGTTGCAACGTTCTTGGAACAGTACCGTCCCTCACGCTAGAGGCAACAAGGGCACCCACCGTATGGTGGGTGCCCTTGTTGAACTAACTGCTACTTGTTGAAGTCGTCGCGGACGTCTTTGGCTGCATCCTTGACAGCTTCTCCGGCCTGCTTCGCTTTGGCCGCGGCCTGATCCTTAACGCCTTCAGCCTGCAAATCCTCATTGTTGGTTGCATCTCCGACAGACTCCTTAACCTTGCCGGATGCTTCCTGAGCCTTGTTCTTGAACTTATCGCCTAAACCCATCAGATGAACTCCTTTTGCAGTCGATTGAACAACGAACACTTTCGACGCTACAGGCCCCATTCATGAATGGGCTGTCGACCCGCTACGTACTTGCTGGACGTATTCGACAAAACCTGAGGAATCCGAAAAAGTCGAGTAGGGTCTCCGCACGCGCACCTCCAGCCGAATTCGTCGGTAGACTTGCGCTCAACGACCCTCGCAGCTGCACAGCTCATGCGCGGTTCTCCAACGGGTGAGCACCGCAAATCGACAGGGCGTTGAGCCATCTGCACTGCATCAGGCATTTCCGAACCTACTATTTCGTGGACCCTCGATGGCATAGGCCATCACGCTTCATGGTTCTCGGCCAACGACCGACCTGCTCCCAAGAAAGTTGTCGCTGTAGACGATCGGCTCAGCGCAGATGCTGCGATGCGAAATGCGGCACAGGGCATTGCGATGTTATGGCACGGCGACTACAACAACGCCAGGCAATTACTGTCAGCCATGGATCGAAGACTTGGCAATATCGAGGCTGGCCGATCTCTCAAACGAGGGCAAAGCGACGAGCAGAAGTTCTATTCCATTCGCCAAGCACGGGCGCATCGTTCCCGGATGCTCTCCCTGTTGTTGGTCCCGTTGTCTGTTAACGGCACACCTGAGTCCACGCAGATATCTCTGACTAGAGCGCCTGAAGTGGGAGCCGCGATCGCGTTCGGATATGAACAGTCCCGAGGCAGCTACGCTGGCCAAGCAGCAGTGAGTCTGCAGGAATTGACCGGAGTTCTCAGCGCCCACCAATGGTTCCTCAATGGAGTGGAGGTTCCGGCCCTAGGGAAGAAAATCTACCCCAGCTACGGCACCTTCATGCCCACCCGACAGGAGTACGTGGACCTTGTTGCCAAGGCGCCGATCAAGAACGCCCAGGTTGCCTTTGACATAGGCACCGGGACTGGTGTGCTCGCAGCCCTGTTGGTAGCCCGTGGCGTGAAGAAAGTTATCGGCACGGACATTCACCAGCGTGCGGTGGACTGCGCAAACCAGAATTTCGCGCAACTTGGTATTTCAAGCTCGGCTCACGCCGAACTGACCAATATGTTCCCCGATGGCAAAGCACCACTGATTATCTGCAATCCTCCGTGGCTCCCGGGCAGCGCCCCAACCAGTCTTGATGCAGCCATCTACGACCCCGGAAGCAAAATGCTGTTGCAGTTTCTTCGTGGCCTGCCTGAGCATCTCACCGAAGATGGTGAAGCCTGGTTGATCATTTCGGATCTGGCAGAATTACTCGGGCTCCGAACTAGCCAGGCTCTGGCCACAGCTATCAATGACGCTGGACTAAAGGTTGCTGGTCGAATCGATGCCCAACCACAACATGCTAGGGCTTTTGATCAGTCGGATCTGCTCTACTCGGCCCGATCCGTGGAAACAACAACCCTGTGGCGCTTAGCGGTTCAGTAAAACGTCGCTGGCTATTCTCGTAAGACAGGCACTAGCGCGAAGCCACGATAGCCTGGAGAAACACACTAGTAGCTACAATTCCGCTGCTTCAGTGCAAGAGATGGGGACACTCCCCCGGATATGAAATCGACGTTCTATCATGAGGCCCGTCATTGACGTACCCTCGGAAAATAACAAAAACCCGTTTCAACCAGCCATAGTTGACTGATGGAAACGGGTTTCTTTTCTGTGGGCCCTACCGGGATCGAACCGATGACATTCACGGTGTAAACGTGACGCTCTACCAGCTGAGCTAAAGGCCCTCCTGCAGCTCCGACGCTTACAAATCTCTTTGTTTTGTTCGTTTTCTGCAACAAGAAATAATTTAGTACACCCGGGACTGACTTGGCAAATTGAAATCGTCAAAAATCAATAAGAGTGCCGAGCGTCACCACTGGAACGCCATATTCCTGCAGCTTCCCGTTTGTCCGCACCCGTGCCTAAGAAACAATCAGCCAAACTGTCGGAACGATCGATCGGGCTATAGGCATGAAGAAAATTCTCGCCCCCATGTCAATCGCCCTTAGCTTCGCACTGGCCTCCTGCGGAAGCCAATCACCGTCCGACGGATCAGCATACTCATCCCCAACCGTCACCCCAGTTTCGTCAGAATCCGCTCAGCCCATCGATATGCAGGGCACATGGAAGCAGAAGAATTCGATGGACGCGGACGCTTATCAGGAAGCCATTATCGATTCAGAAACCATAACCATCAATTGGGTCACGAATCACGGGGACACGAAATCGCTCTATTGGGTTGGTTCATTCGAAGAGCCGCATGCAGCGGCGGACACCTACTCATGGACTTCCAAGCGGGACCGAAAGACAACTGATAACGCAATATTGGCCTCAAGCGACAAGACCAAGAAATTTACATTTCACAAGGACGAGATTTCGTACGAAGCCGGCATCATGGGAACGACTACCATGGTGCGCCTCGGTAAATAATTCAGGTGCCAATCGGCCCACCAGTACAACGCCGGAAAATGCAGAAATGCAAAAAACCTCGATCCGTGTGGATCGAGGATTTCTGTTTGGTGGGCCCTACCGGGATCGAACCGATGACATTCACGGTGTAAACGTGACGCTCTACCAGCTGAGCTAAAGGCCCTAACCATGTTCGCTTTGAAAGCCAACGAGGAATAACTTTACAGAGATATTTGGTGGCGCGCAAATCGAGAACCGCATTTTCCGCGTGAACTGGAACACCAGCGAATTCAGCCGCCCCTACAGGGCGTCAACCCCGTCCTTGTAATCTTGAATCTTGCGGGCTTCGGTCATCGCACTATGGAAAATATTGCGAACCACGCCATCTTCGATGAGCAACGAGAGCCTGGTCGCTACACCCTGAGCCTCGTCGAAAGCGCCAATTCGCCGCGCCACTTCCCCGTGTGGCCAGAAATCCGCGAGAAGCTCGAACTTCAGTTCCATCGATTCCGCATAGTTGCGAAGCGTGAATTTATGGTCGACGGAAATGCCGATGATCCGCACCCCGCGCTGTGCAAAGTAATCATGCTCTTCATTAAGCGCCGCCAGCTCCGAACCGCAGACTCGCGAAAATGCCCATGGGTAAAAGACAACCAGCACTCGGCCTTGGGAAAGCCCGGTGCTGGTTATCGACTCACCGTATTGATTTTGCAGCGAGAAATCGAACAGGCGCGAACCTGCTTGAATCATTAGTTCTTCTTACGTGGGGCCAGGCGGACTGCGGACCAGTCCTCCGATACGCCTTCACTGGTCGTCACATGCAGACCAGCGCTTGGCGCCTCCTGCTGAATTAGTGCTGGGGATACGTGACCTTCGCGGCCCTGCTTTGGGGTGAGCAGCCAGACTACGCCGCTTTCGTCCAAGCAGTTCAACGCGTCCATCAACGAATCTACAAGGTCTCCGTCGCCATCGCGCCACCAGAAGATAACTGCGTCGACAACGTCATGATCCTCTTCGGTGAGCAGCTCTGAACCAATCAGATCCTCGATCGAGTCACGCAGATCGTAATCCACGTCATCGTCGTAACCCAGTTCCTGAATAAGGTTTTCATTTTGGAACCCCATTTTTTTGGCGGGCTCCAGATTTGCCGATACGGCGTCGCTCACTTCATTCCTCCTGCTGGTGCAAAGCGTTACTACCAACGAAACACGGTTTTCCTGTTCCATTCAAGCGCTGCAGCAATAACACGCCGAACAAATATAACCCACAATCCGGTGGCCCACATCATACCGACAGGTGCATTATCCAGATAGCTCCCATACGATGTTGCGCAAGTCACTTTATAAGTCAGATTTAAGCGGTTTTTGGGCCAGAAATATGCTCCCAAGCCCGCAAAAATGACATTAGAGTTGCATATGAACCGACAGTGCACATCACTCCAGTGTTACTGCACCCGTTGTCCCAAAACCGTCGCATCGCAGTGGAAAACTGCAACGCAGCGGAGCCGCAATTCAATCAAGGAGCTTCAGTGGCTGTAGAGGAACACATCTCCCAGATCCGTAGCGGGTTGACTTACCAGCTTTCAGATCAGGATCCTGAGGAAACTCAGGAATGGATGGACTCGTTTGATTCTCTCGTAGAATCCCAGGGCACCGAGCGTGCTCAGTTCATTATCCGCTCGCTTTTGCAGCGTGCAGGTGCCAAGTCCGTGGGTGTCCCCCATGTGACCACCACCGACTACGTGAACACCATTCCTGTGGATCAGGAACCAGACTTCCCGGGCGACGAAGCCATCGAACGCCGTTACCGCGCATTCATGCGTTGGAACGCAGCAATCATGGTGCACCGTGCCCAGAACCCAGCCATCGGCGTCGGCGGACACATCTCCACCTACGCAGGTGCGGCTACCCTTTACGAAGTTGGCTTCAACCACTTCTTCCGTGGCAAGAACCACCCAGGCGGCGGCGATCAGGTCTTCTTCCAGGGCCACGCTTCCCCTGGCATGTACGCACGCGCATTCCTCGAAGGCCGCCTGTCCGAAGAGGATATGGACGGCTTCCGCCAGGAGCACTCCAAGGAAGGCCACGCCCTTCCTTCCTACCCGCACCCGCGTTCACTTCCTGACTTCTGGGAATTCCCGACCGTGTCGATGGGTATCGGCCCAGCTAACGCCATCTACCAGGCTCAGCTGAACCGCTACCTGCAGAACCGCGGCATCAAGGACACCTCGGACCAGCAGGTCTGGGCCTTCCTGGGTGACGGCGAAATGGACGAGCCAGAGTCGCGCGGCTTCCTGCAGCTGGCAGCCAACGAAAAGCTGGACAACCTGAACTTCGTCATCAACTGCAACCTGCAGCGCCTTGACGGCCCGGTTCGCGGTAACGGCAAGATCATGCAGGAACTGGAAGCCTTCTTCCGCGGCGCCGGC
This sequence comes from Glutamicibacter mishrai, assembly GCF_012221945.1. Lineage (NCBI taxonomy): Bacteria > Bacillati > Actinomycetota > Actinomycetes > Micrococcales > Micrococcaceae > Glutamicibacter > Glutamicibacter mishrai. Next base: position 3,376,131 of record NZ_CP032549.1, on the reverse strand, counting down.
TGGAACGTCATCAAGGTAACTTGGGGCCGCGAGTGGGATGCCCTGCTCGAAGCCGACAAGACCAACGCCCTGGTTGACATCATGAACCAGACCCCGGATGGCGACTACCAGACCTACAAGGCTGAGTCCGGTGCCTTCGTGCGCGAGCACTTCTTCGGCCAGCGTCCGGAAACCAAGGAATTGGTTGCGGACATGACCGATGACGAGATCTGGAACCTGAAGCGCGGTGGCCACGACTACCACAAGGTTTACGCAGCATATAAGGCAGCCGTTGAATTCAAGGGCAAGCCAACTGTCATCCTGGCCAAGACCGTTAAGGGCTACGGCCTGGGTTCGCACTTCGAGGCTCGCAACGCGACCCACCAGATGAAGAAGCTGACCATGGAAGACCTCAAGCAGTTCCGTGATCACCTGCGCATCCCGATCACCGACGAGCAGCTCGAAGCCGACCTGTACTCGCCACCGTACTACCGCCCAGCCGAGGATTCGGCCGAGTACAAGTACATGATGGAACGCCGTGCGGCGCTGGGCGGCTCGGTGCCAACCCGCCGCAAGGAGACCTCGGTCAAGCTTCCGTTGCCTGGCGACAAGGCCTACGCCATCGCCAAGCGCGGTTCCGGCAAGCAGCAGGCAGCCACCACCATGGCCTTCGTCCGCCTGCTCAAGGACCTGATGCGCGACAAGGAATTCGGCCACCGCATCGTGCCGATCGTCCCCGACGAATCGCGCACCTTCGGCATGGACTCGTTCTTCCCGACCGCGAAGATCTACAACCCAGGTGGCCAGAACTACCTGTCCGTAGACCGCGACCTGGTTCTGGCCTACAAGGAATCCCCTCAGGGCCAGCTGATCCACCCGGGCATCAACGAGGCTGGCGCCGTGGCGGCATTCACCGCTGCCGGCACCAGCTACTCGACCCACGATGAACCGCTGATCCCGATCTACGTGTTCTACTCGATGTTCGGCTTCCAGCGCACCGGCGACCAGTTCTGGGCTGCCGGCGACCAGATGGCTCGCGGCTTCATCATCGGCGCTACCGCCGGCCGCACCACCCTGACCGGTGAAGGCCTGCAGCACGCTGATGGCCACTCGCCAATCCTGGCCTCGACCAACCCGGCGGTGATCACCTACGATCCTGCCTACGGCTACGAGATCGGCCACATCATGCGCTCCGGCCTGGATCGCATGTATGGCGGAACCCACCAGGATCCAAACGTCATGTACTACCTGACCGTGTACAACGAGCCGATCAGCCAGCCAGCTGAGCCGGAAAACGTTGACGTGGAAGGCATCATCAAGGGCATCCACCTGCTCAAGGAAGCCACCACCGACGGCCCGCGCGCACAGCTGCTGGCCTCCGGCGTGGCCGTGCCTTGGGCTCTGGAAGCGCAGGAAATCCTCGCCGAAGAGTGGGGCGTTTCCGCCGATGTCTGGTCTGTGACCTCGTGGAACGAACTTGCTCGCGACGGCATGAACGCCGACGACGAAGTCCTGATCGACCCATCCAAGGCACGCCGAACCCCGTACGTGACCTCCAAGCTGGAGTCCACCCCGGGCCCGGTCATCGCGACCACCGACTACATGCGCGCAGTCCCTGAGCAGATCCGCCCATACGTCCCAGGTGAATTCCACACCTTGGGCGCTGACGGCTTCGGCTTCTCGGACACCCGTGCAGCAGCCCGCCGCTTCTTCAAGATCGACGCCCACTCCCTGGTGGTCCAGACCTTGCAGTCGCTGGTTGAGCGTGGCGAGATCCCTGCGGACACCGCGGTGAAGGCCCACGCCAAGTACGATCTGAACAACCCGAACGCCGGCAAGTCCGGCAACGCAGGCGGCGACGCCTAAACCTCCGGGCCGGCACTACGTGCCATGTTCTGCGCCTGCCCCGCTACGGTGATTCCGTTGCGGGGCAGGCGCTTTTTAATAACCCTGCCTGACATGCGCATCGCGGGGCAAAAGTCACTAAGCTTGAAGTCATGAGTCCCGAACTCGATGCCGCCACACCGAAAAACCGATCCAGCCACCACCAGCCGCCGAGCCCGCAAACGCTCAAGCGGCTCCAAAGCCATATCGGCGTGCTGTCCACCACCGCCCTGAAATACCTGGACCAGCAGCTGCCGTGGTACCGGTCCCTGGACCCCAACGAGCGCGCGGCCCTGGGCCTGATCGCCCAAAAAGGCATCTCCACGTTCGTCACCTGGTACGAGGACCCGTCCTCCACCCCCTCCTGGGTGGTCACCGACGTTTTCGGCGCCGCGCCCACGGAGTTGACCCGGTCGATCTCCCTGCAAAAGGCCCTGGGGCTTCTGCGCACCATCGTGGAAGTAGTCGAATCCCAGGTACCGGACATCGCCACCGAGTCCGAACAAGCCGCTCTGCGCGAAGCGGTGCTGCGCTACTCGCGCGAGGTCGCCTTTGCCGCCGCCGACGTCTACGCCCGCGCCGCCGAAACCCGAGGCGCCTGGGACTCCCGGCTCGAAGCCCACGTGGTGGATGCGGTGCTCCATGGCGAACCCCATGATTCGCTGGCCTCCCGCATCGCCGCCATCGGCTGGAAATCGCAGAAGGACATCCGCGTCCTGGTCGGCACCACTCCGGCCGCCAATTCCGCGACCTTCGTCTCGACCCTGCGCCGGGTCGCCACACGCTATTCGCGCGACTCGCTGGTCGGGGTGCTCGGCGACCGGTCGGTGCTGATGCTGTCGGATACCAAGTTCGACGAGGTTGACCTCACCCGCTTCACCCGGTTCTTCGGCCCCGGCCCGGTGGTCTATTCGCCGCTGGCAGCCACCGTGAAGGATATGCACCATGCCGCGGTCGCCGCGGTTGCCGGTTACAGTGCGGCCCGCGCATGGCCGCAGGCGCCCAACCCGGTGAGTGCCGATGACCTATGGCCGGAACGTGCCAGCAATGGTGACCAGCTTGCGCGCACCGCGCTGATCGAACAGGTTTACCAGCCGCTTCAGCAGGCGTCCAACGGGCTGCTCGACACGCTCTCGAGCTACCTGGCACTGGGCCATTCGCTGGAAGGCACCGCGCGTGAGCTTTTTGTGCACGCCAATACGGTGCGATACCGGCTCAAGCGGGTCAGCGAGGTCAGCGGCTGGGACCCGTTGGTGCCGAGGGATGCCTTCGTGCTGCAATCGGCCCTGCTCTATGGCCGGCTCCATGAGTTCAGCTTGTAGGCTTCACCCAAAGACAATGCATGACGCAGCACACCTTTGTGCTCGCTCATAGCGCATTACATGGGAACTTTGGTTCGCCATAAGATAAGCTTTTGTAGAGTTCCTACAAACAGTCACCTTGAGCTTGGTACCGAAATGAAGCGCCAAAAGCTCCTGATATTTGGAAAGCTGTAAGAGTGTTAGCAATCGTTTGCCCCGGACAGGGCTCCCAGACCCCAGGTTTCCTCGCCGAATGGCTCGAAGTCGAAGGCGTTGCCGATCATCTGGCCGCCCTCAGTGCCATCACCGAGCGTGACCTCACCGCCCACGGCACCGTCTCGGACGAAGAGACCATCAAGGACACCGCCGTCGCGCAGCCGCTGATCGTCGCCGCAGGCTTGGTGACCGCCCGCGCGCTGTTCGGCGACCAATTGCCAGCCGGCAGCATCGTCGCCGGCCACTCGGTCGGCGAGATCACGGCCTCGGCACTGACCGGCGCCCTGGCTGAAGCCGACGCCATGAACTTCGTCAAGGTGCGCGCCAACGCCATGGCCGAGGCAGCAGCAGCGACCCCGACCGGAATGGCCGCCGTCCTCGGCGGCGATCCCGAAGAAGTGCTCTCGACTCTTAACGGCCTGGGCCTCACCCCGGCCAACGCCAACGGTGGCGGGCAGATCGTTGCCGCCGGCACCACCGAACAGCTCGCCGAGCTGGCCGAGAACCCGCCAGCCAAGGCGCGCGTGATTCCACTGAAGGTCGCCGGCGCATTCCACACCTCGCACATGCAGCCAGCGGTAGGCACCCTCAAGGAGCTGGCTGATACGCTCACTCCCGCCGACCCGAGCGTGCAGCTGCTTTCCAACTTCGATGGCCAGCCAGTCGCCGATGGACAGTCGAACCTCGACTCGCTCGTTGCCCAGGTCTCGCGCCCGGTGCGCTGGGACCTGTGCATGGAGACCCTGGCCGCCGCTGGCGTGACCGGAGTCCTGGAACTGGCCCCAGCCGGAACCCTGGTAGGCCTGGCTCGCCGCGGATTGAAGGGCGTGAAGACCCTGGCGGTCAAGTCGCCTGCCGATCTGGAGGCAGCCAAGGCCTTCGTCGCCGAGCATACTGCCAGCTAACCGGCGTCACACAAAGAATTGCGCGCCGAAACAGCCATGATGCCACCGGCAAGCTCATCTCTGACCTAAGCTTTAAACCGACGAAACTGCGGGGCATGCAAGTGCACCAAAGTTTCAGCACACCGGCATGAGACGGGAACCTGTTCGCAGGGGCTTGTTACAGCCACAATGAACACCGGAGTCCTCCGGCAACTGAAGAAAAGGAGCCATCCATGGCTAGCAACGAAGAAATCCTGGCGGGCCTCGCCGAAATCGTCAACTCCGAGACCGGCCTGGACGAAGCAGACGTGCAGCTGGACAAGTCCTTCACCGAGGACCTGGACATCGACTCGATCTCGATGATGACCATCGTCGTAGAGGCAGAAGAGAAGTTCGACGTTAAGATTCCGGACGAGGAAGTCAAGAACCTGAAGACCGTAGGCGACGCTGTTAACTTCATCGCCGGCGCACAGGCCTAAGCTTTCGGCGTTTATCGCCACCACCGTTGTGCGGGAAAGCCGTGCACACCGACCGGTACGTCAAGCCGGTCCCCTAAATTTCTTAATCGCACAGTAGAGAGTTTGATGATGGCGCGCAAAGTAGTGATCACCGGTCTCGGAGCCACCACGCCTATCGGCGGAGATGTCCCAACCCTTTGGGAGAACGCTTTGAAGGGCGTCTCGGGCGCCGCAACCATAGAGGATTCATGGGTGAAGGAATTCGACCTTCCGGTCACCTTCGCTGCGCGCGCTGCCGTTCAGCCAACCGAGGTGCTCTCCCGCCCGGAAACTAAGCGCATGGATCCTTCCACGCAGTTCGCTGTGGTTGCCTCTCGCGAAGCTTGGGCCGACTCGGGCCTGAACAAGGACGAGATCGACCACAATAAGCTGGCCGTCGCGTTCGCCACCGGCATTGGCGGCGTCTGGACCTTGCTCAACGCCTGGGACACCCTTCGCGAAAAGGGCCCGCGCCGCGTGTTGCCGATGACCGTGCCGATGCTGATGCCAAACGGCCCAGCCGCTGCAGTCTCGCTGGATCTCGGCGCTGAAGCCGGTGCGCACACCCCGGTTTCGGCTTGCGCTTCGGGCACCGAAGCCATGCACGTCGGCCTGGACCTGATCCGCTCCGGCAAGGCCGATGTGGTCATGGTCGGTGGCGCGGAAGCCGCCATCCACCCGATGCCAATGGCCGCGTTCGCCTCCATGCATGCACTCTCGCGCCGCAATGACGATCCAGCCAAGGCATCGCGTCCCTACGACATTGACCGCGATGGCTTCGTCATGGGCGAAGGCGCCGGTGCACTGGTCCTGGAAGCCGAAGAGCACGCACTGGCTCGTGGCGCCCGCATCTACGCCGAGCTGGCCGGTTCCTCCGTCACCTCCGATGCACACCACATCACCGCTCCCGATCCAGAGGGCATGGGTGCCACCCGTGCGCTGAAGGCCGCCATGTACGACGGCCTGATCCAGCCCGAGGACGTCGTGCACGTCAATGCGCACGCGACCTCCACCCCAGTGGGCGACGCACCGGAATACACCGCGCTGAAGAATGCCCTGGGCGATCAGCTGGACAACGTGTGGGTCTCGGCAACCAAGTCGCAGATGGGCCACCTGCTAGGTGCCTCCGGCGCCGTTGAGTCGGTCCTGTGCGCACTGGCTGTCTACCACCGCACCACTCCAGTGACGATCAACCTGGATAACCAGGATCCAGCGATCCCGTTGAAGGTCGTCACCGGCGAGCCAAAGCCGCTGCCAGCTGAAGGCACCATCGTGGCTCTGAACAACTCCTTCGGCTTCGGTGGCCACAACGCTGTCGTCGCTATCCGAAGCGTCTAGCCACTTCCCAGCTTCCTGAAGCTGCTTGCCGATGGGCTGGTCCAAAGTTTTCCTTGGCCCAGCCCATCGGCGTTTAATAATCCGGCTTCCCTGAAAATAGTTGTCCGCATTGGCCTGTGCTTGTTACGCTCAAAATCCGCTTAGTTGATGCGGAACTTTGTTCTTTCCTCAGGTCAGGAGCTGCCCTCATGCGCACACTTATCGCCACCGCGTTTGTCTCACTCGACGGTGTTGTCGAAGCACCGGGCGGTGAACCCGATTACCGCAATTCCGGGTGGACCATGAACAGCGTCGAGTTCGATCCGGCCGCATATGAGCTCAAAGGAACCGAGCAGGCCGAAGCCTCCGCCATGCTGTTGGGCCGAATCAGCTATCAGGCATTCTCCCCCGTCTGGCCCTCGATGACCGAAGAATTTCCGCACTATAACGTGATGCCAAAATATGTGCTCTCCACGACCCTGGCCGAGAAGGATCTGGTGGATAACTGGGGCGAAACCACGATTCTGCGTTCGGTCTCCGATGTGGCTCGCCTGCGCGCCGGCGAAGGCGGACCTATCAGCATTCACGGTTCAGCAACGCTGGTCCGCTCGCTGCAGGAGCACCAGCTCATAGACCGGTACAACCTCCTCGTATTCCCGGTGCTGCTTGGTGCAGGCAAGCGACTGTTCAGCCAGGAAAGCATAGACGCGCAGAAGCTGACGCTGGTGGATTCCCAAACGTACTCGAATGGCATTCAAAAAAACGTCTTCGACGTCCTGCGCTAGGGTTGCCCCTCCAGATATCCCTTGGTCAGCAATTCCAAATAGTGGCCTGACGGATCTAGCAAGTACACTCCCCTGCCGCCATGCTCATGATTGATCGATCCGGGGCACTGCCGTCGCGGGTCCGCCCAGTGTTCGATTCCTTCCGTGCAGATCTTCTGGTATGCGCGGTCGAAGTGCGATTCGCTGAGCAAGAATGCGTAGTGCTGAGGTGGAAAGTCGATCGGAGGCGTTGCGAATTGGAGAAGCACACCGCCGTCGAGGCTGATGTTGCGGAAGGGTCCCCAATGTGGGGCGGGCTTCGCTTCTAGCAGGCTGGTGTAGAACTCCGCCATGCGCTGGGAATCGAGCGAAGCGATGATCGTGTGGTTGAATCGTGCGGTCATGTCTCCCTTTCATTATGTGTCCGAAAATTCTGTACGTTGAATGTCTCGGTCACCGGGAGGTCCGCGTATCAGGGAACGACCAGATAGCCGTTCCGGGAGTGGCTATTGCAAGCCTGACTGGTCTTCATCGCCAATGAGTCTAGCACCATCACCCAATGCGCTTCTAGGCCATCAGCGTTAAATCAAGAAGTGGGATCCCAAACAGGGATCCCACTTCTTTTGGTAACAACCCCGCACCACCGGGGTCTGACTGGATGCAGTTGTAAACACACCCAGAGACTTAATAACCAGTCGCTATACCACCTGGTTGAGCCATCGCACAGGAGCCTCATCGCCAGAGTGGCGGAATGGTTCAAGTTCTTCGTCCCAAGCTTCACCCAGGGCGATCGACATTTCCTGATAGAACACGGATGGGTTGCCGTCGCCCTTTTCGTAGGCCCAGCGAATACGTTCTTCACCGACCATGATGTTGCCCGCAACATCTACGGTCGCGTGGAAGATCCCCAAGTCCGGGGTGACAGACCAACGGCTGCCATCGGCGCCAGGGCTTGGATCTTCGGTGATTTCGAAACGCAGGTGCTGCCAGCCGTGCATTTCGCTGGTGAGCAGCGCGCCAGTTCCTTGTGGGCCTACCCACTCAATTTCGGCGCGACAAAATCCGGGTGCGACGTGCTGTTCGGTCCAGTCCATCTTGACTGGGGTACCGAGCACGGACCCAATTGCCCATTCGAGATGTGGGCATAGCGCTGCAGGGGCGGAATGTACAAATATCACGCCTCTGGTCATCGGTGCAGACATGCCATCCTCCGTTGCGGTGTTGATCGTCTTCCCCTACGTCAACATCGAACAGGTGCTTTCGCCGCCGATACTTCTATTTTGCCCGATGAAGGGCACTTTTCGCCACCCGGATCGATGATTTTCACAGATTGGGTGGAAATCTTCAGGCCCGAGGGTGGGCTTGGCGATAGCTTTGCCGCAATCGATCCACGGAAACGTGCGTGTAAAGCTGCGTTGTCGCCAACGAAGCGTGCCCGAGAAATTCCTGAACCGCTCGCAGGTCGGCCCCACCGTCAAGCAAATGGGTAGCCACAGTATGGCGTAGTGCGTGCGGTCCGCTCGCCGAGGTGTCGCCAAGAAGGCGCAGAGCCGTGGCTATGACTTCACGTGCTTGCCGGACGTTGAGCCTTGAGCCGCGGACTCCTACCAGCAGAGCGTCTCCTGCTGACTCGGATGCCAAGATCCTGCGGTGGGATCGAATCCAATCGATAATTACCCGTTCCGCAGGTTTGCCAAACGGAACCACGCGCTCTTTGTTGCCCTTGCCCAGCACGCGCAAGGTCCTTCGTTCAAAATCGACATCTGCGATGTCCAGCGCAACTAGCTCGCTGATGCGCAGTCCGGAGGCGTAAAGCAACTCGGCAATGACTTTGTCCCTGCACTGGATAGCCAACGATTTCGGATCATTCACCTGTTCATCCTCGTCGCCGTTGACGTTGCTTGTTCCCTCGGACGCAACCGTTTCGTCCGAGAGCAGCCTGTCAATCTGGCTGGGCTGAAGAACATGAGGCAGACGCCGCTCTTTCTTGGGTGCAGCCAACCGCAGTGCCGGGTCAGCCTCAATGAGTTCGTGCTTTAGCGCCCAGGCGAAGAAGTTCTTAACGGCCGAGATCCGACGTGCCAATGTAGTGCGCGAGACATCGGACTCGTGAAGGTAAGCCAGCCAGTCTCGCAGCATGTCAACAGAAACCTGTTTCAAGGCCGGGTCCGCGGCTCGCTCTTTGAGGAACTGTCCGAGATTTCGAAGGTCAACATCGTAGGCGCGCAAAGTATTCTCACTGCGCCCGCGTTCGCGTTGCAGGTACTCCAGATAGTCTGCAACTGGTTCTGAAAACTTCGCTGACGGCCCGGCTGTTTGCTTCGAGGCAGATTCTTGCTTCATCACCACCGAGCTTACCCGACCGCGATCATTTGCCTTGGTAGAGCAATCTCCATGACAACCCGTCGGTGCTTGCCAAGCCGAGGTCTTCCAACCGCCCCAGAGATTTCAGCGTCTGAATGATCGGGATACCGCTGCGTGCGGAAATCTCGTCTACGAGCATCGGTTTCGAGAAGGACATGATGTCGTAGACCATGCCTTCGTCGCGGCCCAGTTGATCGGTGGGCCGTTTCGGGGCGGAGTCTTCACTCGTGCCCTGTGCAGGGTGCTGCGCTCCGGCCAGTGCAAGCGCGTCTTGCGGCGAGGTCAACAGGACGGCACTCCCTTCGCCAATCAACCGGTGACAACCTGCGGAATTCGGAGCGAATACGCTGCCAGGGACCGCGGCGACATCACGGCCTAGTTCAACTGCGTGGCTAACAGTATTCAGCGCGCCTGAGCGATGCCTGGCTTCGGTCACGATCACCAATCGGCTAAGTGCGGCGATGATCCTGTTTCGATTCAGGAAGCGGAATCTGGCAGATGTCGTACCCGGGGGAACCTCGGAAAACAGCACTCCTCGCGCCACAATTTGATTGAGCAAATTGCTATTGCCCGACGGGTAGAGCCGGTCAATGCCACCGGCCATGACGGTGATGGTCGGCGGGTTCGCAGCGGACCACTCCTCCACGGTTAATGCAGCCCGGTGAGCACTGGCGTCGATACCGTAGGCGCCTCCTGAAACAATGCTGTATCCCTGCAGCGCCAATGATCGGCTCAGGTCGAAGGTCACCTGATCGCCGTAGTCGCTGGCATCGCGTGAGCCGACGATAGCCACGTTGCGTCCTATCTCCTGGCCGCCCAAGAATGCCGGATTGCCGGCCCTCCACCATAAACACAGCGGTCGCCCCAGGTTGAGGTCATCAAGCTGCACCGGCCAATGGTCGTCGCCAGGAATCAGCAATCCCCCTTGATGCCGTGCGGCCGTGTCCACCGCAGCCAGCGGGTTGCTCAACGGCATCCGTTTCCGCCATCGGGTCAATGCCACTTTGAGATCTTGCGCCATATTCGAGGAGGTCTTGAATCCGAGGATTTCCTCAACTTTCGGTTTCAGGTCCGTGGGCATGAAGTCCTCTTTGCGGATCAGGCTCAGCAGTTCCGAGGCGCTCATGAGCTGAAGCAAGGCCGACGCGGTGAAGTCGTTTGGTTCGATCAGCTGGTTCAGATGCGCGTAGGTCAGGCGTTCCGCACTGGTACGGCTTGGCGCCTGCGTTGCGTTCGGATTGATGGACATGGAGGTGGCCTAACTATTCTCGAGGCTTTGCCGCAGGTGAGCGGCAATGGCCAGGTCGTCTTCGGTGGGAGCTGCATGCTGTTGTTGATCGGCGACCGTCCACGCGACGCGGAGCAACCGGTGGATGCCACGGGCCGAGAGGCCACGACGGGTGGCGAGCAGTTCCAAAGCTTTCTTCGTTTGCGCCGGATACTTCAACTCGTGGCGCAGCACTTGGGTCGGAATCTGGGCGTTGCAGCTGATTGAGAACGTCCGTAGCCGTTCCTGGCTGCGTTCCCTGGTGGCCAGTACCCTTTCGCGAACCGCGTGGCTGGATTCGTTGGGCGCGGTGCTCAGCAGTTGCGATTGGTGCACCGGATTGACCCGCACCTGCAGGTCGACACGATCCAGTATCGGGCCGGACAAGCGAGCAAAATATCTGCGTCGAGCCATGGGCGTGCAGGTGCAGCCAGTTCCCGTCCCGAAGTTCCGGCCGCATGGGCATGGATTGGATGCCAGGATCAGCTGGAAGCGGGCCGGTAATCGTTGGTGGCCTTTGGCCCGGGCCAGATTGATATAGCCTTCCTCAACGGGTTGGCGCAGGGCATCGAGGGCTCCGGTATTAAACTGGGCGGCTTCATCCAGAAACAGGATTCCGTGATGCGCCCGGGTGATCGCGCCGGGGATCAGCTGTGAGGTCCCGCCACCGATGAGCGCGGAGAGCGATGCCGTGTGGTGTGGCGCGACGAATGGCGGAGTTCGCTGGAGCTGATTCACCTCGTGCATTGCCCCGCGAGTTATGGAATGGACTGCGGTGGCTTCCAGCGCTTGCAGGTCATCCAGCGGGGGCATGATGGTTGGCAGGCACTTGGCCAGCATGGTCTTCCCCGCGCCGGCGGGGCCGACCATGATCAGGTGGTGTCCGCCGGCTGCGGCCAATTCCAAGGCCAGCCGGGCTTCTTGCTGCCCGTTGACCAGTTGCAGATCGACTTCCTCATTCCCAGCACCAATCATCGTTGATTCGGCGGGTGATTTTGCTGGAAGCGGATGGTGCAAATAGGTTGTGATCAGCTCATCCTGGGCACCGCAATAGCGCAGCACCTGGCCGAGATGGCGGGCAGAGATGACCTCGATCCCCTCGACCAATCGCGCCTCGTTGCCATTGCCTTCAGCAACGATGACTCGTTCCAGGCCATGCTCCTTGGCCAGCTGCACTGCTGGCAGGACGCCGGGCACGGCCCTGAGGGTCCCATCCAAGCCCAGCTCAGCCAGGTACAAGGTGGCCGGGCTGGCGTGCAATTGCTGATCGGCGGCAAGGGCGGCGATGAGGATCGCCAGGTCGAATCCCGAACCGTATTTCGGCAGGGTGGCCGGCGAGAGGTTGACCGTCAGCTTGCGGTTGGCCAACGGGATGCCGGTATTCCGCGCGGCGGCCTTGATGCGTTCTCGGGCTTCATTCAATGAGGCGTCAGGCAGGCCAAGGATGATGAAGCCGGGTATGCCGTTGCCTAGATCGGCTTCCACCTCGACCAGGGAGACGCCGACCCCGTGGATGGCGGCAGCGCTGGTGCGTGCGGTGCTCATGGTTGCACCGCCGGGTGCAGAAGGCAGGTGTAGCCCGTTCCATCGGGATACACCTCGATGATGTCCACGCGTGGTTGCGGGATGAAGAGCCGGTGGGCCTGGGCCCAGAGAATCAGCAGCTTGTGGAGCCGCCGGTATTTCTGCGTGGTGATCGCATCAAAGCCCGTGCCATAGCGCGTGGAGGAACGGGTTTTCACCTCGATGGCTGCGATCTGACCGCTGGCCGTTCGTGCTACGGCGTCCAGTTCCCCTGCCGAGCAGCGCCAGTTCCTGTCGAGGATCTCGTAGTGGTGCTCGCTGAGGTATCGGGCGGCGGCTTGTTCCCCGGCTGCACCCAAACGTTGTGCCGCTGTGCGCATGTTGACTCCTGGATGTTCGAACTATTCGTTCTGAACATTCTCGGAGCTTGCCTGGTCGCGCGTGCCCGGTCCGTGCGGAATGTGGATTTCCGCGGCTAGGAGTCCAGTCCCTCCTTGGGGATCTGCAGCTCATCGCGGTTGAGTTCCTCCACGTTGACGTCCTTGAAGGTCAGTACCTTCACGGATTTCACAAAACGCCCCTGCCGGTAGATGTCCCATACCCACGCGTCGGTCAGGTTCAGCTCAAAGTAGACTTCGCCGGCATTGCTCAGCGTTTTCACGTCGACCTGGTTGGCCAGGTAGAAGCGTCGTTCGGTCTCGACCACGTAGTTGAAGAGCCCCACCACGGTTTTGTACTCGCGGTACAGCTGCAGTTCCATGTCGGACTCGTAGTTTTCCAGGTCGTCGCCAGCCATCACTTTGCTTTCTTTGTTGTGGCTTCACCTTCGGCCGTATCGGCCTGTGAAGTCAAGTTCCAGCTCTTGCGGTGGTAATCGCAAGGTCCCAGAGCGGTAATCGCCGCCCGGTGCGCGGCGGTGGCGTAGCCCTTGTTGATATCCCACCCGAAGTCGGGATGCGCCGAGGCCAATTCGCTCATGATCCCGTCGCGCTCGACCTTGGCCAAGATGGAGGCGCCGGCAATCGCTTGGCAGGTCATGTCACCCTTGATGATGGTGGTCACCGGCAAGTGCAGGCCTACCGGATCGCGGTCGTCGGCAAGGACGTCGAATAGGTCCGGTTCCGGAGCGGTCAGCCAATCGTAGCTTCCATCCAGCAGGATCGCTTCGGGCGCGACGGCGCACTGTTCCACGGCTCGGGTACCGGCCAGGCGCAAGGCTGCGGTGACGCCTAGGGAGTCGATTTCCTCGGCAGATGCATGGCCAACGCCATATCCGGCCGCCCACTGGCGCACTTGGGGCACCAGTGCCTCGCGGGTTTCAGGGCGCAAGAGCTTCGAGTCGCGCAGTTCCGGGAACTCGCTGACCTCGTTGATGTCGATCACGGTGATGCCCACGGTAATCGGCCCTGCCAGGGCGCCACGGCCTACCTCATCCACGGCACCGATGAGCTTCACGCCGTGGCGGGCGGCCAAAGCGCGTTCGTGATCGAGGGTGGTGGGCTGGTTCTTGCCGGTCTTCGTTGTCGCGGCCATGTTATTTGCTGGTCGCGTCAGGAACGTTGGCGAAGACTTCGTCGTGGGAATCGACGGTGCCCCATCGCGAAGTTGGCCAGGAGATGATCGAGGCGCGTCCCTGGACGGAGTCCAGGTCCACGAAACCGCCTTGGATGTCGGTATGGAAGCGGGAGTCGGCGCTGGCGGCACGGTGATCGCCCATGACCCAGATCTTGCCTTCAGGCACGGTGACGGAGAATTCCATATCGGACGGCTTATTGCCAGTGTAGATGTATGGTTCGTCGATCGCTTCGCCATTGATCTTCAGCTTGCCGACAGCCGCATCGTATTCCACGGTGTCCCCCGGCATGCCGATGATGCGCTTGACCAGATACTGCTCGTCGGCTGCAGGCAGGATTCCGACGAAGGACAGGACATTTTCGAACGCGGTGGGCGATTCAGCCAGTGGTGGCAGCCAGCCCAAATCGTCACGGAAGACGACTACGTCTCCTCGGTTCAGCTCAAACGGGCCAGGAACCATGAGATTCGCGAAGATGCGGTCGTTGACTTCCAGGGTGTGTTCCATCGAGCCCGACGGAATGTAGTAGGCGCGGAAGAAGAAGGTCTTGATCATGAAAGAGAGCGCCAGCGCAATGGCGACGATGATGACGATCTCGCGGATGAAGCGCCATACCTTGTATAGCGGCCCCTTGCCCTGGGGATTTTCTGCTGGTGCGGCGCTCACAGTTTGATTGGTACCTTCCCTTTTGCCTAACACACCCCATCTTACGTGCCAATGGTGGGCGAATGGCTCATTGCCTGATTCGCTTCGTTGCCAGGCAAAGCGAAAACGGCCAGCCCGAAGTCGGGCTGGCCGTCGCTGGGTGTCACGTCGGGCCCGCGAGTAGCGGGGCCCACTGCGAGGATTCAGCTAAGAGTTGGCAGGCGTTGCAATTCCGCCGCTGGGTTTGAGGTCCACGGGGATATCACCGATCGGCTTATCCTTTTCAATCAACTTGGTGATCGCGTCGATCTGGCTCTTGTCCACGGATAGCGTAATGCCGCCGGTCTCCGGATTCAGGGTGTAGGCATGGATCGAGCTGTTGATCGGGTTCTGTTGCTGTGACTGCCATTTCATGATTTCACTGATGGCAGACCGCAACTCCTTATTGCTGTACGGGACTACGTGTCCCTCGGCACCAGCTTCCTTGATGGCGCTCAGCTTGCCTTCGCTGGTAGTTGAGACGTGGAGCTTGCCGTCCTTGATCCAGCCCTGCACGTAGGCATCGCCGAGTTGCGTTGAAAGCTGGTCATTGGTTTCTAACAGAGTTTCCTGATCCACGGCATTCTCACTTTGGTTATCGGAAGGCTGCGCGGCATTGGAAGATTGTGAATCTGAGGACTTATTCGCGCCTGGGTCCGTCCCTTGGCCGCAACCGGTCAACAACAAGCTTGCCATAAGCGCGGTTGATGCTAATGCAAGGGGCGTGCGGGAAGTTTTAGCGTTGAAATTCATAATTGCACCTCGGTTTTTGCGTACCCAATAACCTGCCTTGTATCGAGGCTATAGGGCTATTCGTAAAGCAGTCGGTGAACCACATGTGTACTAACTAAAAAGTGTCCCGCTACCAGTAACTAGTAGCGGGACACTTTCAGAGGTTTCTAGAACCTAAAGGTGTTTCCTTAGCCGTGACGGCGGTTGCCGCGACGGAACAGGAGGAACATTGCACCAACCAGAGCCAGTGCGCCACCTGCAGCGATCAATGGAGCGCTGCTCGAACCGGTATCAGCCAGTGGATCGTCCTTCTTAGGAGTTTCCTTTGGAGTTGCCGACTTGGTTGGTTCATCAGACTCATCGTCCTGTGGAGCTTCAGAGGACTCTTCGGTTTCCGAAGCAGACTCCGATGGCTCCTCGGTTGGAGTCTCGGAAGGAGTCGCAGTTGGAGTTTCCGATGGCTCCTCAGTTGGAGTCTCGGAAGGCTCCTCGGTTGGGGTCTCGGAAGGAGTCGCAGTTGGAGTTTCCGATGGCTCCTCAGTTGGAGTCTCGGAAGGCTCCTCGGTTGGGGTCTCAGAAGGAGTCGCAGTTGGAGTCTCCGATGGCTCCTCAGTTGGAGTCTCGGAAGGCTCCTCGGTTGGGGTCTCAGAAGGAGTCGCAGTTGGAGTCTCCGATGGCTCCTCAGTTGGAGTTTCCGATGGCTCCTCAGTTGGAGTTTCCGATGGCTCCTCAGTCGGGGTCTCAGAAGGCTCCTCGGTAGGAGTCGCAGTTGGGGTCGGGGTCGGGGTCGGCTCTGGAACCGCGATCACAACTACTTTGCCATCGGTGGTTGCCGACTTATCGAAGCCCTTGTGTGCCTGGAGAGTGAACTCGTAGACGCCAGTCTGGTCAGGAGCGGAGAAAGTGAAGTTACCGTTCGAATCAACAGTTACGGTGTCCACAACTTCGCCGTTGACGATGACATCAACCTTAGTGCCAGGTGCAGCGTCCTTGACGTTTCCGGTGATATCGCTACCAGCCTCAACCTCAGAACCATTCTCGGTAGTCAGAGTTGGGGCATTGATGAACACCTTGACGGTGTAACCCTTCACGCCATCAATGCGCTGCAGCGCATCGGTAAGTCCGGTGTAGAAGGCAAGATCATCGCTGGTGTTTTCCACACCATCTTCGCCACCGCTGTTGGCCGAGTTGATACCGACAGCCTTGCTACCAACCAAAACTGCTCCACCGGAGTCACCTTGATCCAGTACTGACTGATCTGGGTTATCAGCGGTATAGCCCCATACATCGCGGATAGTTCCACCCATACCCTGGACGTAGAAGATGCCCTCGCCCGTAATGGTCGAGCAGCTCCAGCCCGTGGTCGCGCCAGACGAACATGCGTTTGCACCAATCGTGGCAGCTGCATCGCCGGTTACGTTAATAACCTGATCACGCTCGTCGCCACCGGATGGCCACTGTGAAACGCCAGCCTTCAAATTCAAAGCAGGGTTGATATCCTCAATCACCGAAATATCGGTGCCAGGGTTCTCGGTATCAGTCTCTGAAATCGGGGTGCCAGGAGCGTAACCCGAATTGCCCGGGCCACCGAACTGTCCGAAACCGAAGGTTCCAAGATTAGCTGTGTACCCGAGGAAATCATTAGGTGCGTTCGCTTCCAACACGTAAGTGTCGGTCATCGAATTATCTGCAGTACAGTGACCCGCGCTCAAGATAGCGTCCTTGCCACTTGGATCCCAGGCATTGAACCCAACGGAACAACGCGAGGCAGGGTCTTGACCACTCTCAGCGATTGCGTAACCCATGCCGCCGTAAATATCTTCTGTGGCACCGTGCTTCGCAGCACCGCGGCCGTCCTTCTTAGACGGCTCGAAAACAACATCTGATGATGCTACTTCCTCCGCGAATTCTTCTAGAGAAAGCTCGCCCTCAGCCGCTGACTTCTTGGCATAGGTTTCCTTCTTTGATCCCTCGATGGACCCAGGGCCTGAAGCAATGATCTTCACGACCTCTTTGCCATCCTCAACCGTGTTGACGATCGCAGTCAGTCGGGTCAGTTCAGACTCGTCTACATTTTCGACGATTTGACCATAAACATCTTCAGGAGTGGACAGCTTTTTCTTGTTGATGTCGAGGGATACTGCCGCCTGCGAGGCAGCTGCTACCTTCTTGGCCTCAGCAGCGTCTTTCTCGCTCACCTCGACCTTGGCTTTTCCGTCCTTCACAGAGGCACGAGAATCAATGCCCTTTTCCTTCAGCTGCTTGGAAACCGCAGCCGCGGTTTCGCTAGCCTTGGAGTCTTCCAAGTACTCATCAACGGTCTTGTCCAGATCGCGTTCGATCGCTTCTGGAAGGCCGGTGGTGTCTACAGCGCCCTCAGTGGTGGTTGCGCTGGGGGTGGCCGACTCGCTCGAGGAGGCCGACGCGGAAGGCGAGCTGGTCGCCTCCGGGGCCGCAACGGCTGGCATGAAGCTACTGCCAACTACCAAAGCGGTAGCGGCTGCAGCAACGATGCCTCGCTGCGCAGTCTTCTTATTTGGATTTGGCATTAATGCTTCTCCCACATTTATGGTGCGAGTGCTAGCGGTGTTCCTACCTCAGAACACACTTCTAAGCACAGGTGTTGTTACCAAAATGAAACAATAGCGGGTTGCAGATAGGCTTTTCAAGTACCGAATCCAACGAAAATATAAATAACGAACCACGTTTCCCCTAGTCAGATTGCTTTGCATGGATTCGACTGGGTCACATCTTACGAGACAGTAGCTTTTGTTTAAGATTGGAGTTATCTTTCTAGCGCCTAGTCAACTCAAAGAAACCTGTGAACTAGGCCGGATTCCGCACATCAGAATCATAGAAATGCCGCTGAAGCTGTGCGGCGGTGAAAAAAAATCCATAAGACACGAAAAAAGGCGTCTAGAAGCGAGAAAATTTCGCTTCCAGACGCCTGATGGCTATCAACTAGTAACACTCAATTACCGGATAGTGGCGCGCTGATCCAATGGCCAAACAATGTCAGTCGCCTTGCCCACGACGCGATCGACGCTGATCATTCCACCACCGCTGGCCCCGAGCAGCGAGCGCGAGTCTTTGGAGGTGGAGCGATGATCGCCCATCACCCACAAACGTCCTTCCGGGACCTTGACGGAAAATTTCTGCTCGCTCGGTGCATCGCCGGCAAAGACGTAGGGCTCCTCGACAGTCTGGCCGTTAACCGTGATCTGGCAGTGGGCCCCCTTGCATTCCACGGTGTCTCCCCCGACCCCGATGACGCGCTTGACGTATTTGCTGCCGGTGCCGGTCAGGCTCAACGCGCCGAGCAGATCGTCGGCGAAACTCGCCCGGGCATAGGGCAGGAACGAACCGCGGCCATCGAAGACGATGACGTCTCCGCGCTGCGGCGGCGCGTCGCGGTAGGCGCGGCGGTCAACCGCGATGCTTTGGCCGGGGTTGAGGGTCGACTCCATGGAGTTGGAGTCGATGTGGAAGAGGTCAGTCACCGTCGCGCGGAAGATGATGGTGCTCAACAGGCCGAGAATGATGGCAAGAACAGCGAAGCGCCAGACCCAAGAAAAGGCCCGGCGCTTCACCGATGCTCGCTCGCTGCGGGCAATCTGGTTCATCAAGGAACGCAGATTACTTCTTTGCGTTGAAGTCACGCTTCTCGCGGATGCGAGCAGCTTTACCGTGACGATCGCGCATGTAGTACAGCTTTGCACGACGAACGTCGCCCTTGGTCACAACCTCGATCTTTTCGATGATCGGGGAGTGAACTGGGAAGGTACGCTCAACACCGGTGCCGAAGGAAACCTTGCGAACGGTGAAGGTTTCGCCAACGCCGTGGCCCTGACGGCCCATAACGTAGCCCTGGAAAACCTGGACGCGCGAGTTCTTGCCTTCGATGATGTTGACGTGCACCTTCAGGGTGTCGCCTGGACCGAAAGCTGGGATGTCCGAACGCAGCGAAGCTGCATCGACTGAGTCAAGAATATGCATGTTGCATCTCCTAGGATCAATGCCGCAGGTCACCGAATCCTCGTAGCGGGGCTCATCGCCGGCTTGCCGCCTGGCGATCTCCCCGGAACGTTTACCACCGACTGGCTCTAGCAGTCGATGCGGCGGTTCTTTCACATCCGGTCTTCCCCCTGCGGCAGGAGCCAGATAAAAACACACCAAGAAACAATTATGCCGTATCGCTGCGGCTCGCGCGAGTCCAGCAGAATTTCTGGTCCCGTGATTTAGACCTCGTTGCCGGGCTGCGGCCGTGGAACTAGTTGTTCTCGGTGCCTTCGGCACCTGCACCGGTGGCCCAGTCCAGCTCGGACTTTGGAGTGATCACGCCGTCGACCACAGCGAATCCGTTATGCCACAGGGCGTCGCGATCGCGGCGGTTCAAGGACGGGACATCCATCTGGGTGATCAAATCCGGGCGGCGGGCCGCGGTGCGCTTGATCTGCTCGTCGCGGCGGAAGCGGCCAACCCGCTGGTGGTTGCCGCCCAGCAGGACCTCGGGAACCTCGCGTCCGCGCCAAGAGGCAGGCTTGGTGTAGACCGGGTACTCCAGCAGGACATCCGAGTGGGACTCCTCCACCAGGGATTCTGGGTTGCCGATGACTCCGGGGATCAGTCGGGCGATGGCCTCGACCATCACCATGACCGCCACTTCTCCCCCGTTGAGCACGTAATCGCCGATGGATACCGGGATAACGTTGAAGTTCTCGTGCGCGTAGTCGACCACGCGCTCGTCGATGCCTTCATAGCGTCCACAGGCGAAGACCAGGTGCTCTTCTTCGGCCAGATCGTAGGCCATCTGCTGGTTGAACACCGCGCCGGCGGGCGAAGGAACGATCAAGGTGGGCTTGGCGCCCTGCGCATCAGCGGGGCGAACCGAATCCAGGGCACGGCCCCACGGCTCGGGCATCATCACCATGCCGGCGCCGCCGCCATAGGGAGTGTCGTCGACCTTGCGGTGTTTGTCTTCAGTGAAGTCGCGCAAATTGGTGACATTCAAATCCAGGATGCCGTCTTCCGCGGCCCGGCCGATCAGCGAGAGCGAGAGCGGCTGCAGGTACTCGGGGAAAATCGAGATGACATCTAGGCGCATGGTTTAGTGCTCTTCCTCGGTGGAGTCTTCGTCGCTGTTCAGGGTCAGCAGGCCGGCGGGCGGAGTGATGACGACGATGCCGGCTTCTGGATCGATTTCGGGCACGAACTCGTCGACGAAGGGCAGGTAGACCTCGTTGCCTTCGGTGTCTTCGAATACCAGTAGGTCCTGTGCGGGGTTGGTGCGCAGTGCAGTGATCACGCCGACCTGCTTGCCATCGAGAATGACCTTCAAATCCAGCAGCTCGTGCTCGTACCACTCATCCGAATCGTCTTCGGGTTCGTCCGAGACCTCGATCTCCAAGCGGGCGCCGCGCAGCGTCTCGGCCTGGTTGCGATCGTTGATCTCCTTGAAGGACAGCAGCAGGATGGTCTTGTTCCAGCGGGCGTTGGTCACCGTGAGGCTCTTAACCGGGCCTTCGACGACGATCAGTTCTTCGCCGGCGGTGAAGCGATCCTCGGGGTTGTCCGTGAGGACCTGAACGGTGACTTCGCCACGGATGCCGTGGGGCTTGCCAATGCGGGCAACCTGCAATCGCATAATCTGCTGCTCTTTCTGGATGGTGTGGGTGGTGAAACACGAAAGGAGTTTCCGTCACCAGTTGGACGGAAACTCCTTTCGAAATGAAGCCAACGAAGAGTTGGGCTGCAGTTGCTTAGCCGCGGCGTCGGTCGGTGTCGATGACATCAACACGAACCGATTCCTTGGCCAGCGCTGCCATGACGGTACGCAGTGCTCGCGCGGTGCGTCCCTGGCGTCCGATCACACGACCGAGATCTTCAGGGTTGACCCGAACTTCGAGCAAATCACCGCGGCGGGTGGACTTCAAGGCGACCTTGACGTCTTCCGGTTCCTCGACGATTCCGCGCACCATATGGTCTAGCGCATCAACGAGCACTGTTACTCAGCCTCGGTTGCTTCGGCCTCTGCCTCTTCAGCAGCTGGCTTCTCAGCCTTCTTGGTGATGGCCTCAGGAAGGATCACCGAACCCTTTTCAGGTGCAACGAATGCTGGCTTAGGCTCGGCAACCTGGTAGGTGCCTTCCTGGCCGTCGATGCCCTTGAACTTCTGCCAGTCACCGGTGATGTTCAGCAGCTTGTGAACCTGCTCGGTTGGCTGAGCGCCAACCGACAGCCAGTACTGAGCACGCTCAGAATCGATCTCGATGATCGATGGGTTCTCGGTTGGGTGGTACTTACCGATCTCCTCGATGGCACGGCCATCGCGCTTAGCGCGGGAGTCCATGACAACAACGCGGTAGAAAGGTGCGCGCATCTTACCGAAGCGCTTCAGACGAATTTTAACGGCCACTGTAGTGGTCACTCCTGTTTCTCAACATGGTCGAATCCGATTTTTAGCACCTGTGGGGCAGGCCTTACTTCTCGAACTCTAAAAAGGACAGGATTCGAAGCGGAGAGAGGGGCCACAACAAATCGAGTACCCTGCAATTATGCCAGAGAGCCAAGGTGCTGGCCAACTCTATTCTGGCGGCGCGTCGAAGTGGGCGCATGAAGTTGATCACGCCCGTCGCGGGCACTGACATTTTGACCTATTTAACTGTAGGCCAGATGGATGCGATTTCGCTGCGGGCGCTGCAGCGGATCCAGATGTTTGGGCAGCACAATGTGCGCCAGCCCGGAAACAGTGACCAGCTTTAATAAGCCGGCATGGACGGCATGATGATGCGCACGGCACAGGCAGCTGCCATTGCGCACCGAAGTGCACCCACCATGCTCCCACCAGTCATTGTGATGGTACTCGAGCATTTCGGGAGGCGCGGTGCAGCCGGGCACTATGCATCCTCGATCGCGGGCGAAGATCGCTCGCTTCATCGCCTCGGTGAAGAAGCGCTGGGACCTGCCGACATCCAGAGGTTGCCCATCCGGGCCAAAAACCACCCGGTAGATCTCGCCCTGGCAGATCAGCGCCGAGGTGTCTGCTGGTCCGAGCTTGATGCCGTGCTCCGACATGGAGGACAGTTGCTCCGGGGCTGCCAGATCGGCCAGTGAATCAAGCTGGACATGGATCGCGATCTTAGGAGTGGCGGTTTTTGCGCTTCCGCGACCGCCGCGATTTTTCAGGGCCGCGATCAGGGCATTGAGCCTGCGCTGCGGCACAGGTAGATCAGCGTCTCCCGGCACAGCATCGCCGGACACTTGTTCTGAACCCGCCGAAGGCTGGGAATCGGCGGCCAGTTGTTCGCCAACAAGCCCTTGATCTTGTCCTTCGGCGTCCGACAAGGAATTTTCGTCTGCCTGCGGTGGCTCGCTGGCCGCATCCTGGGCCCAAGGCGGCATGGGTTCGTTGCTGCTGAACAGGTCATCGGCCACCGGATCGCCGCCAGGTGTGCCATTGCCTTGAATTCCACTGCCTTGGGCACCGCGGGCGGATTTCCCGGCCTCGGTGCGCGGATTATCGCTTTGCCCGATGAAGGACCGGAACTCTTCGCGCTGGGCACCGGTGACGATGACCTCGTAGCGGTCGCACTCCCCGATGCTGGCACGCCGGAAGAATCCGGGCTGCGGCGTCTTGACGGTTTTGCGGGCGAGGCGCTCGGCAGAGATCAGGTCGGAAACCAGAGACTGCGCGGTAGTCAGATCAGGATCCCGGAACAGTTCAACCACATGCTCTTCCAAGGTGCGCCCATCGGCGTGGGTGGCAGTGGGCTGTAGCGGCTGGCCCTCGAAGGCAGTGTCTGCGGGCTCGAATTTATCCAGGGCGCGGGCGGCACGGGCCACAGACCTGGGATCGAGCACCGGCGAGTCGGTGAACAGCTGGGCCAGCGCGGAAAACCGGGGTGCGATGGTCGAGCCGTCCATGGCGCGCCGGGCGATCAAAAGGTGGGCATCTTGCACGCGGCGATCGGCCTCGTGGAAGTCCAGGCCCAGCCAGCTGGCAAGGAAGCCGTTGGTGCTGCGGTAGTGCACGCGACCGGCATGCAGCGTGGCCGGCTGGCTGAAGTCCGTGGTGCCTGAGCCCACGGCGGCCAGATCGTCGTCGGCCAAAAGGTGGGCCGCGGTGGATTCAAGGTGGATGGCGCTGTGCAGCTGCTCGCGCAGGCTATAGCGGAATAGGGTCTCGATCAGCCGGGCGTGGGCGGCGGCCACCCGAGGATCCTCGCTGGTCCGCAGCGATCGGGACAATTGCACCAGCAATGACACGCAGGCGGCCATGACCTGGAGGAGCGCCGCGCAGGTTCCGCGCGGCACGCCCCTGGCGATGGCCTGCTGCAGCTCGCCAAGTGCGGCGGCCAACTGGTGGATACTCATGAAGCCATCATGGGTGCGCCGGCGGGAGCCAGTGGCAAAAAGATCCCGGCTGTGGGCAACTGGCTATGTGCGAGCCATGTCCGGGCATCGAAGCAACTGGCAGCTGGGCAGAAAACCGGTGTGCGGCTCTGCGGGCTCGGCGGTGCGCGGCTAGACTCGGTGGCAGCGGCCAGCGCAGTCCCCGCGATGGGTGGCTGGTTCTGGCGCTAGGCAATTTCGAGGACAACCTAAGGATCGGCCCGTGGCATTATCCAGCGAACATCTTGACGCCTATATGGTGACGTGGAAGCTCGAACGAGAATTCGGCGGAATGACCACGGTGTGCACCCAGCGTGCCGGGCTGTTTGCCCAGCGCTATGGCCGGGCTTTTGTGGTGACCTTTAATCGCGCGCCGGATCAGCCGCAGATCGTCGACGAACTGGTCGGCAAGGGCAAGCTTTCCCCGGATGTGCAGGTGCTGAACCTGTACCTGGATCTGGCCCAGCGCGGATTGGCGCCGCAGGAACCGGTGGCCGTCAAGAAGTTCGATCCGGCCATCACTGATCTGGTCCTGGGTGAAACCGTGGCCTATCCCGGGGCGCCCGAGCGCCCTTTCAGCCAGCATTTCACCGATGGCCAGGCTGCGGGGACCGGCCAGACGCGGTTCTTGCGCAAGGACGGCAGCACCTTCCTGATCGACACCAAGGGCTTTGACCCCCAGGGCAAGAAGCGGCGGTGCCTTGAAGTGCTGGACACCGAGGGCGCGGTGATCGCCCGCTTTAATACTGCACCGGCGTTGTACCGGTACTGGCTCAGCTCGCTGGCCGATCACGAGAACTCGCTGGTGGTTATCGACAGCAAGTACACGGCGGCGCTGCTGGATAAGTGGAAGACCACGAAGGTGCCCAAGCTGTACGCCTTCCACAGCATCCACGTGGCCAAGGGCGAGCCGCTGGAAACCGGGCAGCTGAGCAAACCCCATGCGCCGATCATCCAGGCACGCCAGCAGTGGGATGGGTTCGTCTTCCTCACCGCCGCACAGCGTGATGCCTATGTGCGGCGTTTCGGGGATGCCGAGCGCTGTTTCGTGATCCCCAATCCGCTCAAGTCCGGCACCCTGCCTGGCCCGCCGCCGCAGCGCCGCAGCACGCATCTGATCGCGGCCGGATCGCTGACGGCAAATAAGAATGTGGCCGCCAGCATCAAGGTGGTCGCCGAGCTGGTGCGCCGCGGGCATCACCCGGTACTGCATGTGGTCGGCCAGGGCGCGCAGCGCGGCAAGCTCGAAGCGCTATGCCAAGAGCTCGGGGTGGCCGACCAGGTCCTCTTCCACGGGTATTCCGATCGGCTGCCGGAATTTTTCGCCGGCTGCACCGCGCAGCTGTTCACCTCCGCCAACGAGGGGCAGGCCCTGGTCTTGCTCGAGGCGCAGCAGCAAGGCTGCATTCCGGTGTCCTACGACATCAATTTCGGCCCGGCCGATAGCATCCGTGACGGGGTCAACGGCTTTTTGGTGGAGCCCGGGGATCTGCAGGCGATGGCCGACCGGGTCGAGCAGCTGATCACCGATGGGCAGCTGGCGGCCAAGATGTCCGAGCACTGCCGGCAGTTCGCCCGCGAGTATGCCGCCAATGATGTGATCGCGCGGTGGCTGGAGACCAGGAACAAGGCGGCCGCACTCAAGGCCCACAGCACCAGGGAAGACATGCCGGATTTCTCGGCCCGCATAACCTCGCTCGAATTCCTTAAAGATGACGGGCTGGCGCTGGGCGTCAGCGTCCGTGAGCCGCTGCCCCGGCAAGCCGAAATCGAGCTGGTCATCCTCGACCGCGATACCAAGGCCCAGCTGCAGTCGATTGCTTCCAGCGCACGGCAGGATGGGCTGCTGGTGTTCTCCCTGAGCGCGCAGATGCTGCAGGCCGCGGCCGGGGAAGGCTCGCCGAGTGATGTGTATCTGCGGTGCCAGCTTGGGGGCAGCGTGGAGCTCAAGCGCCTGGGCGTGAAGAATTCGCGCACCCTGCCGTACTTCACCTCGCACAACAACCTGTCCTTCAAGCCGCAGACGGGTCAGCAGAAGAAGTAGGGCTCGGTAGGCAGATCACCAGTTGCCCTTCGGCACTCGCTCATGGCGCGCTCAGTTCGCGGCCTTAGACTCGTAGTCATGAAAATCGCGATGTCCCAGTTGCAGCCGCTTTTGCGCGAGTACCGGATCCTATTGGCCGGCCGCGGCGTCGACAGCATGGAAAAGACCGGTGAATCCTATAAGCCCGAAGCCTTGGTGACCTACGAGGCGGACCTGGAGTTGCACCCTTACACCACGTTCTGGGGCACCACGGGATTGGCTTTGGGGCGGATGGGCGCGTTTTCCTATACGCATTCGAGGCTGCACAAGTCCGTAACCGTCGGCCGTTTCACCTCGATCGCCAAGTCCATGAGCGTGATGGGCGCCCGCCACCCGCATGAGTGGGCCTCGACCAGCCCGGTGTTCTACAACCAGCAGCTGCTCGCGCAGACCTATAGCGAAGATCGCGGGGTCACGCTGAATGCGGCGAAGTTCGGCTACAAGCCCGGGAAGATCACGATCGGCAACGACGTGTGGATCGGCGAGAAGGTCACCCTGGGCCATGGCATCACCATCGGTGACGGTGCGGTGATCGCCTCGAATTCGGTGGTGACCAAGGATGTGGCGCCGTATACCGTGGTGGGCGGCCTGCCTGCAAGGGTGATCCGCGAGCGTTTTGCGTCGGAAACGGTCCAGGCCCTGCAGGCCTCGGCCTGGTGGGAACTGGCCCCCGAGGATCTGACGCACTGCGATGTCAGATCCCCGGATCTCTTTGCGGCGCAGGTGCTGCGCGGCCGCGAGCATGGCGATTTCCAGCCGCTGGCAACGAAGCCCTTGACCGCCGAGGTGATCACCGAACACCTGCAAGCCACCGCCTGATCCGTCGCCCGCGGTCTGCGGCTAGGCGACGGCCACGCGCAGCTGGTTGTTCCAGGGATCGTTGAAGCGCAATTCGGCACCGGTGTGATGATGGGTGACGCCAGCGAAACTCAATCGCTGCGCCAGCTTGCCGACCTCATCGGCGGTAGGCACGTTGATCAGCACCTCGCCAAGCCCCAAGGTGTCCTTGCGGGGACCTGCGCCGCGGGAATTCCACACGTTCATCGCCATGTGGTGGTGGTAGCCGCCAGCGGAGACGAATAATGCCTGGTTGCCCAGCGCGGTGGTCTCGTCAAAACCCAGGGTGTCCACATAGAACCGGCGCGCGGTGGCCACATCGCCGACCTGCAGGTGGACGTGGCCGATATCGGCGCTCGCCGATTGCAAGGAGGCCACGGCCTGTTCGCTCAGGTGGGTGTTGAGGTAGTTGTTGGGGTCCAGGTAGATGGTGTCCATGCGCACTTCGCCGTTGTTCCAGGTCCAGGTCTCGCGCGGCCGGTCGAAGTACAGCTCGATGCCGTTGCCTTCGGGGTCGGTGAAGTAGAAGGCTTCGGAGACCAGGTGATCTGAACTGCCGACAAATTTGCTCTGGTCGAATTGCGCGGCCGAGAGCACGGTGGCTGCCAGGTCTGCTTGGCTATTGAAGAGCAATGCGGTGTGGAACAGCCCCGCTTCGCTGCGCGCAGGAAGCTGAAGGCCCGGGGCATTTTGCAGGTTGACCAGCTCCTGGGCACCGCGGCCCAAGCGGGTGCCGTCGGCAGTTTCATCCAGTACCGTCAGCCCCAGCGCTTTTTGGTAGTACTCGCTCATGACCTTCATGTCGCCGACTTTGAGCTGCACGGCGTTCATATGAGTGGCTGCGGCGAGCTTGTCTTCTTTGAGCATGGTCATGGCCAGTGCCTTCTTTCCAATCAGGACTTCTTGTTACCTCCAACCATACGCCAATTTAGTTGAGGCTTCAAGTAAATTGGAATGTTCCGGTCATCACGCTCGCGATCGCGGCACGCGCCATCGGCACTAGGAGAGCAACCGGGCGAGATCTGGATGCAGATGCCGGCTCGATAGCGCCACAGCCGCCGCTCCGGCAGCTGCCTCCAAAGCCGCTTGCACCGATGATCCCCGCTGGTAAGCCGCGAGAAAACCGGCCATGAAGGCATCGCCGGCACCATTGGTGTCGATCACCTCGACCTTTGGCGCAGCCACTTCCCAGCGCCGCCCCTGACGATCCATTGCCACCGCACCCCGCGCTCCACGCGTGCAAATGGCCATTTCCGGGCCATGGCGCAGGCAGGTGGCCATCAGCTCCCACGGATCGCTGGTTGCATCATCGTTCATGAAGACCACCGAGGCCGCCCTCAGGAATGGCAGATGAAATTGGGCCGCGCCATCGAAGTCATGCAGGTCGACCCATAGCGGTACAGGCGGCTCGGCGAGTTGCCTGATAATCCGCAACCCCAACTCGCTCAGGTCAACCACTGCCAGGTCAGCTTCCCCAATGGCCGCGCAGAGGGCATCAGCATCCGCGTCCTCGACAGCTGAGGGCGTTGCCAGATAGATGGATACGCGTTGCCCGCCAGCCATGAGGTTAATATGCCGCTCGGTGCTCACGCTGGAAATCGCTTGCAGGTTGACGCCCGCGCCACCGAGCACCTGTCGCAGCAGGCGCCCCGGCTCATCGTTGGCCAGCGGCGTGAAGAGCGTCGTCGCAACACCCAAGGAACTCAAGTGCAGCGCTTTGCCCGCGGAGGTTCCACCCACGGTGTACCAATCGTTGCGGGCGGATAGCTGCTGAGGCCGAGGGTCGGGCAAGCGGTCGAGCTCAACGAGCTGATTCCAGCTGGATGGACCACAGACGAGCACCTTGGGCATTTGAGTCATGCACTTATTAAATACGCGTGGCATCATCCGATTCAACAGTTTGGCGCCAATTGCACTTTCAAACCCTTGGACTTCAAAGTATATTGGCAAGTGATCTGCCTCACGATGATGTGGGGTGCCCTAGTCCCAGCGACGGAAGGTTAGTTGTGAGCGTTACCGATGAATTCAGAGCAGCCCGAGATCGGCTCCTGGAATTGCGCGAGGACTACGAGGCGGCGCGGGAAGAATTCCGCTGGCCCGAGTTCAGCGAGTTCAACTTCGGCTTCGACTGGTTCGACCAAGTGGCCAAGGATCCGCAACGAGCCGATACGCCGGCACTGATCATCACCGAACGCGACGGCAGCTCCACACGCCACAGTTGGGCCGAGCTCTCACAGCGCTCCACGCAGCTCGCGCGCTGGCTCAGTGATCAGGGCGTGGCCCGAGGCCATACGATCGCAGTGATGCTCGGCAACCAGGTCGAGCTCTGGGAATCGATGCTGGCCGGCATCAAGCTCGGGGCGATCCTGATCCCCTGCACCACGCAGCTGACCCCCACGGACCTGGCCGATCGCATCGAGCGCGGGCATATCCAGTGGGTGATCACCAACCAGGGCGAGATCCAGAAATTCGAGACGGTGCCCGGCGACTACACGCTGATCCAGATCGGTGGCAGCACCGCGGATGGGATCCTCGACTTCGCGCAGTCCTACAACGCCGAAGCCGAATTCCAGCTGGACTCCCCCACGCGCGCCGACGAAACGCTGCTGCGCTATTTCACTTCCGGAACCACTTCCAAGGCGAAGCTGGTGGAGCACACCCACACTTCGTACCCGGTGGGGCATTTGAGCACGATGTTCTGGATCGGGCTGGAACCAGGCGATGTGCATCTGAATGTCGCTTCCCCGGGCTGGGCCAAGCACGCGTGGTCGAATCTGTTCGCGCCGTGGATCGCCGAAGCCACCGTATTCCTCTACAACTATGACCGCTTCGATCCGATCGCGCTGATGAACCAGATGGACACCGAAAAGGTCACCAGCTTCTGCGCTCCGCCGACCGTGTGGCGCCTGCTGATCCAGGCGGATCTGAGCGCTTTGAAGAATCCGCCGAAGAAGCTGGTCTCCGCCGGCGAACCGCTGAATGCCGAAGTCATCGACCAGGTGCAGAAATCCTGGGGCCAGGTCATCCGCGACGGCTTTGGCCAGACCGAAACCACGGTGCAGATCGCCAATCCGCCGGGAGTGCCGATCACCATCGGCGCCATGGGACGCGAGATGCCCGGCTACAACATCGTGCTGCGCGACCCGGCTACCGGCGAGGTTGGGGATCTGGGCGAAATCTGCCTGGTGACCGATCCCCGCCCGCTGGGGCTGATGAAGGGCTACTTCGAGAATCCGGAGAAGACCGCAGAGGTCTTCCGTGACGGGGTCTACCACACCGGGGATATCGCCGAACGGGACGAACGCGCTGTCTTGACCTACGTGGGCCGCGCCGATGACGTATTCAAGTCCAGCGACTACAAGATCAGCCCCTTCGAGCTGGAATCCGTGTTGATCGAGCATCCCGGGGTGGCCGAGGCAGCAGTGGTGCCAGCCCCGGATGAATTGCGCTTGAGCGTGCCGAAGGCCTATATCGTTCCCACGACCAACGCGCAGCCCGGCCCCGAACTCGCGGAGTCGATTTTGGCGCATTGCCGCGAGCACCTCTCGGCCTTCAAGCGGGTGCGGCGCATCGAGTTCGCCCAGTTGCCCAAAACCATTTCGGGCAAGATCCGCCGCGTGGAATTGCGCCAGGCCGAGGAGCGCCGTTTTAATGGCGGCGAACCAGCGGGCAAGGAATACCGGGATACGGACTTCCCTTCGCTGAAATCATAACCACTCTGAACACGCGCCCCGGCGGGCCCCGCAGCTTGTTGCTGCGGGGCCCGCTGCGGTTAAGCGCAAACGCCTGCCGATCGCCAATGACTTAATAGCGACATGAAGTTTACATCGTGGGTTGCAACTCATACTATGAATCAGAGTTTCGTGACCCAGCTCACGTCTACCCGTTATCAACGAAGATCGGATCCCCATGTCAGATACAGCGATTCTGATAAACACCGCCGTGGCCGTGCTCGCCACGGTGCTGCTGATCGTCAAATTCAAGGTCAACCCCGTCATCGGGCTGATCCTCGGCTCCCTGTATCTGGGACTGAGCACGCAACTTGGCATCAGCAAGACCATCGAGACCATCACCAAGGGCTTCGGCGACATCATGATGGAGGTCGGCCTGCTCATCGCCTTCGGCGTGCTGATGGGATCCATCCTCAACGAGGTCGGCGCCATCCGCCGCCTGGTCGAACGCCTGCTCTCGGTGTTCGGACCCAAGGCCCTGCCGTACTCCATGGCGGTAGCCATGAGCACCGTGCTGCAGTCGATTTTCGTTGACGTCCTGATCGTCATCTCGGCCCCGCTGGCACGTCGCATGGCCACCAAGATCGGTCCGATGGGCACCGCCCGGCTGGCCACGGCCATGGCCATTTCTCTGGAGTGCGGCATCATCTTCATGGTTCCCGGCGTCGGCGCCTTGGCGGTAGCCGGCGTGCTGGGCGTATCGCTGGGCAAGATGCTGATCTGCGGCCTGCTCCTGGTGGTGCCAACGGTCCTGCTGGCGGTGCTGATCATGTCCTTCTTGTTCCGCCGCGGGTTCTGGAAGCCAGCGCGCGACGAGCAGAATGTCTTCGAGGAAGATGACTACCCGCAGAGCACCCCGAACGAGCCCGCCCGTGGCAGCGTTGGCATTGACGAGGGCCAGCAGCCACAGGCCGATCCCGGTGCGGTGAAGCTGGCCGTTGGCCCCGAAGGCAAGCGCGAAACCTCGCTGCTGCTGCTCTTCGCTCCCCTGCTGCTTTCGCTAATCCTCATTGCCGCCGGCGCGATCGCCGAAATCGCCAAGTTCCAGAACGGCGTGCTGGAACTGCTGGGCAACCCCGTGGTCGCCCTGCTCATCGGCCTGATCGGCACCACCATCGTGGCACGCGGTGCCATCGGCCAAAAGGGCGTGGAGGACGCGATCAGCACCGGCTTCAAGGAAAGCGGACAGATCCTGTTGCTCACCGGCGCTGGCGGTTCGCTGGCAGCTACCGTGGCCGCCGCCGGACTGGGAGATATCCTCGGCGGATTCTTCAGTGCCAGCGCAGTGGCACCACTGGTGGTCGTCTGGGTGATTGCCGCGGTGCTGCACATCGCCGTGGGCTCGGTGACGCTCTCGGCGATCACCGCCGCCGGCATGCTCGCACCGATCGCCCCGGCACTGGGACTGGACCCGGTGCTCATCGCGCTGGCCGCCGGCGCCGGCTCGCTGTTCATGATCCACGTAACCTCCAATACATTCTGGCTGCTGCAATCCCTGCTGGGCCAAACCGTTCGAGGCGCCCTGAAGTCGGTGACCGTCGGCGTTTCTGTCGCCTCGGTGATCGCTCTGGGGCTCGTTCTGGTCATGAGCATCTTCATCTGATCCCAGCCACCTGACAAGGAGCTACATATGAGCCACCAAGATCGAGCCGCCAAGGCCATCGCCCCGCTGGAAGGCATCCGAGTTCTGGAGCTGGGCAACTACATCGCAGCGCCCACCGCCGGACGCCTGCTGGCGGACTTCGGAGCCGAAGTCATCAAGGTCGAACGCCCCAAAACCGGCGACGAACTGCGCAACTGGCGCCTGAAAAAGGGCAGCGTCTCCATGCTCTATCGCACGATCAACCGGAACAAGAAATCCGTGGTGCTCGACCTGCGCAGCGACGCCGGGCGGGCCGCGGTCCTCGATCTGGTGCGCGAATGCGACGTGCTGCTGGAAAACTTCCGGCCCGGAACCCTGGAGAAATGGGGGCTCGGACCAGAGGAGCTCAGCGCGGCGAACCCGAACCTGGTGATCACCCGGATCTCGGCCTTCGGCCAAACCGGCCCGCTATCCGAACGCCCGGGATTCGCCGCCGTGGCCGAAGCCTTCAGCGGTTTCCGCAACCTGGTCGGCGACCCCGACCGCGCCCCGGTCCGCGTGGGCGTCTCCATCGGCGACTCCATCGCCGGGCTCTACGCCGCATTCGGAGCCGTGATGGCCCTCTTCGAACGCGACCGCAAGAGCACAGGCGATAATCCCCTGCCACTGGACCACCGGATCATCGACGTCGCCTTGCACGAGGCCATGTTCTCCATGATGGAATCGCTGATCCCCGACCAGGGCGCCTACGGCGAATCCCGGACCCGCACCGGAGGACGGATGGAAGGCATCGCCCCGTCCAACGCCTATCTGTGCGCCGACGGGGCAAGCATCGTGGTGGCCGGCAACGGCGATGGGATCTACCGCAGGTACATGGAAGCCATCGGCCGCCCCGATTTGGCCAACGACGAGAACCTGCAATCCAACGCCCAGCGATGGGAACAGCGCGAAATGCTCGACCAGGCCATCGGCGCCTGGAGCGGCACCCTGGACTCCGCAGATGCATTAGCCGTACTGGATGCCGCAGGCGTTCCGGCCGGCCCCATTTACACGGCCGAGGATATCGTCAACGAGCCCCAGTACCAGGCCCGCAATATGATCCAGAACTTCGACGTATCCACCGGCGAGGAGGTGCTCCCCGGGGTCGGATTCCCCGGGATCGTCCCGGTGATGGGCACAGCCTCCCTGCCGATCCGGAACCTCGGCCCGGACCTCGGCGAGCATACCAATGACGTCCTCGGCACACTCCTGGGCTACAGCCCGGAAGAAATCATGAAAGCCATCAGCAGCGAAACGAGCCAAGCATGAGCTACAACTTCACACCAGCAGCCACCCTGCGCGACGTCACCCTGCGCGACGGACTGCAACTGACCGGAAAGCTTTTGAGCACCGAAGAGAAAATCGCGACCGTCCGGGAACTGTTGCGCCTGGGAGTCCAGGAAATCGAGCTCGGCTCCATGGCCCGCGCCGACTTGGTGCCCCCGATGGCCAACACCCTGGAGGTCGCCGAAGCGTTGACTCCGCAGGAACTGGCTCACTGCTGGATCTGGGTGGCAACCCCGGGACATGTGGCTAAGGCCGCGAAGGCGGGCATCACCAATTTCCAGTACTGCCTCTCGGTCTCCGACGCGCATAACCAAGCCAATATCTCGCGAAGCACCGAAGAAAGCATGGCGGCCCTGCCCGAAGCGGTCAGCTACGCCCAGGCCGTCAACGGGAGCATCCAGCTCTGCTTGGCGACCTCCTTCACCTGCCCCTTCGACGGCCAGGTCCCGGAGTCGAAGGTTCTTCAGATCGCCAATGATCCGCGCGCAGAAGGAACCTGCGACATCGTCATCTGCGACACCCTTGGCCAGGCGGTTCCCGCCCAGGTGGCGTCGCTGATCGCCAATGTCCGGGAGAATTCGCCGCAACGGCGCATCGTCTTCCACGGCCACGACACCTGGGGGCTGGGAGTGGCCAATACGCTGGCCGCGATTGCCGCCGGAGCCGAAGTGGTTGATGGAGCTTTGGGCGGCTTGGGCGGTTGCCCCTTCGCGCCGGGAGCCAGCGGCAACACCTCCAGCGAGGACATCCTCTTCGCAACCCGGCCCGACTGGCTGACTCCTGAACGCTTCGGCGAACTGGTCCAGCTCTCCGAGAGGCTCCTGGCGCAGCTGGGCGAGCCGAACCGCTCGAAGTCCGCGCAGGGAGCGCGGTCCAAGGCCAAGGCATTCGAGTGGGTCATCACTACGGACACGGAGCCATCCGCCGCTGGCTAGGCCGGACGGTGGGTCTCGCCGGGGAAACGGCCGCCGATCAGCCGGGTCATGCGCTCGGCGGTTTCCAGCAGCGGTTCCACCCAGCCTTCGCAGACCGCTTGCGGCATGCGCATCGTCGGTCCGCTGATGGTCACCGCGGCCACCAGCCGGGCCGCCGAGTCGAAGACCGGGGCCGAGAGCCCGGACGCGCCGCTTTCCCGTTCGCCGGTGGTGATCGCAAAGCCATCGGCGCGGGTCGCTTCCACGGCCGTCTGCAAATCATCAAGACCGGTAATGGTCGATGAGGTCAGTGATTCCAAGGACCCTTCCACCAGGCGCTGCATCAGCTCCGGCTTCCAGGCCAAGAGGACCCGGCCGGCGGAACCCGCATGCAGCGGCGCCAACTCCCCCAAATGCATTTCGCGGCGCAATACATGGCGAGTTTCGGCGATGCCAACACAGACGCGGTAAACGGCTTCGGCCCGGAATAGGCACGCCGTCTCGCCGGTCGTATCGCGCAGCTCGGCCAATAGCGGGCTGATCACGTCGAGGACTTCCTTGCCACGGGTGGCAGGGGCGGCCCAGTACGCCATTTTCATGCCGATTCGATAGCCATCACCCTCACGATCCAGGAATCCTTGTTCCACGAGGTTCGCCACCAATCGCTGGACCGTAGAGGCCGGCATGGACGTGGCTTCACGCAAATCGGCCAGGGTGAGCACGGGCTGCCGCAAGGAAAAGGAATCAAGTATCGCGCTGATTTTTCCCAGCACAAGAAGCGGGTTCTGTTTCTTGGCGGGAACTTGTTCCTTTGGCATATTTCAGACGCTAGACCATCCGAGCGGTTGCCGTCCAATTGTTCTTCAGCTCCTGCACGGAGGCCACATTGCTCGCCTAATCCATGAATCAGTGGACAAAATTGCGTATAACGGCAACACGACTACGCATGATGGCGCAACAATTCGTCCAAACTGGTCACTCCCGTATATTGAGTGGAAACGAAGGATGATAGCTACGGGCATTGTCGCCCGAAATGCAAAGGACTGCGATGAGCAATACCGAGAAGTTCCGAGCCGCCCGCGACCTGCTTTTGGCCGCGCGCGATGACTACCAAAGAGCTCGGGACGAGTTCACGTGGCCAGAATTCACCGACTTCAACTTCGCCTACGACTGGTTCGATGCCGTCGCAAAGGACCCGCAGCGGGCCGATGAGCCAGCCCTGATTCTCACCGAGCCGGATGGCACATCTGCCCGTTACAGTTGGTCTGAGCTCTCCACGCGTTCCACCCAGGTAGCTCGCTGGCTCTCCGACGAGGGCCTGCAACGCGGGGATGCGATCATCGTGATGCTCGGCAACGAGGTGGCCCTGTGGGAAACCATGCTGGCCGGCATGAAACTCGGAGCGGTCATCATTCCAACGACCACGCAGGTCACCAGCGAGGATCTCGCCGATCGCATCGAGCGAGGCAAGGCCACCTGGGTGATCACCAGCCACGATCATCTGGAAAAGCTCACCGAGGTTCCCGGCGCCTACGCCATCGTCCAGGTCGGCGGCGCCCGCTACCCCGGAACCCTGCACTTTGACGACTCCCATCAGGCGCCAGCCGAGTTCGCATTGGAGACCCCGACCCGCGCCGATGAGAACCTGCTGCTGTACTTCACCTCCGGAACCACCTCCCAGCCGAAGCTCGTGCAGCACACCCACACCTCGTATCCGGTGGGCCATCTGGCGACCATGTTCTGGATTGGCGTCGAGCCCGGCGACGTGCATTTGAACGTTGCCTCCCCCGGCTGGGGCAAGCACGCGTGGTCCAACTTCTTCGGGCCGTGGATCGCTGAAGCCACCGTCTTCGTCTTCAACTATGATCGCTTCGATCCCCTGGCGCTGATGGAGCAGATGGCCAAGGAAAACGTCACCAGCTTCTGCGCGCCTCCCACGGTATGGCGCTACCTGATCCAGGCCGATCTGACCACGCTGAAAACCCCTCCACGCAAACTGGTGTCGGCCGGCGAGCCGTTGAACGCCGAAGTCATTGACCAGGTGCGCACAGCATGGGGCCAGGTGATCCGTGACGGCTACGGCCAAACGGAAACCACGGTCCAAATCGCCAATTCCCCCGGCGAAACGGTTAAGGTAGGCGCCATGGGCCGCCCGATGCCTGGCTACGATATTGAATTGCGCAACCCCACCACCGGCCACGTGGCCGAAGTGGGAGAAATCTGCCTGCGCATCGATCCCCGCCCGGTGGGTCTGATGAAGGGCTACTTCGATGACCAGGCGAAAACCGACGAGGCACTGCGTGACGGGGTCTATCACACCGGGGATATCGCCGAACGCGACGAAGAAGGGATCTTGACCTACATCGGCAGGGCGGACGATGTCTTCAAATCCAGCGACTACAAGCTCAGTCCATTCGAACTTGAATCGGTGGTGCTGGAGCATCCGGCGGTGGCCGAAGTCGCGGTGGTCCCCTCCCCGGATCCGCTCAAGCTTTCGGTGCCCAAGGCCTTTGTCATCCTGGCTGCCGGTTACGAGGCGAACGCGGGCACCGCGGAAGACATCCTGGGGTTCTGCCGCGAGCATCTGGCACCCTACAAGCGCATTCGCCGGCTGGAATTCTCGGATTTGCCGAAGACGATCTCCGGGAAGATCCGCCGGGTGGAATTGCGCCTGGCCGAGGAAGAACAGCATGCCGCCGGGAAGGTTCCGCCCAAGGAGTTCCGGGATACCGATTTTCCTGCACTGAAAAATCGAGGCTAGAGGCCACCCTCGCGAACCATCAAGAACAGCGCGGGTGCGCAGCAATTAGCTTGCTGCGCACCCGCGCTGTTGGCATTCCGGTTGACTAGGATCTAGAAGTCCCGTTTGGCTCTGGCCGCATCGATAATGCCCTTGCCCAAATAAAACGCGCCGTCGGCGTACCAGGCGAACATCAGCAGCTGGCGCGCGGGCTTTGGCAGCCAAGCGAACTTCCGGCTCTTGGCCAGCAGCGCATGTACGCCGATGCCCGAGGCCAGCACCAGAGCGCCAGAACCGATCAGCGCCTGTGGATTCCATCCGGCACGGAAGAGCACCCGCTTCAGCCCAGTGGCTTCGCGCTCCTGCTCGTTCAGTGCCGCGCGCAGGCTTCTAAAGGGGCCACCGGTGGAAATAACGCGGCGGTCCTCAGGGATGGGACGGCCGGTGAGGTAGTCGACGCTGCGAGCATCGAAGCCCAGCAACGCGACAAATCGTTTCATGCTGGCCAGATCAACTGGTCCTTGCATCAGGGCCAGGGCTTCCTCGCGGGCCTTCGGGTCAGAGATCAGGGCGTCCAGCAGTTCAACTGTTTCCTCGCCGATGCCCAGCAGCAGCCCGTCCAGTTCCTTGAGGCGCGAAGCCGCAGGAGAGTCCGCTTCCGGTTCCAAAATGGGCTGGCGTTCCAGATCCAGCACCATGCTCAGCGCCGGGCCGAAGAGATCGCCGCGCGGGCGCTTGGCCTCAACAGTTGCCATGATGACGTTGCCGGTGCGGGTCAGCGACAGGAAGGGGCGGTTGGATCGGGAAATCCCTGGGGAGAAAACCGGCTGGGTCGGCATGGCCATGAGCCCGGATTCGGTGTCCCAGACGGTGATCTGGTTGTCGTCAAAACCGGCGGCCAGCACCAGTTCCGAGGCTTTCAGGGTGGCTCCGTGCAGCAGCTCGTTGGTTGCCCCAAGATCCCCGAGGATGTCGTCGTCCGGAGTCGGGCCGTCGATCTCATCGCCGTCCACCAGCACATAGTTGGCACCGGTCGAGTTCTTCAATTCGTGCACCAGCTTGGTGACACGGGATCCTTCACGCAGCTTGCCCTTGGCATCAATACGGTAGAGCACCGCGTCCCGGGCTTCGCTGACGGTCGCCACTTCGGCCAGGACTTCGGTGGATCTCTCTCGTTCGACGGCTCCCCCGATGAACCCCAGCAGGCGGCGATCAGCCAATGCGGTGCGGACAACTTCTGCGGCGTCTGGCTTGTCGCCCATGAAGATGAACTCTAGGTTGAGGTAGTTGAACTCAGACGAATCCACGAAGGCAGATTCCTTTCACTGGTGAAGTAGCTGGCTACTGTCAATCATAGTTTGGGTCTGGGACACACAGACAAAACGCGCCATGGGAAAACTATGTCAGTTCCCATGGCGCGTTCTCGGCCTATGCAGCTGGCGGGCTTGTTACTTGCCCAAGTACTTCTCGAAACCTGCTGGCAGGTTCAGGCTTGATGGATCGAAGTCCTGGTTGGCGCCGGCGCCGAAGGATGCTCCGCTGGGTGCCGAAGACTTCTTGTTCTGGGCTTCCAGCTGGGCCTGTGCGGCCTTGGCCGGGTTGCCGAACTTCTGCTGCTTCTTGCCTTTGCCCTTGGCCTTCGCCTTGCGGGCAGCGCCACGGCCTGCACCTGGCATGCCCGGGATGCCGCCACCGGCAGCCATCTTCTTCATCATCTTCTGCGCTTCGGTGAAGCGCTCCAGCATCTGGTTCACCTCGGAAACCGCAACACCGGAACCCTTGGCGATACGTGCACGGCGCGAGCCGTTGATGATCTTCGGTGCCACGCGTTCGTGCGGGGTCATCGAGCGAACGATGGCTTCCACACGGTCGATCTGGCGCTCGTCGAACTGCTCAAGCTGCTGGCGGGAGATCTGCGCACCGGGCATCATGCCCAGCAGCTTCTTCATCGAGCCCATCTTCTTGATCTGGGCCATCTGGGCGAGGAAGTCGTCCAGGGTGAAGTCTTCCTGGTCGGCGAACTTCTTCGCCATGCGCTCGGCTTCGCCCTTGTCCCAGTTCTTCTCAGCCTGCTCGATGAGCGTCATGACGTCGCCCATGTCCAGGATGCGCGAAGCCATGCGGTCCGGGTGGAAGATCTCGAAGTCATCCAGGTTCTCGCCGGTGGATGCGAACATCACTGGCTTGCCGGTCACCGAAGCCACCGACAGGGCGGCGCCACCACGGGCATCGCCATCAAGCTTGGAAAGGACAACACCGGTGAAGTCCACGCCTTCGTGGAAGGCCTGTGCGGTGTTCACCGCGTCCTGGCCGATCATCGCATCGATGACGAACAGGACTTCATCCGGGTTGATGGCGGCGCGGATGTTCGCTGCCTGGGCCATCATCTCGGTGTCGACACCCAAGCGGCCGGCGGTATCAACGATGACCACGTCATGCAGCTTGGACTTGGCTTCGGCGATGCCGTCGCGGGCTACTGCTACCGGGTCACCGGTAGGCGTATCGAACTCCGAGGAGACGCCCGGGTGCGGTGCGTAGACCGGCACGCCGGCGCGTTCGCCGTTGATCTGCAGCTGCTTGACGGCGTTGGGACGCTGGAGGTCACAGGCCACCAACATCGGGGTGTGGCCCTCGGACTTCAGGTGCTTGGCCAGCTTGCCGGCCAGGGTGGTCTTACCTGCACCCTGCAGACCGGCGAGCATGATCACCGTTGGAGGGTTCTTGGCCAGATTCAGGCGGCGGGTCTCGCCTCCAAGGATGCCTACGAGTTCCTCGTTGACGATCTTGACGACCTGCTGCCCCGGGTTCAGGGACTCGGAAACCTCGGCACCCAGTGCGCGTTCCTTCACCTGGGCCACGAAGGCGCGGACCACCGAGACGGCAACGTCAGCGTCGAGCAGGGCGCGGCGGATTTCGCGGACGGTACCGTCGATGTCTGCTTCAGTCAGGCGGCCCTTGCCGCGCAGGTTCTTGAAGGTTGCTGTCAGGCGATCGGAAAGTGAATTAAACACGTGCCGGGCACTTCTTTCGATAGGTCTTGTGGTGCGCATTGGAAAATCGCACAGGACTCAACTCCCAAGAATATCAATAATCGGGCGCCGAACTAACCAGCTGTGCAGCGTTTCACCCGTTGACTGGTGCGCAATGCAAAAGCTGCTGCCCTCCTGAAGGAAGGGAGCAGCTTTTGGGGTACCGGCAGCCAAGGGCTACGGCTTGGCCTCGCTGGCAGCAGGCGCGGTGCCTGCCGACGGCTGCGGCACCTTGGCTGCTGCGGCAGCTTCAGCCGGTGCAGAAACAGTGGCCTTCGGCTTCGGCTTGGCCGCTGCCGGGGCAGCTTTCTGCACGGCCGGCGCCGCAACTGGCGGCTTTGGCTTCGGCTGAGGTTGCGGAACCGTTGCGTCCGGCGCCTTCGCGACCTTCTTCGCTGCAGGCGCAGCCGCCTTGGACGGAGCTGCCGGCTTGGGTTTGGCCGGGAATGCCGGCTTTGGCTTAGCCGGTGCTAGCGGCTTCTTCTTCGCCGGAACAGCCGCCTTCGGCTTGTCCGCGACTGCCGGCTTGGGCTTTTCAACCACTGGCTTCTTTGCGCTCTTCTTCTCTGGAGCAGTAGGCTTGTCCGGGGCCAGCTCCTTGGCTACAGGTGGAGCCTTCTGGTCCTTCTTGGCCTGCATGTCCACGATCTTCGGCTGGGCTACACCGATGATCTTTTCTGTCCCGGCCGTGGGCTCGGTTTCCTCCTCATGGTCCGAGGTGTCCGGGTTTCCCGTTTCTTTCTCCTGCTGCGGTTCGATACCCGAGTCCGGGCTCGGTTCAGGAGCTAGGGTTGGTGCGGCCGATGGAGGTGTCTGGGAGGATTCCGTTTCCTTTGTTGGTTTCTCCGGGGCTGGAGTCTCCACGGCGCTCGGTGATGCCGAAGGCATCGTCGACTCGGTGGGTGACGCGGTAGGTGATGCGGAAACGCTGGGTTGCTCCACTGGTCCAGTGCTTGGCGTTGGCGCTGCAGTCGGCGCACTTGGAATCGGTACTGCAGTTGGCACGCTTGGAGTCGGCACACTTGGCTCAGCTGGAACAGGAGTTTGCGTTGGCGAAGGCGTTGGCTGGGCCTTCGGTCGTTCGGCTTCCAGCTTCTTCGGCGGCTTGGGCACCTTGCTCGGCTGCGGTGCCGGCTGCGTGGTTCGTGGAGACGGGCTGGTTTTCGAGTGATCCTTTTTCGGCTGGGTCTTAGGCTTGGCCGCCTTGGCCTTTTTATGGTTGCCGTCGGCAGATGGCTTCACCGGGTCAGCCTGGTAATGCTTCGCACGGGTTGGGCGTTCTTCGCCTGCTGAGCCGCGGTTGCTTGAGGGCCCGGAGGAATGCCCAAATGCTCCAGCAACCAATTGTTGGCGCAGGGCACTGCCTGCGTCCACCGCAAATGGCCCGGCTGCAAGTACCGCTCGCCGTTGCCCGCCGGCCATCGGCAGGTAGTTGCTCGGATTCTGCCACTGCCCATTGACGATGACTTCGAAATGCACATGGCAGCCAGTGGAATTGCCTGTTGTCCCGGACAACGCAATGACTTGGCCTTGGACCACGAATTCGCCAACGCTCACCAGCAGCAGCGAATTGTGGCTGTATCCGGTCTGCACCCGATTCCCGTGGTCAATGGTGACCCGTTGGCCGGAATGGCCCGCCCAGCCAGCCACAATCACCCTGCCGGTCTCGCTGGCACGAACGGGCGAGCCGCAGGCAATGGGATAATCCTGGCCGATGTGGATTTGGTGCCCGGCACCTGTCGGGTTGGTTCTCCAGCCGAACGCACTGGAGATTTGCCGGGTGGCCACCGAGTGCTCCAGCAGCAGGCCGGTGCGCAGCATGGCCGGCCGGATCTCCTGGGACGCGGCAATCGGTGCGGGCGGCACGGTTACCCCCGAACTCGATGTTGCCGTCATAGCCGCTCGATGCTCGGCCACCTGTGCCACCGGGCCAGGCTCGGACCCGCCGAGCCTCTCAGTGCCAGATTTCAGGCCGGTGATTTCTATGCCGGCCACTTCGGACATGTCCGGTACGGTGACGACGTCGCTCCCGATCAGTGGCTGGGATTCCGCGCTGAAGGCCACGGCGCTTGATTCGGCCATGGCAGGCATTGCACCGGCCGCACCGGGCCACGCCAATGCACTACTCAGGACAAATGCCGCAGCAATAGCCAGTGCGCCATCAGGCAGCCGGCGCCTGGTCCCCAAGATTCCGCGCGGCATAGAACTGTTTAAACCATGATGTTGTCGTTTCATAACTTGCCAGTCCCCCAAAACTGCAATTACTCAACAGAACCTCAGAATAGTCCTAGCCCGAAGAATAATCCATGGCTAGTTGAGGGCTTTTGTAACGGCAAGGATGATTCTGCGGAACACCGTTCTCCCGCGGCACCATTCCAGTCGTGGCGAGACCCCGGAAATCCGGCATCAAATCGTTGCAATTTCGACGCCTGCCCGAGTTCCGGCGAGCGCCGATTCCACCCGGGATTCCCGCCTCGATTCGGCGCGTTGCCGACAACTGGCCGGCCGCCGGAAACCCGGAATTCCCTGGGCGGGCAATGTCGCTTCCTGCCTGAACCGTGCTGATGTGCTGATAATGCTGTGAGGAGGGACCGCGGGGCAACTGGTCCCCGCAGCGCGGTGAAAAACGGAGGATCCACGGTGGAGACCAGCACCCTGGCCGGCAGGCTTTCCCGGTGGGCAGTGCTGTCCTGCGCATGGCTGCAAGATTATCTCTATGCTGGCGCCTGGCAGCTGCGTTCACTGCTGCCAGGCACGCCGGCCGACCAGCTGCGCACGGGCAGCGACCCGGCGGCCGAACCGGTGGTCCTGATTCCGGGAATCTGGGAATCCTGGAAATTCATGCTCCCGCTGGCCAAGGCGCTGCACCAATTCGGCCACCCAGTGCATGTGATCCCCCAGCTCGGCTTCA
Organism: Glutamicibacter mishrai; assembly: GCF_012221945.1. Lineage (NCBI taxonomy): Bacteria > Bacillati > Actinomycetota > Actinomycetes > Micrococcales > Micrococcaceae > Glutamicibacter > Glutamicibacter mishrai. Next base: position 3,333,601 of record NZ_CP032549.1, on the reverse strand, counting down.
ACCACGGCACCGTACCGGAGATGTCCGAGACAGTTTCCCGCTACCTGGCCAAGGAGCAGCTGGACGGTGCGGTGCTGGTGGCGCACAGCAAGGGCGGCCTGATCGGCAAGTACCTCATGGCCGCCTCGCTGCAGGGTTACCGGATCAATCGGATGATCGCCATCGGCACTCCTTTCTCCGGTTCGCGCTATGCGCGCTATGCTCCGATCCGCTCCTTGCGGGCCCTGTCCCCCAATGACCAAGGGCTGCTCAAGCTCTCGGCCAACTTGAGCGTGAATTCGCGGATCATCTCCATCTACAGCAGCTTCGACCCGCACATCCCCGGCGGCTGCGACTTGGCCGGAGCCACCAATATCAAGCTGCCCACGCTGGGGCATTTCCGGTTGCTGTCCGATGCGCGCCTGCATGCAGCAGTGCTCAAGCACCTGGGGCATGAATCGCCCTCGGCCGCTTGATCCCCGGCAGGCAGCGCACCTCAATCCGAGCGTTCGGTGTGAATTGCTCCTTGCTGTTGAACCGGCTGCTGAGCGCTGTCTAGCGTGGGCGGACAAGGGCTGGACTCTCGGCCACAGCAATCATGCAGATAGGAGCAGCCGATGAACCCGCAGGAATTCTCCGCGCCGCAGGATGATGGCGAACGCGACGATGCACACGACGATGCGCAATCAGCCAACCGCGAGGCCGCAGCCGCGTCCAACCCCGATCCAGAAGAGCAACTGATTACCGGGCTGGAACCGGGCGGTTCGGTACCGCCGGGTGAAACCCCGCCGGGCGAGGGATCGATGAGCCAAGACCAGGGCCATGGCGAATAGCCTGGCGCAGCGTCCAATCAGCGATGCACGCATTGGACGCTGGCTGGAGGAGCTGGCTGAATCGGACGGGAACCCGGGCGGCGGAGCCGCGGCGGCGCTGATGCTCGCAGCTGCCGCCGCGCTGATGTCAATGTCCGGCGGCTACGTATCAGCTTCGGGGACCGCACAGTCCGAACTCACCGGCCTGCTGGCACGGGCCAAGCAGCTGCGGCTCGACGCGCTGGCCATGGCAGACCGTGATGCGCGGGCTTCCGCGGAGTTCGGGGTAGCCTACGCGCAACCGGCCTCGGAGCAGCGCGACCGCCGCCTTGCACAGGCCTGCTTGCAGGCCGCGAAATCCTCTGCCGCACTCGGTGCGCTGGCCATGACCGCCCTGAATGACCTGCGCTGGCTCTCTCAGCAAGCCAAACCGCAACTGGTGGCCGATGTCGCCACGGCCCTGGGCATGCTGAGCGCAGTGCTGAAGGCTGCCAGCAGCAATCTGCGCTATGACCTTTCCCAGTTGGCTTCCGGCACGGCGCAGGTCAAGCACGCTGGGTTATGGGATACCGCAGCATCTCTGGACCGGGCGATGAAAAATGCAGGACAGCTGGCCGCGCGCATCGATGCGCGCATCAAGCGCTGATCCGGCTGCCAGCACGGCCGATGGCAAAGGCATCGATGACAAGGAATGATGACCATGACCCGGACACCGATCAATGCATTGATCCTGGTATGCACCCTTTCCCCTCGCCCAAGGCCTCCAGCAGCGATTTGCTGGCCCGGCAGGTGCTGGAGCGGCTGGATGCCGAGCTGTCGGAAACCGACGAGCAGGGCCGCCCGATCTTCTTCGGCAAGGTAGGCCTGGTAGCAGTGGTGGGCAATGAGGACGGCGCGCACAAGGTGATCGCGGATCTGGGCCAGGGCCTGTCCGATGTCGGGTTCACCTTGGCGGCCCAGGGCTCGACCTACTGGGTGGGGCAGGCCATGCACACCACCGACTACCAGGACCTGCAGCAGACCCCGGAGGTCACGGCCAATGCCACGGGCATTGCCATCCGCAACGCGGCCCATCTGGCGCGGCTGCTCAAGGCCAGCCCCTACCCTGCCTGCTAGCCGCCGAAAGCTGGGTGCAGCCTGCAGATCAGCGGTGCGCCATTGGCCAGCGGCGGCCGGTGCCCTAGCGTTCGACCCAGCAGAAGACTGCAACCGCTTTCGAGAACTAAGGACGGGCACGATGCCGAACAACACCATCGACCAGATGACCCTGCACAGGTACTTGGGCGAGCACCTTCTGGGTTCCGAATCGGGGCTGAACCATTTCAAAGCGGCGCACCACACCTGGGCGGGCACTGCGTACTCCGACCGCTTCGAGTCGCTGCACCAGCAGGTGAAGGACGACCAAGCGGATCTGAAGCGGATCATGGACCGGCTGGGATGCAGGCAGCGTCCGCTGGCCCGCCTCCTGGCACCGGTGGCCAAGCTCGCCGGTCATGTCAACCCGTTCAATCCGTTGCGGATGCGCACGCTGGCCGCCGCGCAGGTGCAGCTCGATGTGCTCACCGGACTGCTCAATGCCAAATTGCGCATGTGGCAGACGCTGCTGCTGATGCTGCCCCACGATCCGCGCCTGGACCAGGCGCTGCTGCAGGACCTGTCGCACCGCGCCGAGTCGCAGATCAGCCAGCTCAAGGCGCTCAGCGATGAGACCTGGCCCGAGCGCTTCGCCCCGCAAGAACACGAGAACCAGGAGGAACGCCGCCGATGAGCAATGGGAAGGCGAATGTCGTCGGGGCCGGCCCCAATGGGCTGGTCGCCGCGGCGGTGCTTGCGCAGAATGGTTTCGATGTCCAGGTCTTCGAGCGCAATGCCCATCCGGGCGGCGCCGCGGCTTCCGGCAGCACGCTGGGCGAGGGCACCATTGTGGATTTGGGAGCTGCCGCCCACCCCTTCGCCTATGGCAGCCCGGCATTCGCGCATTTCGACCTGGCCGGCCATGGCCTGCAATGGGATTTCCACGATTACCCGCTGGCCCACCCGCTGGACGACGGCCCCTCGGTCTTCCTGCACCAGAGCATGGACGCCACCAGCAGGCAGTTCCCCGCCGACCGGAAGATCTGGCGGCTGCTGCATGGGCCGCTGGTGCGCCATCCGCAGGCGATCCTGGAGAACGCCACCAGCCCGCTGCTGGGCATCCCGCCGCATCCGGTGCTGATGGCGCGCTTCGGGCTGCGCTCGCTGCCGCCGGCGAAGCTCTTGGCCACCGCGGCCTTCCGCACCCGGCAGGCCGCGGCGCTCTTCGCCGGCTCCAGCGCGCATTCCATGCTGCCGCTCGCCCACCCGTTCACCTCGGGATTCGGCGTGCTTTTCGGGTCCCTGGGCCAGTCCTGGGGGTGGCCGGTGGCGCGCGGCGGCACCGGCAGCATTATCGACGCGCTGCTGCGGGTGCTCGATGGGCTCAGGGTGCAGATCCACACCGGGCACCAGATCACCAGCCTCGCCCAGCTTCCCGATGCCGAACTCACTTTCCTGGATACCACGCCCCGCCAGGTGGTGCAGATCGCCGGCGGTCAGCTTCCGCCACGCCTGCGCCGCCGGTTCGAACGCTGGCGCTACGGCACCGCTGCCTTCAAGGTGGACTACCTGCTCGATGGCCCGATCCCCTGGCAGGATGCGCGCACCGCGCGGGCTGGCACGGTGCATGTGATCGGCGATGCCGCCGAGCTGGCCGCTGCCGAGCACCAGGTCGCCTCCGGGAAAATGCCCGACCGCCCCTTCGTTATGGTGGTCCAGCCTTCGAGCGTCGATGCCTCGCGCGCCCCGGCCGGCCGCCACGTCATCTGGTCCTACGCCCACGTGCCCCAGGGCTATGCCGGGGATGCCGGTGCGCTCATCGATGCGCAGATCGAGCGGTTCGCGCCGGGCTTCAGGGACCGGATCGTGCAGCGGGTGGACACTTCCCCGGCGCAGCTGCAGGCCTGGGATCCCAACCTGGTCGGCGGCGATATCGGCGGCGGATCGCTGTCCGGCACCCAGCAATTCTTCCGCCCCTCCGCTTCGCTCAATCCGTATTCCCTCGGCGTTCCGGGACTGTACCTGTGCTCCTCTTCCACGCCGCCTGGCGGCGGGGTGCATGGCATGGCCGGCTGGCATGCGGCGCATCGGGCACTGCGCGAGCTTGCGCGCACCTGAGCCGATAATCAGCGCCATTAGTTGCCGGCGATGGATCAGCGGCATGCAACTACATAGGCGAACCGAGCCCCCGCAGCCCAAGCCAATTCCTGCAATAAGGCTTTTGACTAGTAAAAATATAGTCTGGGAATTCCCTTAGAATCGGGACGGGTGCACAAGAACTTGGTGGGCCAATGATAATTTCATACCAAGTCCCCACCGCTTGGCGTATGGTCGACAGCGTCACTGCAGGCCATGCCGCCGCCTCAGGGGCCGGAAAACTGCATAGTTGAAGTGAGAAGTATCGTCTAGAAGTGGAGGGTAGTTCACATGCCAGGAAGGCTAGTCAGATCCCGGACCGCGGAGCGCGTTGCTGAGTTGCTGGGATCACGCGAGGGCAGAAGACATTTGGGCAATTATGGCTGGACCCAGGGAATGCCAGTGGTCATGACACAGCCTGAGGAATCGCTCGACGATGTCATGGGCCTGGTTTCGGTGCATAAGCGGCCGGTGCTGGTCGCGATGCTTGAAAAGCAGACCGAGGAGCTGAAATTCTTGCACATTTCCGAGCCTTCTCCAGTCTTGGAAGTGGTTCCGGCCAGTGCGCCGCGCAGCACGATCAAGGATTTGTTCGCGCAGGCCGAGCACAGCGGCATGGCCGCATTCCGCGTAAAGTACTGGCAGTACAGTGCGGTCGCCCACGCGGTGCCCCATTTCGACGCGAATGCGCCAGGACACAGGTACGCCGCCCAGGAGTCCGGCAGCAGCTTATAACAGCTAGCAACGCTGCCACTGGCACAGCCCCCTGTAATCTGCGCACCGCGCAGTTCACCAGGGGGCTGTTTCCATGCCCGCGACCAGGTCTGCTTGCTGGATGCTAGCCGGTGTTGAGCATCCGGTGATCCAGCGCCGCCAGATAGTCCGCGAAGCCTTCGTCCAGCCGGCCGCGCAAGCGCCCAGAGGTGGTTGCCTGCAGCCGGGCCGTGGCCTGGACCCGGTAGCCGGCATGGCGCAAGGCTTCCACCAGTGCCACATCCTCCCGGGCCGCCAGCGGCTCGAAGCCTCCGACAGCCAGATAGGCAGCGGCGCACACGCCGAAGTTCGCGCCATGGATATGGCCATGCCCCTCCACCGGCTGGTATTCCTGCTGCCAGAGGGCGAAGATGTGCTCTTCGAGTTCGCTGCGGTCCGGTTCCACGGTTCCCGCTACCGCATCTGCCCCGCGGCTATGCAGGCGGGCAAAGCCCTGAAGCCAATGCTCGGGGACGCAGGTATCCGCGTCGGTGCTGGCCAGCCAGATGGCGCCCGGGTCGCCGGCCGCTGCGAGGAGGCCAAGGGCATGGCGTGCTCCTGCGGCACGGCTCGCACCGACATTGCCGAAGCCGACCTGCTGCACGCTGATCCGCCAATCCTCGCTGGCATGCCTCCCGGCGATCTGCGCTGTACCGTCCGTACAGCTGTCGGCAACCACGATGGCCCTGGCCTGGATCTGCGGGCGGGCATGGGCAAGACGGTCCATGGCCGCGCGCACCGAATCCAGGCAACGGCCCAGGCGTTCTTCCTCGTCGCGGGCCGGGATGATCACCGCCATGGCCGCCAGCTGCCTACCCACGGGCACCAGCTGGCTTGCGCAGTATTTCAAGCAGGAAATCGGCTTCGCGATGCTCCACGATGCGCTCCCACCCCAGCTGGCCCGCCATGCGGTGCACTTCTTCCCCGTCCAGCGGCCAGCCTTCAATGGGATGCAGCCAATGGCAGAGCACCAGCTCGCCGCCGGCATGGAGTGCGGCCGCGCTGGCGGCGAGCACCTGCTCCAGTTCGTCGGCTGCTAGGAAGTAGCCCATCTCGCTGAGCACCACCAGTTGCAAGCTGCCCGGCTCCAGCTGCGGAAATTGTCGGGGCACCGTGGCCTGCAGCAAGTCGACGTGGTCCATTCCTGCCACGGCACGCCTTGCTTGGGCCAATGCGGTGGCGCTGGCGTCGACCGCCAGCAGGCGCGTGCTGCGGCGGGCCAGTTCGGCGCTCTGCACTCCGATGGAGCAGCCCAGCTCCAGCACCGCCGAGTACCGTTCCTGGGGCAGGGAGGCGAGCAGGATCTGCTGCTTGCGCCGCTCATAGCGGCTGCTGCGGTATTCCCACGGATCCTCGCGCTGCCCGTAGAGCTCGTCGAACACCGCCGGAGCCGACTCTGCATCCTTGTGGCCAGGCCAGGTGGCGCGGAAGATCTCGGCACCGCGGGAAAAATGCTGCAGGAAGGCTTCGCTAAGGATGACTTCGTCTCCTGGCAGTGCGGACAGCGGCCGGGTTTGGGAACGGTGGGCGTCCAGGGCGCGGGCCTTGGCCTGCGCGCTGGATTCATCCAGGTCCAACCGGTGCCAGTGCTTCCAGCTGCGCTGGCTGTCCGGATGCCCCCAATGCCAGAACCAGATGGGGAATTCCAGGTGGCATGCATCGCGCGCCAGGGCGCAGTCAGCGGCGATAAGGGACAGGATTTCGTGGTCCGGGTGCCCGTCGGCGCGGTAGGTGCTGGCGATCAGGCAGTCTCGGCTGGCGTGCTGCTTTAGGGCCGCGCGGATCCGTGCTTGCTGAGTTTCAAGTTTCCCGTCGCCCAACCCCAGGCAGTGCAGGTGCAGCGTCCCGGCCTGCGGTCCCTGTACGCGCAGCGTGCTCATCGCCTCGTCCAGCTCCGCCTTGCGCAGCGAGGCCAGCTGGGCGGCGGTGTGCGTTGCGGAGTGCGGGTGCGATGCTTCACCGAAGCTGCAGACAATCACGTGGACGTCGATCCCCCGGCATAGCGCCATGCGGATCAGTCCTCCGGCGCCCAGCGTCTCGTCATCCGGGTGGGCGGCCAGGACGATTACCGATGAGAGTGCGTGGAAAAGCTTCTCCGGATCCAATGCTGCGATTCGCCCAAGCCCAGCCTGCTGCCAGCAGCTTGCAGATGTTCCCTGGTCCTGATGCGTGAAATTCACCATGCGCTCCCGCCTTCCCGGCCGGCGCGGTCGGCAAGCAGCTGGCCCAGGGCCGCGTCATCGCGGGCAGCGTGATGCTGGCGAAGATAGATGCCCAGGTCTGCTGCGCGCCGCGCATGCTCCTCATCGGCGGTTAGCGGTCCCGGTCCGGTGGACTCGCCGCTGAGCTGCAAGATGCGGTTGCATGCCCAGGCCACCTGGCCGCGGATCCGATAGGCGGCAATGGCATCCAATTCTCCGGCATCCGCCAGCCGGGCGGCATGTTCCAACAGCGCGGCGGAGCCGGCCAGCAAGCGGTCAGCTTCGCCGAGCCAGGCGAGGGCCAGCTGATCCGGGGTACGCGCTTGGGCGCTGCGCTGCAGATGACGGTAGATTCCCACCGCTCCCCCGAACCAGCAGGCGGCAACACCGACGCCGCCAACCGCGAACCCCGGGCGGGACAGGTACCAGCCAGCGTCTTGCACCGGTTGGCTCGGCACTCCCGTGAAGTCCACGGAACCGCTGGGCAGCTGGGCCATTCCTCGGCTGATCCAGCCACCTGTTGCCGGTTCAACGCCGGGGTGGCGGAGGGAAACCATGAACAACCGGTTCCCCTCCGGTGTTCGGGCGGTGACCAATGCATGCGTCAGCGCGGCGGCCAAGGAGCACCAGGGCTTGGTGCCGTTCAGCACCCAGCCTCCGCCGGACTCGCGGACAGCTTCCAGAGCGGTGGTGGGCGACTGCGCGGCGAAAACGCCCCAGGAGGTGCCTGCTTGCCACGGCATGCCCGCCTGGCTAAGGATTCCGGCTGCATCCAAATGCGGTTCCAGCGTCCTGGCCGCAACCAGGTCGGTGGCGGCCACGGACGCCAGCAGCTCCCAGAGCCGCTGCGTCTGGCCAGCGGCAGGGACCGGAGGATCCTCCCCGGAGCCTTCCAGCACGCGCAGCATCGCTTCCGGGTTGCCCTCGCAGCGCACGGCGGCATCACGCACCGCTTGCTCGGCACCCCACCACGGCTCGCCATTGCGGGTTGCAAATCGTGGTTCGCCCGTACTGAACGTCACAGGCTTCTGGTCCATCAGCCCTCTTTCCCTGGTCGGAACTCATGACCAGTCTAGGTTCCGGGCAGTTCGTGGCTCGCCCAGCTGAATGGCACCTGAAAACCGCAAATAGCCACAGACCCACCCCTGAAGTGTCCCGCGGGAAGAATCCGGGGATGCTGTGGAGCAGCTGGCCAACCTGGCAACGCAACGCGCATGGTTCAGGGACGCACCGTCAACCGCACCGAGGGCCCAAGGCACAACTTCGAGAGAGCTTGCGGAATTCGCCGCGCTGAAGACCGCTCTGTGATGATCTGCAAGGTACGCCACAAGGAAATTCCCAGCTTCAGGTCCCCAATTTGCAATCTGCCCTAGAGTTCAAATTGTCAGTACACCAGATCCACACAGGAGGTAAGAATCATGGGAATTGGAGACAAGATCCAGAACAAGGCCCAGGAAGCATCTGGCAAGGCCAAGGAAACCATCGGCGATGCCACCAACAATGAGCAGCTGCAGGCCGAAGGCGTGAAGGACCAGGCCGCTGCCAAGGCCAAGCAGGCAGGCGAACACGTCAAAGACGCCGCCAAGGATGTCAAGGACGACCTGTCCTAAGCAGCGCAACCAGCTGTGCCCCATGGATGCAGATTCATGGGGCACAGCTCTTTTCCGGCAACTTGGAAAGCGCTATGGCCGCCGCTCCGCAGTCAAGGAGCGGTGGCCGTAGCGCCAAAGCATCGAGTACTACAGTTCGACGCTGTTCGATTCGCCGGGCTCCGCCGGCTTTCCGGTGAGCTTCTGCTTGACCCAACCGGCCACCAGGCTTGCCGCCCCGCCGGGGTTCTCCCAGTATTCGGCGGAGACTGCATTGATGCGCAGCAGCACTGTCTGCGCGGATTCCGGACCTTCGCCGGCGAAGGTCTCTACAGCGGCGTTCCACAGTTCCTTCTTCTTAGCGACGTCGAGCACCACCTCGGCGTGCCCGCTGACCGACACCCACTGCTTGGATCCGCTGAACGCGGCATTGACCAGCCCCTGAGCGCGGATTTCCTGGACAATCCCCGCGTCGGCGGCGGAGAAGAACCAGAGCTCCCCCTGGTCGGTGGCTTCAACCAGCGCCAAGGGGCGGCTGGCCAACCGTCCAGCGCTGTGGGTTGTGACCATGGCGATCCGCAGATCCTTGATGATGTCGATAACCTTGCTTGCCTCTTCGCTGGCCATGATGAACTCCTTTGCATCGGGATGATCCGGTCCTCTTACACGCTACTGATTTGCCGGCCTGGGCCAACTCGCGCCCAGGTGGTTGCCAGCTTCGGTAGTTGCTCAGCTGTCCGGGTTCCGCCTGGACTGAGGATCCGGTCGCTCTTCGGCGCGCAACTCGCTGGCGAAACGCAATTGCCGTCCGTCGCTGATGTCCTGCTCTTCTTTCTCCTCCTGCTTCACGCTGGCCTTGGTATCCCGTGGCGGGAGCTGCACCGAGCGCTCGGCGGAAATCCCCGCTTGCAGCTGGCGCCCGCGCTCTGCTTCCGCGTCGAAAACCGCGCCGAACAGCAGTGCGAGGTTGGCAATCCACAGCCACAGCAGCAGCACGATGACCCCGCCAATAGCGCCGTAGGTCTTGTTGTAGTTCCCGAAATTCGAAACGTAGAAGAAGAAGCCCACGGTCGCCACCGCCAGCACGAACAGCGCAATGGCCGAGCCGAGGCTGATCCAGCGGAACTTCGGCTGCTTCACATTGGGAGCCCCGTAGTACAGCACGGCAACCAGCACAATCGCGCACAGCACGATCACCGGCCATTTGGCGATGTTCCAGACCGCCACTGCGCGCTCGCCGAGCCCCATGACGTCGCCAATGGCCTGCGCCAGCGGGCCGGAGACTATCAGCAGCAGCCCCAGCACGCTGGCCGCAACAAGAAGTACCAGTGTCAGCAGCAGCATCAGCGGGCGCAGCTTGTAGAACGGCCGGCCTTCGGCCACCTCGTAGATCTGGTTCATGGCCCGGCCGAAGGCCCCGACGTACCCGGAGGCGCTCCACAACGCACCGAGCAGGCCGGCAAACAGGGCGAGGCCTGCCGACGGGGCTGAAGCCAGCTGCTCGATGGGTTGCCTCAGGGTTTCCACAACTTCCGGGCTCGCCAGTTCCTCAAGCAGCGAGAGAATGTTGCGGGTCATGTTTTCCGCTTGGCCGGCGACTCCGAGCAGGGAGACCACCGCGAGCAGTGCCGGGAATAGGGAGAGCATCGCGAAGTAGGTCAGGGACGCTGCCATATCCGTGCAGTTCTTCCGGGAGAATTCGCTGATGGCGCGCTTGGCCGCGTATTTCCACGACTGCGCGTGCATGTCCGGCGGGGATTCGGGCTTGGACTCGGCATCCGGTCCAGGTGCGTGCCGGGCTTTGGCAGCGGTATCGGCCACGTGCCCTTTCGCGTCATTGCTATCGGTTCCTGAAGGCATCTTGCGACTCTCCTCAAAGATCTCTGTGCCAGTTCGTTGCCTCCGGCCAGGCGGCCAGGAGAAGGCAGGCGCGGCAGGCGCAGCGAACTCTGCGCCTGCCGCGCCGCACGCCGTTCCAGCTTGGCCGTGCTGCTACTCGGCGACCGGGAAGCGCTCCCACGCGCGGTGGGTGGAAAGCAGCTGCTCCGCGCTCTCGGCCACCGCCGACAGCTCGACCAGGGCGATGCCCGGCGCGTCATCTTCCAGGCCCACCGCTTGCAGCAGGCCATCGGAGAGCCCGTCCAGGGTGATGATGGCCTTGTTGTGCCGGTAGGCCTCCGCTACCAGCAACGCCACGCGCGGGTCGATGGGAACCCCGCCTGCCCCCAAGGCGCCGGCCTTGGCATCCAGCGCAACCGCGGCGTCCGGGGCCGGCGGCAACGGGCCGATGAGCACCAGCGCATCGAATTCGATGGAGCGCGCCGTCAGGTAGGTGCGGTCAATGGGCAGGTCCGGGGCCACCTCGCCGCCGGAGGCCGAAACGAGCAGCGGGGACATGCCCCGTTCGGCCAGCGCCTGGGCTATTGCCGGCACGTGCTGGTGGTTTCCGCTGTTGAACACCACCCCGACCTTGCGCCCGTCCACTGGCCAGGCTTTTCCGATCTGGGACAGCGCGGGGCTGGCCACCGGGTCATCCAGCTGCACTGCGGCCGGTGCCGGCAGGCCCAGTGCCTGGGCGACCCCGGCGGCCAGCTGGGTATCGATCTTCGCCAGGCATTCCACCTGCCGCTGGCGGATCGCGGTATCGGTGCACTTGCCCAGTTCAAAGGAGTAGGCCTGCTGCACGTGGGCGCGCTCCACGGCCGAGAGGCTGATGTAGAACAGGCGCGCCTGGCTGTAGTGGTCCGAGAAGCTGGCCGGCTCGGAACGCATCTTCTTCCCGGAGGCCACAGGCTGCGGGAAGTCCAGCGGAGGCTGCTGGCCAGAAACCACCTGCGCCATGTATGGGCAGCCGCCATCCAGCGAGTTCGGCTTGTACGGCGCGATGCCCTTGGGCACCCGGTGCTGGTGGAAGCCGTCGCGGAACATGTCGTTGACCGGAGAGTCCGGCGAGTTGATCGGGATCTGCGCGAAGTTCGGTCCGCCCAACCGGGTCAGCTGGGTGTCCAGGTAGGAGAAGAGCCGCGCCTGCAGCAGCGGGTCGTCGCTGATATCGATGCCCGGAACCAGATGCCCGGGGTGGAAGGCGACCTGTTCAGTCTGCGCGAAGTAGTTCTCCGGGTTGCGGTCCAGCACCATCTTGCCCAGCGGCTGGACCGGGGCCAGTTCTTCTGGCACGAATTTCGTCGGATCCAGCAGGTCGATGCCCTCGAAGACCCCCGAACCGTCGTCGGGGAAAATCTGCACGCCCAGTTCCCATTCGGGGTAGGCTCCGGCATCAATGGCTTCGGCCAGATCGCGGCGGTGGAAGTCCGGATCCGCGCCGGCGGCCAGCTGCGACTCTTCCCAGGCCAGCGAGTGCACGCCGAGCCTGGGCTTCCAATGGAACTTCACCAGTGACGCTTTGCCCGCCTCGTTGACCATGCGGAAGGTGTGCACGCCGAAGCCTTCCATCATGCGCAGCGAGCGGGGTATCGCACGGTCGCTCATCTGCCACATCACGTGGGCCTGGGCAGGGGTATGCAGGGAGACGAAATCCCAGAAGGTATCGTGGGCCGATTGCGCCTGCGGGATCTCGGTATCCGGGTGCGGCTTCGCGGCATGGACCAGATCCGGGAACTTGATGCCGTCCTGGATGAAGAACACCGGGATGTTGTTGCCCACCAGGTCGAAAATGCCTTCTTCGGTATAGAATTTCGTGGCAAAGCCGCGGGTATCGCGGGCCGTGTCCATCGAGCCGCGGGAACCGACCACGGTGGAGAAACGCACGAAAACGCGGGTGGTACGTCCGGGCTTCAAGAAGTCGGCCCGGGTCAGCTCCTCGGCATTGCCGTAACTGGTGAAAAGGCCATGGGCCCCGGCCCCGCGGGCGTGGACCACGCGTTCAGGAATGCGCTCATGGTCGAAGTGCATGATTTTTTCACGCAGGTGGTGGTCCTGCAGCAAGGTCGGACCGCGTTCGCCTGCTTTGAGCGAATGGTCGGTATCGCTGACCGGTGCGCCCTGCGCGGTGGTGAGGTATTCGCTGTCCTGGCCCGGCACCGATTCCGGCTGCTGCCCTGGGTCAGTTGGATGCTTCGGTTCATTGGCCATGGCGTTCTCCTTGTTTCTCGGGAAATCCGGCTGGATATTCTCCACGCTAGAGGCCACCGACTCGTGCTCTCCAGCGGGTCCAGCGATTCCCATGGTTTACACATCTAGCCCGGAATAGGCCGTTAAGTGCGGAAACCGCCGGTGGCTGCATGGCCCACCGGCGGTCTCCCGGACACCGTGATGGCGTCCTACCCCTTGATTATGTATTTGTTATTTTTCAGGTCCCACCCCTTTACTTAGAGGCCAACTGGTAGCCAGCATCGTTGTGCTCGGCTGCGTCGATACCGGCGATTTCAATATCGGCCGATACTCGCCATGGGCTGAACTTGCCGATGATGGTGGCGATAGCCCAGGTCATTACTGCGGAGAAGACCATTACTACGAGAAGCGTCATGAACTGTGCAACAAGCTGCGACAGGCCGCCGCCGTAGAACAGGCCGCCAGCGCTTTCCTCGGTTGGCAGTGCGAAGAAGCCAAGGAACAAGGTACCGATGATACCGGCCACCAGGTGGACACCGACCACGTCGAGGGAGTCATCGTAGCCGAGCTTCCACTTCAGGTTGACTGCCCAAGCCGAACCGGCACCAGCCAGGAGGCCGAGAAGCAGTGCTGCCCATGGGGCCAGGTCTGCGCAGGAAGGAGTAATAGCAACCAGACCGGCAACCAGACCGGAAGCAACGCCTACCGAGCTAGCGCGCTCTCCGCGCAACTTCTCAATGAGGATCCAACCGAGAATTGCTGCACCTGGTGCTGCGAAAGTATTGATCCAGATCAAGCCAGCCTGCTCGATGGTGGTGGCGGCACCGGCGTTGAAGCCGAACCAACCGAACCACAGAAGGCCAGCGCCGAGCATGACCAGCGGAGTGTTGTGAGGCTGTGGGCGATCGTGGAAGTTGTGACGCTGGCCGAGCTTGAGTGCGAGTACAAGAGCTGCGATACCTGCGTTGGTGTGGACTACTGCGCCACCTGCGAAGTCAATTGCTTCGCCGAAGATCTTGCCGAGGAAGCCATCTGCTGAAAGCAGGCCGCCACCCCAGACCCAGAAGGCAACCGGTGCGTAGACCAGGGTGACCCACAGTGGGATGAAGAACAGCCAAGGAGCGAAACGAGCGCGGTCGGCGATGGCGCCGGAAATGATCGCTACCGAGATCATGGCGAAGGTGCCGGAGAAGCCTGCAGAAAGCAGGTCTGCCTGTTCGGTATTGTGCATCGCGAAATCACTGATCGGGTTTCCGACGATACCTGCGATGGTTGGTTCACCTGCGGAGAACGAGTACCCCCACAGTACCCAGACCACGGCGGTAATTGCCGCGGCGGAGAAGCTCATCAGCATCATGTTGACCACGCCGGTAGAGCGAGTCATACCGCCGTAGAAAATTCCAAGTGCAGGTGTCATCATCAAGACAAGTGCGGCTGCTATCAGGATCCATAAGCTGGCTACGTCCAACTCCATCAGGATCACATCCCCTCAAGGTGTTCGGTGTATCGGTGGCGAGTCGGGCCCTACTGCAGGATTACGGTGTCCTTGGCCCGGTGTTGAGTCCATTCTTCGCGATGGATGTTTCGATACACTCGCCGATTCGTTTCAACTGTGTATCAAGACACGTCCCTGCGTAACGTTTGGTTCTCGCGGATGTTTCGACGTTGTTTCGCCTGATTCACTCTCGGGATGGCTGGCTGTGATTGTGGGTCTGGCGCTCGTTGCCAAAACTGCCTTGCAACGGCGCACAGCCCACAATCATTGGAACTGCCTAGGCCTGCTTGATCTTGACCACCTGGAACTTCGGTACCGTGGTTGATCCACCAATGGTGGTGTCATAGGTCAAGGATCCAAGAACAGTGGCAGTGACCTGAACAATGTCATCAGCGACGAAGTCATCGAGAATTTCGCAGTCGAGCAATCGATCGCCAGCTGTGAACATCGAATTGTGTTCGTAGTCGTATTTGCCCACATGGGCGTGGCTCAGATCTGCCCTGAATGCGCATGGACCGGTCCCTGAATCGAACTGCGTGATCCTGGCGTATAGGATGACGTTTTCATCAATGTGGGCATCTGGTTTCTTGACGATTTGGGCCAGCTCCCGTTGGCTGACTTTCTTGGCCCGGTTCGCATTCTCCTTTTTGGCCTTCTCTTCTGCTTCCTTGGCCGCTTGCTCTTCAGCTTTTCGGGATGCCGCCGCTTCTTCTTCTGCCCGACGTTCTTCTTCAGCGGCACGCAGCTCATCCGCTTCATCCTGGACTGATTCCAACGAGGCTTGCGCCTGCTCCAGTTGCGCCGCCAGTGCTTGTTTTTCGGTGTCCAGCGCCGAGGCCGAGGCTCGAGCTTTCTCGAAGTCCTCAGTCGAAACGCCACAGCCGGTCAGCGACAGGGCCATGGCTACGGCTGATGCCAGCCAAATGAACCTTTTCATGGTTCTGCTCCATTTCATGGGTGCGAGTTCCCGGATCCCCCAAGTGCATCCGAGTACTGCTGATCATGGCAGGGCAGGCGGACAATATAGCGCCGCAAAGCAGAAATAAATGCGAAAGCTGCTGCCGGAACTAAATCCAGCAGCAGCCTCTACTCCTCAACGGGGAATTTGCTCTGTAACTACGAGGTCGGGAACAATCTCTTTGAACCCAACGCCTTTTCGATACGCAATCCCAGTGTTTCGGCAAGCGATTGGGAGTACGTTGCCGTCAGATGCGAATGATCCCAATAGGCCAAGATTCCCCCGATGACCGTGTAGCATTGCCCGTCCTCACAAAGCTGATCATTCATGTCAACTGATACAACATCCGGATCAGCAAGTTCTTTCACTGCATCAACCTGAGGATCCATCGGGATCCAATCTTTGGCCTCGCCACTGCATTTGCTCGGCTGCTCTGCATTTTCCGCAACGCAATCCGGGGCGCTATCAATTGAAGTCCCAGGGAACGAAGTGTCACGGATGACCACAACCTCTGCTCCGGTTTCTGACCAGTCTTTCAGAATCTCTTTGAAGGCTTCAGTGGCCGGGGCTTCGGACGTTTTCATGCTGTGACCGCTTACCGCCACTGATTGCCGGTTAGAGCTGACAATCAAATCGTAGTTCTCTTTTTTGAACTGGTCGGTCACCCAGACTCCATAATCGCTGCAACCATCGATGCTTGCGCGATCTTCGAATTTTTGTTTCTCGCCCATGACGGAACAACGGCTGGCCAAGTAGGTATCGATCTGCCAACCGTTCTCCTTGGCAAGGCTATCCAACGCCGGAAACCATTGTCCTGCGTGTGAGTTCCCGACCAATGCCACCTTGATATCCCCTTGGCCGTAGTGGCAAACGGGTCGATCTTGAAAGTCAGTAGAGGAACTTGCAAAGCAATCGTCCTTGTAGACTTCTGGCTTGTCGGTTTTTGCGGCAACGGGGGCTGGGGCCACCAGTTGGTTGGTGCTTTGCACAGCAGCCGGATTGCCACATACTGCAGTCAACGCCGAAGCCCCGAAACAGTCTTCGCCCACTGCCTTTTCCACCTGCGCAAGAGCCATGTTGATATCTCGCGCGTCATCAGCAACGCGAACGCTGGTGAGGTAAAAGGCACCTGCGAATAATGCCAGGACCAAGCTGCCGGCAGCCAGGAATCGGGGAGCAGACAGCAACGCTGAGGCGTCGATGAACTTCCTGAACCGAACTTCCACCAGCTTTTGCGTCAAGACTGCAAAAATCAAGGTGAATGCCAGGGCCACTAATTTCTGCGGCCACTTGAAATCGTCGACCATGAATGGCACCAGGACCAGCAATGGCCAGTGCCAAAGGTAGATGGCATAGGAGTTGTCACCGAAGAATCGGAACAGCTTGGTATTCAACAAGAAGTTTGGCGAGTACTTATGCGTGGAATTGCAGAGCAGAAGCAGAGCGGTGCCAAATACCGGAATAGCCGCGATGAAGCCGGGGAATGGCATTTCTCCGGTGAATGCCAGGGCACCGAAGGCAATGGCGAATAGGCCGCCCCAAGAACCAATCAAGCTGACGATATCGTTCTTCGCTGCGTGCGCGGCAGTCCCCAGCGCGGCGACCAAAGCTCCGACGGCGAATTCCCACACACGAGTGAACGTCGAGAAGTAAGCTGCGCCAGGATCCGTAGCGGTGGCGTAGAGCGAATACCCGGCGGAAAGTATGAATACCAGCCCGATGCCGCCTAGCAGGAGATTCCTCGGTGCCTTCTTGTACTTCAACGCAGCAAAAATGAGGAGTCCGATGAGGATTGGCCACACGAAGTAGAACTGTTCTTCGGCGGATAGGGACCAGAAATGCTGGAACGGACTAGGCGCGTCGCCTTCTGCGAGATAGTCGACTTTCGTCAAAGCCAAGAACCAGTTCTGGAAGTAGAAGGTCGCCGCAATGGCCTGCAGACCCCAGTCTTGCCAGACGGTTTGTGGCGCGAAGATCCAGATACCGGCGACACTGCAAAGGATAACGAGGAACGAGGCCGGGATAAGACGCTTGACGCGGCGCATCCAGAAACGGCCGATGTCGGCCATGTTCTTCGGCGGATTGGAAATCAAATGCGATGTAATCAGAAAGCCGGAGATAACGAAGAATACATCTACGCCGACGAATCCGCCTGGTAAGTAATGTCCCCAGAAGTGATACAAAACTACGATGCCTACGGCAATGGCACGCAACCCTTGGATATCCGCACGGAATCCACGGGGCTTCGAGTCCGGCTTTGCGGGCAAGGGCAAGTCTTGATTGGACGACACTGCTGGATGGATCCTTTACCGTCTGAGTTGTCTGCGTAGAGCCGGCCACCCAATTAGTGAGACGCCATCGCTCGCAGTCAATATTTACCGGAAAAACTGACGGGTTTCTGAAAATCTGCCCGAGCTAAACTGGCCATGCTCTGTTCACAACTAGCGCCATTCTCGTTCAAATGTCAGTTGACTTGTGTCGTTACGAAGACGACATTCGAGAGGGAATCCACTTCAGCTAGAGGAGTTTCACATCTGATCCTTGGGCGTGTCGCACCCCACGCCTACGTGGGGTGTCGTTTCGCATGGCCTAGTGCATGGAAATCCCCGGCCGAGATCAGTAGCTCCAGGTCCAACCGCCACTCTGGTCCGGGTCATAAACGATTTGACCGGTGGAATACGGCGAATCCAACACCACTTTGCCTCGAATATCGTCGCCTGCTCCAACAGCGATATCCAATGGGTTGTCTACCTCGCAGTAGAATGCCGCCACAGTGTTCAAGTCGTAGACAACGTTTTTATTCTTCCCTGGGGAAGCTCCGAACGACGACGCATCCAATGGCATGAGAGCAATCTCTTCGTCAACCACCTTGGCCGCGGAAGCCGCGAGCGAAGCACTGACATCCAGGACGAGAAAAACTCCATTTTCGGGTGTGATTGTTTCATCGAATCCACGCAGGATACATGATTTCTCGACCTGCACGCTGTGGACCGTTACTTCGAACGAGGGCTTCGTTGATCCGTCCATTGTGAGCTTGCCCGGTTCGCCGAGGTCCTTGATGACTTGGGCCTCGGTGTCCACTTTGACTTCCTCACCTGTCTCAGCATCGGTTTCGGCGTCATTGGCCAGGCTATCCTGCAACTTATCCGACGTGGGCCCAGCCTGAGCCGAGAAACTGTGACTGCCTATTATCAGTGCGCTTGTCACGGCAACTACGGCAACAGTTGCTCCAGCGCACACGGCGATCTTGCGTCGGCGGTCCTTGATGGATTTCAGCTCTGCGCTTTCAAATGACTTATCCATGATTCTGTCCCTTGCCCTATGAGTGCTTCAAGAAGTCCCCGGATGAAATAAAGCGGCCGCAATTCTTGACCACTTTCTCCGAGAACGACGTGGTTTTATATGTCCACGACTGAGATCCATCGGTCAGGTTGAAGTTCTGCCGTGTGTACATGGGCTACCCTTGGTACTTCAGCTGGCCTTCATAGATATCCACCTTCTTGAGCATGGCCGGACCTGCGGAGTCCGAGTACTGGAATTGCTCAGCCACGACAGTCTTCGGCCCGTTGGTCAGGAACGTCCAATTGGCATTCCACAATTGATAAAGCGAAGGATTGGCAAGCCTTTGGTCCTTGACCTTTTGCTGGAAGCCTCCCATCACGTTGTACGCGGATTGCCCGCTGCGCAGTGTTCTGTAGACTGCCACGGAGTAAAGACCGTGGCTTCTGAGATTCTCGGCTTCTTTGATCCACCCGGACAACGAGCCAGCATCAATCCGCACCCATCCCCCGTCAGCCTTGTGCGTGACGGTGACTTTCCATCCTTTTTTGATGCTTCCAACCGAAGCCGCCCCGGAGACCGGATTCTTTTTAAGAGATAGGCCGGTGGTGCTGAACCTCGAGTAGTTCTTCACATCAACGGCAGGAGGAATATAGCCTGCTGGCTTTCCGAGATCGGTGACAGCAGACCAAACGCACTTGCTATTCAAATTGATCTCGTCGCGACGATTCGCAGCATCCCAGGAACCCCAGCGCACCTTTGCGCCGAGCTTGATGCTGCCTACCACTTTGGAGCTGCTCTTGCTCGCAGAGCTGTACACCGAGCCATCGCGCTGCGCATACCGGTACTGGAAAGCTACCGGGTCCCGGTTGGTGGTTTGGGCCCAAACCCAGCGTCCGTTGACATAGATTTCGTCGCAACGATGAGTTCCATCCCATCGGCGGTACTCATACTTGTCGCCATGGTGAATCCTCCCCAGATACGAGTCTTTGTTTGGATCTTGGTGCGAGTAGATGCCACCGCTTTTCTGCACATACCGATATTGCTTGGCTGGCCGGGTACGCACTATGTTTTTGGCTTCCACCCAACCGTGGTAGTAAACGGTTTTGATATGGGCACTACCGCCGCTGATTTCCAGCAGACTGACTTGTGTGCGCAGATTAACCGAGCCTATGCGGCTGCTTAGCGAGCTCGTTGCGTGAATCGGCGTGTACCGAGTCATGTATCGTATGGAGTCGTCTTTGATATACGTCCGTGTGCTCAGATACTTGCTCGAAGACCATCCAGTTTTGCCTCCCCACTTGACTTGCCACCACGCATCTTGCTTCTTCCCCGTGGGCTGCACGACCGTTCCCTTAGGCATCACACCCAGCGAGCGGCTGCCAGTCGACGCCGAGGCGCGAAGGTTGAGATTCTCGGTTGTGCGCGTCTCAGTGACCTTCTTTGATGAACTTTGACGGCGGAGCGTTCTCCGGATCATAAGAGAGAAGTTGCACTTGAATCCCTCGTTGCACCAGCGCAGAGCTTGATGGCGCTGTCATCAGCAGGGGGATGAATAGGGCAAGGGTACTTAGAGCCGCCATGGCAGCTCGCTTGTAGTGCAATTTTGACCTGAGCGTCAAATAACTTCCCCACGTTCCAACCAAGACTGCTAGTGGTGATCCCGGGTTCCAGACCGCAGAAGGCTAACCCAGTTGAAGCTTATGGCATTACTTCCCTACCAGCAAGAATTTTATCAAACATTTATATTTTAAAGTGATGCTGCATTCAATGCCAGCAACAGGGATGATCTGGTTGCCTTGTCGCGCGCCGGACGATGGGCGCTGAGGAAACAAGTGCCACTAGTCGTTTTCAACTTTCTCAGTGCAGCTGCCGCGGCGACCCCTGTCCTGGAAGGATGGAAACCATAGGGAAATTTCCCGCGTCTTCGGTGAAGTGCAGGTGATTTCGTTACTAATAGGCAACCCCGGGCAGAACAAAGGCCCCGCCGAATGGCGGGGCCGAGGCTGCTGGGTGACGGCAGGTTAGCCTTCGAGCAACGCGTCCACAAAATCCTCCGGGTTGAACGGTGCCAGATCGTCCGGGCCTTCGCCCAAGCCAACCAGCTTCACTGGGACACCCAACTGACGCTGGATCGCCACCACGATGCCGCCCTTAGCGGTGCCATCCAGCTTGGTCAGCACAATGCCGGTAACATTGACGACCTCAGAGAACACCTTGGCCTGCTGCAGGCCGTTCTGTCCGGTAGTTGCGTCCAAAACGAGGAGCACCTCGTCAATGGTGGCCTTCTTTTCAACCACGCGCTTGATCTTGCCAAGTTCGTCCATCAGGCCGACCTTGTTCTGCAGTCGCCCTGCGGTATCGATCATGACGATGTCGACCTCTTGATCGATGCCAGCCGAAACCGCTTCGAATGCGACCGAGGCTGGATCAGCGCCGTCGATATCCGAGCGGACGGTAGGCACACCAACGCGGTCGCCCCAGGTTGCCAGTTGCTCGGCAGCAGCAGCGCGGAAAGTATCAGCCGCACCGAGCAAAACGTCCTTGTCTTCAGCAACAAGCACGCGAGCCATCTTGCCGATGGTGGTGGTCTTGCCAACACCATTAACACCTACGACCATGATGATGCTTGGACGGTCTGTATGCGGTTCCGGCAGGTAGCTGCGGTCCAGGCTTGGATCAACAAGCTTCAGCAGCTCCTCCCGGAGCATGGCCTTCACGCGTGCTGGATCCTTGCTGCCTTCGATCTTCACACGTTCGCGCAAGGCATCAACAAGTTCCATGGCTGGTTCGGTACCGAGGTCTGCCATCAGCAGATTCTCTTCGATTTCGTCCCAGACGTCCTCATCAATGGAGTCCTGGCTGAGCAGTGCCAGCAGGCCCTTGGAGAACATGTTATTCGATTTGGTCAGGCGAGCACGCAGACGTGCCAAACGGCCCTGGACCGGTTCAGGAACGTCGAGCTGCGGAGCTGCAGGGGAGACAGGTTCCTCGACTGCAATGGCAGTATCGGTGGCACCTGCGGTGTCGGAGGCGACATCGGTAGTGCCGTCCGCGCCCTGGCCGGCCGGCAGGTCGTCAGCATCGCGTTCAGAAGTATATGGAGTCTTGGGCTTGCGGCCCTTGGTGACAAAGGCGATGACGCCGATGCCCACCACGGCAACAACCGCGACAATGATGATGGTTAATATAAGCGAATCAGACACGTGTTAAATCGTCTCACACGAAGTTGGTTCTGGGGATCCAGCACCATTGGGCTTTCGGAAGAAATACACGTTGAATTCAACGATAGACTGCTAGGTGGGCCTGCCGGCCCGATCACCGTTGGAAGAAAGGCACGAGATCTGCCAAGTCTTGGCATGATCGATTTCTCAAAGACATGGCACTGAATCGAAACCGAGTTGCTCTGGCGCCAATCCCAGCCGAAATTCGTGTGCTCCTGGTCGCCGCATTCATCATCGCGCTCGGCTTCGGCCTCATTGCCCCGATTCTTCCGCAGTACGCAGTGAGCTTCCACGTGAGTAATGCGGCAGCCACGATCATCGTGAGCATCTTTGCATTCACTCGCCTTATTTTTGCTCCCGCAGCGGGTGCATTGGTTGGGAAACTCGGAGAACCCAGGATCTATGTGACGGGCGTGCTCCTGGTGGCAGTGTCCACCCTGCTTTGCGCTGTCGTGCAGAATTACACGCAACTGCTGATTGCTCGCGGGCTCGGCGGTTTCGGATCCACCATGTTCACCATCTCGGCGATGGCACTGATTTCACGCTTGGCGCCTGAAAAGTCGCGGGGTCGAATTTCAGGGCTTTATGCCGGTTCTTTTTTGCTCGGAAATGTTTTCGGACCGGTGCTCGGTTCCTTGCTCGCGCCCTTGGGAATTCGTGCTCCATTCGTCATCTATGGTTCGGCCCTGGTCATAGCGGCGGCTCTGGTCTACAGGGCATTAGGCCGCCGCAGAGAGCTAGATGAAGCGACGAGCACGCTAAAGCAGCACCAGGCTGCTATTCCGGTGGTTACGACCAAAGAAGCCCTGAGCTCCCCTACTTATCGCGCAGCCATGTTCTCCGGCTTCAGCTATGGCTGGCTTGCTCTGGGCGTGCGCAACAGTATGATCCCACTCTTTGCGCTCATGATTTTTGGCAACGACATGGCGGCCCAAGCTGCCGGGGTTTCGATGACCGCTTTCGCCATTGGCAATGGCTGCGCATTGATTTTCTCCGGTCGCCTGACAGATACCATCGGGCGCAAAATCCCGGTGATACTCGGCATGAGCCTATTGCTGGTTTCCATCGGATCCATGGGCTTTTCCACCACGCTCGTTGGCTTTATCGTCTTTTCAGTCCTGGCTGGTTTTGGCGGCGGCATGCTCGGTCCAGCGCAACAGGCGGCAGTTGCCGATGTTATTGGGTCTGGCCGCAATGGCGGAAAGGCACTTGCCGGATTCCAAATGTGCACGGACCTTGGTTCAATTATCGGCCCATTGCTGGCCGGTGCTGTAGCCGATGCCATTAGCTTCCAAATGGCCTTTAGCATCTCAGCGATCGTAGGTCTCGTAGGAGTTATCGCATGGTTGCTCGTGCCGAAGACCATCCGCCCGGTGCGCCTAGCTGAATAAAACCCACGCGAACGTCGAGTGCATGCAGCGCTCTCCCCTCTGCGACACTCATGAAGATGCGACTGCGGAAACAATGGCGGCCGCATCCCGTAGGATGATCGCTTCTTCCGTCCGAACCGAAGAATGGCTAAGGCTCGCATCGCGGTTTGGACGCAGCGGCTGACGCCTTCTGTTTACTGTGCTTTCCTTCGGTCGATGCTCAAGAATCCGTTCTCTGTGGCATAAACTCGCAAGCCGGCGTGCGCAGTGTCCTGGCAACCTTTCCCCATCTTGATTCGCTTCACAGAAGCATTCTGGTATTCAAGGAATAGGTTTCCGAGTCGCTTCACGTTTTGCAGGATGGCTCGGCGATCAAAAAACACCACAGTGCTTGATGTGCTACCGACGAAGGAGATGGTCCCGACCGTTATTTCTCCGGTTTCGCGATCTGTAATAAGCGCGCCGGTCGGACGAGGACCAGCATCCGGAACTTCAACGATAAGTTCCACCAAGTCCTGCTTCACGCTGATTTGGGTCACTTCCGGCGGCCGTTGAGCTTCTGCTTCGCGTTGCGCCATACGCTCTAATTCAGGCACGTTCTCTTCTAGGATGGCTGAAACTCGACGGGCCTCGGATTGAGCAAAAAACTCGTTAACGTCAGTGAGCCCGAAACGTTCAAGAAAGACCTTGTGGTGGGCCACCCACTCGCGCTGTTCCCGTTCAGGTAGCCGAAGGAACCGTTGTCCCATGTAGAACGTGAGTCCCTTGCGCCTGAACAGCCCAGCAATTCGCTTCTTGCTCGTTTCCTGGTCATCGTTGGCGTAATCCCATACCGTTTGCGCGATCTTGCTCAGTGAAGCAACGTAGCCCTTGGGCTCAATGTGACCGGTGCTGATATTTTGGCCGTCTGATCGCAGGCGAATTTCGTAGTAGTTGTAATCAGCCAAGATGCTGGTGCGTTTGGCGACGGAATAGCACTCGACCATCACCAGACCATCTTCGAGTCTCACTTTTTCTTCCACGAAACGAATTCCATGGATATCCAGCAGTGACTTTCGGATCATTTTTTGTGGCGACAGCGTGTGCAAAATGAAGTCATATGGAACGTCTTTGATCGTACGTTCAAATAACTTCACCGGCGAACGGCGCCCGTCAATACCCACCATTTTTGGAACGAGAACGTCCACATCATGTTCCTCAGCGAAGCTTGTCATTCGGCGCAACGCCTGTGGCCCAAGACGATCATCCCCATCAACGAAGAAAACATACTTTCCTCGCGCATGTTTCATTCCTACGTTGCGCGGTTTGCCAGGCCAGCCACTGTTCGCCTGATGGATAACGGTGAAATTTCGGTTTCGTTTGGCATAAATGTCCAAAATCTCGCCGCCGAAGTCGGTTGATCCATCATCAACCGCAATGACCTCGAATTTCCCTTTCGATAGGTCTTGGCCTTCGAGTGAGTTAAGCATCTCAGTTAGGTACGGCATCGAATTGTAGACAGGGATAATTACACTGACCAGAATGCCCTTCGAATCAGAGGAGATTGGCTGTACCTGAGATTCACGCTCTGCAACCGGCGTTGTAGTCGGCAGAGTTAATTTTCGAGTTTCAGATCCTACGGGCGTCGGAGTCAGAACTGCCTTAGAAACTTCGTGCTTTTGCGATCTAGAGCGTCGTTTAAACAGTGCCATTTGATTCCCGTTGATAGTGAAACCTTCTAGGCTTCAATGAATTTCAAACTTAATTATATTCCCAAGGAAACAACAACCTGCGCACCAACGGGAAGGTAAATGCGCTCTGATTAGTGTTGTTACAATTTGATAACACTTTCCCAGAGTTATTTAGGTGCTCAACTTAGGTGGTTAGATAAACACCTTGCTTCAGAGAGGCGCAGGTCGGCCTTGATTTGAGCTTCGGTTCTTCTCTTCGCGGCAACGCGACGGAATCCTTCCCGCCTTCGTTCCCGCGGTGATATTTCGGGAGGGAAAAGGGGTGTCATAACTGAAGGAATGCGTTTCTTCGGCTACAACGCGTGCGGTACTCAATCCAACCGATCTCCAGTGAGATTCGTCCCGCAGTCAATGGCCAAAGGTAAAGTGGCGCGAGAGGTATTCTCAGCGAAATTAGCTATCCGTCGCTGTTAAGCTCACGAACTGTCGGCTACCTTGCGTTTTTTGCCGCCTTGATCCAAAGATTGGTCAAGTCTTGCCGAGCGTAACGCTTGGCCGATGAGTGGGCCTGCTTGGAAAGCCGCTTGTATTCCTTCG
Organism: Glutamicibacter mishrai; assembly: GCF_012221945.1. Classification (NCBI taxonomy): domain Bacteria; kingdom Bacillati; phylum Actinomycetota; class Actinomycetes; order Micrococcales; family Micrococcaceae; genus Glutamicibacter; species Glutamicibacter mishrai. Next base: position 3,308,393 of record NZ_CP032549.1, on the reverse strand, counting down.
GATTATCAATCAGTGACGCAACGTGCGACGACAATGCGTGAATATCGTTGGGTCCAACGAGCATCCCGTTAACACCGCTATCGATCACAGACGCTGGGCCATATCGAACGTCATACGAAATAGGCACACAGCCATGGAATTGCGCCTCCAAGAGAACCAACCCCTGGCCCTCCAGCTTGCTTGTGAATAACAAGATCCCACTATTTGCAAGTCGCCGCGGTACGTCATCTACGTGCCCTGCAAACTCAATACGGTCAGATAATCCGAGTTCCTTTGCCAAGGATTGCAACTCGTGCTGCTTTTGGCCCTTTCCAACGATTGCGAGCTTGCAGTCGACTCCCAATTCTTTTAATTCATGGACTGCGCGAATAGCATGATCTACTTGTTTTCTGCTGTCGAGGCTTCCCACTGAAATGATTTGCCTAGGGTCATTACGACGAGAGAATTTCTTGAGCGAGGAACTCTTGATGATGTTCGGGATAACTACAGACTTAGATTCGTGGCCAAAGCGCGCGTTGAAATCATCAGCCTGTTGCCGAGTGAGGAATACGAAAACATCCCAATTATCGGCGTTTGCTGCAATTTTTTGATGCTTTGGTACCACTGGACCCGTTTCCGGTTCAGCACCGGCCACAACATGTGACGAATGAAAGACAAACATTTTGGTTGTCTTCGGCGCACGCCATGGTCCCATCATTGAGGCTACAAAGCTGCTGTCGAATACAGCGATCGACTCTTCATATCCGACAATTTCAGTCAGCCAATGACGGTACAGCGATGAGGCAGATGAGAATTTCTTGAGGACCTCACCTGCCCCGTTGAATATCGCGATTTCTCGTTTTGATTCACCATCAGCCACGAATTTCGCATCAGACATGAACTTGGAGCCATCCGGTCGAGAATAGATGATCCTCGAAGAAGCGGAATCGTCCGTGTGCGCATACACATGCTTGAAGATCCCGGCATCATTAACCTGGGACTCTACTGGCTCCACAGACCATTTCATGCCTTCCGCCTTTACGGCCAGCTTCTTCACCGGCGGGTGCGAGACTCTGGAGGCATAGTCGGAATACAAGTTATGAACCTTCACACCAGAAGCAATTAGCCCGATTCCGCGCAATCGCTCAACCGTAGAATTGAGGTGTTGCGTATAAGCGAATGTTACAACATTCGACTTGCCATATTTCTTTGCGAAGCTACTAGCACGTTGCAAGCACGCAGTCGTCAATCCCCCGAATTTTTCGTCAATTATCCAAGTGATCATGAACGAACGGCGTGACATTCAGCCAACCAACCTCTGCTGCAGAAGAACTAATACAGAAATAGATTCCTATTCTTTTCATATCATAGATGATTGGCTCGCATTCAGAGCTGAGTAGTGGTGTTTATATCAGCATGAATTCAAGAAACACGCGTGAGACTGATTACAGTCATCTGCTATCACCGTGTCCTCTGGCAGTCCGACCGGCGAAATGAATGACAGAACTCGAATCCCCAGGACCGTGCCATCTGAAGTGGTGATCCGACAACAGCGCAGTAATCAATATTCGGCCCCGCCTTTGAGCTTTGCCCGATATGTGTTCTGCAGCGTAGTTTTCAGGGCTGCTCATTCAATCCGCATTGAACTCGAACACCGTAGTTGATGGAACCGCTGTGTCCCCTCCATCTGCCAACCGAACCTGCGGCCCATAGAAGGTTGCGCGCCCACCAAGGGTGGTTTGACCGCGATCGTCGATAACGGTTCCGGTGACTACTTGCCTTACGCTCACGGTGACGAAGCTGGCACACCAGCAAAATGAATCACGCCACCCGCCTTAATCTATTGAACGTTTTGCCAGCTAAAGGTTAGGGTTTACAGGTGCAAAAGAATGAGATTATCCATGAAGAACTTTTTGTCGGACGCGACCTAGCGCTCGACTATCATGATGGCGGTTTCCCCATATCAATAGTCACTTTTGAGGCGAGAAACAAATACATCAGCACTACTGAACCGAGCCCATTTGAAAACGGATACGGTCGAGGCATCTTTGCGCAACTAGGTTTAAATGAATTTTTGGTTAAGCGCAGTAGAAATCATTGGTACCAGACCGATGAAATCGAAAAAGTCATTGACATCATCAAGGAACGTGCGCAAGGCACTTCGATCGTCACCTATGGCGGAAGCATGGGTGGCATGGCTGCGATCAGCCTTGCATCCAAGCTCAACGCCAAGACCTTTATCGCGCTCTCCCCTCTCTATGACATCGAAGAAGGCGGAGAAGTTCAGGATGATCGCTGGGGTGATGAAGGAAAGATAATCGATTTCAAGCACAACTACATCCGCAATGGCGACTGCAAGGATTCCCAGGGCTACGTGTTCTACTGCCCTGACACCGTAGATGTCGAACACGCCCGTTGCATCAAACGCATGACCAATGCAACGGTCGTTCCGCTCGAATACGGCGGGCACCCCGTTTCATTCTTCTTGAACGACACCTATAAACTCAAGCGCCTAGTGAGCGAAATAGCGCACGGTGAATTTGATCTGAATAATTTCCATAACGTGGTTAAAACCAATACTGAATTAACTCATTATCCTCATGAAAAGAAGGCGTCAGAGTTATCCAGAATTGGAGATTATGATGATGCAATTATCAGCATGAGAACTGCGTCTTCCATGAACCCCAAAATAGCGCGACTTCCATTCCGTCTCGGTGAATTACTGCTAAAAGTCGGACGGCTGCAAGAAGCGGAAGGGGCATTCCTTCAGGCACTTGAGACCGACCGGACGATGGCCCGCGCGCATCTTCGCTTGAGCGTTATCCATGAACGGCAGCAGAAGATTCCGGACGCTATCCGAGCCACGAGACGAGCACTCAAGCTTGCTCCGTCCAAGCCTGAATTCCATCTCCGATTGGGAGACCTGTTGCGCCTGGCTAACCGCCTGCCTGAGGCGGAATCGTCGATTTCCAAAGCAATCCAATTAAAGCCAGAATCCTCGAATGCCCATGTCCGATTGAGCTACGTATACGCTGAGCTTGAGCGTTGGAATGACGCTATAGCCGCAATGAAGCAGGCCATTTCCCTCTCGCCCGATAAGCCGGAGTACCAGCTTCGGTTGGGAGAATGGCAGCTCATGGCCGGTGAATTACTCGACGCCGAAGAGTCCATGGCAAAAGCAATCGAAATGTCACCAGGTAATTCTCATTATTTGGTGCGCTTGAGCTACGTTTTTGCCGCTGGCAAAGACTATGCGCGGTCGGCGAGCGCCATGCAGAAGGCTTTAGCGATCAGTCCCGATCGCTCGGCTTATCATCTTCGTCATGGCGAATGCCTTATTAAGGCCGGAGAACTTGAAGCCGCGGAGACGTCCATGCGGCAGGCCGTCAGACTGGCTCCAGATGCACAGCGCCCAAAGGACCGGCTGCGTGCAGTACGGGCGGCCATTGGCAGACAGCGAAGCAAGGCTTCAGCGTAACCTCGCGGACGAAGCGATGACGGGCGGGCTGACGACTACTGGGAGCCAGCTCGTTCCATTTTCTGGCTGATCACCGTCGTCACACCGTCGCCGCGCATGGTGACGCCGTAGAGCGCGTCCGCGACTTCCATGGTTTTCTTCTGGTGAGTGATCACGATCAGCTGCGAGGACTCGCGAAGCTCTTCAAAAATGGTGATGAGGCGGCCCAAGTTCATATCGTCCAGGGCGGCTTCAACCTCATCCATGACGTAGAAAGGCGACGGCCGGGCCTTGAAGATCGCGACCAGCAGCGCCACTGCGGTCAACGAGCGTTCGCCGCCTGAGAGCAGGGAAAGGCGCTTGATCTTCTTGCCTGCGGGGCGCGCCTCCACCTCGATGCCGGTGGTGAGCATATGCTCGGGGTCGGTAAGCACCAGCTGGCCTTCACCGCCCGGGAACAGGCGATCGAAGATCCGCTTGAATTGAACTGCAGTGTCGTTATACGCCTCGGTGAAGACCCGTTCCACGTGCGCGTCCACGTCAGCAATGATCTGTTCCAGGTCGCCGCGGGACTTCTTCAGGTCCTCCAGCTGGCCGGAGAGGAATTTGTGCCGTTCTTCCAGGGCCGCGAATTCTTCCAAAGCCAGCGGGTTGACCTTGCCCAAGGCGGACAGGTCCCGTTCGGCCTTCTTGAGGCGCTTTTCCTGCTCCACCCGGTCGAAAGGCTTCGTTCCGAGAGGGTTGCCTTCTTCATCGACATTCTGGCGCAGGCTGCCCCACTTGTCGTCTTCATCGATGGCTTCGGGGATCAGCTGGTCAGGGCCGTAGTTGGCAATCAGGTGATCGGGGGTGAACCCCAACTCTTCCAATGCCTTGGTTTCCAAGTTCTCGATCCGCAGGCGCAACTCGGCACGCGCCATCTCATCGCGGTGTACTGCGTCAGCCAATCTGGCCAATTCGGCGGACAGCTGTTCTGCCTCGGTGCGCTGGTTGCTGAGCATCTGGTCGAGTTCTGCCTTCTTTGAGGCGAGCTCTTCGCGCTCTTGGCCTGCCATCGAAACCGAAACTTCGATGAAACGCAAGACGCGTTCGGCTGCTTGCTCTACCCTGCTGGCGTTGGCAGCCTGTGCTTTGCGCTGTTCAGCGCGACGGGCAGCAACTTCACGATGATTGCGTTCAGCAACTGCGGTGCGGCGAAGCCCTTCGATGCGAGAGCGCAAGCCGGAAACGCGCTCTTCGCTGCTGCGCAATGCGAGACGGGCTTCAAGTTCTTGCTGGCGGGCGGCCGCGGCTGCATCGGCCAGCGCGGCACGCGCTGCGTCGTCGATGGTCTCTTCTTCTTGATCCGTGGAGGCCATCTCCATGCGCTCGGTGATCTCTTCCAGGGATTCCTGTTCGATCTCCAGCTTCTCATTCGACGCTTCAAGGCGCTCGATGAGTTTGAGCTTGTCGGCTTGGGCACTGCGCAGCTTTTGACCCAAGCGGGCTAGATAGGAGCTGAGCTCGTCGATGGCTGCATCGGATTCGGTCAGCGCCGAGAGCGCATCGTCCCGTTGCTGCTGGGCGACTGAGAGTTGCGGGGAACGTTCGGCGATGCGTTCTTCAACCAGTGAGAGCTCCCTCTGGCACTCGTTGAGTTCCGTTTCTGTTTGTTCAACCATGGCCTGCTGGGCAATGAGCGAAGCGCCGGCTGCATCACCAACAGAGCTGCGCAAGTCTGAGAAGGTTGTCCCTTCCAGGGTAGTCACCTTGGCCGCTGGATATTCCGCGACGACCGCCTGGGCCTGGCTAAGCTCTTCAACCACGTAGTGTCCGGCGAATAGCTGGTCCAGCAGCGCAGAGATCTTGTCCTCGGAACCGACTACGTCGCGAGCGCTGATAGCGCTGTGAAGGCTTGGCGTTGATGGTTGATCTGCATTGCCGCTGGCGTGCAGGAAGACAGCGCTGGCTTCATCAGCCTGGAGCTGTTCAAGCAACCTCGCTGCCGAGGAGGCATCAAGAGCTACAAGCGCTTCCGCGTTATCCCGCAGGATCGCTGCCACTGCTTGTTCATAGCCTGGGTTGACGGTCATCAGCTCGCCGAGGCGTCCAAGCAACTCAGTCGAGGCAGACTGCAGCAGCTTCGAGGACTGGTCATCGGGCTTGGTATTCAGCTTCAGAGCTTCCAACCGGGAGCGCAGCCCGGAGACCCGCACCGAGAGTTCGCGTTCGCGTTGGACATCAGCCTGCTGGGCCTGGGCCAAGGTAGAGAATTCGTGATCCGCTATCTCGAAAGCTTCATTTAGATCGGTTTCCCCGGCAAGTTGGGTTTCCAAATCAGCGGAGACGTCGTCATGGGAACGCTGATCAAGTTCAAGATCAGAATCAAAGGATTGAACGCTCTCCTGCAAACGAACAATCTCGGCCCGGGTGACATCAACGCGGCTTCGTGCCGATGCCACCTGCGAAGCCAAACGGGAGATTCCTTCGCGCCGATCTGCGGCTGCACGGAGCATCGCGGCCATGCGCTGTTGTTCGGCCCGCGATTCTTCTTCGGCGTGCTCTTTGGCTTCTACCGCTTCGGCGAGAATTTCATGGCGGTCCTCGACGGCTTCTTCAAGCTCTTCAAGTTCTTCGCTCAGCCGTTCCGCTTGGGATTCAAGTCGTTCAGGATCCCTGCTGGAATCAAAATGGGTTTCATTGCTCTCGAGCAGTTTGCTGCGTTCCCGGGCCAACGCCGCCAGTGAACGGAACCGTTCTGCCTGGGTGCTCAACGCTACCCAGGTATCTTGCATTTGCCCCAGGCGCGGGGTCACACTTTCGATCTGGGCACTGAGTTCTGCGATATGCCTTTTGACTCGCTCAAGCCGGTCGGTGGCTTCCTGTTGTTGCGCCTGGACCTTTGATTCATCATCGATGTCTTGGGCCAGACGGTTGTTCATCGTCACCAGGTCATCGGCAAGAAGGCGTGACTTGGCGTCGCGGACGTCGTGCTGCACGGTCTGAGCGCGGCGGGCGATTTTTGCCTGCCTGCCCAGTGGCGCCAGCTGTCGTCGCACCTCAGAGTTGAGGTCTTCGAGGCGATCCAGGTTGCCCTGCATCGCCTGAAGTTTGCGCAGGGTCTTTTCTTTCCTGCGTCGATGCTTGAGTACGCCGGCTGCTTCTTCGATAAAGCCGCGGCGATCTTCAGCGGTGGCGTGAAGGATTCGATCCAGCTGGCCCTGGCCGACAATGACGTGCATTTCCCGCCCGAGGCCTGAATCCGAGAGCAGCTCTTGGATATCCAGCAATCGGCAGGAGTTGCCATTGATGGCATATTCCGAGCCACCGGCGCGGAACAGCGTGCGGGAAATGGTGACTTCTGCATAGTCGATGGGGAGTTGGCCATCAGCGTTATCGATAGTCAGTGAAACGTGGGCGCGGCCTAGTGGCGGTCGTCCGGAAGTACCGGCGAAGATCACGTCTTCCATCTTGCCGCCGCGAAGGGTTTTCGCGCCCTGCTCCCCCATGACCCAGGCCAGGGCATCTACGACGTTGGACTTTCCCGACCCGTTGGGTCCGACTACTGCGGTGACACCGGGTTCAAACTCAAAGGTTGTTGCCGACGCGAAAGACTTGAATCCGCGAACGGTAAGAGTCTTTAGATGCACGGCGTGAAGTTCCTAAGTTTGGGTCAGATCGCTATGGTTGGTTTGGGCAGTAACACTCAATCCTTCACGCAATTCTAGCGAAGCGTGCTTGGGTTTTTCTGATTCTGCTCGCAAATACCATCAAGAAATATCGAGGGATAGATCATTCCATGAGCATTCTGAGCCAGATTGACCAGTGGCCTTCCGAGAACGCAGTTTCCGTTTTTGTGGACAGCCGCGGTGACGTGGTTGATCAGCACGGCGATATGAACCGGGTTTATTCACTTGCGTCGGTGACCAAACTGCTCAGCGCCTACACCTTCCTGGTAGCTCTGGAAGAAGAAGCAATCACTCTGGAGGACGCGGCTGGGCCTGAAGGATCAACGGTTCACCATTTGCTGGCACATACCGCTGGCTATGACTTCGACTCCGAAACTATTCGCTTTGCCGTAGGCACCAAGCGCGGCTACTCGAATACCGGATTCGAGAAGCTAGCCGAGCACCTGGAGCAGCAGACCGGTATCAGCATGGCCGAATACGCTCACGAGGCGGTTTTCGCGCCCCTGGGAATGACCCAGACTGAAATTGCCGGAAGCTGCGCCAAAGACGGCCGGTCCACCGCCGATGACCTGGCGAAGTTCGCTGCCGAGTTGCTCAACCCAACCATCGTTGCGAAGCAAACTCTGGATGATGCCACCCGAGTCCATTTCGAGAATCTGGCCGGAATCCTGCCAGGCTACGGGCGACAGAATCCCAACGACTGGGGATTGGGCTTTGAAATTCGTTCCACCAAGAATCCACACTGGACCGGCGCTAGCCACCCAGAAAGCACCTTCGGGCATTTTGGCCAGTCGGGCACCTTCTTGTGGGTAGATCCTGAGCACCGCCTGGCGTGTGTCACCCTGACCGACAAGAATTTTGGCCAGTGGGCTGTTGACGCTTGGGCACCATTCAACGAGCAGGTTCTGGCGTCGCAGCTAGCCTGATTTTTCCCTGCGCCCAAGATTGCGAATCTTGGCGCCGGCACCCACGGCACCACATGCTGGACACAACTTGGCAAGCGGCAGCCAGCTGGCCAAATATTGGAATTACCAATTTTTCTTCAGTTGTATCTTCATTTGTGAGGGCGCATGGAACCGTTTGTCACCTGGCAATGGTGCGAAAGCCAAGTCGAGGACTTTGTACTCGTTGATAGCCGCTGGTTTTGGGACCGTTCTGGGTTTGCTGCCTATCGTCAGGGCCATGTTCCCGGTGCTGTTTTTGTCGATCTCGATACGGCGCTCACCGGGGAAATCACCGAGAACTCTGGCCGTGGCCCATTCCCCACGCCGGAGGATTTCGCCGCGGCCATGTCACGCGCCGGTATTGACGGCACTGTTCCGGTAGTGGCATACGACGATGCTGGCGGTGTCATTGCGGCACGGCTTGTTTGGATGTTACGGCTGCTCGAAGTGCCCGCGTCGGTAGTTTCAGGTGGTATCCAGGCATTCACCGGCAAGCTTGAAACCACAGTGCCTCAATCGCGCGAGGCCACGCTCCTTCCGCGCCCGTGGCCAGCTGGATCCCTGCTATCTACTGAGGAACTGGCTGCAGATGAGTCGTCTCTGATTGTTGATGCCAGGCCGGCGAATAGATTCCGCGGCGAAGAGCCCGAGGTCGATAGAAACTTGGGCAAGGTGCCGGAAGCTGATCCTCGCCGTGGACACATCCCTGGTGCAATGAATGTCCCCTGCCGGCAGCATCTTCAAGCGGATTCAACGATGGCGCCACCTGAAGTGGTTCGCGAGACTTTTGCCGCCGCGGGCGTTCTGCAAGCCGCAGATGTAGTCAGCTACTGCGGTGCGGGCGTTACTGCTTGCCACAATCTCTTGTCCATGGAATACGCAGGGCTCAGACGTGGCAAGCTCTATCCCGGGAGCTGGAGCGCTTGGAGCCGCACTGCGGCGCTACCGATTGAGACAGGATCAACTGCGAAGCGGCCTTCCCCAAACCTCTAAGACCTAAGCCGTGCCGAGGCGCAGACTCTGCGCGTCCTCAAGCCGTCCACGGCAGCGCGCCAATGTTGCTACAGGAAAAAGAGTCCCGCAGTCATGATCTCGGATGCTCATGATTGACGCGTAGGAGATTTCCTACATATACTCAAAGCGTCTTTGCTTTGCTGGCGAACACCTGCGGCACTGCAGTGATCTTGAATCAGCAGATAGGAACGTCAAATGCCACGACGCACTAAATCCAGTCCCCTGGATGAAGTCTTTGCGGCGCTCGCTAATCCGACTCGACGCGATATTCTCGACGCACTCCTGAAGCAGGAACTCAGCGCCGGAGACCTCGCAGCCAAGTTCGATATGGCCCGCGCCAGCGTCTCGGAACACTTGCGTGCCCTGCGCGAGACCGGGCTGATAGAGGAACGCCAAGACGGGCGGTTCCGGTACTACTCAATGAGCGCCGATCCGTTGGCGACGCTCTTCGATTGGCTCTCCCCCTACGAACGCTTCTGGCGCGAACGCTTTAATGCCCTCAACGATGTCCTGGACAGAATGGAAGACTGATGACCGAGCAAGAAGACTTGACCCGCATCGAGGTTGAACAGTTTTTCCCGCATCCGCCGGCCAAATTATGGAAGGCGCTGACCACTCCGGAAATCATGGAGCAATGTCTGATGCCCAACAACTTCGAACCACGCGTCTGGCACAAGTTCAACTTCCAAACCCAGCCCATCGAACAGACCAACTTTTCTGGTCTGATCGATTGCGCGGTGCTGGAGCTTGAACCCGAAAAGCTATTGACGATCAGCTGGGCCGATGCGGACAGCTCCAATGCCATGGCGACCACGGTGTCCTGGACCTTTCAGCCGGAGGGGAACGGCACTCGTCTGTTCCTCGTCCACGCCGGCTTTGATCTGGATGATCCACACCAGGCCATGGCACGCAACATCATGAATGGCGGATGGCGCCGCCATGTTCTGCGTCGCTTCGGCGAATTGCTCGACGAGCTCTCCTAGAAAAAGCAGCTGCCAACCCGCATGAGGCGGGTGGGCAGCTGCTTGCAAAATCTAACGGGAAGTTCGTGGCCTCGGCTGGCACACCGGGCATGAGTACGACGAACGCCCCATAAATGGGTCTCGGCGAATCAGAGTTACCTTGCCGTCCTGCGCACATCGTAGGCATTCTTTGCCCTCGCGCCCATAGGCGTTCAGTGAGCGGGCAAAGTAGCCACTGGCGCCATTGACGTTTACGTACAGCGAGTCGAAACTCGTTCCCCCGGCCGCCAGTGCGCGAGTCATGACATCGATCAGGGCGTCGTTGAGACGTTGCACTTCCGGGCGTCGGATCGTTGCAGTTTTCCGGTGTCCCGAAAGCTTTGCCTGCCATAGTGCTTCGTCAGCGTAGATATTGCCGACTCCAGAAATAACGCCTTGATCCAAGATGGCGCGCTTGAGGTCGGTGCTTCGCTTCCGCAAGGCCAGATACAGGTCTTCTGCGGTGCGGTGCGGATCAAGGACATCTCTGGCAATATGCGCCGCGGCCTGTGGGATGGCTGACTCGCTAGAGCCCTGGCCAGCAGGCAGTCCGTCGGGACTCGGAACCAGCGGGGATAGGAACATCCCGCCGAAAATCCGTTGATCAACGAACCTGAGCTCACCTGGATAATCCAGGCGTTCAGTCAGAGAGATCCTGACCTTGAGATGTTTTTCGTCTGGTGCTTCTGGTTGCTCCACGAGCAGCTGACCGCTCATACCTAGGTGCGCCATGAGGACCGCTGGAATTTCCAACCCATCAAGCCCGAGCCAGAGGAATTTCCCGCGGCGTACGACGGAGGAAACGGTGCAGCCGGTCAGGGATTGTTCGAAGTCCAGCGCACCGTCGAGGTGGCGTCTGACTGAACGAGGGTCCAGCACTTGAACAGATTCGATTGTTCGAGTGCGCACCCATTTGTCCAAGCCCCGACGGACTACTTCCACTTCTGGCAGTTCAGGCATCTGCGTGGTGCTTAGCTCTTGGGGATCTGCTCGCCAGGATTAAGCTGCAGCCACGTCTGGTGGGCTGCTTCCTGCTCGGCTTCTTTTTTCGACGGTCCATGGCCTTCGCCGTAACCGCCATCGCCAATGTGCAGCACGGCCACGTAAGTGCGCGCATGGTCAGGGCCGGATCCGCTGACCTGATAACGAAGTTCGCCTAATTTGCGAGAGGCAACGACTTCCTGGATAACTGTCTTCCAGTCGGTAGTGGCGCCGAGCAGGCGAGGATCTTCCAGCAGCGGAGTGACGAAGCGAAGCACAAAAGCTCGCGCCGCGTCCATTCCCTGAACCAGATAGGTTGCCCCGAGGATGGATTCCATGGTGTCAGCCAGAATAGATGACTTGTTGGCGCCGTTGGACTGGGCCTCGCCGCGCCCAAGGAGAAGGTGTTCTCCGACCTCCAGGTCGCGAGCGATCATGGCCAATGCACGGGTACTGACAATGGCAGCACGGCGTTTGGCAAGGTCGCCTTCAGGCAGATCCGGGAATTTTGCGTATAGGTATTCTGCAACGCAGAAGCCAAGGATTGAGTCGCCTAGGAATTCAAGGCGCTCGTTCGTTGGTATGCCGCCGTTCTCGTATGAATACGAGCGGTGGGTGAATGCAAGACGAAACGTCTCGGAATCGATATCGATTCCGAGACGCTTCATTAGTTCTTCTTTAGAAGACATGTCTTAGACGTCAGCGACCTTGCGACCCTTGTACTCAAGGAACAGTTCGGTACCGGCCGAGTCGGTGACAACCTTAGCCTGGTGAGGCAGGCTGTAAGTTACGCGACCGTTTTCAACGGTCTTCACCAGGTTCGGCGCGGTGGCCTTCCACTGAGAACGGCGGGCACGAGTATTCGCACGGGACATCTTCCGCTTTGGAACAGCCACGACTACTTCTCTTCTCTCTAGTCTAACGTTTTAGTTTTTGTCACTATCTTCAGTGACATTGTCGGACAGCTGCGCTAGCGCCGCCCAACGTGGATCAAGTACCTCATGGTGATGCTCGGGTTCATCGTTGAGGTTGATTCCGCATTCATTGCAGAGCCCCAAGCAATCTTCCTTGCAAACCGGCTGGAACGGCAGGGCGGTAACCACTGCGCTCCGCAATACCGGATCGATGTCAATCAAGTCACCGACTACCCAATACTGATCCACATCATCATCGTCTTCGAATTCTTCGCTCTCCTCATAGTAGAAGAGTTCCTGAATATCAGCCTCGTAGTCGTACTCGATAGGATCCAGGCATCGTCCACATTCCCCAGCAATTTGCGCTGTAGCGGTACCCGATACCAAAATTCCTTCATGCACGGCTTCAAGGCGAAGATCTAATTCAAGCTCAGATCCTCCACGAATACCGATGAGTGCATTTCCCACATCTGCGGGTGCCGGAACCTGCTCGTTAAGAGTCTCCATTGAGCCCGGCGAACGGCCGAGATCCCTGGTTGAAAAAACCAGAGGCGAGTTGCGATCGAGTGCGCCATGTGACGATCGATCAGAACGCTTATCGCTAATGATGACTCCTACTAAAACATAGTCCGACATTTCATCTTAGCTTGCCGCCACCCAAGTTCCCAAACTGAAACCAGCCAAAGAACCCAGATGTTGGTGTTGCACTCACCACAGCATATCCCAGCTGCCCTCTCTGTTACGACCGAGGAACCTCAGGGCCAGTGCGGCTTTTACAGGAAATCCGCGTGGCCACCGCATCCAATCTGAGTGAATTTAGGTCACAAGCTCAAAATTAGCTTAGTACATAGGCATTTCAAGGCATGTCAACAGCGGTTCGCTAGGACTTAACCTTATGCTTGTGATACCAGCCAGTTACTAGCAGCAAAAGGATCTGACATGAAGGTGTTCAATACCTTGAACAGGGCAGCAAATTTCGCTGCCCAGCGCCTTGCTGCTAGGAGGCAGCGGCAATTCATCACGCGTAACGCCACGGAGCTTTTTCACGTCCCTTCAGGCGATGATCGCTACAAAGTTGCACTGTATTTCGCTGATGACATGACCAACGCATACCAAATTCGTCAGTGGTACGAGCCAATGAAGCAACTGGCAGAATTCGTTCCGGTCGTAGTGATTACTCGCCGCCCTGACACTGCGCTGGCCTTGCGTGAAGAGTGCCCGTTGCCCGTGCACTACGCAGAAACCATTGAAGATGTTGAGAAACTAGTCGATTCGCAGGATTTGCGCCTGGTCTTCTACGTCAATCAAAACATCCACAATTTCCAGATGATGCGTTTCAACGCGCCGGACCATGTTTTCATCTGCCACGGCGAGAGCGAAAAAGCCTATATGTGGTCCAACCAGCTCAAAGCCTACGACTACGTTTTTTCAGCCGGCCAAGCAGCACGCGATCGCTTAGCCAAGAACCTGCACAACTACGACGTCGATGCGCGAACTCGGCTCATCGGGCGGCCACAGATAGATGTTTCATATTCTGCGCCCGCTTCATTGAACTCTTCCCTGCCTACGGTGCTCTATGCGCCAACGTGGGAAGGCGATCGTCCGTCGATGAAATACGGGTCAGCCAGCTCCCACGGAGAAATCCTCATAGACACCCTGATCAAGGATGGCGGATTCAATATAATTTTCCGCCCGCATCCGCGCTCCGGGAAAGCTTCTGCGTCTTACGCACAGAGCGTTGAAAAGATCCGCCACAATCTGGCAGCAGCTCAAGCATCGTCTGATGCAACGTTACTTTTTGACGACAGCGAGCAGTGGGGATGGCAATGGGCTGAATCAGACCTTTGCGTTACCGACATTTCTGCCGTTGCATACGACTTCTTGGCAACGGGCAAGCCGATGTTTGTCACCAAACCTGTTTCGGCCGAGGCCCTGGTCACCGGTTCACCGGCTTTGGCCAAGGTGCCTTCGCTCACTGCCGAAGATCTGGAGAATGCACCGTCGCTTCTTCGCAACGCACTGACCGAAGAGGATTCTGGTTTCCGCGAAGTCGTAGACTATTACTTTGGCGACGTCACTGCCGGCGCCAGCATGCATCGATTCCTCACCGAATCACTGAAGCTGGTTGTGGGCGAGGTGCAAGTCAGGCGTTTGCCATTAAAGAAAGCTGCCTAGGGCCCGGCACACACCGACGTTTGGTAGCGCTGAAGTCCTTGCACCTGCCCCTATCCAACGCATCATTCGCCAAAAAGGTTCCGGCAATTGGTGCTTGGTTATGCGTCAAATTACGTGGTGAAGGATTCTCTATGCGAGCAACACGAGCCTTGAACAAGGTCGTCAAGAAGATGCAAGCAAGTCTTGCAACTCGTCGACACTTGAGGTTCATTCGTAAGCATGCCGCGGATCTGCGCAACTACCCCATCGGCGCCGGACGGTACAAGGTTGCGGTTCACTTTCCCGATGAAGTTATCAACGCTTATCAAATCAGGCAGTGGTACGACCCTCTGCTAGCCCTATCTGAGTTCGTTCCGGTAGCGATCGTGGTGCGAACCCCGGAGACGGCGATCCTTCTGCGCAATGAGTGCCCCTTTCCAATTCACTATGCTCCCGCCATCGAAGATGTTGAGCGATTCGTGCACTCGCAGGACCTGCGCGTTGTATTTTATGTGAACCAGAATATTAGGAACTTCCAATTCTTACGCTTCAATACGCCCAAGCACGTATTCATCTGCCACGGTGAGAGCGAAAAAGCCTACATGTGGTCAAACCAGCTCAAGGCCTACGACTATGTGTTCTCGGCCGGCCAAGCAGCAAAAGACCGGTTGGAACAACACTTACGAAACTTCGACGCCTCAGCCCGTTGCCGCTTGATTGGCCGACCACAGATCGACGTGCACTATCCGCTGCCTGTCGCAGTTAATGATAAGTTGCCGACGGTCCTCTACGCTCCGACGTGGGAAGGCGATAGGCCTTCAATGAGCTATGGATCTGTGCAATCGCATGGGGAGCGTTTAATCGAAGCCCTGATAAGGGACGGAGGATTTAACATTATTTTCCGGCCGCATCCGCGCTCGGGACAAAATAAGAAATCCTATCTCCAAGCCATTGGCCGAATCAGAGACCAGCTGCGTACCCACAACGAATCTGCAGAGGCCCAGTACATCTGCGATGAGTCGACTCATTGGGGATGGCAATGGTCGGTTGCTGACATTTGCGTTACCGACATATCCGCCGTTGCCTACGACTTCCTGGCAACCGGAAAACCGCTATTCGTCACGAAACCGGAGTCAGAAAAAGCAACACTGAATGACTCGCCCGCGTTGGAAAAAGTGCCAGCCTTGCAGGCATCGAGCGCAGCTGACTTCGCAAAGATTGCCCGAGAAGCTCTTGATGAAACCAACGAGCAGCTAAGCGATCTAGTCAGCTACTACTTTGGAGACATCTCCAAGGGCGCCAGCATGAAACGGTTCATCAATGAAACGCTATCTCTGGTCCACGAGAACCGCGTAGCTGAGCACTGATAGAAAGAGATGCGGCGCCGGACCGGCAAATTGGTCCGACACCACATCATCGGAACATCGAAGCGTTGTTCCTATTTGAAGAATCGCTCTACGACCCGCCGCGCGGCGTTTCCGTCGTCATGCGGAGCATATTTCTGGATGAAGTCTTCACGGTCCACTCCCGGCAACTCTTCACCAGTTAGAGCTGCCGACAAAGTATCCCAAAGGTCGCCTTCTTCTTCGACAATCGGACCAGGCAGGGCGCTTTCGTAATCCAAATAGAATCCACGTAGATTATCTCGATAGTTTTCAAGGTCGTACGCATAGAAGATAATCGGCCGACGCAGCAGAGAATAATCGAAGAACACAGACGAATAATCCGTGATCAAGACATCAGAAGCCAGATAAAGTTCCTGAATATCCGGATGGCTCGATACATCCATGATCCGATGGCTCAGATGTTCGGGAATAGATACTGCGTTTGATACCAGGACATGCATGCGCAGCATCAGGACAGTATCCTGCCCGAAGCGACGGTCAAATTCTTCCAAGTCCATCGGCAGGTCGAATCTGAATTTGCCGCGAGTCGAAGCAGCGTCGTCTCGGAAGGTCGGCGCATACAAGACCGTTTTGACACCAGGCGGGATCGCCAATTCTTCCCTGACGCGCTGCTCATGCTCAGCAACACCACTGCCCGTCAAGATGTCATTTCGCGGATACCCAAGCTCCACGGCTTCCCCGGAGAATGCATAGGCGGATCGCATGATCTCGCTGGTGTACCCGGATGGCGAAATAAGATGTGACCACTGACGAGTCGCACGTGTGACGCGTTCCAGATAACCTTCATCACGTCCGTGAACCTCCCGAATATCGAGAGCCATCTGCTTCAAAGGAGTTCCGTGCCACGTTTGAAGGAAAATGCCCTTGGCGCGGCGCTTCACATAATGCGGGAAGCTCTGGTTGTTGACCCAGTACTTTGCCCGGGCCAGGTACCAGAAGTACTCTGGTGACAATCGTTTGACAGTCGTCGTTAGCGGGTCCGTGAAACGATGCTTTCCGGAGTAGACCCACACCTTGCGTCGGGTATCCCCTTGGCGCAGCAGCTCCTCGTAAATGTAACGTGGCGAGTCCCCATACTGGCGCCCCAAGCCTGACTCAAAAACGATCAGGTCTTCATCCATGGGAGCAAGCTTGTACAACTTGAACAGCTTGCGCATGACATCAAAGTAGCGCTTGTTGCGGCGGAACTTGTTTTTCAGTTTGACCGGCAATTCAGCGCGCCAACCGACATTAGGTTTACGGCGAAGTTCAGCCTGTTCGATTTCTTCGGTAATACGACGCGAATTCTCCCGGTCTCGATGAGTCATGAACAGGTCAGCGCGGGCTCGGTAGACGTCTTCCATTGTCTTGCCGCGCTGCAAAGTCTTCGCCAAATCCGACAACAAGGTTCCGCTGTCGAAGGCAATGCGGCCGGGCAGTTCATCATCCAAATTCAGGTGCGAACCGTTTCGTCCTAGGAAACGCGCGCGGTCAAACTGGTAGTAGTGCACCGGCTTGTGCAGGAAACTGAAATCAAAGTTCACTGACGAGTAGTCAGTGATCATGATGGCAGCAGTCTTGATCAGTTCTTGAACGTCGACTTCACCTTGGACGATCAACCGTGTCGGGGCCCCGGCGAAGTGGTCACGGAACTGCATCATGTTCGGATGAAGGCAGAAAACGACTTCCAAGCCATGCGCTTTCACAAGAGCTTCAAGTTCGGCAGAGTTCAGCAGATTCTTCCACTGTTCAAGGTAGTCAGATTCTAAGAAGACTTCTTCGTTCTGCAGCCAGTCGCGCCATGTTGGAATGATGAGCAACATGTTCTCGTTGAGTGCAAGGTCCTGGGCAAGCAAAGAATCAAATCGGGATAGGCCCGTAACTTTGACTTCCTCCGGTGAATAAAGGAAGTCATTAACGATGTACTGCTTTTCCCGCTCGGACGAAACCATGAATAGGTCGGTGGCAAACCCTGGTGAGTTCTTGCCGTAGTTAGGAACCATCCATTTAGTCCCCATGACACCATGCTGCAAAAATACTCGCGTTGCTCGACAACGCGAAGAGAAACTCTGATGTCTCGTAGGGTAAAGATAGTCGGCATGGTGGGTGCCAACGAATCGCTCTGCACGAATGGCTAGCTCAAAATGCTCTTTGCTGCCATGGAAAACAACGTGATCCATGGTCTCGAAATTACGCAAATCGGGCGCATTTTCATCGATAACATAATAGGCATCAATATCCGCGCGGTTCTTGCGAAGGTACTTGAACAGGTGAAGCCCGTTGTCCTGGGCTTTGTAGGACAATTCGCCGACGATCCATATCGGTTTTGAATCTGCAGGCCGGCTCAGCGGGAAACTATGTTGCTGAGTGCCGGAGAGCACCGCGAATGCTTCCTTGTCGAAAACTTCCAAAATCAGAGAAGTTGATTTGGCCTTGAACGTGAAATAAGGAGAAATCGCGAGGGTCTTATCGCCCACAGTGACGTCACCCGCGCGCGTCGTATTGCGCACAGCAAACGGAGTGCGGGTCACTCTCAATCGGGTCGCCTCGCCAGCGGACTCTGAAGTCGCCAACAGGTAAAGATCGTAGTTGTCGCCTCGGTCTATTTTTTGCCAGTCCACAGTAGCAAAATCAATTGACGCAGACCACGTATAGATGGCACGACCAAATCGCTTGGCAATCAGTTTTTGATTCAGCACAAGCTTGACTGGAGCTTCTACCTGGAACTCGGACTTACGTCCCACGAGTTGCAGCGTAACTGATGACGCACGGTCGCTTTGAGTTTCTAGCACTCCCCCCAACGACAGCTTGCCTCCACTGACCTGAGTAATGTCAGTGCGAATTCGGTACTTGAACTTCATCGAGCGGTTTAGCGCGAGCGCCGCTTCCGCTTTCTTGTTGATGTATACGCCGACGCTGCGTTCGTCAGAAGAATAGACTGAGCTGTGCTCCAGATTGGTCGAAGCAAATCGCCCCATGATGCGATGAGCGATCACTGGGCCTTCCAGGACCAGCTCGCCAGAATCGATTAGTTGCCGGACTTCGCGTCGACGGAACAGCTGCCCGCCTTCGGTTATTTGCACCCATGCAATACCCGAAGGCAGTTCATAGAAATTGGAGGTGAACGTTTGGGCAATTCGAACTGTGCCCGAATAAACGTTATCTTCCAGCGTGACTTCGTTATCGTCTGCTTCGTCTGATTCGGCTCCGTCTGCGTCAGCTTCGTCCGTGTCAGTTTCGATAAATTCTTCTGCGGCGCTTGCGGAAAGTGCCTCACGATATTCATGCCACTGGTCGAGAAGCGATTCCAAAGAAATCTCAGCTTGCACCCGGTGCGCCACACCATTTTTCATCGTGACTGCTCGAGAAGAAATGGGTGCGACAGAAGTGACTATATGGCGGCCATGGAGGATGGAAATCAACTGGATTTCGTGTGCGACGCAGGCTTCAATCTGCAACGTGTCTTCTTGAATCCCGAGATTCAGCTCTTGATTACCGTCGTAATAGCGGTACTTCTTGCGCTTCAACCGTTCATCACGCAGTGTCTGCATTGCAGATTGCGCGAAGTTTTGCATCGATCGAATTTCAACTGCCACAAAAAGTCCTTCAGAAGATATCTGTTCTTCCAGACTTCAGTTCCGGAAAACAGCATAGAGTTCGCGTACAAACCACATAGATCAGGCCCTAGCAAAACTTTGGGACAGATACCAGCCCATGTGATCCACTGAACAAGATTACCCCTTCCGGGAATTCAAGTCAGTTTTGAACCGCCGACGGCAAACTGCAAATATCCTGAGGGCCAAAAATGCATCAGGCGCGCATGTATTCGTGAGCACTCATTAATGCACTCCCGCAATGGAGCTCTAAGTAGGTCAGAGCCCCAAAGCCAAATCAGCTGTGCCAACCACGGAAGTTTTGCAGCTTCGCCTGCCGATTTGCAATTAGTTCCTGAACTACATCCTGGAACTGCTTAGTCGAGTCGCCCCGGACAAGATCCCCAAAATAGAACTGACGCATCTTCAAGCGTTGTTCCCTGTAGTTGTCATGAGTCAACGCATCGGCCAGCAGACTTCCAACGTTTTCAACACTGTCTTCGTCGACTACCTGGCATGCCTGTGCGATCGGGGCATCGCGATGAAGAATCTCTCGGTTGGTTCGACGATCGGAGATGACCAAAGGATTACCGGGGTGAAGATACAGGTAGTCCAGACCCACACTCGAAACATCGGTAATCAACGCGTCCGTCGACTCGAACATGGCCAAGATATTGCCCTGTTCCGAAATCACATGGTCTGCACCGGCGTCGTTAGCGGACTCGAGCAGTTCCTTGATGCGGGCGTTCGCGTCCGCAACACCTGGAGTGTTGCTGGATTCAATACGCGGATGCGGTTTATAGATGATTCGCCATGCAGGGTTTGCCAGCAATGCTTCGATGATAGCTACGCCATACTTATCGAGCGACGTATAGTTGTTGTCCTCATTTTCGCCTTCCCAAGTAGGCGCATACATGACATCCAATCTGTCGCTAGGCAGGAGTTCTAGCTCAAATTCGATGTCCAGCTGAGGACGTCCAGTGACAAGCAGCTTGCTCAAGTCGAAATCAATCAACATGGTCTCGTGGCGCTTGATCGCCGCCGGCCCCGCGACAAATACCTTGTCGTAAGCTTTGGCCTTATTTGAAACCATCGAAAGCTTGTCGCTTTCGCCATGATTTACGTGGACATGCACCAATCGCGGATGGTCCAAAGACTGGAAGTTGCTCCGCGAATTATTGACATAGATCACCAGTTTCAGATCATTGTCGTCGTACACATCCATCAAATCAGAGAAACGGCGTACGAATATCTTCGGCAGGTCAGTGAGATTTCCTGCTGCTTTGAAAGCACTGAGCGTTCGGAAGACCAGCAGGACCTCTTCCTTCTCATGCAGTTCTTCGAGAACAGGCAACCACTGGGCCACTTGATAGATCTTGTCTGCGCCGTCGCCAAAGTACACTGCAACAGAACCTGGCAACGGAACATTGGATACCCCAACGTTGGCGCCCGCTGGTCGATTCACGAAGCCCATTGCTCGTGTCAGACGTTTTGCTTCCGGACGTTGGCCGAACTTTCGTAAAACTCCTTTGACACTCGCCTTGACCGAACTGGTGATGTATTCGCTAGACATGAGATCTTTCAATGACGTGTTTCGACTGGTTTAGAGAGTGGAGCTTTGCTTAGCTCAGTTCTTTCACGATTTGGCTCAACGTGTCCAGGGTGCTCTTGAGCGACTGGACATGACGTTCGTCAAATTCACTCAGAACACGCTTCATCTCAGTGGTCGAGATACCTGAAGTGCGTGGCAGGTAAACAACCTCGACCTCATCGCCCAGATCATCGAACTTGCCTTTCCAGTCCTCGCCAATGCCGAAGACCTTGGCATCATACTTCTTGATGTCCAGGCGCTTCTGCTCCCAGTTCTCTTCTGGAATAGCCAGGTCCACGTACTCGATGGCCTGAACGATTTCACGGCGCTGCTCAAATGGAACAACAGGTTTCTTGCCCTTGATGGCGTTGAACTCATCGGTGGAAACGCCGACGATCAGACGATCGCCCTTCGCCTTCAGTCGCTTCAAGATATTGAGGTGGCCAATATGGAACAAATCAAAAGTTCCATAGGTCAAAACCGTCTTAGTCATTTGCAAATCCTCCTGCTGATTCGAGTTCCGGCATACGCACCCTGATCACGATTGATGGAGCATAAGAGCCAGAACCTGCATTGCTTCACTGATACCAGTCAATTATCGCGCTAAGTAGTCAGTTCGCGTTAATCTTTAGTTCACTTAACAATTACCCTAGCGGTCATCATCCGAGTTGAGTAAACCAACACCCAAATCCATCACGTTTTACCGCTCAATCCAATGTGAGATTCATCGGCCTAGATAATTGGCGGACGACCTGACAGCGTCATTCGCAGCAGAGTGATCCAACGAAGCTTGGAACGTGGCTCCTGGTACCAAGGGCTGCCCTTCCAACCGGCTTTCCAACCGGCGAGATATTGGTTGACCGCGTTCGGTTTTTTGCGCATTCGCAGACATTCAATCAGCATCCAGGTAGTTGGATAGATCCAAGTGAATGGTGCCGGCAAGTTCCTGCGAGCCAACCACACACGGTTGCGGGCGTTCAATCGATAGAACTCTTCATGCCTGCGAGGATCAACCACGGGATGGCCGATGCGCATATCGCCTGCATACCAAACGTACGTTCCGGTGTCCCAGATTCGCCAAGCAAGCTCGATGCCTTCGTGGGCGTACCAGAACCCACCAGCCCAGCCGCCGGTGGAGTCGAAAAGCTCACGGGTTGTCACCAGGCACGTCTCGCCTACGTGGAAGACGCGGCTAGGCTCCTCCGCGGTGCGCTTCTTCAAGCGGGGAATCCAACGTGTTGGATTCTGATCACTGTGTTCAGGGTCGGTAATCCGAGGCTGGAGCAAACCCATCCGCGGATACTTCTTAAAACGCTGGACAGCCGTGATCAGGAAATCATCATCAAGGAACCAGGAATCATCATCGAGGAAGCATAGGTACTCACCCTCGACCTGGGCAACGCCAGCGTTTCTGCCCGCTGGGATGCCGAGGTTTTCTGGCAAGAAATGTGTCTTGATCCCGGCCGGGATATCTGTGGGGTCCCAGCCGTTGCCAACGACTACAGCGTTGATGCTGACATCTCGTTGTGCCAGTAAGGAATCCAAAGCTCGTCGCAGTTCCACCGGACGGTTACCCATGGTCAATACGACAACGCCGATTGTTGGAGCGAGTCGATTATCCATGCTCAGCCCTTTCCGTTTGTTTTTGTGCGAGAGCGCGAAATCACGCTTTCAGCCGCGACGACACCATATTCGATAAGAAGTGTCCGATATTTACCAGTACGCACGCTGGCAGCAGAATCCAGATCATCCACTTTTCAGCCACACCTGGCATGCCAGCGACCGCTGAGATGATGGAGCACAGCAGAATGAGAAGACTCAATTCCACCGCATGGAGCAGCCTGTGGAATGGGAGGAAACGCGCCATCGCACGTAGCTTTCCAATGAAGGTTGCCGTCGAAACAGCCCGTGCGGCCGCAGTGTCCGGAAGCTTGGACAGCCCTGCCATGCCTCGAGCCGCGTGGACCATCAAGGACTGTGAACGATTCAGCACCAGCAACACCGACAAGCAGGCGCCCATGAACAAGGTAGGCCATGCCTGGCTACTCAGCGCCCCGTCCACCGAGAGTTCCTTGAATACCCGGTAACCCAGCGCAATCGGAATCAGCGCTTCAGTGGTGTGGTGGCCGACCATGTCGATGAAAATGCCACGAGGCGATTGCGAAGCACGCCATCGGGCGACTTCGCCGTCGGAGCAATCGAAGTACAGCTGCACCTGCGAAAGGACAACGGCGAGAATCGGTCCCCAAATGCCAGGAATCAGCAGAGCCAGCGACATGCACCAACCGGCTAGGATCATCAGGCCAGTAACCCCGTTGGCGGTGATCCTGGTCCTGACCAAAATTGCGGTCAGATAAATGGAGATATGCCGAAGGTACAGTTCCGCGGTCCAGTGTTCCGCATTTTTTCGAGCTTTAACCTCTGGTGGCTGGCAAACGGCCCTGAGCTGGTCCAGCGTTGGATTCTTGGGACGATCTACAGTCACTTGACCCGGCCCTTATCCAGGGTTCCAGCCGCCCCGAAGATCCTGCCCTTGAGGTAGCCAGCGGCCCACGGCAGGTGAATGGATTGGAATGCGCCTGCGGTCAGGAGCTTCTCCTTGATTCCCTCGCCCTTCGAAGTCAATCCAGCAGCCACGGTGGCGGCAACGTAGACCAAGGGTGCGGAGGCCGCCACATTGATCAGCGCCTGCACCGGACGTGGCGCGTGATTCCGCGTGAATGGAGCCACGGCCAAGGCAACAGAGCCGAGGCTTACGCCCGCGAGAAGCAACGGCGGAATGTCGTGTCTCAGGGACTTGCCTTCCGGGAAGCGTCGCGCGATCTCACCGCGCCATGTGCCAGAAGCGTAGGACTGCCGGGCCAAGGCCTTGAAAGTATCTCGCGGGTAGTACCCGACCTTCAGTTCTGGATCGAACCAGACCTTGTGGCCGGCCTGGCGGATCCTCAGGCAAAGTTCCCAGTCCTGGGCGCGCCACATGTTCTCGTCGTAGAACCCGACTTCGTCGAAGACCTCGCGGCGGAAGATTCCCAGATATGCGGATTCCGCTTCTCCCTCGGGTGCACCCGAGTGGTAGGCCGGTCCGCCAAAACCGAACTTGGAATGATATGCCGCCGCAATAGCTCGCTGCACTGGCGTGCGGCCACGAGCGTCCATGAGCCCGCCGACGTCGTGGGCGCCAACGCGGTACAGGGTCTCCACGCCACGGCGGGTGTAATTCGAGGGAAGTTCGCTGTGCGCATCAACACGCATGATGATTGGATGAATCGACTCTTTGATCGCCAAGTTCAGCGCGATCGGGGTACGGCCCTTGGGGTTATCGACAAGCGTGATGCGAGCATCTTCGTCGGCCAAACGGCGCGCAACAACATCAGTGTTGTCGGTACTCGGGCCGAGGGCAATGACCAGTTCTTTCTCACCGTCATAATCCTGAGTGAGGATCGAGTTGACAGCCTCTTCCAGGTAGTCGGCCTCGTTCAGCACTGGCATGACGTAGGATACGCCGGGAAATTCAGTCATTCGTCTCTTACTTCTTGTGCTGCTGGTAGGCCTTGATCACGGTATCCGGATCGCCGTCCATTTTCTGGACGCCCTTTTCAATCCAAATGCAACGATTGCAAGTTTCTTTGATCGAGTTCATCGAGTGCGACACCAAGAACACGGTTCCGGCGTTCTCTCGAATTTCGCGGATCTTGGCTTCACTGCGCTTGCGGAACTTCGCGTCACCCACGGCCAAAGCCTCATCCACAATGAGAATGTCGTGCTCTTTGGACGCGGCGATGGCGAATTTAAGTCGCGCGGCCATACCGGACGAATAGGTTTTCATTGGAAGGTCAATGAATTCTTCCAGCTCAGCGAACTTGGTGATCTCTTCACGCATCTGTTCGACTTGCTCGCGGTTGTACCCTAGGGCCAAACCGCCCAAGGTGATGTTCTTGTCTCCCGAGAGGTCCGGAATCAGAGCTGCGCCAACGCCCAGAAGGCTGGGACGTGAACGTGCATACACAGAGCCGGCAGCTGGCGGAGTCAGACCGGTGATGGCTCGCAACAGAGTCGATTTACCGGAACCGTTGGAACCGATGATGCCAATGGATTCGTTTTCGTAGGCGACAAAGGAGATACCCTTCAACGCATGAACCGTACGAACGCCTCGCATCTTTGGCTGCAAGAGCCTGCGGGCACCGGCATTGCCGACCGCCTTGCCACTGGAGAACACCTGGTATTTGACATGCAGGTTATCCACCATGACTACGGGCGTGCGGGATTCGTCAACGGTCAACGTTGATGTCTTGATATCTTCCGGCTGGACAACATCGATGAAAGAAGTGTCGTCAGAGAAGATCGGGGCTGGTTCGTACTCGGGGTGTAGCCCCGGGTTGATTAGATCATCAAAACTAATTGGCACGGCCGTAACGCTCCTCAGCCTTCCAGAAGTAAATAAGTCCTACGACAAGAATCGCGACAGACCAAACAGTCACAACGAGCCATGCCATCGGATCGTATTCAGCGTTGTCCATGATCATCGCTCGGGCGAGTTGCAACGTCTGATACAGCGGATGGAATTCGAAGACAGTGACTAGCCAAGGCCAGTGGCTAAGAATGCGATCAACGCTGAACAGTACACCCGAAGTGTAGAAAAGCATGCGAGAGATCAGAGGAAGGATTTGAGTGAAATCTCGAACGTGAACAGTGATGCGGGCACAGATGAGAGCAACACCCATGTTGAACACACTGAAAATCGCGATCAACGGGATGATGCCAAACCACGACCATTTCGGTGTAGTACCCAGAATCATGGAGTAAATAAACATGACACCCACCATTGGCATCAAGGTCAGAAGGTTCTGGGTGATCTGAGCTACCGGCAGGCTTAAACGCGGAAATGACAACGATTGAACCAAGGCAGAGTTGCCAGTAATCGACTTGGCTCCGCCATTCATTGAGCTGGTGAAGAACTCGAAAAGGAACACGCCAATGACCACGAAAACCGGGAAATCAGCTGCTTTCTTGTCACCCTGCAAAACGCCAAAAATGACGCCGTACATGATGGCATTCATAGTTGGCTTCAGAACCACCCAGATCATGCCGAGTCGGTTCTGCTGGTTCTGCTTCTGGACTCGCGCCTTCGCTAGTTCATAAATGAACTCGCGACGTTCCCAAGTTTGCCGTAGATAGTCGCCCAACGACGGACGCGCGCCAACGCGGTCCAAGCCGAACTTGTCGGCCTCCTCTGCAACTGCCATGCTCAAAGGTCCTCATTCTCGAATGCTAACTGTCGCTTTGTTAGTAAGCACAGATGTTCAAAGTCTAGTAGATAGGATCTGACATCCATGTGATTCAGTAGCCGGTTCTACGCTTTTGTCACACCGATCACAGGAATTACTCTGTTTCGGGAGGATTCTCTTTCAGATACTGTGCCATCGTGTCTGTTTGCAGTGCTTCGCCGATTTGCGCAACCGCTAATTCGCTCGGGAGCTCGATGGACTGCCCGTCAGCACTCACCGAGGTGCCGGCTGTAGGCATGGTAAACATTGCCATATTTTGCGTATCAACGTTCTTCAACTGCATGCCTAGCCCCACGAGGGTTGCTGCGTCGAAGTCTTCGTCAAACGTCAGGTATGGCGAAACGGTATCCACGATGTCATATAGCTTGACTGGGTTAGTGAGAGTGTCCGAGGAAAGAAGTTTATTGGCTGCAGCAGCGATGAATTTCCGTTGATTAGCCACGCGCTGGTAGTCGCCGTTGCTGAAGGATTTGCGCTCGCGAACAAATCGCAGCGCGCGATCCCCTTCGAGATTGACGTTTCCAGCTGGATAAAAATAATCCGTGTCATGCGCGGTGAACGGAATGTCATTGTCCACCGTGACGCCGCCGAGTGCAGTTGACAGTTCCTTGAATCCTTCAAAATCGACCATGGCGACATGGTCGATTTTCGTTTCGAAGAGTCCCTCGACAGTTCGCATCAGCAATGGCACTCCGCCGTACGATACTGCGGCGTTGAGTTTATTCTTGCCGTATCCCGGAATGTCGACGTACATGTCGCGGACCATCGACATGACGTACACCTGGGAGCGGTCTTCCGGAATATGGACCAGCATCATGGAGTCGCTACGCTGCTCAACAGCGCCATTGAGTGCAGCTGACCCGTCGCTGTCATCAGCGGCATGGTCTACGCCGAGCATCAGGATATTCATCGACTTGTCATCTGGGTCCTTGACAGGCCGCGCCTCTTGGTCAGCGTCCGAGAACCCGAGAGCCAAGGAATTGGATTTTGAGTTGAACTGGCGCTGCAGATCAAACACAAAGTATCCGGCCCCGAGCACGCAAATTAGCAAGGCTGCGACCACCGCAACGAGTACGTTCCGCGTTCGCTTCTTCTTCCGCTCTACTACGTTCCGCGCGCTCCTCGACGCAAATACGATTTCTTGAGGTTCGTCGTGTTTCAAATCATCTCCACCCGGGCTACCAAAACTGAAGCAACCGGACAGGCCGAGAGACTTCACGCAAAGGAAAAGCTTACATAAGGTACTTGTGATTATCCTGAGTACATTGACTTCTAAATAGAGTGAGAAACACCACTCGCTTTCATCGCCCTCTGTTTATTCGAATTCATTCCATCATTGAAAAAGTCAATTAATTCAATTCTTTCATCAGAGGACGCTCATCAAATGAGCACCCAGAGGAACTAGCGGAACGGTCAACTGAAGAGTCACACGCAACCATGCAGGAGTACATGCAACAATTGCCGGAATGCAAAGAGTTGGGCGTACTCCTACATGGCTAAGCGCACGCGGTTCCACGGCAAGATCGTTTCCCGAATTGACCACAGGAACGAATCACTGCGGAAGCTTGGGAAATTCCAACTCCATGAACCGTGCACATGATCTCGGCCGGTGAAAATTCACAATAGTCTTCGCACTTTTTCTCTAGCACTTGGATATGATCTTCAGAAACAACTGTTTCTCCCAAATTCCACATTCTCTCCAGTGAAGAGTGCCATGAAATCTGCCTGTCCCTTCTACAGTCAATCACTGAGAATATCGTCCGCCCTAATCTCCGGCGTACTGCTAGTCAGCGGATGCAGTGGAGCCCAGAAAGATGCTGACGGGACAACGACCACTGAGCATGGAGCCGGAGATTCGCAAGCGGGAACGTTGTACTAATTCGACAAAGTCCATGTTGAAGGCCCCGGCGAACAGACACCGTTCTCGACTATAGAAACTCCGGTAACGGTCCATCTTTCAGATGACCTTAAAGGAGCAGCCCCACCAAAGGCCGAATTTTCAGTAGACCGCTACACGGTGAGCGCCAAAGCCATTAGGGAACGGCTTTGCCGAGTAGACATCGAGATTGAGTACGCACCTTGGGGGTAAAGAAAACATCAAGGATGTTCGTGAACCGTTTGGGGAGACAGAACAAGAGAACCTGGTCTATTCACTTGTCGTGAATGAAGATCTAGCGCGAAACGTCCGAGAAGTAGGCAGCCTGCCGGACCACGACCGAATCGCCGAAGATGCCACCTGCATCACGACGGTCTCCTCCTAGTTTGCATTTGTTAAGGAATGCTCAGAAACCTCCGACGATGAATTGCTCGTTTTGGGTTTCTCATATCCCGATGAGAACCGTAGCTTGGAGACTTTTGCGGTCGCGCGGATTGCCTTCATGAAAGATTCAGCGGACTCATCCACAATCCGCACTTTGGTTCAGGGCGACGCCAGCGCGTACAGAGATTCTGATGGTTCCTGGCACCAGCGATAGAAGCTACGTTCATGATTCACATCTAGTTCTGAACCGCGAGAGTACCGGATTCCAACCTCTGCCCGCTTATTGATTCGCTCCGCGGCGGAAGCGACTTGTCATGTTCAGGCACGCACACGCTTTCCAGAATTGAATTTTGCATTCAATAGCGATGAGATTCACGTCTAACCTTAAGCAGTCAGCCACGAAGTTAGCAGTCTGTCCCGATAAACTTTGAATGATCGATAAACACCGTGACACGTTACTGCAGAGCCAGAACGTGCGTAACGCATATGGGGACAACAGAATGTCATTGCGACAAAAGATCACAATCACACTCGTACTGATCGTCGTGGTCGCCGTGGCCTTGGTTCCTGCAATCCAGGGCATCATCTCATCGAACAGCCAGGCTGCAGAAACTCCCCCGAGCGCGGCTCCTGAAGAACCCGCGACAGGAAACAATTTCGACCGGGTGTTGTTCGCAGGCGATTCGATCAGTGTCGGTCGGGACGCTCACCTGCTCCCAGAGAGCTTCCGGGCGATTACCTCACGACATCTCAAAGCCGCCGGGACTGAATCGATCACAACTATCGCCAAATCGGGCGCGAAGTTGAATTACATCGCCCACAGAAAGAGCCTGCCCAAGGATTTGGATTTGGCCATCATCGAGCTGGGGACAAACGATGCTGGCGGCAACACTCCCACTGATACCTTCCGCAAGGAATACCAGAACTACCTCAAACGAATCCGCTCCGTTTCGCCATCCGTACATTTCGTCTGCTTAGGTGTCTGGTACCGGCCGGAAACTCAAATCGCACAAGATCTAGACACAGTTATCCAACAAACGTGCGAAGCAAATAGCGGTACCTTCGTGTCACTGTCAGATCTTTATTCGAATGCAAAGAACCGCGGCCCCCGCGGGATGCAAACGTGGAAAGGTAAATCTGATTTGTTCCACCCGAATACAGCTGGGCACCTGGCGATAGCCAAGCGCTTGCTCCAAGAGTTGTCATTGCCTGCAACCAGCTAAAAAAGTTCAGCGTCCGGTGCCTCACGGAGTCGAACGCAAAATTCGAATACACCCGTTCGCACTAAATTATGGCGAATACAGACTAGGGCCTCGGTGTCCCCGCATAGCGGGGGCACCGAGGCCCTAGTTATCTCAAGCTTCAGCTAGCAAACGACGGCCGTTGGATGGGCTGTCAAAGCTGGCAAGAAGTGATTAGTCGTCCAACCCTGCGACGAACTCCTTGAGCCAGGTCTTCAAACCGACACCGAGGTCTTCATGGTCAACCGCCAAGGTGATGTTGGCCTGCAGGTAGCTCAGCTTGTCACCGGTGTCGTAGCGGCGGCCACGGAACACAACTGCGTGCACACCCGATCCTTCGCCCTCAGCGGCTGCCAGCACCTGCAAGGCATCGGTCAACTGGATTTCGTTGCCGCGGCCCGGCGCGGTGTGCTCCAGGACTTCGAAAACTCGCGGGTGAAGCAAGTAGCGGCCGATGACAGCCAAGTTGCTTGGTGCTTCATCGACTGCTGGCTTTTCAACCAAGCCATTAACCTTGACGTATTCTTCGCCTTCGACTGCCGAAACGTCTGCGCAACCATAGGCACTGATCTGCTCTGGCTCTACTTCCATCAACGCGATCACCGAGCCACCGGTTTTCTGCTGTACTTCTGCCATCACGGACAGCAGTTCGTCGCGCTCATCGATGAGGTCATCACCAAGCAATACGGCAAACGGCTCGTCGCCCACGTGCTGCTTTGCGCATAGAACTGCGTGGCCCAAGCCCTTTGGATCGCCCTGGCGGACGTAGTGGATGTCGCCGAGGTGAGTGGCCTCGTGAATTGCGTCCAGCTTCTTCTTATCACCCTTGGCCTCAAGCGAGTACTCCAGCGAAGGAACACGGTCGAAGTGATCTTCGAGGGCCCGCTTGCTGCGGCCGGTAACCATGAGCAAGTCAGTGAAGCCAGCCTTGACGGCTTCGGAGACGACGTACTGGATTGCCGGCTTATCGACAACCGGCAGCATCTCTTTCGGCATGGCCTTGGTCGCTGGCAAGAATCGGGTTCCGAGTCCTGCTGCAGGAATGACTGCCTTGGTGATGGCACGTTGATTCATTTTAGGAAAACCGTCCAAGTAAGTGAGAGTGATCTTTCAAGGGTCTAATCTTATATCTACCCTGTGTAATTACAAACTTCATGAAAATTGCGATTAGCGAAGCAGCCTCTTCATGACAGCCCGCGGGAAGTATTCCGCCACGTCGCCTCCCAATGACTGCACTTCCTTCAGAAGTGAAGATGACAGATGGGTAAAACGGGTATCCGCTTGCAGGAAGACTGTCTCGACACCCGTCAGGTGACGGTTCATTGTGGCCATCGGGATTTCGTAGGCATAGTCAACGGTGCTTCGAAGCCCCTTGACGATCGCTTCAGCGCCGTGTTCCTTGCAGAAATCCGCCAGCAATCCTTGACCCATTGGAATTGCAGTGACTCCTCGCAATCCGCCCACGGTTTCTTCCACCATCGCTACTCGCTCGTCTTCGCTAAAGCGATACTTCTTCGAGTAGTTCGTGGATACGGCAACGATCACCTCGTCAAAAAGGCTGGCTGCACGCGCGATAATTTCAACGTGACCGTTGTGAATCGGGTCAAAGGAACCGGGGCATACTGCTCTTCGCATGAACCGAATCTATCAAGAACTCGCGTCAATTGTTGGAACTTCGGTGAATGTCCCGTAACGATTCCTCGACTCAACGGACAACATTTTATGAGCGCACGTCCATAATGAACTTATGAGCAACTCCATGACTCCTTGGCAGAGAACTGCCCACGGCGCAAATTTGTTGGACGCTTCTGGCCAGCCTGGGGTGACCATCTTTGAAGAGATTACCGCCCTTGCCAACAAGCATGAAGCCATCAACTTGGGCCAGGGTTTTCCGGACACAGAGGGACCTGCCGAAATACGCCAAATCGCTGTTGACGCAATTTTGTCAGGGGCAAATCAATACGCTCCGGGTTCAGGAATCTTGGAATTGCGTCAAGCGATCTCAGATCATCAGAAGCGCTTCTATTCTCTAGACATTGACCCCAACAACGAAGTAGTGGTCTCAACCGGCGCGACAGAAGCCATCGCATCAGCGCTACTAGCCTTCCTTGAACCGGGCGATGAAGTAGTCACCTTTGAGCCCTTCTATGATTCATACGCGGCGATGATCGGGTTGACTAATGCGCAACATAAAGTCGTTCAGCTCAAGGCTCCGAACTTCGAGCCGAGTGTCAATGAATTGCGACAGGCAATCACGCACAATACGCGCGTCATCCTGATCAATAATCCCCACAACCCTACGGGAACGGTGTTCTCGACTTCTATTCTCAATGAAGTCATTGCCCTGGCCCATCAGCATGACTGCATTATCGTTGCGGACGAAGTTTATGAACATCTGACATTCGGAACGAAACATGTGCCTATTGCTAGTATGCCTGGCGGATTTGAACGAACGATCACCATCTCGTCCGCAGGAAAGTCGTTTTCATTTACCGGTTGGAAAGTAGGTTGGGCTACAGGTCCGCAGAACTTGATCACCGCGATTCGCACGGTGAAGCAGTTCTTGACCTACTCTTCAGGACCGGCTTTCCAGCCAGCAGTGGCCAAGGCACTAAACCTGCCAGAGTCATTCTTCACAGGCTTCGCATCATCTTTGGTGCAGGGAGCAAATATTCTCGCTGACGGACTCGAAAATGCTGGCATTCCAGTCATACGCCCCAAAGGAACGTATTTCCTGGTTGCCGACATTAACGGTTTCAAGCACAACGACGCTATCGAGGTCGCGCGCATGATGCCACAGGAGGTTGGAGTGGCAGCCATCCCGATGTCAGTCTTTGTGCATCCACAGAATGCTTCCAGCTACCAGGGGTTGCTGCGCTTCGCTTTCTGCAAGAAGCCCGAAGTCCTGAGAGATGCGGTTGGAAAACTGCAACAGCTCCCGGAGGTCTTGAATCGATGAACGGAAAACCAGCGAAGCGATGGTTGGGATTCGTCCAGGCGCACGCCTCCATCTACGATGATGACTTGATTCCGGGCTCAAAAATTCTTGCCATTGGCGACGCCCCTCAGTCGCATGTGAATCTGGCCCATCCGGAAGAAGTCTTCTACGAGTACCTTGCCCGCATTGCGAATCATCTGCAGGTGTTGCGCACTCCTGAAAAACCGCTCAAGATGCTTCATCTGGGAGCCGGCGCATTGACGTTGGCCCGTTGGGCTAGCGTTGTCTATCCAGGCAGCAAGCATGTTGCCGTTGACATTGAACGAGAACTTCTTGACTTTGTATTGACCCAGCTGCCGCTGCCTTCAGGCTGCAATCTCACTCCAGTCGTAGCTGATGCACGATCAGTCTTGGCTGAAGAACTGGCCGGAGAAAAATTCGATGCAATCGTACTCGACATCTTCTCCGGGCCTGAAGCGCCAGAACACCTCACTACGCCGGAGTATTACACCGAGCTCAGGGAGTCGCTGACGGAGGATGGGCTGCTGTTCGTCAACATTGGCGACGATCCCCCGCTGCGCTTCACCAAGTCACAAGTCGCCGCTGCACGTTCGGCTTTCGATTTCGTGATGCTCAGTTCAACACCAGAGATGTTTACAGCCCGGTACCCAGGCAACCTCATCCTCACTGCTTCGAAGAAGCAGGTCCCCGAGGAACTGGTTGACCGTTGCCAAGCGGCTGGGCCTTATCCCGCGGAAGTCCGTTCTGGCTTAGACCTCGACAGGTTCAGCAAACCATAAGTGGGTTTCTCCGTACTTCTTGTCGGAGAAATTCACCAACTCATTGGGCCACGAAGGTTCCGGAGAGCGGCTGGAACGCTCGACCATTACCGTCGCGTCCTCGGCCAGGACTTTTGAGATTTTCTGCAAGGTTGTCGCGAGCTCATCTTCGGTCAGCGGATATGGCGGATCCAGTAGAACCAGGTCGAAGGTGCGGTTTGGCAGTCCGGTAGCAGCGTTCACGTAGCTATCCAGGACTGAGTCCACCGAACCACGCTGCACCGATACCGTTGAAGTTTTCAAAACCTTGTTGACCAGGGCCGCATTCTGCTGGCAAACGCTTGCGGCTTTGGGGGCTTTTTCAACGAGGACGACTTGACGGGCTCCCCGACTCGCGGATTCAATGCCCAGTGCTCCTGAACCGGCAAAGAGGTCCAAAACACGGGCGCCGGCGAGAAGGTCCCAGCTCTCAAGTCGCGAAAAAAGTGCTTCTTTCACACGATCTGTGGTTGGTCGAGTCGCATCCCCGGGAACTGATTTCAGTGGCTGGCCGCCAGCGGCGCCGGCAATAATTCGGCTCATTTCAGCCTTTCCTGCTAGTTCTTGTTCAAAAATTCTTTAGTTGATTCATCGGCCCATGCTCCGGCGATCTGAACGAGACGCGGATATTTCTCGTGCCAGTGCGGCACTTTCATGAGGACATCAACATTGCTCCGGGATTGCTCAATAAGTGAGCGGTCCTTGATAATACTCAGCTCTTTGAGCGATGACTGGCTACCGGACTGCTGGACACCCAAGATGTTTCCTTCTCGCCGCTCCGCCAAGTCCGCTTCCGCCAGTTCAAATCCGTCCATCGTCGACTCGATGGTCTTGAGCCGCGTTACCGAAGGATGGTCGGCATCAAGCCAGGTCGTCATCAGACAGGTGCCAGGCAATCCACCACGCCCCACACGGCCGCGCAACTGGTGCAACTGGGATATCCCGAATCTCTCAGCGTCCATGATGACCATCAGAGTTGCGTTGTGCACGTCAACACCAACCTCGATAACCGTTGTGGAGACAAGTACATCAATTTCGCCGCGGGCAAATGAATCCATGACATCTTGCTTCTGCGCCGAATCAAGCTGCGAGTGCAAAGCCTCGGTATGGATCGAAGCGAATTCGGGCATGCCCGCGAGCAGTTCCGTCATTGCCTCAACGCTCATCGTTTGGCCGGAAGGCTCCTCATAAGTCGAGAGAAGCACGCCTTGTTCAGCCGCTGTATCCGTAATTCGCGGGCAAACAACATAAACCTGATGCCCTTTGGAGACCTCTTCGGTGATCCGCGAAAACAGGCGGTCACGATATCCGGCCAGCTGCATGGGAACGATGTGGGTTTGAATTGGCGCTCGGCCGGCCGGCAGGCGCTTGATAGTCGAAGTATCCAGGTCACCGAAGACGGTCATCGCGACCGTCCTGGGAATCGGGGTCGCGGTCATCACCAACGTGTGCGGAAGGGCTGCACCCGATTTTGCGCGGAGGGCATCACGTTGTTCCACGCCGAATCGGTGCTGCTCATCAACGACGACCAGGCCAAGCTCGGCAAA
Source organism: Glutamicibacter mishrai (assembly GCF_012221945.1). Classification (NCBI taxonomy): domain Bacteria; kingdom Bacillati; phylum Actinomycetota; class Actinomycetes; order Micrococcales; family Micrococcaceae; genus Glutamicibacter; species Glutamicibacter mishrai. Next base: position 3,273,623 of record NZ_CP032549.1, on the reverse strand, counting down.
TTGAACTTGATCGCTCAACAGCGCATGCGTGCCGATTATCAGACCGGTTTCACCGCTGGCGATTCCCAGCAGCGCTTCGCGACGTTGAGCGGTTTTTGCCGAACCGGTCAGCAACGCGATGCCGGTGCCTTCGCCCTCACCGAATAGTCCGGGCTCCCCCAACTTTCCGAGCATTTTCTTGATAGAACTGAAATGCTGGGCCGCGAGCACTTCGGTTGGCGCCAAGAGCGCGGCTTGTCCCCCCGCGTCGATTACCTGCAGGATGGCGCGCAGGGCGACGATCGTCTTGCCCGAACCGACCTCGCCCTGCAGCAAGCGATGCATCGGGTGGGCCTGCGCCAAGTCAGAGGAAATCTGCTCCCCTACTTGCAGCTGATCTTCGGTCAGCTCAAACGGCAATTGATTATCGAATTTTTCAGCCAACCGACCCGCGATGCGCGGACGGGCGATGGCCTGCTGTGTGCCCAGTTGGCGGCTTCTTTCAGCAAGCGATAGCTGGAGAATGAAGGCTTCTTCAAAGGCAAAACGCTGTCTTGCGATATAGGCTTTCTTGATTTCGCGGGGTACGTGTCGTTCAAGAAATGCTCTGTGGCGTTCTGGATAGCGATGCGAACGAAGGATCTCTTCAGGAAGGAACTCCGGCAGATTGTCTTCTGACAAGTGCGGGATGAGAAGTCCCATCAAGTCCCGGATTCGCTTGTTCGGCATCTTCGCCGACGCAGGATAGATCGGAATAGGCCGAGGATCAGCTTGCGAGGCTTCGTCAAGGACCGCGTAATCAGGCTGGCTCAGTTGCAGGTGGTCCTGATACCACCCGACTTTTCCGCTGAACATGGCAATTGTTCCAACGGTCAAGTCTGTGCGAGCTTGATATCCGTTGAAGAACGTCATTTTCAATTCTTGACCGCCGGAACTCAACTCATCGCTGACGGTGACTTCGAAAATGAATCCACGACGTGAGTGCATTTGCCGCTGACTGACGTTGACTACCTGTGCGACAACCGTGACGTGTTCATCAAAGGGAAGTTCGGCAATGGGCGTGAGCTCGCCGACTTCAACGTATCGACGAGGAAAATGCCAGAGAAAGTCCCCAACGGTTTTGTATCCAAAGGCTTTCTCAAGAGCTTGGGCGTTCTTGTTGCCCAAGTACATGGCCAGCTCGGATTCTTCAAACAAAACGGGGCTTGGATCAGTCATCGTGGGTGCAAAGGTCGGTTACGCTGACGTTCACCGGATCGCCATATTTGCCAATCAGATCCAGGGCTGGTTGCGCTTCGTCCACGTGGACATGTACTCGCCAGCGATAGGTGTCTTCCTCCAGCTGATTCACCGGAGACATGATCACCGAATTGCCCATGGAATCTAGCTGTCCCCTTAGGGTTGCAGCTCCCAGGGCATCGAGGGAAACGGTGCACATCACTTCAACGCCGGACTCTGCCTCGCGGTTGAGATGTACATGGGGGTCTTGGATCTTGTAGCCGTGGAATGACTCATAGGAGTCAAAGTCGGTTTCGTCATTCCTGATGGCGGCACAGAGTTCATCAATGATGATCAGCATGCCCACGGCACCGGCATCGACAACGCCGGCTTCTAGCAGTGGCGCCAGTTCGGTTTCTGTACCTTGGACTGCCAGCTGTGCTGCCTGTTTCATTTGAACCAGGACGGTATCGAGCGCTGCTCGGCTCTCGTAGTCGTTTTTTATGTGGGCCAGGGTTGAACTGGCGGCCAAGGCAATCGCGTTGATGACCGACAGCATGGTGCCTTCTACCGGTTCACTCAACGCGGACCAAGAGCGGACCTTAGCTCGTTCCAGTCCTTGGGCAAGCAAGGGTGCTGTCAGCCGTTCTTGCCCGGTCCAAGGTTCGCTCAGACCACTGAGGAAGACGGCGAACAGGGTGCCTGAGTTGCCGCGCGCCGACTCCATGGAGGAACGCGCGGCAATCTCAAGGAAGCCACCAATATCGTCGCTTTCCAACTCGCTGACCGCGTCATGACCCGCCCGCGCGGTGAGATAGAGATTGCTCCCTGTATCGCCGTCGGCTACCGGAAAAACATTGATGGCATTAAGCCGGTCAGAGTGATTCCCGAGACTCTTCACACTCCGCGCAAGCCATTCTTTGATGGCGCGCACGGAAGTATCGAGTTTTTGGGGGGTCATGGAAAGTTGTTCCTTAGCTGGTGTTACTGAGACAAGTCTGTTGAATCTACGAACTCGTCAACAGTGTCATTCTGCAGTGCTTCGCCGAACTTGTTAATGGTCTCCATATCTGGAACCACGATGGACTGGCCATCAGCAGAACGGCCTGGACCATTGTTTGGCAGGGTAAAGAAGGTCATGTCATCCGAGCGAACATTCAGCATCGACGAGGCAATACCTGCAATCTTAGCCGAGTCCAGGGTGTCGTCTACTGCAACATAAGGAGCAATCTCGCTGACAACGTTCTGAATCTTTGAGGGACTTGTCAAAGTTTCCTTGGACAGGATCTGGCCAAGCAATGCCTTAACAAAGAGCTGCTGGTTTTTCACGCGGCGGTAATCGCTACCACCGGCGCCGGTGAAGGCCTTACGCTCACGTACGAAGGTCAGTGCGCTCTCGCCGTCCAACTTCTGCACGCCCTTAGGGAAGTAGTAACCCTTGGCATGTACCGGGGTGAAAGCAATTGGGTTATCGACAGTCACCCCGCCTACGGCATCGGTCAGTCCCTTGAAGCCTTCAAAGTCGATGGATGCAACGTGGTTAATGCGGATGCCGAAAAGACCTTCAAGAGTCTCAACTGCCTTTGGAACGCCACCACTGGCGAAGGCACGGTTGATCTTTGCCGTCCCAACGCCAGGAATGTCAAGCCACGTATCACGCATGATCGAGGTGACAAACACGTTCTTGCGATCCGACGGAATGTGAACCAGCATCATCGTGTCTGAACGACCGCCGCTAGGTAGGGTCGCGAAGTCATCGCCCGGCTCATCATCGGAGCGTTCTGCGCGAGTATCGGATCCAAGCAAGAGGACGTTGATAGCGTCCTTGGATTCTTCTTTGACCTCCGGCCGAGTTTCCTCGGCCGGAAAAGCGTCAGCAAGCTTGTTGCTATTTTCATCAAATGTGCGTGCCAAGTTCCAGGCATATAGCCCGGCAACCAACGCAGCAATTACCACTATGGATAGAACACTAAAGAGTACTACGCGCCCAGTGCGCTTCTTCTTTGTACGCTGCCTTGCTGGCTGCTCTTCGAAGGACATATGCTACCTTTCACAGTTTCAACTCAATACATCTTATCTTTCAGATAGCCGATGTACGCTTATAACGTGTCTAAAATCAGTGTCACAGCCCGACTGTCACCAAAACTTAATCCAAAAGTAGGCCGATTAACTCGAAACGCCTTAATTGGAGCACTATTTTTGCCGTTACTCGCTGGGTGCTCGTCCGTTGCAGCGGTTGATGCGGCTCCCGATGCGGCTAACCCACTTTGCGCGGAGATGATGGTAGTGCTCCCAGACACTATCGGAGATGCTGACCGTCGCACCACCACTTCCCAAGCCACCTCGGCTTGGGGCGATCCTTCTAAAGTGGTTCTGCGCTGCGGCGTCCAAGTGCCCACTCCGACAAGCGATCCATGCGTATCAGTCAATGACGTTGACTGGGTCGCCCACGAAGATGAGAAGTCCGGGATCTGGACGCTGACCACCTACGGCCGCACGCCAGCGACGGAAGTGGTGTTGGATCCGAATGTGATTCCTTCAAGCACGGTTCTTGCGTCCCTGTCAGATGCTGCTGCCAAGATCCCCGCGCAGAAGGCTTGTGTGAGCGTCGATAAGTCAGAGCAGTTGTAATCCGTACTTTGCTTCAAACGATGTTGGCCTGGTGCCCCGAGAAAATCTCGGGCACCAGGCCAACGTCTTTTTACGGCTGGAAATTAACGAAGACCGACATTTCGTTCAGTTGCCAAGGCAATGAGCTCGTTGATCAGTTCACGGTAGTCGATACCCGTCTTATCCCACATCTGCGGGTACATGCTCGACGGCGTAAAGCCAGGCATCGTATTGATCTCGTTGATGATCCACTGGCCCTCCGGCGTGTAGAAGAAGTCAACACGCGAAAGACCTTCAGCATCCAGGGAATCAAAGGCCTTGACTGCCAATTCGCGAATTTCCGCAGTGGCTTCTTCGCTCAATACAGCAGGGCAGCTTAGCTGCGCAGCGGTTCCGTCCACATATTTAGCTTCGAAGTCGTAGAACGTATGCCCGTTATCTGCCACGGCAATCTCGCCCGGCAAAGAAGCGCGGGCAGGAGAACTGCCACGGCCTTCCAGGACACCACATTCGATTTCGCGGCCAACAATCCCCTGCTCGACAATCACCTTTGGATCTTCAACCCGGGCTACCTCGACAGCCGCGCGAAGATCCGAGGGGACGTCGACCTTGGTGATGCCAACCGATGAACCTGCGCGAGCAGGCTTGACGAATAGCGGGTATTCCAAGCGATCGCAACGAGCCAAGGCGGCATCGCTGTCACGCAGCCACTGCTTGTTGCTGATGACTTCGTAAGGGCCAACGTTGAAGCCGGCCCCTTCAAAAACGACCTTCATGAAGTGCTTATCCATGCCCATGGCGCTAGCGGCAATACCGGAGCCAACATATGGGACTCCGGCGGTTTCAAGCATTCCCTGAATCGAGCCGTCTTCGCCGAAAGGACCGTGCAACAGCGGGAAGACTACGTCGATTTCGGAGATTTCCGAGATCTTTGAACCGCCGAAAGCTTGAAGTGAAGTCTTATTCGGCTCGGGTGATAGTTGAACCGGGTGGTCAACGGAGGCGATTTCTGGCAACTGGCCCGAATCGAGAGCCCAACCTTCGGGATCCTTGTCCAAGAGGGTCCATCCACCATTGCGAGTGATGCCAACGGGGATGACGTCAAAGCGCTCCCGGTCGATTGCATGCATCACGCCGGAGGCAGTCACGCAAGAAACCGAGTGTTCCGAGGAACGTCCGCCGAAGAGCAGGAGGACACGAAGTTTACGGTCAGCCATTAGTTCTGTTCTCCTTCAGATTTCAGTTCGCGGGCCAGCAATCGCGCCGCCATGTTTTCAACGCTCAACGAACCTTCGAGCACCATGACCACCGCTTCAGTGATTGGCATTTCAACTTCGTGAGCGCGAGCCAGATCGAAGACTGCCCGCGCGGATTTGATGCCTTCGGCAGTCTGCGACATGCGGTCATTGACCTCGTCGAGGAAGAGGCCCTGGCCGAGCAGGCGACCGGCGGTGTTGTTGCGTGACAGCGATGAGGAACAGGTGGCAACTAGGTCGCCTAGTCCCGAAAGGCCAGCCAGGGTGTCCAGGCGTCCGCCCAAAGAGAGCACCAGGCGGGTTGTCTCGGCCAAGCCACGGGTAATCACCGTGGACTTGGTGTTGTCGCCCATGCCCATGCCATCGCACATGCCAACAGCAAGCGCGATGATGTTCTTGACGATTCCACCGAGCTCAACACCCAAGACATCGTCATTAGTATAAGGACGGAAGTACGGTGCCGAGCAAAGTTCAGCGATCCACTGGGCGGTTTCCGAGTCGGCACAAGCAACGACCGATGCCGTTGGCTGTTCCCGGGCAATTTCCATGGCAAGGTTCGGACCGGACAGCACAGCAATTCGATCTTCAGGGAACTGGGTAATCTCGGCAATCACTTCGCTCATGCGAAGGTCGGTGCCGCGCTCCAGGCCCTTCATCAGGGAAAGCAATACGGCTTCTGGCTCGAAGTACTTCTTGAAGACAGCCAATTCCCGGCGCAGCGACTGCGATGGGATGGCCAGGACAACAAGGTCAGCACCCTCTAGCACCTCACGCTGATTCGACGAAGCTGAGATGTTGGCAGGCAGTTTCGTCTCGCGAAGGTACCGGGAGTTGGTGTGGCGTTCGTTGATCTCGTTGGCTGCGTCATCACGGCGTGCCCAGATCTGAACGGGAATCCCCTGATCTGCAACGGAGTCAGCCAAGACCTTGGCAAACGTTGTACCCCAGCTACCGGCACCCATCACGGCGATCTTGCGTGGAAGTGGCTTTGTCATTGTCAGTCCTCTAGAAAGTGATGATGTCGAGTGATGATTAGTTATCCGGTTTTTCGAAGCTACGGCCGGTTTGGGCTTGTCCATGCTCAGAAGGATCCCAGCGCTTGGCCGGTGGTTCTTCCTGGCGCAGTTCAGCCTGCAAACCGGTGATCGCGTCCATGATTCGGTCCGTTGCTTCCTGGAGCGCCGTGCGGGTGCGCGGGCCTTCTCGCAAATCATCCAGGTCTACCGGTGCTCCAACGGAGACGGTGACATGCTTGCGCGGGAACAGGTACATCTTCTTGGAGTACCTCGGCAGTAGCTCCTGGTCTCCCCAGTGTGCCATGGGCACGACCGGAGCACCGGTTTGCAACGCCAAGCGCGCTGCACCGGTGCGTCCGATCATGGGCCACAGGTTGGGATCCCTGGTCAGCGTGCCTTCGGGGTAAATCACGATGACTCCGCCGGCGTCCAGCACCTTCTTGGCCTGCTTCAACGAGTCACCTGCACTTGCAGAGCTACGTGAAACGGGGACTTGGCCGGTGGTCCGCAGGAACCAGCCAAGCACAGGTGGCTTAAAAAGTGATTCCTTAGCCAGCCAACGAGGAAGCCTGCCGTTACTGTAAATGGCGTGCCCGACTACCAGCGGATCAATTTCCGTCAGATGATTTGGGCAGACGATGTATCCACCCTGCGGAAGGTTTTCAAAGCCCTTCCAGGTTCTACCCGTCAAGCCATTCATCACCGGACGGACGATTCCCGCCAAGACGGAAAAGACACGCTTGGTTTTTGCAGACTCCCCCGGAGCCAGGATCTTTACCACGAACAAGATCCCCTTTGTTAGTTGCTCAGCTCGACGTTGGCGCCCAAGCTCTGCAGCTTGTCCATGAAGTGCTCGTAGCCGCGGTTGATGATTTCAATTCCGGTCACACGGCTGGTGCCCTCAGCAGCCAGGGCTGCGATGAGGTGGGAGAAACCGCCACGAAGATCTGGAACGTCAATATCAGCACCGGTGAGCTTTGCCGGGCCGACAACAACAGCTGAGTGCTTGAAGTTGCGCTGACCGAAGCGGCAAGGAGTGGAACCGAGGCAGTCGGTGTGCACCTGGACGGTGGAGCCCATGCGCACCAGAGCATCGGTGAATCCGAAACGGTTTTCGTAAACGGTTTCGTGGATCACGGAAACGCCCTTGGCCTGGGTCAGTGCCACGACCAGCGGCTGCTGCCAGTCGGTCATGAAACCTGGGTGGACGTCGGTTTCCAGGATCAATGGATTCAGATCTCCACCTGGGTGGTAGAAGCGAATGCCGTTGGACTTGACTTCGAATTCGCCACCAATCTGGCGGTATACGTGGAGGAAGGCGGTCAGGTCGCGCTGCTGTGCGTCCTGAACAAAGATGTCGCCCTTGGTGACCAGTGCTGCCGAAGCCCACGAAGCGGCCTCGTTGCGGTCAGGCAAGGCGGTGTGGTCAAAGCCGGTGAGCTGGTCCACGCCCTGGATGCGAATGACACGATCGCGGTGTACCGAGATGATGGCGCCCATCTTCTGCAGCAGAGAGATCAAGTCCAGGATTTCTGGCTCGATGGCCGCGTTGCTGACTTCGGTAACGCCCTTGGCGCGAACGGCCGAGAGCAGAACCTGCTCCGTGGTGCCAACGCTTGGGTACTGCAAGGAGAGCTTGGCACCGTGCAGGCCGTTGGGTGCCGAGATGCGGATGCCGTCCGGGGCCTTGTCCACGACTGCGCCGAATTCGCGCAGGACTTCGAGGTGGAAATCGATGGGACGGTCGCCGATGCGGCAGCCACCCAGATCCGGGATGAAGGCTTCACCCAAGGAGTGGATCAGCGGGCCGCAGAACAGAATAGGGATACGGGAGTCGCCTGCGTGGGCATCGATGGCCTGGTTCGAGGCAATCTTGACCTGGGTAGGGTCCATGGTGAGATCACCAGTGGTTGGGTCCTGATCAACCTTGACACCATGAATCTCAAGCAAACTGCGTACTACTACGACGTCTTTGATTTCTGGCACATTGCGCAGAACAGAAGGAGTGTCACCAAGCAGAGCTGCAACCATGGCTTTTGGCACTAGGTTCTTTGCTCCGCCGACTCGTACGGTGCCCTCAAGTGGAACACCACCATGGATCGTCAAGATCTTACCCATGTATGAATTACCTCATCGCGTAGTCGTTATCGCCCGCCGAAGCTTCTGAGCTTTCGAACTGGCAGGACTTAGCAAGCATACCGCTTATGTACCCGCTGGTATGTTCAGATCATCCCGTGGCGCACACATTGTGAGCATGCTTTCAGCCACGTCACAACCCTGAGCGGTATATGCGTCCTAGGAAGAACAGTAGGTCCGCTCTCCCGCTATAAGAACGGTAAAGAGCGGACCTATTATTCCGGCTTCAGGAAAAACCTCTTAGCCGGCGGTTTGTGCGGGCAGCGTTTTAGGCTTGTGCGCCGGACGCTGCGCCTCGTAGGCCGTGATGGCATCTTCCTGCTGCAGAGTCAGCCCGATGTCGTCCAGGCCTTCCATCAGGCGCCAGCGGGTGTAATCATCAATCTGGAATGGCGCCGAGATCGAGCCGCAGTGAACGGTACGGGCTTCAAGATCCACGGTCACGGTGGTGCCCGGGTTGTTCTCCAATTCCTTCCAGATCAGTTCGATGTCGCTCTGCGCCACCTCGGCGGCAACCAATCCCTGCTTGCCGGAGTTGCCGCGGAAGATGTCGGCAAAACGTGCGGAGATCACTGCTTTGAAGCCGTAATCCTTCAATGCCCAAACTGCGTGCTCGCGTGAAGAGCCGGTACCGAAGTCCGGGCCGGCAACAAGCACGGAACCGGCGTTAAAAGGTTCCTTATTCAGGATGAAGTTCTCGTCGCGGCGCCAGCCGGCAAACAGCGCGTCCTCGAAGCCGGTTCGCGTAATGCGCTTGAGGTAGACAGCAGGGATGATCTGATCCGTGTCCACGTTGCTCTGCCGCAGCGGAACACCAATGCCGGTGTGGGTAACAATCTTTTCCATCGTGGTAATCCTTTCTAGACTGCAGCCGCTGCGTTGACCAGGTCGCTTGGCGAGGACAGGGTTCCGCGGACCGCGGTGGCGGCGGCAACCAGCGGCGAAACGAGGTGCGTGCGTCCGCCCTTGCCCTGGCGGCCTTCGAAGTTGCGGTTGGAGGTTGAAGCGCAGCGCTCCCCCTCATCCAGCTGGTCCGGGTTCATTCCCAGGCACATGGAGCAACCAGCGAATCGCCACTCGGCGCCGAAGTCCTTGAATACCTGATCCAGTCCCTCGGCTTCGGCTTCCAGCCGCACGCGGGCCGAGCCTGGCACCACGATCATCCGGATGTTTGGATCCTTGGTCTTTCCCTTGATGACTTCTGCCGCGGCCCGCAGGTCTTCCATGCGAGAGTTGGTGCAGGATCCCAGGAAGACGGTATCCACACGGATATCCTTCATCGGCGTTCCGCCGGTCAGGCCCATGTAGTTCAGAGCGCGTTCGCAGGCTTTGCGATCATTCTCGTCTTCGAAGTCTTCCGGCGAAGGAACACTCTGGGAGAGTGAGACACCCTGGCCTGGGTTGGTTCCCCAGGTGACGAATGGTTCAAGTTCATCGGCGTTCAGGAAGACCTCTGCATCAAACTGGGCTCCTTCATCGGAGTGCAGCTGCTTCCAGTCTTCTACCGCTGCGTCCCAGTCCTCACCCTTTGGCGCGTGCGGACGGCCCTTCACATATTCAAAGGTTGTCTCGTCCGGAGCGATCATGCCAGCGCGAGCGCCTGCTTCGATGGACATGTTGCAGATGGTCATTCGCGCGTCCATGGACAGCGAGCGGATGGCTGAACCGCGGTACTCGAGAACGTACCCTTGGCCGCCACCGGTGCCAATCTTGGCAATGACAGCCAGAATGATGTCCTTGGAGGTGACTCCCGGCTTCAAGGTGCCCTCGACGTTGATAGCCATGGTCTTGAAAGGCTTCAGGCTCAGCGACTGGGTGGCCATCACGTGCTCCACCTCGGAGGTGCCAATACCGAATGCCAGAGCGCCGAATGCGCCGTGCGTGGAGGTGTGGGAGTCTCCGCAGACCACGGTCATGCCCGGCTGGGTCAGGCCCAGCTGCGGGCCAACCACGTGGACGATGCCCTGTTCCTTGTCGCCCAGCGAGTGAAGGCGGACGCCGAACTCCTTGCAGTTTTCACGCAGGGTATTAATCTGTGTGCGGCTGGTCAAGTCAGCGATAGGCTTGTCGATTTCCAGCGTAGGAGTGTTGTGATCTTCTGTCGCGATGGTCAGATCCGGGCGGCGCAGTTGGCGTCCTGCCAGGCGAAGCCCCTCGAACGCCTGCGGCGAGGTCACTTCGTGTAGGAGGTGGAGGTCAATGTAGATCAAGTCCGGCTGGCGGGACTCTCCACTTCCTTCACCTTGGCGCACAACATGTGCACTCCAAACTTTTTCTGCCAATGTCTGGGGCGACTGCATGGCGGACATGCGACACACTCCTCAAGCTACGTAATTGTGGTAGTTCAACTTTGACACTTCACAGATAGTCATTTCCAGTATGCGGACTTGAATCTCAAATAATGAGACGTGATACTGGGACTATGACAATAGGTAGCGGTGTAGGTGTTCTCGATAAGGCAGCAGCCATCCTCAACGCGCTGGAAAACGGACCGACGTCCCTTTCCCAGTTGGTGGAGCTGACGGACATTTCGCGTCCGACGGTGCACCGCATCGCCCAGTCGTTGGTCCACCACGGGCTGTTAGGCCGAGATATGCACGGCCGCTTTGAGCTTGGAAATCGCTTGGTGGAGTTGGCCAGCGCCGCAGGTGAAGATCGCTTGGTCAGCGCGGCAGGGCCGATTCTCATCAAGCTTCGAGACCTGACCGGTGAAAGTACCCAGATTTTTCGCAAACAAGGCGACTTCCGTGTATGCATCGCCAGCGCAGAACGACCCATCGGATTGCGCGATACCATTCCGGTGGGAACCCAGCTGTCGATGAAAGCTGGCTCAGCCGCACAGATTCTCTTGGCTTGGGAGGACAACGAGCGGATGGTCGAAGGACTGCATCACGCTCGTTTCACGCCTACCATTCTTGCGGGCGTGCGCCGGCGTGGCTGGGCTCAGTCCTTGGGTGAACGCGAACCAGGCGTTGCTTCGGTTTCAGCGCCTGTCCGTGGCCAGTCCGGCCGCGTCATCGCCGCTTTGTCGTTGTCCGGCCCCATTGAGCGACTGACGCGGCAGCCAGGAAAGATCCACCACGAAGCGGTCACCAGTGCCGCCCATGAGCTTTCTGAACTGCTCAGAGTGCAAAACGACCACAGCTAGGAAGCCGCGGTGTGCGTGGGCCGCGGCTTAGTTGAAGTGGTCAAATCCCGCGCTTGCGGTCGCGATCTTCCCGTCGACCGTCACCAATGAGCGTCGGCCACTTCGCGCCTTGGCAGCGCCAATCACCGTGAATTCTTCGGGAACCACATCTTCGTTTGGGAAAGCGGCCACAAGGCCAAAGTCCTCACCGCCGTGCAATACCCATTCCATTGGATCTGTCCCGGTCAATTGCGCAGCGGGCGCCAAACGTGCAGCGAACTTTTTCAATACCTCGCTGTTGAAATCGATGCTAATGCCGCTGTTCTTGGCCAGACGCGAAGTATCACGAACGAGGCCATCAGAGATATCCATCATGGCGTGAGCGCCGGCTTCAGCTGCGCGAGGACCTGACCCTAATGGTGGTGCGGGCTTGCATTGCGCTTCTGCAATCCTGCGCACAGCCCTGCTCCACTTATTGGCGTCGCTGCGATGTTCCAAAACAGTTAGCCCAGCACCGGCATCACCAAGACGGCCAGCCACTGCGATGACGTCCCCAGGCTTGGCGCCATTGCGCAGAATCTTTCCGTGCGCGCACTCCCCCAGAACCGTTGTCGTCACCGAGATTTCCGTTGACTTGCCAAGGTCACCGCCGAGAATCGTGAGTTCCTTGGCCCCCAGCGAACTGATGGCATCTGCCATTCCCTGGGCAAAATCTTTAACCCACTGAAGGGATGTCTGAGCAGGCAGCGACAAGGAAACTACCGCGCCGGTAGTGGTGCCGCCCATGGCGTTGATATCCGAAACATTCTGGGCAATAGACTTCCACCCGATGTCATAAGCACGGTGTTCTAGACCGCTTGGCCAAACCAACTTGAAGTCTTGATTTTCGACAAGAGTATCCACCGAAACCAGGATTTCCGAGCCCTGAACGCTTAGCGCACCTGCATCGTCCCCCGGACCGAGGTTTGCCTTTTGCGAATCAAGGAGTGGAAGTATGGTGTCAAGAATTCCTTGCTCGCCAAGGTCTCCAACGGTAGCTTCAGGCTGATTAATAGTCACAGAGTTCTAGTCGGCTTTCTTTGCTGCTGAGGTAATAAGGGTGGCATAGCTGTTATACGTAGTCAGATACTCGTCTACAGGTTCAACGATGGCCGTGCGAACCAAGCCGGATACTGAACGTTCGATATTCCTTAACGCCTTCCTACGTTTAACTTTAGCCACTATTCGATTGACGAATGAGCACGCTATGCCTAGGACGATACCCAGCAATAACCCGATTGCCAAGACCAGCGTGGGAAGCGCGATCCCTTCCACCCGTGGGGCCGAGGGCAAGTCGAATTGGAAGTACCCAGCAACGGGATAAGCAGCAAGCCAAAGCGCACCGGTCAATGCTGCCAACAATGAGACCCACTGGATAAATTTGACGACAGGCCACCACCATGATGACTTTTCAACGCCAAGCTGCGTGCTAGCGATAGCGGCATCAACGGCACCATCAAGGTGCTCGACATTGGCCCCGACCTGTTCTCGAATTGGTTCATGCCAACTGTCAGGCAGTTCTTCGGTGCTTTGCTGAACATACTTATCGATAGCGTGGTCAATGGCCGAAGATTCTGCCACGGATAGTTCTGGACGCGAGGTGATGGACAATTCGGGTTCGTCCCGTTTGCGGCCCAAGTTCATTCGCTGCAATGGATCATTGCGCAGTCGAATCAGCCAGGTGGTCACTGGCCAACCTGTGCGTCGGGCTGCCCGGAGCTTGTACGAAGTCTCTACTGCGTCAGCAATATATTGTGCGCCGTGAGCATTGGCGATCGTTCGTTCCAGTTCGGATTGATGCATCTGGCTTGGCTGACGGACTTTTTCAACGCTTATTTGTCCATTCAGGTGGTGCACTACCTGGTCAACGTCAGACCTGAGCCGGCGCGTGGAAATGGCCTTGTTTTTCGCGGCAGCAGCGATCTGCTGTTGGACTTCGTCCAGCCCTTCTCCGGTGGTGGCCGACGCGCAGACAATCGGAAGTCTTTCCAATCCGGACGAAGCGAGAGTATCGCGCAAGGAACTAACTATGTTCTTGCGGTCAGACTCGGCCACTCGATCTATCTGGTTCAGAACAATCAGGATATTTCCCTGTTGGCTTTGCAAGGAGTTGAGAAAACCATGGTGAATGGATGCATCCGCATACTTCTGGGGATCAAGAACCCAAACCAGGAAATCTACCTGACCCACCAGGCGCGAGGCAATCTGATGATGCTCCACCCGCGTCGAATCCATGTCCGGCAGATCCAGGAGCAATAGCCCGGAATCAAAGTCTTTTTTCGAGGATCGGCGTCGAGGCTCTGCGCTCTCTTCAATGACGTGGCGATCTGTCACTTCAAGCCAGTCCAGAAGCTCATTGGCGCCTGCTGTATCCCAAATGGCAGCTACTGTATTTGTCGTCGTAGGACGGATCACCCCTGTTGACGCCAATTCCTGGCCAACGAGAGCGTTGAAGAGTGTGGACTTGCCGCTACCCGTTGCGCCAAAGAGACCCACAACCACGTGTTCCGAGGATAGCTTTCGACGTGATTCCGATTTCCTGATGACCGAGGCCGCCAAATCGATGCTGTCCGGATCCAGATATGGTTCAGCTAGCTCCATGGCGCCGATAACGCTGTCAATCTGCTGATTCAGACCATTAACAGCACGGACTACTTTTCGTTCCGCCATTATTTAGCCCCCTTGCCGTTCAATCGATCAGTGACTTTGTTCAAGGCCAGGGCCGCTTTCGGTTGCGCCACATGATCCAGCCCGTCCGCGTATAACTGCACGCTCTTGCCAATCAAAGCTTCCGCTCGTGCATCCAACATCTTGCGCGCCCTGGTTGCCATGCGCCGGACAGCATCCTCGCCAAATATCGCTTCCAACAGCTTCTGGCCCACTACAGCAGACCCGCCGGCAATACCGATTTCAAGTCCGGTCAAACCCGCGGTCGAGGCAAAAACTACAACCATCAAAATGACCGCGACGCCGTTGACCCCAAAGGCAGCTATGCGGGCGGTTTTTCGCTTGCCAGCACCTTCTTCACGGATCATCTCAAGAATGTCTTTTTGCCAGAGTCGGATACTGTCAGCAGCCCGCTCATCAAGATCCTTTGGCGGCCGCGGCGAAACCAGATCTGCGCGGAGCACCTGGCCCAATGGTGTGTTCTTCCAAGACCTATCGACGTCATGGCAGGCCTTGGTAATTTCGGCGATGAACACCGTATGCAGGCCTGATTCGATAGCTTGCTCAACACGATGCGTGGCTGGTGGCCGGCCGGAAAAGAAAGCGCCCACCCTGTCTCGGACACGCCCAATAGCTCCCTCGATCCCGCGAAGCAGCTCCCCTGCTCCAACAAAATCTTGCCAGCGCGCCAGGATTTCTCCGCGTAATAGCGATCCGTCGTTGAGTGCGGCATTGATGCGTTCCTGCGCCTGGGCAAATCTCCCTTTGGTCAGCTGACGCAAGTCTTCAATCTGTTGCGCCTGGTCTTGCAATTCGGCCAATAGCTCTCCGACATCGGCCGTGGTGCGACGCAAGGCACCCGCCAGTGTTTGCGCAGCGACCTCTTGCCTCTTGGTGGAGTCAGCGGCCAATGCATTGAGCCACGCCAACAGAGGTTCAACTTGCTCCCCCGGCAGGAGTTTCTCTTCGTTGAGTTGCGTCTCGTTAAAGACGTGCAGCAGAGCAGGATCCAGATTCTTTTCGCTCAGCAAGCGACGCAAGTCTGGCACGATATCTCGCTCGGCTCCCTGAGGAACTCGGTTGAGTACGACGGAAACGGTGATGTCCCTGACACCGGCATCTGTCAACAGTTCCCACGGCAATGCGTCTGCGTACCGGTTGGCTGTCGTTACAAAAATCCATAAATCAGCGGCGTTGAGCAGCTGTCCTGCAAGCGCCCGATTATCGTCTGATACTGAGTCGATATCCGGCGCATCGAGGATCGCCAGCCCCTGAGGTACGCTCGCGTGCGGCTTCATCAAGAGCGCTTCATTTCGAGACGAATCCCCGGTTACCGCAAAACCGCCTCCTGAAACGCGGGTGAGTTCCGGGAGCACGCGATCTGATTCGAAGAAGGGCTGATCCACGGGATTGAATGCGAGGACAGGAGTACGAGTCGTTGGCCTGACAGCGCCGGAAATACTGATTTGCTCCCCGATGAGTGAATTGACCAGTGTCGACTTGCCGGAGCCAGTGGAACCACCAATCACGGCCAATAACGGCGCCCCCAAATTTGAGACGCGAGGAATTAAATAGTCGGATATCTGGTGCAGCGTCTTTTCGCGCAGCTGTTCGCTTTCAGATGCCGCAGAAGACTGATTACCGACGAAAACAAGATCCGTGAGTATGCCACGTAATTCCGTGAGGCTTCCAATGGTGATGTCACTGGTATTTGCGCTTCCAGCGGCACCACTCAATGCAGGCTTTGTCTGATCTGAGTTCGACTCCATGTGCACCATCTTGCCTTATGGCGATGGTGTTTGCTGAGAGATGGAAGCACGTTTTCTGCGCAAAAGAAAAAACCACGGATCTCTCCGTGGTTTTTCATATGGTGACCCCAACGGGATTCGAACCCGTGTTGCCGCCGTGAGAGGGCGGAGTACTAGGCCGCTATACGATGGGGCCGTACGTCAAGTTTCACCTTGACTCACCGAACGAATCCGGTGAAGCGCTGGGATACCAGGACTCGAACCTAGAATGACGGAACCAGAAACCGTTGTGTTGCCAATTACACCATATCCCATTGTGACTTGGGAGTTTAGGAATTCTGTCAAGCATTATTCCAGGCCACTTCCGTAGCACGAGATACAACTATACCGGCAGTCAACCATCTACACAAATCGGAGAGCCCATCACCTACCCGTCTAGACATCCGCGGAATTTCGCCGGAAAATCGCCTACTCCTGTCAGCTGAGAACAATCTTGCGCCCTCATCATCTGTGTGAACTGACCCACTGCGCCTGCATGCACCGCGGCAGATCTTTCATATCCGCCAGCCGGCATGGCATTGAATCCAATCCGAACATCAAAAACCTCAGGCGCCACCGACTTTTGAAATCGATGGCGCCCGAGGCTTATTTGAATTAGTTATCGCAAGCGCAGCAGCTTACCGAGACGCTCCAAATGCGCGAAGACGGTTGAGGCTCGAATCGCGGCCCAGGATTTCCATGGACTCGAAGAGCGGTGGCGATACTCGCTTACCGGAGATCGCTACACGTGCAGGACCAAAGGCTTGGCGTGGCTTGAGCTCCAACTCGTCAACCAGCTTGGCACGAAGCGCGCCCTGGATGGTTTCCGCATTCCAATCTGACAAAGCTTCCAATGCTTCAACCGAGGCTTCAACAACCTCAACAAGGTTGGCTGGCATCCCCTTGAGCGCGTTGTCGGCAATGACAATTTCATCATCAGACTTGAACAGGAATTCGAGCATGTCCGTTGCTTCACCCAGGAGCGCGATGCGTTCCTGGACCAAGGGAGCTGCCTGATCAAGGATCTCGTTCTCGCGAGCAGTCAGTTCCGAGCCGAGCAGATCCGCGGCCTGAAGGTAAGGAACCAGTCGGTCGCGGAAGTCTTGTGGCTCCAGCATGCGCACGTGCGTGCCGTTGATTGCTTCCGCCTTCTTGACGTCGAATCGAGCCGGGTTCGAAAGGACATCGGTTACATCGAATGCCTCAACGAGCTGCTCGCGGGAGAAGATGTCCTCGTCTGCGCTGAGCGACCATCCGAGCAGTGCCAAGTAGTTGAGCAAGCCTTCTGGGATGAATCCGTTGTCGCGGTGCAAGAACAAGCTTGATTCTGGATCACGCTTGGAAAGCTTCTTGTTGCCCTGGCCCATGACGTATGGGAGGTGGCCGAAACGAGGCATGTACTGTGCAACACCAATATCGTGAAGCAGCGCGTACAACACCACCTGGCGAGGGGTTGAGGACAGCAGGTCTTCGCCACGAAGCACATGGGTGATACCCATCAATGCATCGTCAACTGGGTTTACCAAGGTGTACAAGGGCTGTCCGTTTGCACGAACAACTACGAAGTCCGGAACGCTGCCGGCCTTGAACGTGATTTCTCCGCGGACCAAGTCATCGAAGGTGACGTCGTGATCTGGCATGCGCACACGCAGCACAGGCTCGCGCCCTTCAGCCTTGAAAGCGGCTTTCTGCTCGTCAGTGAGCTCGCGGTCAAAGTTGTCGTAGCCAAGCTTTGGGTCTCGGCCAGCCGCCTTGTGACGGGCTTCGATCTCATCTGGAGTCGAGTAGGACTCGTAAACGTGGCCAGCAGCGCGCAGCTTGGCAATGACGTCCTGGTAGATCTCGCCTCGCTGAGACTGGCGGTAAGGCTCGTGCGGTCCCCCGACGTTTACGCCTTCGTCCCAGTCGATACCCAACCAGCCCAAGGCATCGAGTACCTGGTTGTAGCTTTCTTCCGAATCACGCTTCGCATCGGTGTCTTCGATGCGGAAAATCATCTTGCCGCCGGTGTGACGAGCATAGGCCCAGTTGAACAGGGCCGTGCGGATCAGGCCAACGTGTGGCGTACCAGTGGGTGATGGGCAAAAGCGGACGCGGACCGGGGTGTCTTCGGTTACTACAGGAATCAGCGATAGATCAGTCATGATGTCTTCATTCTATGCCTTCCGAGCCGAAAGTTGCATTTAAACCGCAAGGCTCCCGATCACATAAATGATCGAGAGCCAGTGCGGTTCCACCAAAATGATGATGGCAAGTTGGTGGTAGTTATTATTGTATCCGGATAAAGGATAGATAAACTAACTCAGCGTCGGAATACACTTCGTAATGAACCGATTCCTTCAACCTCAATTTCCACGACATCTCCGGCATTAACTAATCCCACGCCTGCAGGTGTCCCGGTCATGATGACATCTCCTGGCAAAAGGGTGAATGCCTCGGAAGCTCGGGCAACAAGTTCATTAACGGGCCAGATCATCTCGTTGGTTGATCCGTCTTGCCGGACATCCCCATTGACTCGGGTGACGATGCTGACATCATCTGGATCAGACAATTCAGTTTCGATCCATGGACCCAATGGGCAAGAACCATCGAATCCCTTGGCGCGGGCCCACTGAGGGTCTTTGCGTTGAGCATCCCGTGCGGTCAGGTCATTGGCAACGGTGTATCCGAAGATCACGTCCTGTGCTTTGTCGGCAGGGACGTCCTTGCAAATCCGTCCGATGACTACTGCAAGTTCCCCTTCGAAGGAAACTTCATCTGAAAACGCAGGCAAGGTGACAGGATCCCCATGGCCAACCACGGAAGTGTTTGGCTTCAGGAACATCAGTGGTTCCTGCGGGATCTCGTTGCCGAGTTCCTTGGCATGCTCGCGGTAGGTGCGTCCGAATCCAACGACCTTGGAGCGCGGGATGATTGGAGCCACCAGTCGAACATCGTCAAGGCTGTGGGTTGCACCGGTGGTCTTGATTCCCTGGAAGAAAGGGTCACCTGCTAGGACATGGATGTCGTTTCCATCGACGACTCCATAGAGCGGGTCACCGTCTACTACAAATCTTGCAATTTTCATTTGATTATTTCTCTTGTCTACTTTTCTTTGACGATTGACGCGCGGGCCCCGCGAATGAATTCGTTAATTTCTTCTTCAGAAATTCCGTCAAGATCATAATCCGGGTATCCGGCAGGGTTTTTGGACTGCCATTCCCACATATCTCGGGCCATTTCCTCTACGCCACGTTCGGCCTTCCAGCCGAGCTCCAGGCGAGCTGTGGTTGGATCACCGTAATACTCGGCAATGTCGCCTGGGCGGCGGTCTACCAATTTGTATGGCAGCTGGCGGCCGCAGGCTCGTGAGAATGCGCCGATGACGTCAAGCACGCTGGTTCCGCTTCCCGTTCCGAGGTTCCAAACGTATTGCCCGTTGTGGCTGTTCAGGAAGTCCAATGCGTCCAAGTGTCCCTGGGCGAGGTCCATGACGTGAATGTAGTCGCGTACACCCGTGCCGTCATAGGTCGGGTAATCATTGCCAAAGACTTGAACTTCGCTTCGGCGTCCAACGGCAACCTGAGCAATAAAAGGCATGAGGTTGTTCGGGATACCCTGTGGGTCCTCGCCGATATTCCCCGATGGATGAGCACCGACTGGGTTGAAGTAGCGCAAGGTGGCGATGGACCACGAGGAGTCGGAGACTGCAAGATCTTCAAGGATCTGCTCGATATGCAGCTTGGTGCGGCCATAGGGATTTGAGGCATCCCGCTGGGCGCCTTCAACCAACGGCAATTCGGTGGACTCGGCGTAGACCGTTGCGGAAGAGCTGAAGACCAAACGCTTCACGCCGGCCTTTTCCATCGCGGAAACCAGGTTCAAGGTGCCAACAACATTGTTCTGGTAATAGGAAATTGGCTTTTGCACTGATTCGCCAACGGCCTTCAACCCGCCGAAATGAATTACAGCGTCGGGCTGGGTCTGGCTCAAAACTGAATCCAACCGGTCACTGTCGAGCAAATCGCCAATGAATAGATCCGGAGCAGAACCAGACATTTCTCGAACGCGGCGCAACGACTCAGGCGAAGAATTGCTGAGATTATCGAAGACAGAAACTTTGTGGCCAGCTTCGAGCAATAGGAGCACTGCGTGCGAACCTATGTAGCCTGCACCGCCAGTTACCAGTACGTGCATTTCATTCCTTTTCACATAAAAACGATGGCCCCAGGGCTTAAGCCCCGAGACCATCGTAGTCGCTTACTTTCGCGTCTATGCCAAACGCTCAAGCCAGCCGTGTCGATCTTCAACAGTTCCCAGCTGGATGCCCAGCAGTTCCTCACGAATGGACATGGTCACTTCGCCAGCCGGTGCATTTTCGTCACCAATGAGCTCATCGCCGTTCTTCAAAACACCGATTGGCGTGATCACTGCCGCGGTACCGCAGGCGAAGACCTCGGTGATATCGCCGGAGGCAATTCCATCACGCCATTCGTCCAGGGTGATCTTGCGTTCTTCAACTTCGATGCCACGGTCCTTGGCAAGCTGAATAACGGATGAACGGGTAACGCCTTCAAGGATGGTGCCAGTCAAAGCAGGGGTAACCAACTTGTTGTCCTTGGTGACAAAGAAAACATTCATGCCGCCCAGTTCTTCAACTGCGTTGTCGTTAAAGGAGTCCAGGAACAGAACCTGCTTGCAGCCGTTTTCTTCAGCCTCCAGCTGCGCCACCAAGGATGCAGCATAGTTGCCGCCGCACTTGGCTGAACCGGTGCCACCACGTCCCGCACGGGCGTAATTCTTCGATACCCAAATAGCGACGGGCTTGAGCTCGCCACCGAAGTAGTTGCCTGCAGGCGAAGCAATGACACGGTAGGAAACTTCGCGAGCTGCTCGCACACCGAGGAAGGCTTCGGTAGCAATCATGAATGGGCGCAGGTACAGGGCTTCGCCGTCTCCGGTTGGCACCCAGTCAATGTCAGTGGCCACGAGCTTCTTCAGAGACTCAACAAAGACATCCTCATCCAGCTGTGGCAGCGCAAGACGCTGGGCAGACTTGTTCAAGCGAGCAGCGTTGGCGCGTGGGCGGAACGTCCACACGGACCCGTCAGCGTGGCGGTAAGCCTTCAAGCCTTCAAAAATTTCCTGGCCGTAGTGCAGCACCGAAGCAGCTGGATCCATGGCGATTGGCCCATAAGGCTCAATACGGGCGTCATGCCATTCGCCACCCTGGCCGCCTTCGTTGGCGGTCCAGTCAACGACAGTGGTGTGGTCAGTGAAGAAGTCCCCGAAACCAGGGTTAGCCAGAACGCTGGCGCGCTCTTGGTCGCTCTTGCGACTCGTTGAAAGATTTTCGGTGAATTCCATCTACCTTGGACTTCCTAGCTCAATAAACAAAGAACGGATGCTCCACGCCAAAGCGGAACACCCGTTCGTGGAAATGCTACCGATTAACTACTAATCGGAAACGTCACTTTCAGCTTATGCCAGTAACGCGACAATTGCATCGCCGATTTCACTCGTGGTGCGATTATCGGTCAATTCTTGACGCGAAGTGATCTCTTTTTCAACAGCTTGCTCAACCGAGCGTGCTTCTTCTGACAATCCGAGATGATCAAGCATCAAGGCCACCGAAAGAATAGCCGCAGTTGGATCCGCCTTCTGCTGCCCGGCAATATCTGGCGCTGAACCGTGCACCGGCTCAAACATCGAGGGGTAGGTGCGGTCCATGTTGATGTTGCCGCTTGCTGCCAAACCGATGCCGCCGGTGATTGCGCCTGCTTGGTCAGTCAGGATATCTCCGAAGAGATTGTCCGTGACGATGACATCAAATCGAGATGGATCAGTTGTCAGGAAAATGGTCGCAGCGTCAACGTGAAGGTAATCGTGAGTGACTTCAGGGAACTCCACTGCCACTGCCTCTACCGTGCGCTTCCACAAGTGGCCAGCGTGCACCAGGACATTGTGCTTGTGCACCAGCGTGACATGCTTGCGTTCACGCTCTGAGGCGCGGCGGAACGCGTCACGGACAACGCGCTCGACACCGTAGGCCGTGTTGACCGAAACTTCGGTTGCGATTTCATGCGAGGTGCCAGTGCGGACTGAGCCGCCATTGCCGACATACGGGCCTTCAGTACCTTCACGCACCACGATGAAGTCGATTGCTCCCGGGTTGGACAGCGGACTTTCGATGCCTGGGTACAACTTGGATGGACGCAGGTTCACATAGTGGTCCAGCGAGAAGCGGAGCTTCAGGAGCATTTCACGCTCGATGATCCCAGATGGAATGCGGGTGTCGCCCGGCGCCGCACCTACTGCGCCGAAGAGAATCGCATCGTGCTGCTTGATCGAGGCAAGGGTCTCATCCGGAAGAGTCTCGCCGGTTTCCAACCAGTGCTCTGCACCCAGCTTGTAGTAAGTGAGCTTGACGTCTTGCTTGCCACCGTTGGTGACGAATTTCAGAACCTTGACCGCTTCAGTTACAACTTCTGGGCCAATACCGTCGCCTGGAATGACCGCAATATCAATTTCATTTGCCATGCTTTAACTCTAGCCATCCAAGTCCAACATGTGAGAGTTCATCTCATATATTGAGAAGAATGTTTCCAAGCGTTTCAGAATTCAAACCTAGGCATGAGGTACAAGACTAGACGAAGTCGATATTCTGGATACTCCGGACGTAGCAACCAGTGCATCAATAGTCCGCAGCAAGCTCCACGGAATTGAAGGAAGAATTGATTTTTGCCAATCCCCACCGTCGAATTGACGGTTGGATCCGAGCGAATCCCCGACGAATAGACTTCATCACGGGTCTGATCTACACCCTATTCTGTGTCCCCGGAACACTCGGTTTCGCGGGCGCGATGTCAGGCTCCGCCGTACTTTCAATCTTCGCCATCGCCCTGTTGCAAACCGTCCCTTTGATGGTGCGAAGGCAATACCCTTGGGCAGCGACACTTGTCGTGGCTTTCGGCCACATCCTGCAGCTAGGCTTTGACAGCCTCGTGCTGCCATCGCAATTCTCAGTCCCAATCATGGTTTACACGATGGCAGTGTACGGAAAACGCTGGCAGTCCTTCAGCACCCTTGCCCTCGGTCTGACCGGTGCCGTCTTGGCCACCTTCAGCATGTTCAACCCTTTCCGTGACGTTTCCGACCCCACACCGTCGATGACGCTGAACATGTTGGTCTCCTTTGTGGGTCTTGCCCTCGTTGTCACCGTCTCGTGGACCTTTGGCGACCTTGCCCGCACTCGACGCTTGGCCATGAAATCCCTACAGGATCATGCCGAACGGCTTGAAAAAGAACGCGTCATGGAAAGAGCCTTGGCGGCGTCTGATGAACGTAATCATATTGCCCGAGAAATGCACGACATCGTTGCCCACTCGCTATCTGTCATCATCACGCAGGCGAACGGTGCCCGCTATGCGGCGGTCAATGACCCGCAGATTGCCATTGATACTCTCAAGACGGTGTCGGACACCGGACGCGCTTCGCTCAAGGAAATGCGTAGGCTTCTCGGCGTCCTCCGTAAAGACGAAGAACTTCAGAACCGGCCCTTGCCAGGCCTATCTGACATCTCGGATCTCGTGGAGCTAGCCAAGAATTCAGGCCTGACGGTACAGCTGACCACCATAGGCACTCCGCGAAAAGAACTGCCCGCTGGCGCCGAGCTCACCGCGTACCGTTGCGTTCAAGAATCCCTGACTAATGTGCTCAAACATGCCGGAGCTAACGCTGTCGCCGAGGTAATCCTCGGATGGACTTACCGAGGCCTAGAGCTGCAGATCAAAGACGACGGGCGTGGCGCAGGAGCTATCAAGCTAGAGGGAGCCGGCCAGGGGCTGCTCGGCATGAAGGAACGCGTAGCCTTGTACGAGGGAACTTGCAACGCTGGCCCACAATCCTCCGGCGGATTCGCCGTCGCCGTATTCATTCCATACTCCGAGGACTAACAACACATGGAAAACGACAACGCCATCAAGGTCGCCTTGGTGGATGACCAGCTACTGGTACGCAGCGGCTTTCGCATGCTGATCAACTCTCAAGAAGACATGCAGGTGATTGTTGAAGCAAGCAATGGCCGAGAGGCTATCGCCACTCCCCTGATGAATCAAGCTGACGTCATCCTCATGGATGTGCGAATGCCGGAAATGGATGGCATCGAAGCAACAGAACGTTTGCTTGATCCATCTAAAACCGCTGCCGAGGGCCCAAAGGTCATTGTGCTGACAACATTCGACATGGATGAGTACGCTTTAAGCGCGATCCAGGCTGGCGCCAGCGGATTCCTTTTGAAAGATGCACCGCCCGAAGAGTTGCTTGAATCCATTCGCACGGTGAATCGCGGCGATGCAGTGATCGCTCCTTCGACCACTCGCCGATTGCTGGATCATATGGCACCACTGCTGAAGAAGGAAAGCGCTCAAGGCAATGAGCAGCTGTCAGCTCTCGTGGATTCGCTGACTCGACGGGAACGCGAAGTCTTCGGCCTTATCGCGCTGGGTCGATCCAATCCTGAAATCGCCGAGGAGCTCTTCCTCTCTGAAGCCACGGTCAAAACCCATGTTGGCCACATATTGGCCAAGCTAGACGCCCGGGATCGGGTTCAAGCCGTAGTCATTGCTTACCAGACCGGCGTTGTCAGCCCGTAGACGCAGAGAATCTGTAACGGCTCAAACGAAAGCTGCCGGCCAGGCAGAGAACGTGAGTTCTCTGCCTGGCCGGCAGCTTCTTTGCCTGAGTAGCTTTGGCTACTTCTCTTCCTCGTATCGAGGGAACACTGGGGATGGCGCTGGCAACTCGGTGCCTGGAACCAAAGCAGTGTCAAAGTATTCGAAGGTACGGGCCGACCCTTCGCCAACCGCCAAAGAATTCAGCATGGCGGTCATGGCCTGAGGCAGAACCGGTTGCAGAAGCAGTGCGACCTTGCGAACGATTTCGATTGTCACGTAAAGCACCGTGGCCATGCGCTCAGGATCAGTCTTCTTCAGCTTCCAAGGCTCTTGTTCCGCGAAGTACGCATTGGTATCACCCAATACGTGCCAAACGGCTTCCAGAGCTTTGCTGAATTCCTGACGCGAGTATGCGTCCCGGTTGGCTTCTAGAAGCTTCCCGGCAGCATCAAGAATCTGCTGGTCGGCTTCAAGCAACTCACCAGGCGTAGGTACTACCCCGCCGCAGTTCTTGGCGACCATCGACAACGAGCGCTGAGCGAGGTTGCCGAAGTTGTTGGCGAGGTCCCCATTGATACGGGCGACGATGGTCTCGTGGTTGTAGCTGCCGTCGGCTCCGAAAGGAACTTCGCGCAGGAAGAAGTACCGGACCTGGTCCAGGCCGTAGCGGTTCACGAAGTCATCAGGCGAAACGGTGTTGCCCAATGACTTGGACATCTTGACACCGTTGTTGTGAAGGAATCCATGGATCATCACGCGCTTCGGCAAAGGAAGCTTGGCAGACATCAGGAATGCAGGCCAGTAGATGGCATGGAACCGTGAAATGTCCTTGCCGATGACGTGAACGTCAGCCGGCCAGTACTTCTGGAATGATGCAGACTTGACATCAGGGAAACCCACGCCGGTGAGGTAGTTAGTCAATGCATCTACCCACACGTACATAACGTGCTTTTCATTGCCCGGTACCGGGATACCCCAGTCGAAAGTTGTGCGCGAAATCGAAAGGTCGGTCAGGCCGCCCTCGACGAATCGCACAACCTCATTAAAACGTGAACGAGGCGCACCGAATTCTGGGTTCTCGTTGTAGTACGCGAGAAGCTTGTCCTGGTACTTGGAAAGACGGAAGAAGTAGGACTCTTCTTCTGTCCAGGTGACCTCGGTGTCGGTTTCAGTGGCGTATCGAATGCCGTCCTCGCGGACCTCGGTTTGCTCTTCGGTGTAGAAGGCTTCGTCGCGTACCGAATACCAGCCAGCGTACTTATCCAGGTAGATATCGTCGTTGGCTTCCATCCGGCGCCACAGCTCCTGTGCCGCGGCGTGGTGGTCAGCGTCAGTGGTACGGATAAATCGGTCGTAGCTGGTGCCCAATTCATCGTTCATCGCCTGGAAGGCGTCCGAGTTACGCTGGGCCAGCTGAGCCGGAGTGATTCCCAGCTTTTCAGCTGTCTGCATCATCTTCTGACCGTGCTCATCGGTGCCGGTCATGAAGAAAACGTCGTGCCCGTCTAGTCGCTTGAACCGAGCCATAACGTCGGTGGCCACTACTTCATAAGCGTGGCCGATATGCGGGGTGCCGTTCGGGTAGGAAATGGCAGTGGTGATGTAAAAGGGTTTCTGCTGAGAAGTCACGTTACAAATTTACCTTAGCTCGCGTCAGTTAGAGTTCTTCAAGTCGTTGCTAGCTCGTCACATGATCTTTGCTAGATACTCCCAGAAGGCACTGCGTAAGGTTCTGCGGATGGTCTGTTGATCAGTCTTCCACTCCCCCAGGACTTGAGCACAGTCCTTCAGCAATGTCCTATCGATTTCAGGTGGCAGCTGTGGCTTATCGGCCATGAGCTCAACAACTTCAGACTGAGTCGTAAATGCAAGCCAGGACTTGGCAACCTTTGCACCGATTTCTTCGGCCACTTTAAGTTCTTGTTGCTCGTAGGCAGCGTTGCCTTTGTAACCCGGCTGCTCGCCGCCACTTGAGTAAACGACTTCGGCACTGGACGCAGTTGGAGTCTGTGCCTTCGCAGTTGTTTTCTGGGCCATTACAGCAGGCGTTGGAGCGAAAGGCTTAGGTGCCATCGAAGTCGGGACTTCAGTCGGTGCGTTGGCAATAATTGAGGTCTTCTCGGAGTGGTGCTGGTCCCACTCCAAAACTTTTGTGAACGCGCTATCGAGCAGTTGATTTGGAATGGTTTCGATATAGTCCGCGGTCAAAGCCAAGTGCTCAGCCACTGAAGCAACCCCTAGCCTGCTGTCGGACTTTGCTACGCCCAGGAGCACCACTTTCATGCCGAGATCCTGGGCCTCCTCTACAGCCTCAGCGAGGTCATCATCGCCAGATACTAGGTACGCAATCGAAGCGGATCGATTCCTAGCCACTCCAACAAGGTCCAGAGCCAAACGTAGATCTACGCCTTTTTGCTCACCGTTGTACGAGATACGTCCCAGACGCACCTTTACTCCCGGTATCAGCCCGATCCTTTTATGCTGCTCAGTAAACAGACCGTCTTTAGATGCGTCATACCAGTAAACGCGTAGGTTATTAAGGCCGGTATTCTTCTTCACCGTTTGCACAATGCCGCGAACTAATGACTCATAGTGCGTCGTAAACGCAGACCGTAAAGTTGTACCAGCAGCACGGTGTCCGCCTAGTGAAAGTAAAAATCCAGCATCTATGAAAATGGCAGTTTGGTTCATCATGGTTCGATCCTACCTACTCCATGAGGAGCCAAAGCCCCGGAAGAACTCACAAATTAGCCATTCCGCGTAGGGGACCCTAGTTTTGGTGTCCAAGCGTCCTTTCATCAGGTACGCTCACCAAGAAGCAACTTACCTTTCGCGCGACTTTACTTCACAATAGAACGTCCGTTTTTCAAACCAACCCCCGCAAGCATAGTGGTGGCTATGGTGGTCGTGACGTGGAGTGCATTCGGGGCCACATCCGGATGATCCTTGATCTCCGGACTATCCACATCGATGAAGATCCCGTTGTCAGTCAAAGATAAGAACTGATCATGAATGTATTTATGTTGCGGAGACCGGCGCGAATAAATTACGCATTGGGTCCCCTCTTCCGCACCATCTATGTCATTTTGGGCAAGGAGTTGCGTGAATATCTCATCCTTACGCCGAGGGAACAAAGAATTGTTGGTGAAATGAATATCGTTGTGCTTATTCCAGTAGTGAGCATCCGAAAGAATTGGATCCACAGCAACGAATTTCAAACCAAGCGATACACCGTGATAAAGGGCTCCAGTACCGCCTTTTGACGATCCTAGAAGTACAACATCTTCTGGTTGAACTCCATTTTGAGCCATCACGTCTCTAATTAGAGTTCCGATATTTTGCGTGTTTTTCGGGAGAGCCAGAGTATCAAGATAGAAATTTCCAATTACCCCGCCTACATCAGCAATTCTCAGAATATAAGTTTCTTTATTACTAAATTTCGCAATCGAGTTGAAGTTAGTAGTAAAGTACCGGCTGAGGCTCGGCGTGAATAGGTCTGGCGGCATGGATGAGAACAAAACTAGCAATCGTGGGCGCGTTGGTGTTTGCAACGGTTCTTCTAGCTTGTAAACAGTACCGTCTTCTGCCCTACGGTAAGTACCATCCTTCAATGGATTCCAGAGTCCGTCGAGCCGGCTTTCGTGTACAAAACTTGTTACAGATCCGCGCTGTGCGTACGCGTAGTACGCGCTTTGCGCCATTGTGACTATTGCTTCACGGAAAACGGAGTTGTGCAAAGCTATGCGAGAGAAGCTCTGTTCCACATTCATTGCTCGCAAATCCACATGGATAAAGCGCGGAGACAAATCCGTTTTCAGCAGCTGCAACAGGTCGCCAAGTTCGGCCGAATCGAGCTTGAGGACATTACCAGTTCGTTCCATACACGGTCCTTTCATGAATGATGCGCCTCAGGATTTCTGAGGCGCATCATAAGGGGTCAAGTAACAGTAGTAGCTATGCGTCCAGACCGACAAATTCAGATAGAGCTGAAGTCAATGACTCATCACAATAATTGACTACGTCAAATTTAACGAAATCCTTGGCGGAGTCCAGTGTTACTTGGAATCCGTGCGAAAGGCCCTCTACCGAATTCTCCACAAGTAGTCCGTAACCTGGCTCGAGTATGCCACGGTTTCCCACTATGTCAGTCGCAAGAACTGGTAGTCCGAGAGTTAGGGCCTCCAGCAAAACCATAGGCTGGCCCTCGTGGTCAGATGCCAAGACAAACGCATCTACAGCTCGCATAACCGCAAATGGATTAGAACGCTGGCCGGCCAGAAGGATAGATGGACCAAGGTTATTCGCAGACACATACGCTTCAAGCTCAACGCGTAGGGGTCCGTCCCCTAGCAAGACCAATTTCGCCCCTGGAACAACCTCAAGGTGTCGCCGGAAAGCCTTGAAGAGTTTCAAATGAGCTTTCTCTGGTGACATTCTCCCAATGCTCAACCACGTCTCAGTCGCTCCGTTCAAGAAGGCTTGAATGTCGCTATCTAGAGGCTTGTTCGTCTCTTCATAGAGAAGTTCAAAATTGATTAAATTATTGATCGGCCGGAAGTTAGAGGCCGGGATGTCAAAGATGTGCCCCAGTTCATCTCTATTGATGTCGTTAGTTGCCGCAGAGACAGACAGCAGTTTGTCATACCACTTATTAATCTTCATGGTGCCCGCAAGCTCGGGATATTTCGTGGTCCATTCTGCGTAAATACGATTGTGCATAAATGCGATCTTTTTCTTAGATCGTGCAGCAGAACCTAACAACGCAGACCAGAATGGCGCATAACCATCGAATTCAATTACTGCGTCAAACTTCGCTTGACCGAAAATCCGCTCAAATTCTCTTGCAAAACCGCCTTGATAGATCTGCTCTTGTTCTTGCGATCCCCAGGCGTTCCATGCATTGAACTTGTCGATTACCCATCGTTCTTCCAGAGACACCAAATGCGCTCCAACCCGGGCAATCTTTTGCACATGCTCAGGCAACATCGCAAATTTGTCCATGCGAAGTGGTTCCTTGCTGAAAGGTGCCGGGTCGAAAAGGAACACTACACGATACATGGACGGATCAATTGCGTTAAGCATATTGATAAACGCCGACGTAATCCCGTTCGGGAGGAGGCTCTGATGGAACAACAGCACTTTCTTTTCATCCGCTCGGAGAGTTTCGATGAAAGTCGTGTCGTCTCCAAAAAATGCATCGACAGTGCGTTTGGCTGACGAACCATTTTCCTGAGCAGAAAAACTTGCTATGGCATTCGAATATGAAACGTCTGCCGCAACGTCTTGCGAAAGTGAAGATTTGATGCAGTCCATAAGCTCCGTCGGTGTCTGAGTGACAGTTCCAGGCAGCTCATCAAAGTCAAAATACAATCCACGTTCAGCTTTGTACTCATCGAGATCTGGGACGTGGTAAATGATGGGCTTTTTCATTGGCATGAAGTCAAAGAAGATACTGGAGTAGTCAGTAATCAAGACATCAGAGATCGCTAATACCGACTCCGAGGCAATGTTTTCTGGAACCGTGATCGCGGGCAATTCCGTCTTACCGATTATGGCCTCGGTCATGTGGTGAGCCCTGAATAATAGGACCGTTCCATCGACATCTCCCATAACCCCCAAATCGCGAATCAACGATTCAGTATCGAAATGCTTGGTATTGAGCGATCCACGCCACGTTGGCGCATAGAAAATAACCTTCTTACCTTCTGGAATGCCCAGCTCAGTCCTCAATGCGTCTTTCTCGGAAGGCGTCGCGGACAGCATCTGATCAATGCGCGGCGTACCAGTTCGGAGGATCCGTCCAGAATACAATCCAGAAATGTCGTACCGATCAATCAATACGTTTCGGGTGTGATCGTTTGGTGCTAACAGCTCGGTTGCCTGAAGAAAATTGCGGCTTACATTCGCATGTTCCATGAACCCAGTGCCGATGTCCTTGCCCAGGGTCTTTAGCGGGGTGCCATGCCACGTATTGAGATAGCGCTGACCTTCTCGCCTCACAAAGTAGTGAGGGAAAGTGACGTTGTTGATCAAATAGCCAGCAGACGCGAGCAATTTTAGATAGAGGCGGCTGCCCCGCGGCACAAGAATAACATTCGGATTTTGCCGTACGTCCTCTGGTACTTTTGTTTCCGAAGTAACTACCCAATAATGCCTCGTCGTTGCGTATCCTGGCCTTTGAGCCAATTCACGATATAGAGCTAATGGGTTACAAGAGATCTTCCCACCGAAGTAGCTCTCGTACAGAACGGCCTGATCATCCAGTTCAGTAGATTCTTGTAACGAGACGTACTCCATGATGTCGCGACGCCATTTGGCTTTAAGGTACTGTTCGGCCGCAATGCCGTCAGCACGAACAAAAACTCGCGTCTGCAAGAACGAAGAGATGGCTAGGTCTGCCAGCCCCAAACGGTGTGCAGCTAGGGCTTTATGGAAGAACCAAATCCCATTTTGTTCCGGATCCCTACGGCAAGCTTCAGTCAAATACCTCAGAGCGATTTCATAGTGGCCAGCTTTAAGCATCTTGACGCCACGGTCGTGAAGTACTTTGAAGTCATTGCGCTCGATCAACCGCAACAGGTGCGCTTCAAATAACTCAGCGTCATATGCACCGAGCTCTATACTTTCCAGGGTCATGACGTGCTCAACTAGGTTCGCCTGCCCTGGCAGACTCTTCAAGAACTCTTGTAACGCTCCTTCAATATCATTGGCGGACCATAGGACAAATGCCAGCCGGAAGCTCCAGTACGGTTGGTCCTTGCCCAGGAATCGAATTGCAGCGTCGTATGCTTGAGCCGCATCTTTGTAGCGTTCTTGACGCTCTAGCGCGAGTCCCATGCGGTAGTGTCGCGCAGGCTTGTCGGGATCTTCTTCCAGTGCTTCGCGGAACCACTCAGAAGCTTCCGCCCATGCATTGTTTCGGTCGGCAGCAAGACCGGTGTTATACAAATTCGAAGCCGGATCAATGGAGTCACGCGCAGCATCTTTATAGAACCTGTAAGCATCCGGCCAATGACCCTTGCTTTGATAGTACTGGGCTACTACCGACATAGGGTCTTCCCCAGGTTTCAGAGCTCGGATTAGCTCCAATCCATCTGCTTCGAGGTCAGCCCGCCCGCATTCCCTGCTCGAACGAACCAACCCACAAGCATTAGCCAAGCTCTTTGAACCTGCTGCAATAGCCTTTGAATGGGCTTCAGCGCTCTCAGCATATCTATTGAGGGAGGCAAGCTCCGCCCCGAGGCGTTCGAGCCAGCTGGCGTTCGCGGGTTCGAGCTGGAGTCCGTACTGCAGAGCTTCAATTTTCTGCCACGTCGGACTATTTTTCAGAGAATTAGATACGTAAGCCGTAGAAATGGATTTATCTGCTGAACCCATATGTATTGCGTTGGCAAGTACTTCTCTAGCATCGGCATGTCGTTTTGAACTTGAATACGCTCTGGCGAGTCTAGTGAGCGCATCAATATTTCCTGGCTGAAGAGCAACAGCATACTCATAAGCATCGGCCGCATCAGTATGGCGTTTAGTTTGTTCGTAAAGAGCTCCCAAACGAATATTCCACGAATAGTTATCAGGAACGAGTGATAGCGCTTTCTTCGTCCACAATAAGGACTCTGGAAGGTTCTTCAACTGAAAATAAGCGTTACCGACAAGATAATTGACTCGGCCATCGACACTACCGACGATCTTTGCAGCCTTCTTGAACTCGTCAAGAGCCTCAGCCCATTTGCCAGCCTTGCCAAGTAGCTGACCATGTTTGATTGTCGCCTCTGCGAACAGATCTTTGATAACCATCATTCTCCTAATACCGTCAAAACTTAAATGCCCAACCTTCGGCCGATCTGATCAAATTCCACGCCGTATGTTTCCAGAACAGGCTAGAAATATGAGCCGGAAATCTCCAACCTGCTGTACGGCGATTACCGTCATGGTGTGAAATTCGCACGTTCTATAGTTATCCGACTTACGGCAGCAAGATTTGCTCAAATTCAGTAATGGCTCGCTTGTTGTAACTAACGACGTCAAAGTCTACGACTTCCCCATCGGATTCGATTTGAGTAATCATCCCGGCTGCTAAATCGTCAACGGTTGGCGCAACAATTCTGCCTACATTCTTTGGCAGGGCGCCCTTAACCGAACCGAAGGAAGTGGTTATCACAGGAACTCCTAAAACGAGAGCCTCTAATAACACCATCGGCTGACCTTCATAGTCACTAGAAAGCACGAAAGCATCAGACAGGGACATGAGCTGGTACGGGTTTTTTATGTGTCCAACTAGTTTGACCGATTCTGTAAGCCCGAGGCTAACAATCTCTTGCCTGATCAGTTTCTTCAACGGTCCATCGCCTGCAATAACAAGTCTGGTGGCTGGAAACCGTTTGTGCACGCGGGCAAAAGCGCGAACAAGTCTGATGTGATTCTTTTCCGGTGACAACCGGCCGGCGGAAAAGAATGTGAAGAAGGCTCTACCTGAATCAACTGAAGCAGCAATTTCCTTAAGAGCGGGGCGTGCAGGATCTATTAGTCTCTGTACTAGATCGCCCATCATCATGCTCCTATGATGTCGATCCAGTTCATAACTTGTTGACCCCGAGCCGTCATCCAGGGCCGCCATTTGGCGGATCTTCTCTTCGTTCACCGTGTTTGATGCCCACGAGAAATTTGAACGCGGTGCCCATTTAGCTAAGGATAACCTATTTATGTCATTTAGCCCTTGAGAAACAGAGACTAAATTATCAAATTTCCGATAAATTGAAAATGTCGAATAGAGGCCATCCTTAAGTGGGGTATCCCCCTCCACCGAGCGCAAAGCATCGGCAGCCAAATCGTTATGGAGCCATATAGATTTTTTTGATTCCGGCCCATGCAAGAAAAGCATTCCCCAAAAGGCCGTGTAGCCACTAAAATCAATCATGTGATCAAACTTCGCATTCCCGAAACAGCGACGCCATTCGGTTTCCCAAAGTTTCTTTTGAGTTGGAAGTTTGGCAATAAGCGAATCATTACCATATTTCAAAACCCGTAGACGTAATGCATTATCCAGGTAGCCACTGGTAAACGTTCCAAACCTGAACAGAACTCTAGCGTTGGGATTAATTTGAGCATAAATATGCTGTTTGGCGTTCTGCGCATTGTATGGACACAACACAGTTACATCGAACCGCGAATAGTCGATGTTATCCAACAAATTCAAGGCAGAGGTGGTTATGCCATTTGGTATCAAACCGCCAGCGTATAAAAGAATCTTCAGCTTATCGTTACTCGATAGTCGTATTGACCGCGCTTCGCCGCCCCTAAAGACGGCGTTCACCACACGTTCCGTGCTGCGACCATCATCGTAGGGTACGTACTTTTCCCGACTTTGTTTATAGGCATCAGCAATAGGCGAATCATTCTTCCCGGACGCTAGCTCTAAAGTGATTGCCTCCACTAGGCCGGTAGCAGAATTAGTTACACGTCCCGGCAAGTCCTCTGGATCAACGTACAGATCCCTATACCGTCGGTAGTCATCAATATCAGGGATGTAGAAGACTACAGGACGACCAGTACTCAAGAAGTCGTAGAAAATACTCGAATAGTCGGTGACCAAGATGGACGTAGCGCCTAACGCCACATTTGTAGGAATACCATTCGGAATTAAGTAATCCTTGAGATCCGCATCTTCGCTCACTGCGGCGGAGACTACCTGATGGGCTTTAAGGAGGACCTGGTATTTCGTGCTATCAATGCCCTCTTCGATGATATCGATCAGGCCCTTTAGACTTGCGGCATCATTGTGAGGACTAAAATACGATTCGCCCTTCCACGTAGGTGCGTAAAGAATAATTTCTCGGTCATCAACCCGAACACCATAGTTCTCCATCAACGACCGAAATTCCAGCTCTGGCTGAGCATTCGTCTGCTGACGGTCCGTTCGCGGATTTCCTTCTTCTAGTATCTGCCCTTCATATATGCCTTGGAGCTTGAATGCTTTCGAATACATTACATCTGTCATCGCGGGAGATGACGATAAAAGGTAGTCTGCCGCGAGGAAATTACGGACTATATTTTTTGCATCTTCAGGTCGCCCCGCAATGTCATAGCCCATTTTTTTCAGAGGAACACCGTGCCAAGTATTGAGATATACCTGCCCATCTCTTTTAACAAAAGGTGCCGGGAAGCTAACGTTGTTAACGAGATACTTTGATGTCGAAAGTTTGCGATG
Source organism: Glutamicibacter mishrai (assembly GCF_012221945.1). Taxonomy (NCBI): domain Bacteria; kingdom Bacillati; phylum Actinomycetota; class Actinomycetes; order Micrococcales; family Micrococcaceae; genus Glutamicibacter; species Glutamicibacter mishrai. Next base: position 3,238,930 of record NZ_CP032549.1, on the reverse strand, counting down.
ATACTCAAGAGATCCATACTTGACAAACGAAACGTTAGAGTAGGATTCAAAATCCTTTGTAATAGACTCATAGCGATGAATGTCGTTGAGAACCCATGTAAATTTGAAGTCGCTGTATTCTGGTCTTTCCAGCATGTAACGAAAAATTGCCTCAGGATGGCAAAGCATCCCATTGCCAGAATAAGACTCGAACAATACCGATTTTTCCATAATCGGAAGATTTCGCCAGTACGACTGAACTTCACGTTTGGCTAAGTTCTTAATTCGACGCGAAATTCGCTTTACTTTTGTCATATCCGGCAATTACTTGTTCCCCTGCTCATGTTTTACAGGCCCATTACTATGCGACTAGCCTGAGACACGCAACCCCGTAAGTACCATTGGCGATCTCAAACCCACCACCGAAGTCGACGGTTCTCCCTACAAGTATAAACAAGATTTGTCACCTTGTTGTACATCTTCCGTTTACCTCCAGTTAAGGAACTTAGCCAACCTCGTTGCAAATTCATCTGTCTCTTGTAGCTTTGAGCAAGTTCTCGTCGCGCAGACGGTACAGCCACATGTGGAATATAAAAAGTCAATCTTGACGACGCGCTGCTGACTCTTCGTCTCCCTTGAAGCTGATACCCGTCCGACCATCGTAAATATGACCTGGGCGCTATCATCATTTGAATCGTCAGGCCCCTTACCTGTCAGCGTTGAGCGAGACCAGACCTTCATGGAACCCCCAGTTTTCATGGTTGGAATGGTCGGTCTTCCCTCCGGTAACTTAAGAATGTGAACGAGTGTTGAAAGATATAATGATCGAATGGTTCAAACCTCAGGCGATGCCACACTACCAATCAAAGTAGCAGTTATTGGCAGCTGCGTAACCAGAGATGTGTTCAATCGGCAGTTCTGCCCGAGCTATAAGATGTTCTTTGAATGCGGTTCGAGCCTTATCCAGGGGTCGCTGATCTCTTTCGTTTCCGGCCCGTTCACTGTTCCTGAAGCTGATCTAGCCCAGCTCAAGGACAGTATCGTGAAGGACATCAGGTCAGAGATGACCCGTGAAGTAAATTCTTACATCGCCACCGAAAAGCCGGAATACATTATCTTCGATTTCTTCGGAGATATACGATTCGGTGCCGCACAGCTGAAGGATGCAACTTTCGTCACCCGTAATCAGTGGAAACTCACTAAAACTGATTTCTACAAAGAAAACCTCCTCCGTGAATTCCGCCCACAGTCGGAACAGTACTTTGACCTGTGGACGGAAGCAGCGACTGAAGCGGTGAACTACATTCGCAGAGTATCGCCAAACAGCAAGCTGGTTCTTCACGACGTTGAGTTCGTGACGAAGTACCGAGAGAAAAACGGACAAGCCAAAGAAATGGGTAATGCCTCCGCGTTGCATGCCATGAACGTTTGGTGGCGGAAGCTCAACACCTACTTTTCAGAAAATTTTGCTGATGAAGTCATCTGCGTTCGGAACGACGACACCATGAGTTTCGTAGGGCACCCCTGGGGTGTTTACGGAGTGCATTACCAGCTCCAATATCATGCGGATTTCTTGAACGAACTTACGCGCATGGCTCTTACTCATGCTCGTTCGAGCCAACGTGCCTTAGTTTAGGTGCTGGACCGCTACCTAATCGTTGCCTTTGAACCAAGGCAGCAGGAGGTTCTCGGCGATCTTCATCGCCGCCTCATCCGCGAAGCGGGTACCATCCACCATGACCGATGGAAGCAGGGAATCATTGGTCATGTTAGAAGAGGCCACCCGCGCAAGGTGTAGTCCCCAGATCGTACATCATCTGGTTCGCCACGTAGCCAGGTGGCCATGTAAGTCAATAAACTGGCCGGGATAGTGTTCCTCAGACCGCCGGTTAGCTTCTACGACGACCGGGCATTAATGCATTCGGATGTGCTCAAAGGCCTCGATAGAACAACGTCACATGTAAGATGGCGCCTAGTGTAATTAACTCGGACTGGAGAGTATTTTGGAAATTGAGCAACTCGTAACAAGCTTGCTGAGCGTGGTAAAGAATCAAAACAAGATCTTAGAGAACCAAGGTAAACAACTTGCCGAGCAGGGGCGGATGCTTGAAGTTTTAGGCAAAGCAAGCCTTCGAGAGGTCTTAGCAGATGTCGATGAGACTATTCAGTATCGACAGTTGTCCATGATGGAGACCATGGAAGAACTTCATAAGGGTAAATCGGTGGCTCGTTGGGGTGACGGCGAGATTCGTCTAATGTTGCAACCGGAATTTGAGCTCTCGTTCCAGAAACCAAATCCGGAACTAGCGTTTGAACTCAAACGGATACTTCTTTCCTACGACGCCATTTATAAGCACACTCTACTAGCCTTCCCAACTATTTTCGTAAGCCGGCTGTGGATGGGTATTTGGGCTGAGGTGTGGCACGCTTTACAACCCATTTTGGCACAGTCAAAGTCGACGTGGGCTAACACCCATATATCAAGACCTCTATTTTTCCAGAAGCATGGGCAAGACGCGGTAGACGCTTGGCGTTCGCTTTGGGACGGTAAGAACGTTTGTGTCATCGCCGGCAAGAACTCTCGTTTTGCTTTACTTCCTGAACTGTTCGATAACGTGGCAGACATCAAGTTGGTCGAGTCGCTACCCCGAAACGCCTTCTCCGAATTTTCAGAACTGAAGCAACGAGTACTTGACACTCCGAAGGCCGACATATATCTCACAGCGCTGGGCCCGACAGGTACGACATTGTCTGCCTTTTTGAGTTCCCCAGATGGCGGAAACAAACACACCATCGATGTCGGTCATCTTGCTTCAAGCTACGCGGCCGCGTTCACTGGTGGAGAGTTTCCGGAGAACGTGCCGTTGATAAAACCAGATTCAAAGTAATACTGGTCACGGTGATGTCTGATGTATTCTACGAGTTCATCTAGCTCGGGGCGCGAAATCAGTATTTAGTCTCGTCGTTAAACACTTTCGGGCCTGAATCCACCTTATTAGGCGGACTCAGGCCCGTTTTCTTGTCGTTGTCCCAACCGCAGTGTTTCTGCCATCCGCAATACGGATTAGCGAACCTCTTTAGTCAGGTTGAACTGAACTGAAACTTGAACAATCTGACGTAATCACCCATGTAAGTACTAGACCAACAATTATCACAAGAATTAGTCGCGTATTTCTATCCATGCTTCGTACCTCAAGACCAATTCACCGATATCCGATCCCTCGTGCATCCGTTTTACCGGCATGCCAAAGATCTTATTCCCTCTCGGTTAGCCCGGCGGCAAGAAGAACTGACTCTAATGGATCCAGGTCAACTAAAAGATCCGGCAAGGTCGCAGACTCCGCCAATTTGTGCCAAGAGACGCCGTTCAGATCCTTTTGAACGACAGACTTTTTGCAAACCTGTCGTCGTTCCAAAGTGGTAAAGAAATCATCAAACTTGAAATTGCTGGAATGCAATTTGTGGTCGGAGACTTGAAGCCAGATCCAAGGGATTCCATAAGCCTGAGCCACGATTATTCCATGCAATGATGAAGAGATACACACGGAAGACGAAGCGATCTGCTCCACTACCAGACGCGCATCATCGCCTACATTGATAAAATTGATGTTTTCCTCTGCCGTATCTAAGTATTTGGCGTGCTCCCAATGGAGAACTACTGAAATAGACTTCGAATCCAACGGATCCCTTCGTGGGACCGGGAAATACTTCGGCAATAGGAGCGCAGGATCGCCGAATACAGAAGGAACGGTCCAGCCAAGTTTCGCCTCCAGCTCCAATTGGGTGTATCGGCCGCGCACAGCTAGAACCTCTACATTCTTGCGCTGCCTGAGATTCATGATTTGCCTGTCGGACAATGGGGCAAGCAATCCGCTCCCCCACACCGTTACGTTATCCCGATCTATGGAGGTCGTAATTGATCCAACCGAGAAAAGTGTATTTCCCGCGCGCACTCGCTGGCGAGCATTCAACGGCTTCACGGAAAGCATCTCAGAAACCAGCAGTGGGCCTACCGAGTCTCCAAAGTTAGCCAGTCCGTCCCACCAATAAATGGGTAATCCAGGTGCGTCACACCCAACATCTTCTCGTCTAAATGAGAGATACTCAGTGGTCTCTTTTTGAATTCCCTCAATAAGATCAATAATGTTTTCGATGAGGGTTTCAGTGTTTCCGTCGCTAAGCGAGCCAGGAATGAGCAACCTTTCACCGTCTTTTTGGCGGAGCTGATACTTCGTCAAGAACGCATTGCGAATGAGTCTACGCGTCGCGATGGTGCGTCCGACGAGGCTGGCAACCAATGAGTTTTCAACCAATTCAATATCAAGTGCAACTTGCCCCATTAAAACCGGGAATTCAATTACACATTTAACATTTCTGTAAACGAAAATCTTATCGCAACTTTGCTTGAGATAAGCGTTTGCGTTTAACAGGTCAGACAACTTAGAAATATCTAATTCCATTATGTATCAACTCTAATCGGAGAACTTATATTGGCCTAATGTATGATACAGCATGAGTTGGAACCTCCACGTACCATACAGTTAGACCTCGTAGCCGGTTTTCGTATCACTTTCGATATAACGCGAGTACTGGCCCAAGACGCTCCGCGTTTCAAATCGCTATCTCCAGACCTAGGCCACAAACCAAATGAGCACATGAACGAATGCGTCACCTGGCCACCTCCCCGAGCCACAGTATGCGCTCTGCAAATTGCGCCCCGTCTCTCCGACCTCGCAACTTATCGATTCTGAAGAGAGTATCTGCTCCAAAACGAAACTTTGACGTATTTGGAATCCGACTAGTAGGACTACGAGGCCTGTCATGCTGTAAGCTCGTGCGGATCAGTTTATTTCACTGTCCCGCTAGTTTAGATTGAACAGGTATCGAATGAAATTCCTCGTCGTCGGCGACTCCCACACCGAATATTTTGGAATCACTAATCAGCTGCGAACCATTAACAAATCGCTACGCGGAATAACTTGCTATAACAAGGTCATCCACGGGGCGACAGTATCAGGCGTTGGCAAGCTTACGTCTACGCTAAACGTTGGTTCTGACATTCCGAAATGGATAAAGAATGCTAAGCCGGACTTCTTAGTTCTCAATTTGGGGCAAGTTGATATCGAACTTGGAATCCCGTTTCGACAATATGTACAGGGCAGCACAAGCCCAATGTCTGAGTTGATCGACCAATTCGTTGCAGCGTATTTCCGTTACATCGAAACACTCGACATGCCAAACTCGCGGATCATAATCAAGGGCATAAACCTACCTACGCTTTGCTACGATCGCGACAAGGCCATCAAATACATCACCCGAATCGTAACAGAACGATTCACCGACAGTTCTGATGACTTATCGAAACGGCACTCTGTAGTCCAAAATCTCAAGAACTCTTATGCGTCAGACATTCTCCGAACTGAACTTGCATTTAGGTTCAATTCAATATTGAAGGGTGCCTGCAATGAACTCGGATACGGATATTTCGATATTAACGCTCATCTATTGGACCCTGAATCAGGCACGATATCACCAAAATTTGTCCCAACCGGATTCGATCATCACATCATTGATTCGTTGGATGTCCGGGATTTGCATTGGCGAGAACTACTGCCGGTCGCTATGGGTAATTACTGGTCGTAGCACTTCACCTGGCACGAAATCTGAAGATTTTTGCAGCCGAACAAGAAATCTTCGAGGTTCGCGGGGGCCATGTTCCTTCCGATAACATCCGGTTAGTACGTCCACGAGTCCAACAGATTCGACAGTTCCGGTAACCACAACGGTCAATAATGTTAGTTGCTCTCAGACGCGGGTACTGGCCTGTCAGCCGATCCAGAAAAATCATGACTTGCTCTGCATGAGTTGATGATTAATGCGAATGGCAATCATAAATTTTCCGGATCGGCCGGTTGGCGATACTGTTATTTATTCAGTTTTCCCGCTTGATCGAGATTCAACTTGTCAGTCCAGTAGGAGTCCGAGGTCAGCTGATCATAGCCATCACGCCACAACCGGATGTTCTCATCGTAGGCTGAACGCAAACGCATCGTGTTTCGAACCAAGCGCAATGACTCGCGCCAGAACTTTTTCTGATTACGGCGAACCACGTACGCCGAAGACTGATCACCGTTGAGATAAGTGATCTCCTTAGCTCCGTAAACCTTCCGGTAGTCATCACGGAAAGGCGATGACAGCGTCAGATTCGCATCAGTTTCCTTGCCCAGTGGCAGCAAGTGACCGTTCAAAGTTGCCAGGAGCAACCCGCGTGAATAGCGCGGCTTTTCTCCGTGCAGTTCGCTTGGCCGTTCCTGGACTGGCTTCCACGCTTCGTCTTTGGTGAGCGCCTTAAGATCGGCCCGCCGTCTTGCCATATCGGCATGCTTATCAAAGAACTTCGGTCCACGAAGCACATCCTCAAAGGCCAGGTTGATGGCGGAGAGAGTGTCGTAATGGAACCTCATGACGTTTCGCATGTAGAAGCTGGCCACCATCTGCTGCAGTTCCAACCATGAACGCTGCTTTTCTGGCAATGACAAGTGGTGGACCAAGTGGCTGCGGAAGTCCAGGTACCAGGTCATCGGAGACGCCTTATCGGTAAAGTTTTCCTGGACTGAGGCAACACCAGGCAATGACACGATGTCAAAGTCATTGACCAGTGAGAAACTTACGTCATCGCCGCGCACGAAGAATGGGAATGGCAGGTGCTGCACCTGGTCAATCGGGAAGGCGAAGAACCACCAGCCAGCATACAGATCTTCTGGCGCTGGAGCGGTCGTCTCGTATTCCATGTTGAAGACGGCATCGCGTGAACGAAGATCCAGGCCGTGGTAGCGAGGCTTGCAACCAAGCTCGAATTCGGCACCGTTCTCCCAGATCTGCCAGCGATGCGATGCGTTGATCATCGAGCCGGCAACTGCGGTGCGTGGATCCTTGGCGAAGGCCAGCAGCCACCAAGTGCGCGATAGTGCCTCCATCTGGATGGAAGCGTCGTCATCCATGAAGAGGCAGTGGGTTGCTCCTATTTCTCGGGCACGCAGCAAGCCGCGAGTGAATCCACCGGCGCCACCAAGGTTTTCGTTGGCAATGACCTCAACACCGTCACCGTCATCAACCTTCAGGGAATTGCCGTTATCAACCACAGTCATGCTGATGTGTTCTTTGATCTCGGAAGTCGCGCGGAATTCGCGGAAACGAGAGATGGTGTTCTCAACTTCATCTTCACGTCGGAAAGTCGTTACCGAAAGCATCAATTCCGGAGTGCGTACTGGCGTTGCCGTGGTTGCCCAGGCAAAATCTTCCAGCTCGCCGTCCTTGAGCGCCATCAGGTCGAAGAACAGCAAGGACTCATCAGAGGTCGACTCGTCGATGACCACCGGCTGGCGGTATGTGCCGTCGAGGGTGATAACTTCACTGACAATCTTGTGCCATGACTTATGGCGGTCAGCTTGGAAGACGTTCAGCTGGTAGCGTCCGTGGCCCTTGAGCTGGAGTTCCAGTGGAAGGTTTCCGCAGATCCTTCTCCACTTTCCGTAGTTGAACACGTTGTAGTACGTGCTCGTGGAGAGCAGCCCGCCCGGGGCGAATTCTGCCACGCCCCGGCTGAGCGAGATGCCCACTGGACCGTAGACATGAAAGTGCGCTTCTTGTTCCGTCGAGATTCCGGCTTGCAGCCAGATTCCCGGTTGTACGGGGTAAGAGGTGCTTGACTCGGTCATGTCAGGTCCTTCGATCTGTTCCTGTTCAAATGTTGCTGGCATCGTCATACTCTTGTTACGTTCCTAACCGGGTCTAAGATCTATGCGTGTCGCTTCAGAATGCTGTCTGATTCAACTCGCTTGGAGCGAGGAACCAGGACATTCTTGTCGAAGTTGCCGACGGCTACGAACGCGATGAATACTTCGTTTTCTGGAATATCGACGATGTTCCGGATCTTCTGTTCCTTCTCCACGCCCATGGCGGTGTTCAGCAGGCACGAGCCGAGCTCCATCTGGGTCAGTCCAAGAAGCAGGGACATCATGAACAGTCCCCCATCAACGAATGGCTGATTGCGTTCTGGAGCGAAGAGGAACGCATCCAGGTCTGCAGTCACCAGCAGAAGGCGTGGTGGTGCCTTGAATCCAAAGAATCCACCCTGTACTTCCAAGAGCTGCTTGATGGTTTCCGGGTCATCAAACTGGTGAACACGTGCACCCTGACGGCTGCAGACGGATGGCGACTGCATTGCAATCTGCACGGCGGCCGAAATGGCTGCGTCGTCAACTGGGGTATCGACGAACTCTCGTACGCTTCGACGCCCGTACATCACGTCCATGAACGCGCGGTCATCGTTGGGAGTCTCTACCGGATCTTCACGGTGGTTCGCAGCAGGGAATGCTCCACCCTCGCCTACTCGGCCATTGGCGATGACGTCCAGTGCCTGTGCCGAGAACAGATTGCGGAAGTGCGAGACATCCGTATTGGTTTCCTCGTTGCGGGCAAAGTAGGCCTTCATCACCGATGCGGAGCTCTGCACGATGGTGTCGTTGGTGTCCAGGCCGCGGGTGATCCAGGCGTTCATTTCCTTGGCAAGGCCAGGAATGGCGACGCGGCCGAAACCTGGACGGAAGTTACTGTGGGTCAGGCCCTTTTCGATCGCGTGGGCGTGGAAGAACATGCGTGCCCGGATTCCGGTGACGGAATCTGCTGAGCGGCCACGGCTAAACGAACGTACCTGGGATTCGTAGTCATGCAGCGCCAAGCGGCGTGCTTGCTTCGAGAACCCTTCAACGATGTCGTCGTTGGACTTCGCTGGTGCTGCTGGGGCGGCTAGTGCCTTGGGCTTGATATCCGTAATGGAGATCTCATGAACCTGGGCGCCGGCTTGTGGACCGGTGAAGTGCAGGGCACCGAGCATGACCTGGCTCAGGCCGGCTTCAGCTACCGAGAACTCGAATTCATCGGTGCGAAGGCCGCCGGAAGTCTCCGCGACTTCTGCCTTGCCGATGACCTTGAACGTACCGGACTGCGGATTGCGCAGGTGCACGTTGATGCTCTTGGTCTTGGTGGTTGGAGCCCACTGGATCTTCAGGCGCTTGCGGGAGCCAGGAGTCAATGGTTCGGGCAGATCGGTCCAGACATGCTTTCCGCGCAGGTCCTTGTCCTTGCCGACGCTCAGTGAAACGCCGTCCTTGCCCTTGGTGATAGCCCAGATGTCGCTGTTTGCCGAGAAGTCCAGATCCAGCGTGTGGCTCTGCACCGAGGCGCTGGCAGCGTCAATCACGGCCTTGCCGTTTTCAAGGGCGGCTGATGATTTGACTGCCGGGTCCAGGGCCGCGTTCAACCATTCGAGGGAAGTCTTGCGGCCGTTCTCGATGTAGTTGCGTGCCTTGGTGAAATCAATGTCCAGCGAGACGTTGTCATTTGCGTTGATTGTCTCGGCGGTATCACTCTCGTAGACGCGTCGGGTGTCACCGAAGCCGAGGGACGACAGCAGGTTTTTGAACCGGTCAGCGCCACGCTTGTTGTTGTAGATCGAGGAGAATGGCTTCTCGAAGATAACCGAGAATGCGGTGCCGTGGAAGCTGTCGGTGACCACATAGCTGGAATCCTTGTAACCACGCAGGAAGTTTTCCGGCGAATCGCTCTCGATAATTTCTGCGCGTGGTTCGTCAGCCCAAATCTCCTGGGCAGCTGTGCGTCCCTCATCCGGATTGCAGATCACGAGGATCTTTTCCAACCCGGTCTTTTCAAGGATGGCCAGTGCCGTGGATTTCTTCTCTGGAGTTGGATCCAGGAAGAAGACGGCCATGTACTTGCCTTCTGGCGAGATCGTTGCCTTCGCAGCCAGTTCGCTGTAGTGGTTCTGGTCCAGCAGGAACACTGGGTCAACAACCAGGTCTGCCTTGGCCCCAAAGATGTTGCGAGCGGTATCGATGCCGTAGTTTTCTCGAACTGAGATGGCTTTGAACTTCTGCAGGTTCTGGGCGTGCTTGGCAATGAATTCTGGCTTGAACTTCTCGGTTCCGCGATTACCGAACGACGTGCCATAGGCTACGCGGTTGCGGTCTGGAGCAACGAAGTCCAGGAAGAGGTCATCGTTGACGCGGCCGATGAGCGGGTTCCACAGCTGGTCGCTTCCGACAACAAAATTATCTGCCAGCTCATTGAGCTTTCCGAGCTGCGAGTAATGCATCTGCTCGGTGTACTGGTAACCGGTTCGGCGAGCGAAATCCATAGACAGGATGTCGTCTGGCCAACGCACTCGGAAGCCGTTGTAGCCCAGTGGTTCATGAACCATAAGTACCGAACGTCCGAGATTTTCGATGGCGCGGTTCAGACCGTAGTAAGTCAGAATTGATCCGTAATTTTTGCCGTACCACCATCCGAGGACGGCTACATCATACTTGTTCTTCGGATCCACCAAGGGGAAGTTCCTCATTCCTTGTCTTACGCATCATGCATTAACTAGCGCGCAACCGGCGGGCGGTTCCGCGGGACTGCCCTCTCGTTCCTATGGGAACGGGGCACTGCTACGACGGGCCGATATCAGGCGAATTGCTGGTCGCGAGTAACTACGCTACCAATAAATCAATTCCACGACCTTTGAAATTCGGCGATATGGCTGTTTGTTAGAGCGAAATACACCTTCGGTTAACCTTCCATACGGTAGTCGGTTACTGTGCAATGAATAGATAGCATCTATGGATACAGATTTATTAGTTGTCGGGTCCGGGTTCTTTGGTCTAACGATTGCAGAACGGGCTGCCGACGCAGGTCTCAAGGTCACCGTTATCGACAGGAGATCGCACATTGGCGGAAACGCCTACAGCGAAGCAGAACCAGAGACCGGCATCGAAGTTCATCGATACGGAGCACACCTCTTCCACACCTCGAATGAACGAGTTTGGGAGTACGTGAATCGCTTCACCAGCTTCACCAATTACGTACACCGGGTTTACTCGACGCACAACAATCAGACCTTCGCTCTCCCAGTAAATCTGCACACTATCAACCAGTTCTTCAATGCCGCATACACCCCTGACGAGGCCCGAGCCTTGGTCAAGGAACAGGCAGGGGAATTCGAGGTAGACAGCGCCAAGAATTTCTACGAGAAGGGCATTGCCCTCGTAGGACGCCCATTGTTCGAGGCCTTCTTCGCTCACTACACCGCCAAGCAGTGGCAGACCTCCCCCGAAAAGCTCTCGGGCGATATCGTCAGCCGACTCCCAGTGCGCTACAACTACGACAATCGCTACTTCAATGACAAGTACGAGGGATTGCCAGTTGACGGCTACACCGCCTGGATTGAGCGCATGGCTGATCACCCGAACATCACCGTTCAGCTGAACACCGACTTCTTCGATACCAGCCAGCCCTTAAACAAGGAGGCATTGGTTGGCAAGATGCCGATCGTCTATACCGGTCCAATCGACCGGTACTTCGACTACAGCGAAGGCAACCTGTCCTGGCGCACCCTGGACTTTGAAGAAGAAGTTTTGAATGTGGGCGATTACCAGGGCACCCCGGTAATGAACTACCCGGATGCCGACGTGGAATTCACGCGAATCCACGAGTTCAAGCACTTCCACCCGGAGCGCAAGGACAGCTACCCAACGGACAAGACCGTGATCATGCGTGAGTTCTCGCGTTTCGCTGAACGCGACGACGAGCCGTACTACCCGGTGAATACTCCAGAGGACCGCACTGGACTGCTGGCCTACCGCGAGCTCGCCAAGAAGGAAGAGAATGTCTTCTTCGGCGGCCGTCTGGGAACCTACCAGTACCTGGATATGCACATGGCCATCGGTTCAGCGCTGTCGATGTGGGATAACCAGATCTCGCAGATTGCCCAGGACCTGAAGGTCTCGCAGTAGCGCACTGAAAAAGTGGCAGCGTTCGCATTCGCGAACGCTGCCACTTTCTTGTATGTGCTGCTTCTGAAAGATTGTTTTGGGAGACTAATTCGTAGAGGGATGCCCTAGACGTCGCTTCCCCGTGATCGTTAGATATTGGCGATCACGCGCCGATACTCAGTCGAACTTGTGGTGCTGATTTTGCTTAAGGGATTCCAAGGGAGCCATTGGCTCCCAGGTATTGTCCTTGGCGATCTTGTGGCCGTCTCGGATTCCCCTGAAGAGATTCGACGTGCCGCGAATAGTCTTTTCCACCAAGAGCAGGCGCAAGATTTCCTTCCCGAACGTCAGAGCCGTCCCCAAAGCAAACGCGCCTGGGTGCCACATGCCGTGAGCGCGATAGTACTGCTTGAGTATCGCGCGGTTTCGCATGATGTAGTAACGGTAAGGATCACTCGAAGCATTGAAGTGGCGGATGCCCAAATCGAGCTGACGGATGTCCCTCGTACGTCGAAGGACGAATTCATTGACGATGACCGCAGTGGTAATTCTTGATGCCAGCCAGCCGTAGAGCTGATCATCCCAGTAGATGAAGAAGCGCGGATCGGGAAGTCCAATTCGACGGACTACGTCACGATGGATAAACATACCCTCGAAACAGCCCGAATTCATCTCCCGATAGCCCGTGACATCGAAGTCGCTAGGCGCGAACGGAATCGGGATGGCCAGTCGGTCCGAGATTCGATACTGCCAATAGAACTCGCTGCCATCGTAGTCATAGCGCCTGCCCTGGATGACCTTGAAACGCTGCGACCAGTGGCCTAGGCGACCCAATCCATTGGGAATGACTTCAACATCGTCGTCCATCATCCAGATCCACGTGGCGCCAAGCTCATACGCAGTCTTGACTCCGGTGTGGAATCCCCCGGCCCCGCCGGTATTGGTTGGCAGCTTCTTATAAACGACTTTCGCAGCAAGTTCAGCGGAGTGCTTTTCAACAATCTCGTGCGTGTTATCGACAGAGGCATTGTCTACGATAACGACATGACCGGGGGCAGGATCCATGACCTGGATACTAGTCAGGAGTCGATCGAGAAGATGTGATCGGTTGTAAGTAACGATCACAATAGCAGTCTCAGACGGCTCGAAACTCGCCTGAACGGTTTCCGCATTGTCTCTTAATTCATCCCTCATATCGGATCAAGTTTATCTCAATAAAAAGATGTCAGCTAATTTCTTAACCACTTCTGATTAGTGAAAACCTAAATTCTATCTTTTATTAACCCGTTGTTTACCTTGTGATTTCCTGAAATTCATTTGTTAAATAATTTCCATCTTCTTCCAATGGCCACCGCAGGTATCGAGGCAGCGGATGACGCGTGACATCCGGGCCGCCAGAGCATTGGCAGCCCTCATCACGATGAGTGCCCACAAGGATCTCAGCCCCGCACTCCCCTAGGTATAGAGGAAGCCGCCCACTGTCGCAGTGGGCGGCTTCCTCTATTGTTGTGGAGCTCAGGACTAGGCTGCATGCCTCTGAGAATCGTTCATGCTCCTTAGGCCAAACAAGCCCAATCAGCAATCTGCTGGCTGATTAGTCCTCGAGGTTGATCTCGCGAGCAACGCTGGCGCCGATTGCAGCGCCAACAACATCGAGAACACCGGCAGGAAGCGCCGAGTCAATGCTGATGACAGCAAGGGCTTCAGACTTCTTCTCATCGCGGGAGACCTGCATACCGGCAATGTTCACGCCCTGCTCGCCCAGAACGTTACCCAGGGAGCCAACAACACCAGGACGGTCCGCGTAGCGAACGACGATCATGTGATCAGAGATCGGGATTTCAATCTCGTGACCGTTGATGCCCACGAGCTTCTCAATCTGCTTCGGGCCGGTCAGGGTGCCAGCCACGGCAAGCTGGGTGCCTTCGTTGGTGGAACCCTTGATGGTCAGCTGGTTGCGGTATTCAGGCGAATCTGCGGTGGTGATCAAACGGGTCGCGACGCCACGCTGTTCTGCGAGAACAGGAGCGTTGACGTAGGAGACCTGCTCCGAGACAACATCCATGAAGACACCCTTGAGTGCCGACAGCTCCAGAGCCTTGACATCGAGCTCAGCGATTTCGCCGGCAACCTCAACGTCGATGCTGGTCAGCGAACCGACAGCCAAAGCGTTGAAGATGCGACCCAGCTTCTCAATCAGCGGGATGCCTGGGCGTACGTTCTCGTCAATGACGCCACCGGCGACGTTGACTGCATCCGGCACCAATTCGCCGGACAATGCCAAGCGAACAGACTTGGCGACGGAAACGCCGGCCTTCTCCTGGGCTTCATCGGTGGATGCGCCGAGGTGCGGGGTGACAGTGACGTTGTCGAATTCGAAGAATGGAAGGTCGGTGCTTGGCTCCTTGACGAAGACGTCGATGCCGGCTCCGGCGATTTCCTTGTTCTTCAGTGCTTCGTAAAGCGCAGCCTCATCTACCAGGCCACCGCGGGCAACGTTGACAACGTAGGCGGTGTCCTTCATCTTGCCGAAAGCATCCTTGCCCAGCATTCCGAGGGTCTCGGGGGTCTTTGGCATGTGGATGGTGATGAAATCGGCTTCTGCCAGGAGCTCGTCCAGGGTCAGCAGGGTGACGCCAAGTTGGGCCGCGCGTGCTGGGGTGACATATGGATCGTAAGCGACGATTTCCATGCCGAAGCCCTGCAGGCGAGCTGCAACCAAAGCACCGATGCGGCCCAGGCCGATGATGCCGGCCTTCTTCTCGAAGAGCTCGACGCCGGTGAAGGAGCTGCGCTTCCATTCGCCGTTCTTCAGCGAGGCGTTCGCGGACGGAATTCGACGTGCCAGCGAAACGATGTGGCCGACGGTCAGCTCAGCTGCGGAAATGATGTTGGAGGTCGGAGCATTCACGACCATGACACCAGCCTGGGTAGCGGCCTTGATGTCTACGTTGTCCAGGCCAACGCCAGCACGGGCGATGACCTTGAGGTTCTTGGCTGCAGCAATGGCCTCAGCATCTACCTGAGTGGCAGAGCGAACCAGGATTGCATCTACATCGGCAATGGCTTCGAGAAGCTGAGAGCGGTCCGCACCGTCAGTCTGACGAATTTCAAAGTCGGGACCGAGAGCAGCAACCGTTGCAGGAGAAAGTTGCTCGGCCAAAAGTACGATGGGCTTAATGTCAGACACGGGTGTGGCACCTTTGCGATTTCATAGGGCTGATGCTTGCAAGACAGCAGTTTTTAGCGTCTGCCGTCGAATCAAGCGTAACCCTATGTATCCTTCGTTTTGGTGCGAAATCACGCATGTTACGCAGAGAAAACCCTACTTTGTGAAAACTTTCACTTATTACATAGAATGTGACACTGATCCGCCGTATCCGGATTTCAGGGGACGGTTGGCTCTTGCGATAAGTGCCGTTGATCCAACGGAAATTACGGTGCAACGGCATGTCAATTGCACCCCATCACGGATCGATTTCTACATTCCAGCCCACTTCCTCCCCGATGCCACCCGCAACAAAGGCACGCAGCAATCGCGTGGCGTCATTCAGTTAGCTGTTCACCACGAGAAACCGCATTGGGCGGTAGTTGGAATCAACGGCCTTGTTCCGGCTGGTCTTGGGTTGAAGCAGAACGCAGCGGATGTCAGCTCTTGGTTATTTTCTGATATCCGAGCTTCTTCATGATCCGCCCGAATAGGGTCAGGGATTTCTTGACTACCTGCGGATGATGCAGGTCGACCGTCGCGTTCCAATACTTCTCCGACTTCTTGACCGTCGAGACATCCGGCTTGTACGGCGGCGCAACGAATGACAGATGGGGGCGTTCCCAGGCGATATTCTTGCGAACTACTTTCGCGGGCGACCCGACGGCGATGACATTGTTCGGGATTTCCTTGGTCACAATGCTTCCAAAGCCGATGACCGAGCCGTCGCCAATCTTGGCTCCTCCCAGCAGCGTTGCCTTGGCACCGATCCACACATGGTTCCCGACAATGATGTCTTTCGCGGGATTGACTCTTTTGCCCGTGGCGATGTCGAAGATTGGATGTCCGTCATCTGCTCGGAACTGATTTTGGCTGGCAATCATGACATCGTCGCCAAAACTGACCGTCGACCCCTCAACAGCACTGACTATAGGCATCGAGGTCGTCGTGACGTTAGCGCCGATCTTGACAATCGAATCCTCGCCGATGCGGATGTTCATCTGCAGCGCTTTTTTGGAGCTGGGTCCGACGATCAGTGTTCCATTGTCACAATCCATGACAAGAGTCAGTTTTCCGATGCGAGCCTTCTCATCAATGACGATCCGGTTGTTCTTGCCACGGATGGTGATGTTGATGTCCTTGTCGAAAAGGGATGGCGACTCGATCGAGTTTCCGTCATCGTCGGCATATTCAGTAAGAGCATTTATTTTGACCATGGCGTCAGTCTACAGTTCAGCTCAATAACCGCCTGCGGTCTGAAAACGACGATGATCATTCCCTGTCTGGCCATATCCTCAGCCCGCAGATGATCCAAGGCAACCAACTGGACAGTTTTGGTAGCCAGGATCCGCACCAACCGCCTGATTGGAGTTCCAGCGCATTCGCAGTTGCTCGACGCCTACTTGGATTTCAACTCAAAAAAGAGGAAGCTCAGGAAGGCTTCGCGATCGCGCAGAGCCTCCGGAACTACTTCCGTAGGCGCGTGCTTCGAATATGGCGGTTCCCAAATCCTTTCAATGGAGAACCCTGCCTCAAGTACTGCAGACGCCATCACGTGCAAAGGGTAATGCCAATATGTCAGCTCGTGTGATTCTCCGTTGAGGTTGACCTCGTCGCTGTATTCGGTCACCTTGAAATAGTCCGACCCCTTATGGTTCCAAGGATAGAGAATCGGGTGGTTGACCGACATGATCAGCCTCCCGCGGGGCTTGAGTACACGACGGATTTCTCGCAGCGCCAAAGACCAGTCCGGCAAATAATGGAATACAAGGGATGCCACGGCGTCATCAAAGCTTCCGTCTTCATAGGGAAGCTGCTCCCCTAACCGTGAGACGCGAAGGTCGGCCGAGTCGCCAAGTCGTTTACGGGCAAGTGCAATCATTTCCTGGCTTGCGTCGAAGCCGCTTACGGTGGCACCCCTAGCAATGAGCTCCTGGGCTAACACCCCAGCCCCACAACCGATATCTAATATCCGTCGCCACTTCACCTCAGCGGCCAATTCGAGCATGGCGGGCCGTTCATAGTAGGCATTAAGGAGACTGGATTCGTTCTCAATGGCGTACGCCGCGGCGAATTGATCGTAATTACTCGCGTTCATTTTATTCCTCAGAGTCGCTTGGTTTGTCGGAGTCTAACAACATGTTCTGGAATGATCCTGATACTCCAGACACTGATTCAATTAATCTATTTCGCTGCCAGATTCTTCAGTTTCAGTATTTTCGCCCGATCGGTTGCGCACCGGCGAGACAGAGGACTCAAATTACCCTGACCTGCAACGAGACCGGCAGTGGGCTGAACATTAGGACATCTCCAAGAACCCAATAAGCCGCAGACCATGCCCTCATCGCACCTTGATCCTTTCGATGGGGCCAAGAAGGAACACATCTCTAGAGGCCTTATTCAATTTCTCCAACGATCGAGAATGTTATCCAGCTCGAATCCGCCGATGCTCCAACAACCTTGAGATTAACGGCAGGATTAATTTCGATAATCAATAATAATTCTGCGAATATTCTTGACATAAAAAGTGCCAACAAACGCCCATCCGTGGAAGATAAATTGACTTGCTTCTTTCACAACCAAGAGGAACATTTCCGGAGAGATCTCGCATACCACTCTCACAGGACAACCACCCCTACTTAAATTCCTAGTAAACTATTTCATAGCGCACCGATGCGATTCGACGGCATCGTGCAGCAATCACGAACTACGCGGATCTAGCACTTGCCGGCCCCTCGTTGGCGTTTGCGGCTTTAGATCAAGCGCTAACAATCTAGTGAAGCGGGCGTATGATACTTTGGCCCACCGACGGTTTAGATGCTTCCAGTGCCACCACCAGGATCGCCATTACTTCCATCTAAAAAGTTATATGTCTACTGAAACGTAAGCCTCCTCGGAAAACCACAGCGCCCAGAACTGGGTGGTTTTAAAAATGAAAAAAGACACAATGTAACGAACTTTTCGATCGCATTATGTCGTATTTAAAAACAATATTGACGAAACCTCAGCGGGTGTATACGCTGACGATTACAACACTCGCACGGAAGCTGGTTAGTTCAGCAAAAACTTGGGGCCGGCCGTTCTATCTTGGGGATTGAACGGCAAGTAGTACCGAATATTCATAATCGATGAAGACTCCGGTAATGCGTCACGCTTAAACGCGTTCACAAGGATTGACCTGTACAGCTTCCACACTAAAATTTGGGGAAATCTAGTGTTTGGCAATCCTGTTGGGGACAGAATTGCGCGCCGACGTAAATGTCGCCGTGAACAATTGATACAGAAGCCTCTACGCTCACGGCAGTGGAGAGCTCTTTCTGTGGCGACGCTTGCGTTGGCAATGTCTGCTGCTACTTCCATAACTGCGTCGTCGGCCCCTAGCGAGCCGACAGCATCGGAAAGCGCTGCTACCGAACCAAGCATTCCGGCCACGCCCAAGGTGTCCAGCGAAATCTCGCTGAAAAGTACTCCACGGTCCATCCAGGTGGAGTCCGCTTCTGCGTCTGCGGTCGAGAGTTCCAGCACTGATGAACCCGAGCGCGAAGCCGAACCCGAAGTCAGCAAGGCGCCAACGGCTACATTCTCTGCGGTTCCCGTCGAATCGCCAAAGGCAACATTGGTCTCTAGCGTTCCGAGTGAGCCTTCGGCTTCAAGCAAGAGCCCTGGGAAAACAGCCTCGCCTGAGCCAACCAGCACGACTTCGACCAAACAATCGGCTTCTGCAACAGAGTCCGCTTTCGAGACATCACCAACTCCTTCGCCTAGCCCGTCGCCAACGCCGGCTGCAAAAAACCTGGCACTTGGTGCAGCCGCAGCGGATTGCTCCACGCAGTTCAATCCGAGGTTCGTTGGGAACTTTGAGATCGACGGAAACCTGTGTTCCAACGTCAAAGACGACTGGTCCTCGGTATTGACACAGCCAACTGCCAACGACGGCGTAAACGACTCAACGCAATTTACCAACGGCGTCAGCGAAGGTACCTGGCCTTGGGACTCGAGTGAGTCTGGCGGAACAAATACAGCCGGCGACAAGAACGACATTCACAATGTTTATGCCTTGCAACGCACCATCGGTACCGATGTCTACGCATACCTTGGATTCGAAAGAGAAACCGGCAACGGCACAGCTCAGCTTGTCATCGAACTGAACGCTCTGCCGAACTCAAGTGCCGCCTCGCCTAGCCCGACGCGAAGCACAGGCGACCTGAGGCTTTCGGTCAACCAGAACGGACAAAACGACCTACTTCTGGACAAGGCCTACACCTGGACCTCAACTAGTGCCACCACTGGTTTTTGGACAGTGCTACCGAGCACCGCCGGCTTCACAGGCATGGCAAATACAGGTGTCATCAAGAACTTCAGTGGCACTGCTGACCTTGAGCCTAACCTCTTTGCAGAATTCGCGGTGAACCTGACGGCACTATTTGGTACAGCCGACTGCAGCGGCAATTACGGCACCCTGAATATTCGTTCCAGCGCTTCTGGCGATGCTTCGGCCCTCAAGGACTGGGTAGCACCCATTTCGCTCAATATTCCAAGTACCTGTTCCAGCGTTGTAGTCGACAAGTCGTGGGTTATTGATGGCCAGGACTACTCGCATGGCGATCAGCCAGAGGGATTCGATGCAACGCTAGAGCTCACGGGCCAGGACGCAGCAACATTCGGCACGGAATATGTCACCGAGAGTGATAACACCCGATACTACTCGGAGCAGACGGTCACCGTGGCAGAGACCAATGTTCAGGTCCCTGAAGGATGCACTTACGAAGCCTCGGGAGACCTGGGACAGCACACCCTCTCCGTCGGTAAGAACAGCTATCTGGTAACCAACACGGTCACGTGCACTGAGCTGACACTGGTCAAGAAAGTTGTTGGCGAAGCCGCACCGGAAAGCTGGACCTTGGAGGCTGATGGTCCTACTCCCCTTGCCGGAGCCACAGGTGAAGAATCGGTGACAAACGCCCCGGTTACGCCCGGTGAATACACCTTGTCTGAATCGGATGGCACGACTGGCTACCAGCTGACCAGCGTTGACTGTGGGGACTCGCATCCCGTATCGGAAACGAACTCCGTGGTCATCAATGCAGGCGACAAAATCACCTGTACCCTCACCAACACCGCAGAAGTCGCATTGACCGTGACAAAGCAGTGGATCGTCAATGGCGAGGAATACGCCCACGGCGACCAACCTGTTGGCCAGGCCCAGCTGACGGTTGATGGGTCCGAGAGCCAGTTTGACGCTCCAATCACCGGCTTCCTGGTCGGAGACGAAGTGGCAATCAGCGAAACTGTGTCAGATCTTCCTGAGCTTTGCACGGTGTCGACATCAATCAACGACGGCGAGACAGACCAGATTACGCACACCATGACGGTGACACCGGATCCGAATGTGATTGAAGTGGTCAATACCGTCGACTGCGTACAGCAGCTGACTCTGGTCAAAGACTTGGATAATGAAGAGTTCTCTGGCACGTCCACGGTTTCCGATTGGACTTTGACGGCAACCAATTCCGAAGATCCTTCCATCACGGTTTCCGGAGTCACGGGCGAACCGGCAGTCACCGAGGCTTCGGTAACCGCAGGCAGCTACACTCTCAACGAATCGGGCCCTGCCGGCTACGAAGCTGGCGAATGGAGCTGCACCGGAACGGGCAATCAATCAGATGCTGATTCAATCTCATTGGACTTGGGCCAGGCAGCGACCTGCACCATCGTCAACACTGCCAAGCCAGGCTCGGTTACATGGACGAAAACCGACGTGCAGGATCGGTTGCTGGCTGGCGCAACATGGACTCTCACCGGACCGGCAGGCGATAACTCGCAAGCAGTGGAAATCACCGACTGCATCGAGGAACCGTGCGAGGGCCTGGACCGGGATCCGGCAGCTGGCAAGTTCTCAATCGAGAACCTGGCATGGGGCGACTACACCCTAGCCGAATTGCTGGCACCTCCGGGGTACCAACGGGATGACACCATCCATGAGTTCACTGTTCAAGGCGAAGCATTGCAGGTAGAGCTTGCAGCCGTCGTCAACGAACAGCAGGTCGGTCCCACCCTTCCGCTCACCGGTGGTTTGGGACGTGACCACGTATATCTTCTAGGCGCAGGAATCTTGATCTTGGGGTTGAGCGTACTAGGGGGCAGGTTCTGGAAGACGCGGCGCGATCGAATGATCCGCTAGATTCACGAACTGCCAAATAAACCGCGGTACCGGTAGTACTTGGGGGCCGGTACCGCAATCATTCGCATTTTATATATGAGGAGTAATTGTGTTCAGCGAACAACGACTCGGCAAATTGATTGCCGGAGCTAGCGCACTGGCGCTGGTTGGGGCGGGGTTTTTGGGGGCCACCGCCGCAGCTGCCGACGACGCGCCGGGCATTGATCCGGCACAGACAGGCTCGATTAGTGTCCACAAGTCTTCAGCCGTACCAGGCGAGCAGGGCGATGGTACCGAAATCACTCCTGATCCAGGTCTGGATAAGGAACTGCTCGGTGTTGAATTCACCTTGCAGCCGGTACTGCACAACGGCGCACCAATTGACCTGAGCACCGCTGAAGGATGGGAACTCTCCGAAGCAGTCACGAATGCCGGTACGGCACCGTCGCTGCCCTCGGCAGAGTATTCGTTGGGCACCAACACCGCAGTTACTACCGATGCCGCGGGCGTAGCCACCTTCACCGGGCTGAACTTGGGACTCTACCTGGTCACCGAGACCAAGTCGGGCGATAACTTGATCGCACAGAAGCACGATCCATTCTGGGTCACCGTTCCCTACCCGAACGAAGACGGTTCATGGAACTACAACGTTCACGTGTACCCGAAGAATGTGCTCAATGAAATCAATTTGACCAAGACGGTTGACACCGAAGCCCTGCTTTTGGGCGACGAGGTGACGTGGACCCTGGACACGATCGTTCCTGCTTCGGAACTGCCATACGAGTCCTTCACCTTGACCGATGTGCTGCCTGCGGAGCTGACTTTCGTTTCCTGGGGCAGCTTGATGCTCAACGGTGAGGCCATTGAAGCGGCCGACTACACGGTTTCGGACGACAAGTCCGAGATTTCACTGACCGAGTCAGGACTGGCCAAGCTGGATCTTGCAGGGGAAGCCACCTTCTCCATCGAACTGGTAACAACTGTGAACACAATTCCAACCGGCGGCAAGGTTGTTAACAACGCAACCCTGACCATCAATGGCACCACCGTTGAGGATCCAGCCAATACGAACCTCGGAACCATCGAGCTCACCAAGACCGATGAAAGCGACGCGATCCTGCCAGGAGCCAAGTTCGAGCTCTATGGATCCGCTCCAGTAAATGGCGAACCAGAGGGCGATCCCATCGCCACCGGCACCACGAACGACCTTGGCGTGATCGTATGGCAGGTCCACGTTGGCATTGATGAAGATGTCACCGAAGACTTCTGGGTCCGGGAAATTGTGGCCCCAGCAGGCTTCGTCCTCCCCGCCAATCCGTGGACCAAAATCGATGTCACCGCGGGCGCAACCGCTGAACCAACGATCACGAACCACAAGGCTGACGGACCGGATCTTCCATTGACCGGTGCACAAGGTACCTTGCTGTTCACCCTGGCAGGTATCGGCCTGATGGCCGTAGCCGGTGGCGCAGTTCTGGTACAGCGTCGAGCACGCCAGCGTCGCGCTGAATAAGCCCGACCAACAGCGTGGCCTAGCCAAGCGGTAGGAGTGGGAGGACGAGATTTGCTCGTTCTCCCACTTCCGCAATTAAACCTTCAGCCCGACAACCACCGATGTGGCCGCACGTCCGAAAAGCACCGATGAAGGAACCGACTATGTCAGCAGTGGATGAGAAAGATCCGAGCCCGGCCGAGGCTCAACGGCGGTGGAAGCTGCCCGTCGCTACCTTGGTCATTGCCAGCGTGTTCCTGCTCGGCGCGTTGACCCTGCTCTATCCGTCCACCGCCAGCTGGTTTGCCCAATACAACCAATCCAAAACCATCGGCATGATTTCCGCCGAGATTTCGGAAGATGAGCCCAACTGGCTGCAGTCGGAGCTGGCCAAAGCACACGAATATAACCAGCAGCTTGTCGGCGGCGCTTTGCTCTCACCTGGGAGCAACGTGCCTACCAGCGACGGGCGGCAAGGCAACGGCCAAGACTACAATGACCTGCTCAAAGTATCGGATGACGGTTTGATGGGCCGGTTGAGAATTCCCGCGATTAACGTGGATCTTCCCATTTATCACGGCACAGATGCCAAGACCCTGGAACGCGGCGTGGGGCACCTTGAAGGTACGGCGCTACCGGTTGGCGGAGCCTCGCAACACTCGGTGCTTACAGCACACCGTGGCCTTCCGGATGCCACGCTCTTCAACGATCTGCCCAAACTGAAAATCGGGGACACCTTCACCATCGAGGTCCTCGGAGAAGTGCTGTCCTACCAAGTCATCGAAACCCAAACAGTGCTCCCCGATGAAACCAAATCGCTGGTTCCCCAATACGGCAAGGACCTGGCCACACTGGTGACCTGCACTCCCCTGGGAATCAATTCGCATCGAATGCTGGTCACTGCTCAACGCATTCTGCCCACCCCGATTGAAGATCTCAACGCCCTTGGAAAAGCGCCCGAAATCCCTGGCTTCCCGTGGTGGTCAGTCTTTGCTGGCGCTGCAGTATTGGCTGCCGCGGCGTGGGTCTATTTCGCTGGGCGCACCGTCAATACGCGAAGTTCTTAACGTCCAATATCGTCCAAGGGCGACATGAGTTTCCACTAGTGAGCAGTGACAAATTGATATTATAATCAATACTGGAACATTCAAGTTCTTCACTCACTCTCCGAATCATGAGGACAAATGAAAAACATCGTTCGGCCTTCGCTTGCTGTCATCGCAGCCTGCGCCCTCGCTTTTTCTGGTGTCTCTGTAGCGTCGGCAGCTTCCCAGCCGACTGCAGCACCAAGCATTGCCATTGCAGCTGCTAAGAAGACCGCCCCGGTCACGATTAAGAAGATCAGCAACAAGACGGTCAAGGGCAAAGCAAGGGCTACGATCAAGCCAAGTTATTCCAAGGCCAAGAACGTCCAGATCAATTCAGCACTCCTGACAGTCACCAAGGGCAAAAAGACCGTTGCCAAGAGTAAGAAGTCGGTCAAATTGGCTGCCGGTACGTACAAGGTCAAGACGACCGTGAAGTACAAGCTCAAGGGCAAGACCAAAACGATCACCAAAACCCAGTCTTTGTCAGTCAAGAAGGCTTCAAGCAAGCGCTCAGTGAAGATGAATGGCAAAGGCTACAGCTGCCCTTCGGGTTTCCCGGTGAAGGGCAACCGCACCGGCAGCAAGAAGGAATGGAAGTACCACGTACCAGGTGGCGCATTCTACTCTCGCACTGCGCCTGAAGAGTGCTTCAAGACCACTTCCGATGCCCGGAAGGCCGGCTACCGCGCTTCTAAGCGCTAACAACTTGCTGTAGCTCAAGCTTCAGCGATTGCCCGTCAATAAGACAACGTCCTTGGCCACCTCAAAATTAGGTGGCCAAGGACGTTGTCTTTTCGCAAGATACCGGGAAATCTGGACCGGCAGTTTTGGCTGGGCCCGGCTAAGGCTGGATCAATCCTCAAGTTCCCTCGGCGATTGCGGTGCGCCTGTTTCTCTTCGTTTCCGGATGCCTTCAGCTAACGAAGTTGCCAGCCCTTCGGCTTTACCCAACGCTTTGTTCTTGGTCTCGTCCCCCAGTTGCCGGATAGCAACCAGGCCATCAGCGCCCGCATCAGTTACCTTGTCGCGTGCTTCCGAGACTGCGGTCAGCCATCGCTTCTGATCCAGTTCACGATTGCTGCTTTCAAATCCAAGCTGAATCTGAAATTCGGACAACTCTGCTGAAATACTATTCGAGCTGTGAACGATAACTCCTGCGGACTTGGGGTGCAGCAGCACTTTGGCATTTGCTCTGGAACCAACGAGCGCGATCCTGTTAAGAATCTCGCCTGTGCTTTGTGTGATCTGCTCAGTCCTGTGCTTCCGTGCAATCTTCATGGCAATTCGATGCCGCTCATAATCACTGGGTGATCCTTGAAGCACGCGGTCTAATTCCAAAACTGCAACGCCATCCTGCAACCGGAAACAACGTGCGAGTACCGAAAGCCACTGGTTCACCTGCGGTTCAGCTTCAACAGCGGATTTGGCGATGTCACCCATCTTGGCTTTTTTCTCAAGTTTTTCAGCGATCGTGTTGAGCGAACGAATTGCTAAAGCTTGTTTGGATGCAATGATCCGTTCACTATCTTGAACTTTTGACCAAGTCACATCGTTGACGTGCCCGACGCCATCCCGAATTGTCAGTGCCTGCTCAATCGTCATGGCAACACCGTCAATTTCGGCCATCATTCCATCATGATTGGCACGCATCAGGTCATCGATCTTTTCGTCAATGACAGCGAGATAGTCATTGATCTGGTCCATGCTTTGCTGCATCGCCACTTGCGCCATGATGCCTCCAACGCCTGCGAGGAACGCCGGATTCGCCAGGGCTGCGCCCGGTTTAGTGACGATCT
Source organism: Glutamicibacter mishrai (assembly GCF_012221945.1). Taxonomy (NCBI): domain Bacteria; kingdom Bacillati; phylum Actinomycetota; class Actinomycetes; order Micrococcales; family Micrococcaceae; genus Glutamicibacter; species Glutamicibacter mishrai. The sequence continues at coordinate 3,213,373 of NZ_CP032549.1, read as the reverse complement.
CAAGAATGCCAGCGGTCTTGCCTTTATTCATGACTATGGCACGGCTCAGCCCATCGGAAGAACCTTTCATGAGATCGGCGACATGGAACGCCTTGGCTGACTGCTCCGACAGCTTCACCCATCGTCCGTAATTGGCCGAGACCTCTGCCGCAACCTGAGCAGCGGTTGCACCCATTGCAGCACCAGTAATCAGGGTGTCGAGAACCATGTCTTTTGACTCCAGGTTCAGCGACGCCAGTACCGATTCGACAGTTCCCTTGTCCCCGATTACCGCAATTCCATCATCGTCAGCGATGATTTCGATTTCGTCAATACTCATGCGTGATTCGCACCTGATTCCGCTTCTTGAAATTACTCGCCTGCAAATTCGAATTCAACGGTAGCCTCAGGCTCGATGCTTGCCACCAGTCCCCGATAGAAGTTCTCGGCCTGCTGACGAAGTATCTGCTGATTGCTGTCGATGTATTTGTCCTGAAGATCCTCGTTGAGAACCTTCTTGAGCATTTCATCTTTGTCAATATCAGGAGTGACCCAGCTGAGGACCCCATTTTCCTCATTTATGACTTGGACGTCGAGGTTCTCCATGCCGATGAATTCGAATTCAGGAACTTTGATTAAATATTCGTCGCCACCTCGGTCTTCAACTTCTACGTTCTCGCCGTCTATCCCGAGCTTCGCTTGAAATGAGAACTGTACATTTGATGTCTTCGTTGTACCCGGAATCGAGACGTTGAATAGCCTCTTATCCTCCGAATCGTTCTCAATTTCTTGAACACCCAAGCTCAACAATGCGATCTCTTCAACGCTCTTGATTGAGTACAAGACACGCGTATTCTTCTTGCTGCCGTACGCATCGAAGGGATTGCCAAAGTAGTGCGCAGCCGCCAGTGTTATCCCTACGACGACGGCCAGACCCACAATCGTGAGTGTGGCACGGACAAGAAATCGTTTAATTGTTCCCAACATCTACATCTCATTCTCAGATAAACCCAACATATCTAACGACACCAAAGGTCGTTAGACGCTTTGAATTCGCAATCTAATAATGACACCATGAACCGACATTTAACTAATATGAGGATAAACTGTTTCTTCTGCAGCGCACGAATGAAACTTTAAGGAAAAAGTAGCTGAATTTTGAAACGCATGCCATGAGCATGGCTTTGTCCGTTAAACCGAAGACTGCCGTGGTGCGATGACTTTAAGTCACCGCACCACGGCAGTTTCTAAGCGTTTACCTCAGGATCGCTGAGACCTAACGGGCGACGGAGCCGTCCACGTAGTCATCCGAGGATGCGTCCGAGATCCAGGAGAACAGCGAACGCAGCTCACGGCCGGTGGTCTCGATTGGGTGGGACTCGCCCTTGGCGCGCAGTTCCTTGAACTCTGGAGCGCCAGCCTTCTGGTCATCCATGAAGCGCTTAGCGAAGGCACCGGACTGGATGTCAGCCAGTACAGCCTTCATGTTTTCCTTCACCTCTGGGGTGATAACGCGTGGGCCGGAAACGTAGTCGCCGTACTCAGCGGTGTCGGAGATGGACCAGCGCTGCTTGGCGATGCCACCTTCCCACATCAGGTCGACGATGAGCTTCAGCTCGTGCAGAACCTCGAAGTAAGCGATCTCTGGCTTGTAGCCAGCTTCGGTCAGAACTTCGAAGCCGTACTGAACCAGCTGCGAGGTGCCACCGCAGAGAACAGCCTGCTCGCCGAACAGGTCGGTTTCGGTCTCTTCGGTGAAGGTGGTCTCGATAACGCCGGCGCGGGTGCCGCCGATGCCTGCAGCGTAGGACAGTGCCAGTTCCTTGGCGCCGCCGGAGAAGTTCTGCTCCACGGCGATCAGGTCAGGGATGCCACGGCCAGCTTCGAATTCGCGGCGTACGGTGTGGCCTGGAGCCTTTGGTGCAACCAGGGCAACGTCAACGTTGGCTGGTGGCTGGATGAAGCCGAAGCGGATGTTGAAGCCGTGGCCGAAGAACAGGGCGTTGCCCTCTTCCAGGTGCTCGGCGATCGACTCGGTGTACACCTGGGCCTGGACCTGGTCCGGGGTCAGGATCATGATGACGTCGGCCCAAGCGGCAGCCTCAGCCACGGTGGAAACCTTCAGGCCTTCAGCTTCAGCCTTGGCGCGGGACTTCGAGCCCTCAGCCAGGCCGACAACAACCTCGACACCCGAGTCGCGCAGGCTCAGTGCGTGTGCGTGGCCCTGGGAACCGTAGCCAATGATGGCTACCTTCTTGCCCTGGATGATTGAGAGGTCTGCGTCGTCTTCGTAGTACAGATCAGCCACTGTAATTCTCCTTATTTGTGCTCTGGCTTTTTAGCTCAATTTCTAAGCTAGATGCCAAGTATCTAAAATTTATAGTTCGTGTCCGTAGAAGTCTTCTACGGCTTTTAGGCGCTCAGGGTCTTCAGAGCCCGGTCGCTCATGGACTTGGCGCCGCGGCCCACCGCGAGGGTTCCGGACTGGACGATTTCGCGGATGCCGAATGGCTCCAGCACCGCCAGCAGCGCGTCGATCTTTGCCGCGTTGCCGGTGGCTTCGACCACCAGCGAGTCGGTGGACACATCGATGACGGAGGCACGGAAGAGCTCCGCGGCCTGCGTCACCTGCAGGCGAGTCGCCGCGTCGGCGCGCACCTTGATCATGATGTGGTCGCGCTGCACCGAGGTTTCCGGAAGCAGCTCGACGATCTTGATGACGTTGATCAGCTTATTGAGCTGCTTGGTCACCTGTTCCAGGGAATCCCCCTCGGCGTCGACCACCACGGTCATGCGGCTGATGCCGTCAATTTCGGTGGGGCCCACTGCCAGCGAGTGGATGTTGAAGGCGCGGCGGGCGAAGAGGCTGGCTACTCGGGTAAGTACGCCGGGGACGTCTTCAACCAGTACCGAAAGCGTATGCTTTGCCATGTTCTAGTCCTCCTCTTCCCATTCTGGGGTCATGCCCTTGGCAATCTGAATCTCGTCATTGCTCACGCCCGATGGGACCATCGGCCACACCATCGAATCGGCCGAGACAACGAAGTCGATCACCACTGGGCGGTCATTGATCTCCAGCGCCTTCCGGATCGTGGCGTCGATATCCTCGTCGCGTTCGCAGCGCAGGCCCACACAGCCGTAGGCGTCGGCCAGCTTCACGAAGTCGGGAATGCGAGCGGTTCCGTGGCCGGTATTCAAATCGGTGTTCGAGTACCGGGAATCGTAGAACAGGGTCTGCCACTGGCGGACCATGCCCAGCGAGGAGTTGTTGATGACTGCGACCTTGATCGGAATATTGTTGATCACGCAGGTGGCCAACTCCTGGTTGGTCATCTGGAAGCAGCCGTCTCCATCAATGGCCCAGACCACGCGGTCCGGCTGTGCGACCTTGGCGCCCATTGCGGCAGGGACCGAGTAGCCCATGGTGCCCAGGCCAGCCGAGTTCAGCCAGGAGCGCGGACGCTCGTACTTGACGAACTGGGCGGCCCACATCTGGTGCTGGCCCACGCCGGCAACATAGACGCCTTCAGGACCGGTGAGTTCACCGATGCGCTGGATCACGTGCTGTGGCGCCGAGAGGCCATCCTGGGTTTCGGTGTAGCCGATCGGGTAGGTCTCGCGCAGGCGGTTGAGCAGGCCCCACCAGCTGGAAAGATCCTGCTGCGGCTCGTTCTCGAAGCGGGTTGCGCAGGCTTCCTGCAGCTGCGGGATGATTTCATCCAGCGAGCCCACAATCGGCACATCGGCAACGCGGTTCTTGGAGATTTCCGCAGGGTCGATATCGGCGTGGATCACCTTCGCGTTCGGCGCGAAGGAGGAGAGCACACCGGTGACTCGGTCATCGAAGCGGGCGCCAAGGGTGATCAAAAGGTCCGACTGCTGCAGTGCAGTCACTGCAGACACGGCACCGTGCATGCCTGGCATGCCCACGTGCTGTTCGTGCGAATCCGGGAAGGCACCGCGAGCGGTCAGGGTGGTGACCACAGGCGCATTGATGTATTCCGCGAATTCCTTGAGCTGTTCGTGGGCGTTGGCCTTGATTACGCCACCACCTACGTACAGCACCGGACGGGTTGCCCCGGCGATCAGCTTGGCGGCTTCGCGAAGCTGCTTGTTGTGGCCACGGGTCACAACTCGGTAGCCGGGCAGATCCACCTTTGGCGGCCACGAGAAGGTCATATCGGACTGCTGGGCGTCTTTGGTGATATCCACCAGCACCGGACCGGGACGACCGGTCTGGGCGAGGTAGAAGGCACTCGCCAGAGTCTTTGGAATGTCTTCTGCGTTGGTGACCAAGAAAGCGTGCTTGGTAATCGGCATCGTGATGCCGACAATGTCTGCTTCCTGGAATGCGTCAGAGCCAATGAATGCACTATGGACCTGACCGGTGATTGCCACCATTGGTACCGAGTCCATATTGGCATCGGCCAGTGCGGTGACGAGGTTGGTTGCGCCTGGTCCGGAGGTGGCGATGCATACGCCAACCTCCCCGCTCACCATGGCGAAACCCTGTGCGGCATGGCCTGCACCCTGTTCGTGGCGGACCAAGACGTGGTTGATCTTGGTCGAATCCATCAGTGGATCATAGGTGGGAAGGATGGCCCCACCTGGTAATCCGAAGACGTCTTTGACGCCCAGTTCTTCCAGCGAGCGGACGATGGCTTGTGAGCCCGTCATCTGTGTGGGAGCAACGATATTATTCGGACCCTGTACCGGGTTCGAAGCTTCCACGACGGAAGAGACAGCGGCGGCGGCATCCTTAGATCGATTGATTGACTTCGCAACCGACGCCGGATTGGCGGGTGTTGAGTTGCTCATCGGGATCCTTTCCATTTCTATCTCTTCGTTTGCGCATAAAAAACGCCCCGCGGCCGTCACTACTGACGAAAGGGGGCTTGCGCGTTACCGATGTTCTGTCCGCTTAGTGCGACAGCGTCTCAGGCTTCGCGCCTGATAACTAGTAGAACATCGAAGTTTGTTTGCATGTCTCTAGTTTTCTCTACCCAAAGATAAAGTTCAACTAGACACCCCGTTCATCTCATTATATGAGATGGATGTCCATTCAGTGGACGCGTTTCCGCGTCCACTGAATCAGACGAAGGCTCCTTTAGCCACAATAAGCGCCTGTCGAAGCGGAATTTACCAGTTTCGCGTATTTAGCCAGCACGCCCGAGGTGAACTTGGCCGGCAACGGCTTCCATCCCGACTTCCGGGCTTCAAGCTCAGCCGGGTCGACCAGCAGGTCAAAGGTCCTCGCTGAAATGTCCACGCGTATCCGGTCGCCATCCTTCACGAAGGCGATAGGTCCGCCATCGACCGCTTCCGGAGCCACATGCCCAATGCACAGGCCCGTCGTGCCGCCGGAGAAGCGGCCATCTGTCAGCAGCAGGACGTCCTTGCCAAGCCCCGCGCCCTTGATGGCACCGGTGATGGCCAGCATTTCGCGCATGCCAGGTCCGCCCTTTGGACCCTCATAGCGGATGACCACCACGTCGCCAGCCTGGATCTGTCCAGCATCCAATGCTTCAAGGGCACCTTGCTCGCGCTCGAAGACTCGCGCGGTGCCTTCGAAAACATCAGCGTCGAAGCCCGCGGACTTCACTACAGCGCCTTCGGGCGCCAAGGAACCGTGAAGCACCGTGACACCGCCGGTCTTGTGGATCGGATTGTCCATGGCGCGAAGGATCTTGCCATCAGGATCCGGCGGAGCGATGTGCGCGAGATTCTCGGCGACAGTCTTGCCGGTCACGGTCAGGCAGTCGCCATGGAGCAGTCCGGCATCAAGCAGCGCCTTCATCACCACAGGCACCCCGCCAATGCGATCCAGGTCGTTCATGACATAGCGGCCGAATGGCTTGAGGTCCGCCAGGTGCGGCACCTTGTCGCCAATGCGGTTGAAGTCGCTGAGCGAAAGGTCAACCTCGGCTTCCCGGGCAATCGCCAGCAGGTGCAGCACCGCATTGGTGGAACCGCCAAAGGCCATGGTCACCGCGATGGCGTTTTCAAATGCTTCTTTGGTCATGATGTCGCGGGCGCGAATGCCCTTGCGCAGCATTTCCACGACAGCTTCACCGGAGCGGTGGGCAAACATGTCGCGGCGACGGTCAGCCGACGGAGGGGCAGCTGAACCCGGCAGGCTCATTCCCAACGCCTCGCCGATGGAAGCCATGGTGTTCGCGGTGTACATGCCGCCGCAGGCGCCTTCGCCCGGGCAGATCGCACGTTCGATAGCGTCCAGGTCTTTTTCGCTCATGCGTCCGGCGGCGCAGGCACCCACCGCTTCGAAGGCGTCAATCAACGTGACGTCCTTCTCCGTACCGTCTTCCAGCTTCACCCAGCCGGGCATGATGGATCCGGCATAGAGGAATACCGAGGAAAGATTCAGGCGTGCAGCGGCCATGAGCATGCCCGGCAGTGATTTGTCGCAGCCGGCCAAGAGCACCGATCCGTCAAGGCGTTCTGCCATCATGACGGTTTCAACCGAGTCCGCGATGACTTCTCGCGATACAAGCGAGAAGTGCATTCCTTCATGCCCCATCGAAATACCATCCGAAACAGAGATGGTTCCGAACTGCATCGGGAAGCCTCCGCCCGCGTGGACGCCTTCTTTGGCTCCCTGCGCGAGGCGGTTCAACGAAAGATTGCAAGGGGTGATTTCGTTCCACGAGCTGGCAATGCCAATTTGCGGTTTTGCGAAGTCATCATCGCCCATGCCGACAGCGCGCAACATGCCTCGCGCTGGAGCGGCGTGGATACCGTCGGTGACCACACGGGAACGTGGTTTGATATCTGGCGTAGCATCCTGGCTCATAAATTTTATTCTAGTTGTCAATATGACCAATCGGATAACCTATGACGCAACCGTGACACATTTCGATAAATGATGTGACTGATCAAATTGTCCAAACTTATCGGTAGAGTAGGAGTCATGGACAACCGCCCAGACGAAAATCCAGCCGAGCAGGTCAAGGCCCGTCTCCACGAGGCCTTCGACTCGCAGATCCCTAATTTCGCCAGCTACAACCTTGTGGCCGGTACCGGAATTGCCGGTTCTGGAGGGCTCAAGGTCATTGGATATCGGCGCCAACCAGCAGAACTCATCATTGCCCCGGTCAACGCGAACGATTTGCGCGCGTCGGAAAACGCCATCAACATCAACAACACCAACGTGAACCAGCTCGCCGAGCTCAGCGATGGCGGCTACGAAGTTGCCACCTCAACGGGCAGGGTTTTCCGGTTCAGCATTCCAGAAAAGCCGAGCATCGACTTCCATATTGATGATGCGGTCACCGTTGGTGCACAGATTGATCAAGAATCCGATGCCCACGACTTCGCCGATTTCATGGATCACTTCATGAACACCATTGAAGGTACCGAAAACTTCGTGTAACCGCGGAGCCGGTGATTCGCACCGCCTCTTCATGCAGAACGGTGGATGCCCGCTTGGGCATCCACCGTTTCCTTATTCCTCCGCGCCTTGCGCGTAGCCGGTCTAGCAGGTGCTCCCTACCTGGTCTGATACTGGGGCATTTCGCTGGCCTGCATGACCAACCATGGGCTGAAGACCCATGGAACGGCCTGGACCGCTACAGCAAATTCCGCGGGATCAGCCCAACGGTAATCCATGACTTCCTCCGGATTCATCGTGATTCCTCCATCGATCACGGCGGTGAAGACTGGACAGATCTCGTTCTCAACGATGCCGGAGGCGTCGACCGCGCGATAGCGGAAGTCCGGCAGCGCTACCTGGATATCCCGGATCTCCATACCCAGTTCCCCGGCAGCATGGCGCCGGATCGCGGTTTCCATCTGCTCCCCCGGCTGGGGGTGGCCGCAGAAGGAATTCGTCCATACCCCGGGCCATGTCGCCTTCGACAACGCCCTGCGCGTCATCAGCACCTGCCCCATGGAATTCCTGACGTGGCAGGAGAACGCCTGGTGCAAAGGCGTATCCCTGGTATGCACCGTCTGCTTGGACTGTGTGCCGATGGGCTGGCCATCGGCGGAAAGCAAGATGACATCCATTCTTTGCCTCTACTTCTTGATTGTGGTTAGCCCGTGAACACGGCGGTGGAAATGAGCAGCATGGTCAGCAGGAATCCGCACAGGTAGTTAATCCACAAAAATCTCTTCCACGCCCGGTTAACCGTACCCGACGAGTCATCGTCGACGCCCACATGCGGGAGCACATTGAGCACATAGGGCACAGCAAGCAGGCCGGCCAGCCGCGGCAGGCCCGACACGCCGAAAAAGATCATGGCTCCGGCCAGCACATAGGCGCCAAGCACCAGGAACACCGTGGGGCGCGCGCCCAGGGATGCCGCGATGGACCCGAGCTTCGCTGCGCGATCGGGGATGATGTCCTGCACCGCGCCCAAGGCATGGCTGGCCACGCCCCACAGCAGGAACGCCCCGAAAACCATCCACTGGGTCCGGTGCACGGGAGCACCGGCCAGGATCCACCCGTAGACCGCCGGGGAGACAAAGTGCACGGCGCTGGTCAGCGAATCCAGCCCGGCCCGCTCCTTGAACCGCAGGACCGGGAGGCTGTAGGCCAGCACAGCGGCCATCGAGCCCGCCAGCACCGCATTGGCTGCCAGGTCGCCGGCCAGCACCAACACGGCCAGGAACGGTGCGGCCAGCACCAGGCAGGCCAGCAGGATCATTCGATGGCTCTGCCGGGCCAGCAGCGCGCCTTCGATGCCGCCCTTGCGCGGGTTGCGCAGGTCGGACTCGTAGTCGAAGACGTCATTGACCCCGTACATCACCAGATTGTAGGGGAACAAGAAGAAGAGGCTGCCCACGATGAGCATCGCATCGAGCCCGCCTCCGGCCAAGAGATAGGCGGCGGCGAAGGGATAGGCGGTATTCACCCACGACACCGGCCGGGACGTGGCCAGAATGGCGCGAATCATGGTTGCGGGGTCCTTCCGGTTGGCTTAGCAGAACGCTGGCCGGCTGCGCGGCGGCGCTCCAGCGGCTCGGTGAGCCACCAGAGCCCCGGAACCAGGAGCACCGCGCAGGCGGCGTAGAAGAAATCCTCGATCGGCGCCAAGCCCACCCGGACCCCGGACAGCGCGTGGCTTCCATAGTCGAACAGGCCCGCGGCAATCATCAGGTTGTCGAAGACCGCGGTGAGCAGCAGCATCAGGCCCATGGCCAGCAGCATGGGCCGTGCCACGGTGCGCAGCCGCCGTCGGCTGGCCAGCAGCCCCGCCAGGAACACGAGGCTGGCCGCGGCGAGGAACAACAGGCTCATTTCAAGAAACATTGCCCGGCTCCTTGGGATCGTTGCGGCCGCCGCGGCTGGGGCGCGGACTTCGGGCGCCGAGCCGGTGCGTGCCGGCCACGGCGATCATCGAGCAGTAGCAGAGGAAAACCAGGAAGAACACCTCTTCCAGCGGGAATTGCTCGCCCACCATGATCCCGGTCATCAGCTCGGATTCCTTGTGCACGAAAATCCCGCGTTCGATAGCCAGAACATCCCAGAGCACGAAGAACCCGGTGCCCGCGGCCAAGCACAGCAGCGCCCGCAGCGGCGCAGCGAAGACGAAGAGCGTGAACCGGGCATCGAGCAATGCCATGCAGGCCAGAAGGAAAAGCAGGATGCCCAGGTAAATCATGCCCCCGCCTTCCCTTCAGAGCCGGCCGGCGGCTGCTCGCGCAGCGGGCCCGGGTCGGTGAGACCCAGCACGGCCTTGGCCGCCAGCTCCCCGCTGATCAAGCACATGGGCACGCCGATGCCCGGGCGCACGGTGCTGCCGGCATAGTGCAGTCCCGAGACCTTGGTGCTGTGATTGCCTGGGCGCAGCATGGCGCTTTGGCCCAGCGTGTGGGCCAGCCCGAGGGCCCCGCCGCGGTAGGCCCCGTACTGCTGTTCGAAATCCGCGGGCCCGATGCTCTGGCGCACCACGATGCGCTCGCGCAGGTCCTGGATCCCGGCCCAGGCGGCGAGCTGGTCGATGGCCGCGTCGGCCACCTGCTCCACCATGCTCTCCCCGTTGCCGTCGGCACCGCCATGGCCCCATTCAGGGGCGGCCGGGGCGGGAACGAGGATGAACAGGTTCTCGCAGCCCTCCGGCGCGACGCCGGGATCCGTGGCGCTGGGCTTGCACACGTAGATGCTGGTTTCCTCCTGCAGGGCGCGCCCCTGGCGGATGCGCGCGAAATTATCGGCCCAATCACGGGTGAACAGCAGGTTGTGGTGCCGCAATTCCGGCAGTTCCCCGGTGACGCCCAGGCACACCAGGACCGCGCTGGGCCCAGGGTCCCGGCGCGCGAAGCGGCGCGCCGAATGGGTCTGCAGGCGTTCTGGGAGCAGCCGGCGATCAAGATGCTGCGCATCCGCCGCGGCGATGACCTGCTGCGCCGGGGTCCGATGGCATTGACCGTGCACATCGATCCATTCCACCGCGGTGACCGCGGCCTGGCCCCGGGAGCTGGTCTCGATGGCGGTGGCCGTGGCGCCCAATCTGATGTCCGCCCCGTGCTGCGCCGCCAGATCGGCCATGGCATCCGCCAGCGCGGCGAACCCGCCCATCGGGTACTTGACGCCGTCGGCCAGGTCCAGGTGGCTCATCAGCTGGTACAGCGCCGGGGTGCGCTCCGGGCTGGACCCGAGGAACACGGCCGGATAGCCCAGGATCTGGCGCAGTTCCGTGCTCTGGAAACGCCGCGCGAGATACTTCTCCAAGCTCGATCCCAGCAGCGGCGCCAGCTGCGGGAGCCGGCGCAGGATCGCGGGCTTGAGCAGTGATCCCAGCGAGCTGAAATCATCGTACAAGAAGTGCTGGAGGGCCAGTTCATAGCCTTCTCGCCCGGTGCGCAGGTACTCGTCCAGGGCCGGCGCGCTGCCGGGTTCCAGGGTCTCGAACAGCTCGCGGACCGCGGTGCCGGTGCCCACGTCCACCGGTGCCTGCCGCCCCTGGAAAAAGGTGCGGTAGCCGATGGGCAAGGGGCGCAGATCCAGTTGCTCGCTGGCGCTGGTTCCCATCAGGGAGAACCAGTGCTCGAAGACCTCCGGCATGAGGTACCACGACGGGCCGGTGTCGAATCGGAAGCCGTCGCGCTCGAGGCGTCCCGAGCGGCCCCCGACATGGTTGTGCTGCTCCAGCAGCGTGACCTTGCATCCCCGGGCCGCGAGCAGCCCTGCGCTGGCCAGTCCGGAGAATCCGGCGCCGATGACCACGACGTCCTGCGGCGCGCCGCTCATTTGCCGCCCCCTGCCTGCGTCTTGGCTTCCCTGGGTCCTGCCCAGGGCACGAGCACCCGCGCGGCGATCAGCGCCTTGCGGCCGGTGGAGACCGAGATGCGGGTGCGCAGCAGCTCCTTCGCGGGGGCCGCGGCCAGTTGGCGGTTCAGCTCCCGGAAGAGGTCATGGGCCAGGCGGACGGCACGGGCTGCCGGCGGAGCCAGCAGTTCCAGCCCGGAACGCGCGGTGGCCAGGTCGGCATCGATCTGCTGGACCAGCAGGGCCTTGTCCGCCTCGCCGAAGTCCCGCGCATCGATGCCCGGGAAGTAGGCGCGCCCCAAATCCAGGCTGTCCTGGGCCAGATCGCGCAGGAAGTTGACCTTCTGGAAGGCCGCCCCGAGGCTGCGGGCCGAACGCTGGGCCTGTTCCACCTGCTCCGGGCGCAGCTCGGGGGCCGAGTCGATGGCGCGGAAGACCTGCAGGCACATCAGCCCGATGACTTCGGCCGAGCCGTAGATGTAGTGCTCCAGGCTGTGCGCGTCGTGGGTTGATGTCGTCAAGTCCGCCCGCATGGAGCAGAAGAAGGGGGTGGTCAGCTCGGTGCCGATGCCGGTGGCCCGGGCCGAGAGCGCGAAGGCATGCACCACCATGTTGGTGCTGTAGCCGCGCTGCATCGCGCGCCGGGTTTCGGCTTCCAGGTCATCCAGGCAGGCCGCGATGTCCCCGGCGTCCAGGCCGGCCTGCTGCGCCACCCCGTCCACGATTTCATCGGCGAGCCGCACCAGGGCGTAGATGTTGGCGATATGCGTGGCGCTGGCCGCATCCAGCAGCCGGCAGGCCAGCGAGAAGGAGGTGGAGTACTGCTCGAGCAGCACCTTGGCGCTGCGCTGGGCGGTCAGCGAGTACCGCTGCAATGCCGGGGCTTGCGGGGCGATGCCCCGGGGCTTGATCAGGTTCATCGGCTTCGATTCAGAATCAGGTGGCTGCAGGTGCGAAGGAGCGCCTGGGCCTCATCGGGCAGATCGAGGAAGGCCACCGAGCCGGTGGCCCGCGCGCACAATTGCTCGGCAAGCTGCCGGGCGAAGCGCTCGGCCCCCTGGGCCGTCAATTCCTCGCGGATTTGCTGGGCTGGAATGCGGCCGGACCGGAACTCGACCAGCAGCGCCGCGAACTCGGGCTGCTCGGCGGCCAGCGCCAGCAAGATGGTGCTCTTGAATTCACGCAGGTCCGATTCCACGGACTTCCCGGTGCGCATCGGATCCCCGAAGGTGCCCAGCACATCGTCGATGACCTGGTAGGCCACGCCGAGCTGGCACCCCACGGTGCCCAGGTCATCGGCCTGCGAGCTGGAAGCCCCGGCCAGCAGCGCCCCGGCCTGCAGCGGCAGCTGGAAGGAGTAGGCCGCGGTCTTCAACTGCTCCATGCGCAGCACTTCGCTGGTGGTCGCCGGCGTGGCGCCCAGGGAGAAGAGCAGGTCCTCGAGTTCGCCGGCCCCTGCCTGCTCGATGCCCTGGAAGAAAGCCTGCTCCACCGCGGCTTCCGCGTCGGTCCCCGCGGCGGCCTTGATGGCGTGCTTGATGGCCTCATTGATCAGCAGGTCCCCGGCGATGATCGCCACCGAGTTCCCGGCATGCTCGGCCTCGGCCAGGCTCCGCCCGGCCGCCCTCGCCTGATCCCGGTAGCGGGCCGAGATGGTCGGTTCCGAACGGCGCACGAAGTCCCTGTCCACCACGTCGTCGTGGATCAGCAGGGCGGTGTGCAGCAGCTCGAAGGCGCACCCCAGGTCAATGGCCCGCGCTTCGTTGCGGCCGCCGAAAGCGCGGTAGCCGAGAATGACCAAGGCCGGGCGCATCATCTTTCCGGTGGCCAGGCCGCCGGAGATTTCCGCCCAGAGCTCGGCGGTGGTCCGCGAGTAGGCGGCTGCCCGCGCTTTCGCCTGCGTCCCGATCTGGGCCAGGCGCTGGCTGATGGCCGCGCGGGTGGGGTCGTCGATGAGCCGGGCCTCGCCGCTGTTCGGCTGGGCGTCGGCGGGTTGGCCGCGATGGCTTCGTGTGTGCGTGGTCATTGGTCACTGCTCCGGGGCGTGGTGGGGGTGGGTGTGGGGGCTGCGGGCACCGTCGCGCCGGTGGCTTCCAGCTCCCGATGGATCTGGGCCAGCAGATGGCCCAGCGCGAGGCGGGTCGGCTCATCGAGCTGGGAGTAGAACCGGTGCAGGCCGCGCAGGAGCACCATCGAGGCGCCGGCGTTCCCGGGGAATGCGCGGCCCGGGCGCACCAGTGTCCGGCGTCGATCCGATCCGTGGTGCTCGCGCTGGACCATCTGCCGGGCCTCGAGGCGATCAAGCACCGAGGTGATCCCGGCCGAGGAAAGCCCCAGTTCCCGGGCGAGTTCGCCGGGGCTGGGCGTTTGCCGGGAGCGCAGGAGGTTGACGGCCCGCAGATCTGTATCGTTCAGGTTGAGGCTGGAACGAAAACGCACTTCACTCTGTGCATAGGCACGCTGCAGGCCCAGGAGCACCCGGAACAAATCCGAGGTTCGAAGCGGAGGTGTGTGGCGCATGATCACTTATCTCGAAAGGTTGATATTTAGCTTATCTACATACATCATGGTTTAACTATCTCGTTTTGTCGACCCGGATTTGGAAATCTTTGAAAAACCTGTGGAGGACCCCGTGAATCGATCGCCTGACCCCGCACTATCGCCCGGCGCGCAGCGCATCGGTGATCCGCTATGGACCACCCCGTTGCTCACCGCCCTGTCCCTGCTCATTGCCATCGCCGTATCTTTCATCGGCAGCGGCGCCTTCGGCGGAACCCCGGTCCAGCAAGTTGCCGGCGGCTACCTGAGCGCCGATGCGACCCTGCTGGCCCCGGCTGGGCCCGCCTTCTCCATCTGGAGCGTGGTCTATACCGGGCTTGCGGTCTATGGCATCTACCAGCTCACCGCCCCGGGACGGCGCTCCGGCTGGGGTGCGAAACTCAGGGTTCCCGCGATGATCTCGGCCCTGCTCAACGCGGCCTGGATTTCCGTGGTCCAGCTGGGTTGGCTCGGCTTCAGCGTGATCGTCATTTTCGCGCTCGTCGCCGTCCTTGCCTGGATGATCCGCCTCATGTCCTCCGGAACCCCGGGCTCACGCACCGAGTACTGGGTGATCTGGCTGACCTTCGGGCTCTACCTCGGGTGGGTCTGCGTGGCCAGCATCGCGAACGTGGCCGCCTGGCTGCTCTCGCTGGGTGTCGGCGAAGGTGCTCGGTGGGCCCCCGCAACGGCCGTAGCGCTGGTGGTGGTTGCCGCGCTGATGGCCATGGCCATCAGCTACTACGCCGGCAATGCCTTCGCCGCCTTGGCCATCAGCTGGGGCCTGGCCTGGATCGGCGTGAGCCGGTTGGCCGGGAGCAACCCCTCGGAGATCGTTGGCTATGCCTCGCTGGGCTGCGCGCTGGCCGCGTTGCTCGGCTCGCTGCTGATTGCGTGGCGGCGCCGAACCGCGGCCGGTGCCGGTGCAGGAGGGAGAATTTCATGAGCCTGATCGCAGTCACCGGAGCCACCGGATACATTGGCGGGCGGCTGGTCCCCCGGCTCCTGCGCAACGGGCATCAGGTGCGGGTCTTCACCCGGGACGCACAGCGCCTTCGCGATATTCCGTGGCACGACGAGGTCGAGATCATCGAAGGCGATCTGGAAGACGCCGAGGCGGTCAACCGGCTGTGCCGCGGCGTCGCGCTGGTCTACTACCTGGTTCACTCCATGTCCGGAACGCGCAATTTTGCCGAGCAGGAAAAGAACTGCGCCGCCATCATGGCCCGGGCCGCGAAGCACCAGGGTGTTGAGCAGGTGGTGTACCTCTCGGGCCTGCACCCGCAAGGGCAGCTGAGCGAGCATCTGGCATCGCGCGTGGCCGTGGGGAAGATCCTGGCCTCGTCGGTGGACACCCTGGTGCTCCAAGCAGGACTGGTGATCGGGTCGGGGTCGGCCAGCTTCGAGATGATCCGGCATTTGAGCGACGTGCTGCCGGTGATGCCGGCTCCGCGCTGGGTCACCAATCAGGTTCAGCCCATCGCCGTGCGCGACGCGCTGCACTACCTGGTCCGCGCCGCGCAGCTGAAAGAGCCGGTGCAGGGCGTCTACGATATCGGCGGCCCGAAGGCCTACAGCTATGCGCAACTGATGAAGATCTACGCCCGTTGCGCAGGCCTGCGCGAACCCTCGGTGTGGGCCTTGCCCCTGCTGACGCCGCGGCTGGCCTCGCACTGGGTGAACCTGGTCACCCCGCTGCCGCGCACCCTGGCCTCGGCTCTGGTGCAATCCCTGCAGCACGACTGCGTCATGGGCTCCCGCGAGATCGACACGCTGATTCCCGCGCCGGCGGAAGGCTTGTGCGACTACCCCAGGGCGGTGGAGCTGGCGTTGGAGAAAATCGAGGCGGACGCGGTGGAGACCACGTGGGCCACGGCCCATCCGCTGTCGGCACCAGCCGAGCCCTTGCCGTCCGACCCGCAATGGGCCGGGCGCAAGAGCTACAGCGACGTCCGCCGGGCCACCACGACGGCCAGCGCACCAGAGTTGTTCCAGGTGGTACAACGACTCGGCGGGGACTCCCCCTATTTCGCCTTTCCCACGCTGTGGAAGTTGCGCGGGCTGCTGGACAAGCTGGCCGGAGGCGTGGGCTCTCGCCGCACGCGGCGCTCCAAGAGCACCTTGGCCCTGGGCGATGTTCTGGACTGGTGGCGCGTGGAAGCCCTCCAGCAGGACCGGCTGCTGCGATTGCGGGCTGAAATGCGCGTCCCTGGCCAGGCGTGGCTGGAGTATCGGCTGAGCCCCCAAGAGAACGGGGAGACCGAGCTGGTCCAACGCGCGGTGTATTTCCCACGCGGCCTGTGGGGACGATGCTACTGGTGGGCCGTGTACCCGTTCCACGGGATCATCTTCCCGGCCACCATCAAGAATATCGTGGCGGCCGCCGAACACGATAACCAGCAGGTGTAGGCCGTAGGCCCGCTACTGCCCCTGCTCCGCGGCCTGCTCCAGGCTCCCCTCCAGTGCATTAGAGGTCGCCGAGAGAAAGCGGATCACGATCTCGCGCTCCTCGGCAGTCATGGAGCGGGCGACTTGGAATCGTTGCGCATGGTGCCGTCCCAATTGCTCGCGCGCGGCCAAGTGCGTCTGCTCGGTGACTTCGATGCACTGCGAACGCCGGTCGGTGGGATGCTGGCTTCGCCTGACATGGCCGTTGGCTTCAAGCCGGTCGACCATCTTGGTTACCGAGGCACTGGATATCCCCAGGTACTCGCGCAGGTCCGACGGGGTCAGCACCTTGCCCGTGTTCTTTGCGGCAATCATCTGCCGCAACGCCCGCATATCCGTCTCATTGAGTTTCATGAAACGTTGCGAACTGCGCATGATCTTGCGCTCGATTTGCCTCATGCGCCCCATTTCACCCATGATCCGTTCGATCTGCTCGAGATCCGAGGCGCTGATATTCCGGCGATCAATCAGGATCTGCTGCGGGTCAGATGCCGCCAGCCCGTAGGTGGTAGGCAAACGCTCTTCGGCCATGATGGTTCTCCCTTGCCGCGAAGTGGAGCAGCGGTCACCGCCGCTGACTAACTGCGTATTTCGATACTACGCCCGCGCAGAAGCCGCGAGGCATGCAAAAACCCTGCGATCCAGCAACTGGGACCGCAGGGTTTTCTCTGGTGCGAGTAGAGAGACTTGAACTCTCACGTCCGAAGACACTGGAACCTAAATCCAGCGCGTCTACCAATTCCGCCATACTCGCTCGCGCTACACCGAGAACCATGGATCTCGAAGGCGACCTCATTTAGTGTAGCGGAAGTTCAGCCCGAGATGAAATCGAGCCTCACCCTTGCCTATTTCGGATCAAGGCCCAAGTCACGGCGTAACTTCGCCACGTGCCCGGTGGCCCGGACGTTATACTGCGCCAGGCTCACCGTGCCCTCCTCGTCAACAACGATCGTTGACCGGATCAGCCCCTCGTACACGCGGCCATAGTTCTTCTTCTCGCCCCATGCGCCATAGGCTTCGGCCACGGCATGATCCTCATCCGAAAGCAGCGGGAAGTTCAGCTCTTCATTGGCCACGAACTTTTCCAGCTTCGAGACCCCGTCCGGGGAAACCCCCAGTACCTGGTAGCCCGAGGCCTGCAGCGATGCCAGCGAGTCGCGGAAATCGCAGGCCTGCTTGGTGCACCCTGGAGTTGAGGCGGCGGGGTAGAAATAGACAATGACCTTCTGCCCGCGATAATCGGCTAGTGCTACGGAATTGCCGGCGGCGTCGCTCAAGTTGAATTCAGGTGCCCGGTCGCCGGTGGACAGGCGTGCGGTTGCTTCGGAAGTACTCATCGGTAAACCTCTTCTCATCGCGGTATGCAAAAAATCCGATCTGAAGGCTTCAGATCGGATCAACTGTGCGCCCCCCGGGACTTGAACCCGGAACCTAATGATTAAGAGTCATTTGCTCTGCCAATTGAGCTAGAGGCGCATATCGCTCTGACTAGTTCGTTTTCACTAACCGTCGTTGCAACGTAGATAATCATAAGCAGAAACAGGTCGAAATCAAAAATCGCGACCACTCCCCGAGAAAACCGGAAACCAACAGGTCAGATGGCACTTAAGGCCTTCTATTGCAGCATTAAGTAATCCACGACACATAGAATATTTTTCAATTCGGCCCTGGGCCTGAGAACCTAAAGGGAATCGCCCCGGGCTGCACGCTTCGAATCCTGCCAATTGGCACGTCGCAATGAGCAGTGGAGGCGGATTCCCCCAGCGGCTGCCGCCATGGCCCCGCGATGCCGGAAATGGCCACGGGGCAGAAATGAAGCAAGGTCCGAATCGCTACCATAAATGGAGGCTATTCGAACCTTGATTTTGGTGCGCCCCCCGGGACTTGAACCCGGAACCTAATGATTAAGAGTCATTTGCTCTGCCAATTGAGCTAGAGGCGCATATTCTTTTTTTGAACACACCCAGCGAAAATTCGAGGAATATGTTGGTGCGCCCCCCGGGACTTGAACCCGGAACCTAATGATTAAGAGTCATTTGCTCTGCCAATTGAGCTAGAGGCGCCCGCTGCGATGTTCTAGAAGCTTTTTCGAGCTCCGCGCTTTCGCAACGAGATAAAACTTTACCAGCTTTATTCCCCAGCGCAAATTCGATGGGCCCGGATCCGCGGTGACCTTCATTACAGGATATGACTAGGGGTTACTTCTAAACTCTTGACTGCGTTTGTAGAGTGAATCCATGAGCGCCCAACGAACTATTTCTTTTCCGAGCCAAGACCTCATTGACGCGGTCGGGGCTTTTCCCGAGAACCTCAAACCGGTGCTGTGGGACTTGAACAACGACCCGCAGGTACCGCTGGACGACATCGAAATCGCCGTGATGCCCTATATGGCGACTGCCGATACCTTGCGCTCCATCCGCAAGGCGGAAAACCTGAAAGTCGTCCAGACCCAGACCACCGGATATGACGGCATGGTCGAACTTATCGGAGATCGCGCCGATATCAACACCGCAGCCGGCGTCCACGCCGCATCAACGGCGGAGATGGCCATCGGCCTGGCCATCGCCTCACTGCGCGGTTTCCCTCAAGCGGTCCGAGATCAGCAGGAGGACCACTGGAATCCGCGACAGTGGCCCGGGCTTGCAGATCGAACTGTGGGGCTGGTCGGAGTTGGCGGCATTGGTCATGAAATCCGTAAGCGGCTGGAGCCATTCGAGGTCAATCTCCTGCGCTATGGCTCTGCCGCTCGCACCGATGAGTACGGACAGGTCTTCGCAACCAGTGATCTGCCCGCCCACGCGCCGAAAATCGACGTATTGATACTGATTGTTCCGCTCAACGATTCCACCCATCATCTGGTTGACGCACCGCTGCTGGCCAAGCTCCCAGACGGCGCCACCGTCGTCAACGTGGCACGTGGCCCGGTAGTCGACACTGATGCACTTGTGGCTGAAGTCGCTTCGGGACGCCTTAATGTCGCTTCGGATGTATTCGATCCAGAGCCCCTGACACAGGACCACCCTCTATGGAAATGCCCGAATGCACTGATCATTCCGCATAATGGCGGCAACACCGCGGCCTTCTTCCCGCGCATGGTCAAGTTGCTGCAGCGTCAGGTCGCCGCTTGGTCAGCCGGTGAAACCGGCGAGAATCTCGTGCACCGCAGCTAACGATTCGATGACAACTGCTGGTCCCGGGAGTTTCAGCTCCCGGGGCCAGCACTTTGGTGCGCTATCTTTGATAAATACCGTTACGCTGCCACCGATTCCGGTGGTGCGCGGAATTGAAAACTGCTTGCTATAAGGAAGATGAGCCATCCCTGTGCCCGATTTGCCACTAAGTTTCGTATCTCGACGCGCAGTGCTGACCGGTACTCTAGCGACAACCGCGCTGGCCTTAGCCGCCTGCACTGGCAACCCTGAATCCCAGGCATCTTCTACAGCATCAGCATCGGCTTCAGCCAAGACCACCCCACGCACCTTGCGGCTGGCCGCTTCTGCTCCCCCGATCAAGTTGGATCCAGCCATCGTGGCGGACAATGAGTCATTCCGCGTGACCCGCCAGGTCTACGAGACGCTGATTGACATCGATCCTGATACCGGTGGCGCCGTCGCCGGGCTGGCTGAATCCTGGGCCGAAAGCAACGACGGACTGACCTACACCTTCACCCTGCGCCAGGGCGTCAAATTCCACGATGGCACCGAACTCAATGCGCAGGCAGTCGTTGCCAACTTCAAGCGTTGGGAATCGCTCTCCAAGACCCTCAGCGAGCAGTCAACGCAAGGTTTCTTCGACGTCTTCCACTACAACAGCAACATCCCCACCTTGCCGAAGGCCAAGGATCTCGAGCTGTCGGCCAAGGAAAAACAGGACGCCACCCCTGAAGAGCTCAGTGTGGAGCAGCAGCGGATCCAGCAGCTAGCTGATCTGCAGAAGCAGTTCACCACTGATCTCTTCGAGGGCAAGTCCGAAGGTGGCTCCGCCAGCCATTTCAGGTCCGTCAGGGCAACGGACACATATGTTGTCACGCTGAACCTGCGTCGCCGGTTGCCGGGCCTTATTGAAGCCCTGACGCTTCCGGGCATGGCAATCGCCGCGCCGAGCGCCCTGACCGGTGGCCCCAAGGACAACCCAGCGGAATCATTGACTACCAAGCCGATGGGCACTGGACCGTTCAAGTTCATTTCCCTGGACAACGATGTTGTCCGGCTGGAGATCTTTGCCGACTATTGGGATCAGAAGCGCCTCGCCGACAACAAGCAGCATCCTGAAGTGGTGCTGATTTCCGCGATTCCTTCTCCATATAACCGGGAAGGCGCACTGCTGGCAGATGAAATCGACGGCTTTGACATGGTGTCTGTCGACACCATGCGCACCTTGGTGCGCAACGCCAAGGTTGTGGTGCAGCGTGATCCGTTCTCCGTGCTCTACCTCGGCATGGACCAGCGCAACAAGTGGCTCGCCCAGCCAGAATTCCGTCAGGCCATCGCCCACGGGATCAACCGCAGCTCCCTTACTGACAAGCTATTTATCCAGGGTTCCAAATACGCCGCGACGATTCTGCCTTCGGCATTGAGTATTCCAAACCCGGATGACACCGCGACCCATGATTCGGTCAAAGCAAAGGAACTGCTGGAAAAGATCGGATACAAGGGAGAGGAAATCGAATTCGCGTACCCTCTGCGCGTCTCCCGCAATTACCTGCCACTACCCGAACGGACCTTCGCGCAAATCGCCGAAGACCTCGCCCAGGTGGGGATCCGGATCAAGCCGAGACCTATCGCCTGGACCGATGGCTACGTCAAAACCGTTCAGTCCAACAAGTTCAACGGCCTGCACCTGCTTGGCTTCTCCGGCGGCTACCGGTCGGCCGATGACTTCCTTTCAGGCATCTTGGCCAATAAAGAGAATGAGTTCGGCTACAAGTCCGCGTTACTTGACTCACAAATCATGCTGGCTCGTTCGATCCCATCAGGCGAAGAACGCACTGCAGCCTACGCGAGCATCCTGAAAACACTGGACGAGGATCTGCCCCTGCTGCCATTGGTCTTTCCGATCTCTGCGCTGGCATTTAACGGAAATGTCACCTTCTATCCGCCGTCCCCGATGCTCAACGAATGCTTCGCCGACGTCCGGATGACGAATTCACCGTCCATCTCAAGTTAATGACCGTTAACCGAGTTAAGGATTTCTAACCCAAGGGTGGTTAGGTCTACTCTGGGATAGAGCAAAGTATCACTGTCGATGGAGATCCTCGTGCCTTCTGAAACGTCAACCGAATCTTTTGACGTAGTACTAATCGGTGCCGGCATCATGAGTGCCACCCTGGGCACTATGATCAACCAGCTGGAACCAACCTGGTCTATTGGTCTTTTTGAGAACCTGGACAAGGCAGGGCTGGAGTCTTCCTCCCCTTGGAACAACGCAGGTACCGGCCACTCCGCCCTGTGCGAGTTGAACTACACCGCAGCCGCTGCTGACGGTTCGGTTGATCCGGCCAAGGCTATTGGGATCAATGAGCAGTTCCAGATGTCCCGCCAGTTCTTCTCCTGGGCAGTGGACAACAAACGCGTTGCTGACAACAGCTTCATCAATCCGCTTCCCCACATGTCGTTTGTTATCGGCGATGATCACTCCAAGTACCTGCAGACCCGTTACGAGGCGCTGAAGCCCAACACGCTGTTCGAGGAACTGGAAATCACCAACGACCTCGACACCATCAACGAGTGGACTCCACTGGTTGCCCAGGGTCGCGACGCATCCCAGAAGGTCGCTGCTTCGCGCGTAACTTCCGGTACGGACGTCGACTTCGGTCGCCTCACCTCGGATCTTACCAACTCGCTGAGCGCCGCTGGTGCATCGGTGAACTACGGCCACAAGGTGCAGAACCTCAAGCGCTCCGGTGCCGGCTGGGAACTGACGGTCAAGGACAAGGCTTCCGGCTCGGTCAAGAACGTCAAGGCAAAGTTCGTCTTCGTAGGCGCCGGCGGCGGTGCGCTGCCACTGCTGCAGAAGTCTGGCATCGAGGAAATCAAGGGCTTCGGCGGTTTCCCGGTCTCCGGCCAGTTCCTGCGCTGCACCGATGAAACCATTGTCAACCAGCACAACGCCAAGGTCTACGGCCAGGCTTCGGTCGGCGCTCCGCCAATGTCGGTTCCACACCTGGATACCCGCTTTGTTGACGGCAAGCGTTCACTGATGTTCGGCCCATACGCCGGCTTCTCGATGAACTTCCTGAAGTCCACCGGCCAGCTGGACCTGCCACTCTCGCTGCGTCCGCACAACCTGATCCCAATGCTCGCAGTGGGCAAGGACAACTTGGACCTGACTACTTACCTGATCAAGGAAGTTCTCAAGTCCCGCGCCAAGAAGGATGAGGCACTAACCGAATACTTCCCAGGTGCCGACGGTTCCCAGTGGGAACTGATCACCGCCGGCCAGCGTGTACAGGTCATCAAGAAGGACGCCAAGAAGGGCGGTGTGCTTCAGTTCGGAACCGAGGTCATCACTTCTTCTGATGGCTCGATCTCCGGTCTGCTCGGCGCTTCGCCAGGCGCTTCGACCGCCACCCCGATCATGGTCGGCCTGCTCTCGCGCTGCTTCCCCAAGCAGTTCGCAGGCTGGGAGTCGAAGCTGAAGGACATGATTCCTTCCTACGGCCAGAAGCTGAACGAAAACCCAGCGCTCTACGCTGAGGTCAAGGCAGCAACCGATAAGACTCTGGGATTGGCCTAGTCCCCCGCGACCACGAGCCGTCCACCATTTGGTGGGCGGCTCTTGGCCGTTAACCGTCCGCACAGAGCAGCGTACTGGCACGCCGGAAGTGTTTCGACGGAATGCCCGCGACTCACTGCACGATAAAAGAGTCCCAGGTCACTTTTACCGGTATTCTCAAAAATGCTGTCCGGCACAGACCGCGCCAGGCACATTGCTGAAAGGTATTCATGACTTACTCCGCAGCTGCGAACCGCTACGAATCCATGCCATACCGCCGCGTTGGACGAAGCGGCCTCAAGCTCCCCGTCATTTCACTAGGACTGTGGCATAACTTCGGCGATGACAAACGCTTCGACGAACAGAACGCGATCCTGCGCCGCGCCTTCGACCTCGGCGTCACGCACTTCGATCTGGCCAACAACTATGGCCCTCCGGATGGCACCGCGGAAACCAACTTCGGCCGCCACCTTGCCCAGGACTTCAAGCCATACCGCGATGAACTGGTCATCTCATCCAAGGCCGGACACCGAATGTGGCCCGGCCCGTACGGCGATGGCGGCTCGCGCAAATACCTGCTTTCCAGCCTCGACCAGTCGCTGGAGCGCATGGGCCTGGACTACGTCGACATCTTCTACAGCCACCGCCCGGACCCGGACACCCCGCTGGAAGAGACCATGGGCGCGCTGGACCAAGCGGTGCGCTCCGGACGAGCCCTGTACGCCGGCATTTCTTCCTACTCCCCCGAGCAGACTCTTGAAGCCGCCCGGATCCTCAAGGAGCTGGGTACGCCGCTGCTGATCCACCAGCCTAGCTACTCCATGTTCAACCGGTGGACCGAAGCTGACGAGCCAAATCTCTTCCAGGCTCTGGAACAAGCGGGCGCCGGATCGATTGCGTTCTCGCCGCTTGCCCAGGGCTTGCTCACCAACCGCTACCTGAACGGCATCCCGGAAAATTCCCGGGCGACCAAGGGCCGCTTCCTGTCGGAATCCTCGATTACCGAGCCGATCCTTGATCGCATCCGTGGACTGAACGACATCGCAACGCAGCGCGGACAGTCCTTGGCGCAAATGGCGATCTCCTGGTTGCTGCGCGACCAAAAGGTGGGCACCCCGGTGACCTCCGCACTGGTGGGCGCTTCAAGCGTGAAGCAGCTGGAAGACTCGTTGGCAGCCGTGGACAACCTGGAATTCTCCGCGGAGGAACTGGCCGCGATCGATGGATTCGCAGCCGAACCCGGAGGCAACGTCCAATCATAATTGCCGCTGGGCGACACATCACCCCGCGTCCTTCAAACCCCTTGAGCGCCACCGCGCTCAAGGGGTTTGCCATCTTCATACTCCTCTCGGATGATCTTTGCCGATATGCCGCCAGAACGGACAGTTGCGCTTTAACAACCACATAGACTTAATACCAAGCCCACTCCCGTACTGCGACTTAGCTAGGACTACAACCGCATGCATCGCTTGGCCATCCTGTCATTGAAGAATCGCGCGCTGATCGCGCTGGTGACCATCTTCGCCGCCGTCTTCGGCGTGATTTCCATGGGGTCACTGAAACAGGAACTGATCCCGTCATTGGAGTTCCCGCAGATCTCGGTCATGGCCACGCAGGCCGGAGCCAGCCCCGAGGTAATCGACGAACAGGTCGCCGCCCCGCTGGAAACCGCCTTGCAAGCGGTGGAAGGACTCGACTCCTCCAGCGCCACCTCGCAGGCGGGCTTCACGCGCATCGCGCTGTCCTTCGAATACGGGACCGACATGGATCGCGCCCGTTCACAGGTCGAGCGCGCCATCTCCAACGCAAAACAGCAGCTGCCTGAAGATGTCGAGCCCACCGCCCTTGCCGGCTCGATCGCTGATCTTCCGGTGCTGATGCTGGCGGTTTCTTCGGATGAATCCCTTGACGCGCTCAACGACGATGTCGAACGCATTGCACTGCCCAAGCTGCAGAAGATTGACGGCGTGCGCGAAGCCTCGGTCTCCGGCGGTGCCTCCCAGCACATTGCGGTGATTCCGAAGAACGCCGAGATGACCCGCGCCGGGTTGAGCGTGAATGATCTGAAGGACGGCATCGAAAATGCCGGTTCGCCGATCCCGGTGGGCAATATGGACGTGGACGGCCTTGAGCTCCCGGTGATCGCCGGATCCACACCGGATAACCTCGACGCCATCAAGGACATCCCGCTGGTCACCGACAATGGCCCGGCGCTGCTCAAGGATGTCGCCGACGTCTCGGTCAAGGCCGATGAAGCCACCAGCGTCACCCGCACCAACGGCGATGAAACGCTGTCCATCTCGGTCACCAAGACTCCCGATGGCGATACCGTTGCCATCTCGCATGCCGTGGCTGCCATGGTTGCCGATCTGG
This sequence comes from Glutamicibacter mishrai, assembly GCF_012221945.1. Classification (NCBI taxonomy): domain Bacteria; kingdom Bacillati; phylum Actinomycetota; class Actinomycetes; order Micrococcales; family Micrococcaceae; genus Glutamicibacter; species Glutamicibacter mishrai. The sequence goes on along the minus strand of NZ_CP032549.1, from coordinate 3,188,091 downwards.
AATCCGAATTGGGCCATAAGGCCACCATGACCACGATCTTCGACCAGGCACCATTCATCGAGGACTCGATCAGCCACCTGGCGGTCGAAGGCGCGCTCGGATTGGGCTTCGCGGTCATCATCATCCTGGTCTTCCTCTTCTCGGTGCGCTCCACGCTGGTCACCGCCATTTCGATCCCACTCTCCCTGATGGCCACCTTCATCGGCATGAATGTCTTCGGCTACACGTTGAACATGCTGACCCTCGGGGCCTTGACCATCTCCATCGGACGCGTGGTCGATGACTCGATCGTGGTCATCGAGAACATCAAGCGGCACCTGGCCTTCGGCGAGTCCAAGGCGCAATCCATCCTGCTGGCAGTGCGGGAGGTCGCCGGAGCTATTACCGCCGCGACCCTGACCACCGTCGCGGTCTTCCTGCCCATCGCCATGGTGGGCGGCATGGCCGGCGAGCTGTTCAGCCCGTTCGCGTTGACCATGACCATCGCCCTGCTCGCGTCCCTGCTGGTTTCGCTCACCATCGTTCCGGTGCTTGCCTACTGGTTCCTTCCGCACCGCCCGGGCAGCGACAAGGCGCGAACGGTCCACGTTGCCGAGGACAAGTCCTGGATGCAGCGCGCCTACCTTCCGGTGCTCAAGTCCACCCAGAAACATCCGGTGATCACCCTGCTCGCCTCGGTGCTCATCCTTGCCGGCACGGTGGCGATGACTCCGCTGCTCAATACCAACCTGCTGGGTTCCACCGGCGAGAACTCGATCACCGTGACAGCGAAGATGCCTTCGGGCACCGCCTTGGACACTACCGTGGCCGAAGCGGGCAAGATCGAGACGAAGCTGCGCGATATCGACGGTGTCGAGGACGTGCAGATGACGGTAGGCACTGCCAGCGGCATGGCGGCCATGTTCGCCTCGGGCTCGGATACCGCCAGCTTCACCGCCATCACCAACCCTGATGTGGATCAGGAAGAGCTGACTAATACGGTGCGCGAGCAGGTGCAGGGCCTGGATCTGTCAAAGGACATGACCGTCACCTTCGGCTCGAACTCCTCGGCCATGACTTCCAGCGATGTCACCGTGGAGATCAAGGCTCCCGATGAAGCGATCCTGCGCGATGCCACACAGAAGATGCGCGAGTCTTTGAACGACACCGCGCACATCACCGGGATCACCGATAACCTCTCAGCAGAACGCGAACAGGTCTCCATCGATATCGATGCGGACAAGGCTGCCGCGGCCGGTTTGACCGAATCGCAGTTGGCCGGGATGGTTGCCGGCCAGGTCTCCCCTGTTCCGGCGGGCACGTTGCGCCTGGACTACACGGATCTGACGGTTCAGATCGGTGAAGGGCTGAAGCTCGATAGCCTGCAGAAGCTGCGCGAGCTGAAGATTCCAACGGCTGCCGGCGTCCAGGAACTGCAGGATTTGGCCAAGGTCGACCGCGCCAACGTGGTTCAGCAGGTCACGACCTCCAATGGCGAGCGGATCGCCACGGTGACGCTGACGCCGGAAGAGAACATGCTGGGCAAGGTCTCCTCTGAGGTGACCAAGACCCTTGAGTCGGTTGAGCTCCCCGAGGGCGCAAGCGCCGAAGTCGGTGGCGCCGCCACCGAACAGGCCGACTCCTTCAACCAGCTCTACCTGGCGCTGCTGGCTGCCATTGCCATCGTCTACGTGATCATGGTGGCAACCTTCAAGTCGCTGATCCAGCCGCTGGTCCTCCTGGTCTCGATTCCATTTGCCGCCACCGGCGCCATCGGCCTGCTGTTGATCTCGGGCATCCCGCTGGGCTTGCCATCGCTGATCGGCATGCTGATGCTGGTGGGCATCGTGGTGACCAACGCGATTGTGCTCATCGACTTGATCAACCAGTATCGTGTGGCCACGCCAGAGCGCGAGGCCATGAGCCTGGATGATGCGATCATGCAGGGTGCCCGCCAGCGTTTGCGCCCGATTCTGATGACGGCGCTCGCGACGATCTTCGCGTTGGTCCCGATGGGCCTGGGACTCACCGGCCAGTCCGGGTTCATTTCGCAGCCTCTGGCTGTTGTGGTGATTGGCGGCTTGGTCTCCTCGACCCTGCTGACCCTGATCCTGGTTCCGGTGCTCTACCGCATGGTCGAGTCGCGCAAGGAGAAGCGCGCCCAACGCCGCGCCAACCGCAAGCACACGGCCCAGCGCGACACCGACGCGGCAGATCTGGCCCTGGCCATGGATTCGGCCAGTGCCAAGATCACCGCACCCAAGAGCGATGCGCCCAAAGCTCAGGAATCGACGCCGCCGGAACCGTCATCGAACGGCGAGTCGGGCGCGCAGGTGGTCCACCCGCTGACCGGCCAGATTCCCACCACGCGCAAGGAGCGGCGCGCGATTGAAGAGATGATCAATAAGTCGACGAAGGATTCTTCCGAAGAATCCTGATCGACATGCTCAATCGGGGCGGAAACCCAGGCAGGGTTTCCGCCCCGATTTGCCTGTCCGGGAACAGTTCTCCCCCACGCGGAACCCAAGCGAGATTACCGGTGAACTAGATCACCGCAATTTTAAGTTGTGCACAATTGAATTGCGTGCAATGATTGACTCATGGCGATAGTTGATGAGATGGTGTGCTTCTCCCTGTACTCGGCAAGCCGGGCAACTAACAGGGCCTATGCGGAGCTTTTGGCGCCCTGGCAGTTAACCTATACCCAGTACCTGGTGCTGGTCGTGCTATGGAATGAAGGCTCAAAGCCAGTGCGGGAAATCGGCGACATGCTCCAACTCGATTCCGGGACGCTCTCCCCGCTGCTGCGACGCTTGGAAAGCAAAGACTACATCCAGCGGCAACGCAGCGAATCCGACACCCGGGTAGTGAATGTGGTCCTCACCCAGCAGGGAACCGAGCTGCGCAACGACTTGGCACATATCCCAGAACAGATCGCCTGCGGCACGGGACTGCCTGATATCGAAAGCGCCAAAGCGCTGGTCAATTCACTGCATCTGATCACCGAAACGATGCAGACTCTCCCGCTAGCGGACCGCCAAATCCCAACGGCCCCAATGAACGTCCACCCTTAGAAAGGCAGAACAATGGAAACCTTGTACACCGCAGAAGCACTGTCCACCGGCCAGGGTCGCGAAGGCCGCGCCCAGACTCCCGACGGACGTCTTGATCTGGTCCTCACCGCCCCTAAGGAATTGGGTGGCAGCGGTATCGGCACCAACCCGGAACAGCTCTTTGCCGCCGGCTACTCGGCCTGCTTCCACTCGGCACTGAACACCGTGGCCCGCGCCCGCAAGATCAAGGTCGAGGACTCCAGCGTCGGAGGACGCGTCAGCCTGCACCGCGAAGGCGAAGGCTACAAGCTCTCGGTAGAACTCGAAGTCGTCATTCCAGGCATGGACCACGACGCAGCCCAGGAGCTAGCTGACGCAGCCCACGCCGTCTGCCCATACTCGAATGCCACCCGTGGCAACATCGACGTGACCGTCACCGTTTCCGATGACTAATCAGCTCAGCAAGCCAAGGCATGCAGCACGACTGGCATTGGGCGCATTCCTGGCCTACGCCGGAATCAGCCACCTGAGTTTCGCACGCGAAGAATTCCAAGCCCAGGTGCCACAGAGTCTCCCGCTGGATCCAGATCTGGTCGTGATCCTTTCGGGTGTGGCCGAGGTCGGGCTAGGTGTCTCGCTGCTGACCTTGCTGAAGAAGCGAGTGCACGTCGGTTGGATCGCAGCACTCTTCTTTGTCGCGGTCTTCCCCGGCAATATCGCCCAACTGCTTGATCACCGGGACGCGTTTGGACTCGACACCGACGACAAGCGGCTTGCCCGATTGTTCTTCCAGCCAGTACTCATCGCACTTGCCCTCTGGGGCACTGGAGCATGGCGCGACCGGGCTCAGTTGCGGGCCAAGAACTAGCCAGCTGAACGCACGGATAGGCCGGTGGGCCGAGCACCGAATGGTGTTCGGCCCACCGGCCTATTCAATTGCCGTTATTCCGCCAAGGAATCTACAGCGCATTCAAGAGATCCTTCATCTGCTGGATCTCCTGATTCTGCGATTCAACGATGCCCTGGGACAACTTGATGGCCTCCGGATAGGAGCCATCAGCAATTTCTGTCTTGGCCATCTGCACCGCCCCTTCATGATGCCGAATCATCTGTTCGAGGAACAGCTTGGCAGCTTCAGGGCCATCAGCTTTCTCAAGCAAGGCGATGTCCTCCGGGGAAATCATTCCCTCCCCGTGATCCATGGACTGGTGATCCATGGTCTGGGGCATACCCCATTGAGCAAGCCAGCTCTCCATGAGCTCGATCTCCGGGGCTTGCGCAGATTTGATCTGTTCCGCCAGTTTTCGGACTTCCGCGGGAATCTGGTTTTTGCCCAAGAGGTCCGAGGACATCGACAGCGCCTGCTCATGATGGGCTTTCATCCCACTGGCGAAATCCATGTCCACCTCGTTGGCCGCACCGGATGCGGACTCCGACGGAGCTGTCATTTGGTGTTCGGTCCCATGGGACTTCGATGAGGTTCCAGCTTGCTGGCCCTGATCCGCCGCGCATGAGCTCAGCGCGATCACGGCGCCCAGCGCCAGGGCGCTGAAGCATAAGGACTTGTTCTTCATGGGGTTCTCCTACGTCACGTGAATAATTCGTATGCCACCTAACTGGTGGCACAAAAATGAGGGCGGCAAGCCTCAACGGCGTTGCCGGCTCGTCACGTTCGGCAGATCCCCAAAGCGGTCAAATCCGGCTTCAAATATGCAATGTCCATCTGGCTGCACACGAGGACCCTGGTCCAGTGTTCCGGTTTTTCCCCGAGTGAGTTCAATCCTGGGGGGCGCAAAAATAGCAACATTGCCAGCAGTGCCAAGATGCACCCGACAGCAGACATTTGGTGTTCCATTGGGCAATTGGCGCACTCACCGTCTTCATGACTTCCAGCCGGCGCCGTCTGCTCATGATCAAGCGCATCATGTGTGACCATCACTGATTCAGGTGCGCTCATCGATGGAGCTGGCTCCATGGTTGGGGCCATGAATACATGCATCGACAGCAACCCAGCAAAGACCGCGCCAATCAGCAGCGACAGCTGCATCAGACCCAAAACTGGCTTCGCCGTCTGGTCCTGATACTTTGCGCTGCGATCCCCTGCCATGATCACCACTCTATCGAATCCCTGTCGAACACATGCACACGAGTAGCGCGAGGGAATATTTGACGCATCAACTTGTTATTACATGCATACGCATATAAATTGAAGGTAAGCGTACAACGCAAAACCTCGACGATAAACAGGAGCGGACATGCAGTTCGGAGTATTCTCAGTCAGCGATATCACCCGCGACCCCACCACCGGCCGCATTCCTACCGAAAAGGAACGCATTGACGCCTCGGTAGCCATCGCCAAGAAGGTCGAAGAAATCGGGATGGATGTCTACGCCATCGGCGAGCACCACAACCGCCCATTCTTCTCTTCCTCTCCTACCACCACGCTGGCCTACATCGCCGCCCAGACCAAGCGGATCATCCTCTCGACCACCACTACCCTGATCACCACGAATGATCCGGTGAAGATCGCCGAAGACTTCGCGATGTTGCAGCATCTGTCCGGTGGACGCGTGGATCTGGTCCTGGGCCGAGGCAATACCGGCCCGGTCTACCCATGGTTCGGCAAGAACATCCAGGACTCGGTCAACCTCACCGTAGAGAACTACAACCTGCTGCGCCGCCTGTGGGATGAGGACGTAGTGAACTGGGAAGGCACCTTCCGCACTCCCCTGCAGAATTTCACCTCCACGCCACGGCCGTTGGACGATGTGGCGCCCTTCGTATGGCACGGCTCCATCCGGACCCCGCAGGTCGCCGAGATCGCTGCCTACTACGGCGATGGCTTCTTCGCCAACAACATCTTCTGGCCAAAGGAGCACTACCAGCAGCTGATCAACCTCTACCGCGAACGCTACGAGCACTACGGCCACGGCAAGGCCCACCAAGCCGTCGTCGGACTGGGCGGCCAGTTCTACATGGCCAAGGACTCGCAGCAGGCAGTCAAGGAGTTCCGCCCCTACTTCGACAATGCCCCGGTCTACGGTCATGGTCCATCGCTGGAGGACTTCACCGCGCAAACCCCCTTGACTGTTGGCTCGCCTCAGCAGGTTCTGGAAAAGACCCTGACCTTCCAGGAATACTTCGGCAGCTACCAGCGCCAGCTCTTCCTCATCGACCACGCGGGCCTGCCGCTGAAGACCGTTTTGAACCAGCTGGACATGTTCGGCGAGTACGTCTTGCCTGAACTGCGCAAGGAGATGGAATCCCGCGCGCCAGCAGATCTGACCCCTGCCCCGGCCCATGAAGGGCTGGTCGCCGCTCACCGGGCTAAACTGGAAGCTGACGCAGCGAATACCAAGGAGTCAGCAACAAGTGACCGGGACCAATAAACCTGTAGCCTCGTTGAAGGTCACCACCGACGCCTGGGAATCCCTGTTCCGGGCACAGGTGGCGGTCATGCGCCAGATCACCGCGATGCCGGAGTTCGGCAAGCTGTCCATGCGCGAATACGATGTCCTGTTCAACTTGCGCACCTGCCCCGGGGGCAAGAGCCGGATGGTCGACTTGAACAAGCAATTGCTCATTTCCCAGCCCAGCTTGAGCCGCATGGTGGTCCGCCTTGAAGAGCAGGGACTGGTTGTCCGCGAACCGGATCCGGTGGATCATCGAGCCACCCAGCTCTCCCTGACCGATAAGGGACTGAAACTGCAGCAGGAAATAGGCCGGGAGCATGTGAAGCATTTGCACGAGCTTCTCGGCTCGGCGCTATCCGAGGAAGAATTCCTTGAACTTAACCGGCTGAGCAGCAAACTGCATCGCGCAGTTCAATAACCGGCAGATTACCCGGAAGGGCTGGCCCTAGTGCCCGCTCTTCCGGGTTTTCTGGCACCATGGGATCAGGCATGTCGTTGCTTGAAGGATCAATTCAGTACAGAAGGAAGATCATTGTTGAAGGACGCGCAGCTACTGAGCTTAGACGTAGCAGCCAGCCAACTTGGCGTCGATACCAAGGATCTCCGAAGCTACTTGAGAAAGCAGCGCCCCAAGGGCGCGGTGCAAATCCCCAACAAGCCCGGCGGCAACTGGCACCTGCACGCCAGTTTGTTGCAGCAACTGCAATTTGCCGGGGCACCCGGAATCGACGCACCGCTTCGCCCGATCGATGATGCCATCCTCGGAGCCCTGGAATGGTCCGAATGGATCCCCTTCGATCAGGCCGCCGAAGAAGCGCCGGTGCTGCCCGGAGTCTATGTCTTCCGAGAGCGCGGCGACGAGCAGAATCCCCCTCGGTACATCGGGCAAGCCGGTGAAAGAAATGGCAAGGGCCTGCGTGGCCGATTGAAGCTCTACTCCAGCGGCAAGGGCGCCACCTCAGGCCTTGGACGATATGCCATGAATCTAGCGCTGGCCGATGCAGCATGGCTGACCCAGCTCGCCCACGAGGCGGAATCCGGCAGACCCGAAAGCGTGGAACACATGGCGCGCCGGGCCATTGACCGATTGAATCTGGCGGTGCGTTGGGTGCCGTGCGTCCACCGCAAGGCGGCCATGCTTTTGGAAGCTGAACTCGTCAAAAGGCACTGTTCGACGCTGTGGAATAGCCCTGGCGAAGAGGATCAGGACAGCCCCGAAAAATAATCGCCACCTGATACTGCTTGCATCTGCGCTGTGACCGGTTCACTGTAGGACTTATCTACAGAAGCACCACTGCAATTGATGATTTGAGGAGTAGGCAATGGGGCCAGTTACTTGTGATGTAACCGTTTCTTCTGATGGTTTCTGCGCAGGACCCAATCAGAGCATGCAGTTCCCGTTGGGCGAAGGCGCGGAGAAACTTCATCGCTGGCAATTCGAGCAAACCGAAGAAAACGCCAAAGAAATCGCAGCTATCACCGAGGCTTCCGCGTTCATCATGGGCAGCCATATGTTCGGCCCGCCCTCCGGTACCCATTCCACCGACTGGACCGGCTGGTGGGGAGATAATCCGCCCTATCACGCACCGGTTTTCGTGCTCAGTTCGCATCCGCGTCCGCTGATCCGGATGGATGGCGGAACCAGTTTCCAATTCATCACCGAAGGGATCCACGAGGCGCTTTCGGAGGCGCAAGAGGCCGCGGGCGAACGGCCAGTTGCCATTGCCGGCGGCGCTAACACCATTGTGCAGTTCCTCAAGGCGGGCCTCATTGACGAGATGCGGCTGCATATCGCGCCGATCCAGTTAGGACGTGGCGAAGCCATCACCGTGGAAACCATCGAGACCCACATGGATCGGTACTCACGGCGTGAAACGCCTTTGGCTACACACGTCTACTATCGTCGTCGGCGTTAGAAGCAACGCGGATTACTTATAGAAGCCTTCTCGGAGATTGATCCCATATTCCAGCCAGGTCTTCATAGCGGCCATCATGCCGGTCCAGCCCATGCAATTGCCGAAGGCCGCCTGAGCGCCGGCGGAATTGGCCTGCCAGGCGCTTTCGGTGATGTCGACTTTTGTTCTGGTGCTGTCATCCACCGAGGTGAATTCGAAGGTCACGGTATTCATTGCGTCATCTGCTGTGGCGTGCTCCGCACCCCACTGCAAGACGATCTTTTTGGGGAATTCCGCCTCCAGCACCTTGACCGGGAAGGCTCCGGGGAAATCATGGAAGTCCCACGTAACCGTCGTTCCCGCTTCAAGCCGCCCCTGCGCCCCACCGGTAGTGAAGTAACTCGATAGTTGGGCCGGATCGGCCACGGCCTCATATACCTGGGACACCGCTTTGGAGATAAACCCGGAAACGGTGAAGGACAGTTGTTCTAGCTCTGCATTTGATGACATGTTTCATGTCTACGCCAGATGATTAATCTAGACAATAGTCGCAGCGCTTTTCTGAGCTAATTGGTTAGTCAAACACCGAATGGCTTGGCGTATTGGAAGTCGCCTCGCGGAAGTCTTGATTCATCGAAGACGCGCACCATGAAGTGCTCTCCCCAGCTTGCATCGCTGGGCGTGATCCCGCGAGCGTGCGCCGGCTCGTAGCCAAAACGGCGGTAGTACCCCGGTGCGCCGAGCAACACGATTCCACTCAGCAATTCAGCTTCGGCCTGATCATGGATGCTCTGCATCAAAATCGAACCGACGCCTCGGTGCTGGTATTCCGGCGCTACGGCCAGCGGCCCAAGCCCCAGCATTGGCTCGCCACCGATCCTTCCCCACGTAGCAATGACGTGGCCAATGACTACTGAATCGTCGAGCGCCACGAGTGAGAAGCGTGAGTCATACTCTTCGCAGTCGAACAGATTCTGAAGCAACCCGACTTCTTCAGGCTCAACCATGGGGTCAATTCCGGCAAAGGCTGCATGCGTTACTGCATACACCGCTGCACGGTCATCAAAGACTTCAGGACGGATATGCATGATCGCAAACCTACCAAACCTCGCGGATCAAGGAAAATTCTGCCGACGTTTTGATCAATCCCCAACGTGCCCTTGTGCCACTAAGAATGATCGGGAAGTCCGTAGGTTACGGCCGCCGGTCAATAATTCATTTTCCCTTCATTTTCCGTCCTTGAAACCCATTGTTCCGCTCCCCTCAGACCAGGAGGCTTGGGCGCTTACTCGTGGACAATGTCGCACAGAAGCTCCCGTCAATTCATATTCCTTCAAGTGGGATGCGCTTCTTGGAAATGCCCATCGCTTCAGGCCACTTTGCACGACGGAGCGTTGGCACCTGATGCATGGTGTGCATGGTCTACGCCATTGAGCATCATGGTTAGTCCATTCATCATCAACCGATTGCAGAAACCTTGAATCACGTGATGAATAGTGATGAAATTAGGGTCGCATCGCTCATCACTTGCAATGGAGAACCAATGAAACAGCCGCGTGCCCTGAAAGTCCCACTCGCTGCAACAATCTCGGCAGCGCTCATGGCGACCTTATTGCCGCTGGCCCCTGCCAATGCGGCACCAACGGCGACTTCAACGACCGAGATTGCGCAGACGGTGTCGGTGGATTCTGCAGTGCAGATTGCCGCGAAGAAGATTCAGCGCAATCCGAGCAAGACAGATGTCTTCGTCAACAAGAAGTACCCACTGAGCCCCAAAAAGTACGCTCCCAAAACCGTGGCAGTTAAAGGCACCAATGTCCGACTGAAGTCCTCGGCGGCGACGGCCTACTCCAAAATGGTCAAGGCAGCGGCCAAGGATGGCGTCCACATTCGAGCCGTCAGCGGTTACCGCTCCTATGCTCGCCAAGCCGAGCTGTACAACTACTACACCCGGATTTACGGGCAGAGCTACGCGTCCAAGATCTCGGCGGTGCCAGGTACCAGCGAACACCAAACCGGGTTGGCCATCGATGTTGGCAATCGAAATAGCGAGTGTGGCCTCCAAGCCTGCTTCGCCAACACGCCCGTAGGCAAGTGGGTGGCCAAGAACGCACACAAGTATGGCTTCATTCTCCGTTACCCTAAGGGCCAGGAGTCGGTGACCGGTTACTCCTACGAGCCATGGCACTTCCGCTACTTGGGCACTTCGCTGGCCAAGAGCTACAAGAACTCAGGCGCCAAGACGCTTGAAGCCTACTACGGCGTCGCAGGTAGCAAGTCCAAGGATACTTCGACCAAGAAATCCAAGGGCACCGCGAAGACCACCGCCAACTTGAATATGCGCTCGGGTGCCGGAACGAACAATCGTGTCCTGTTGACCATCCCACGCGGCAAGAGCGTTCAGCTCACCGGTTCCAAGAAGTCCGGTTGGTACGAAGTTCGCTACAGCTCCAAGACCGGTTGGGTTTCTGGCAAGTACTTGAGCAATGTTTCGATGCCTTCTACACCAAAGAAGAAGGAATCATCCAAGGACAACAAGTCCAAGAGCACTCAAGCCAAGTCTGCTAAGACCACCGCGAATCTCAACATGCGCGCTGGCGTGGGCACGGGCCATCGAGTGGTCTTGACGATTCCACGTGGCAAGCAGGTAACGATCACCGGCTCAAAGAAGTCCGGTTGGTATCCAGTGAAGTACTCGGGCAAGTCGGGCTGGGTATCCGGCCAGTACCTGAACAACTTCTCGAATTCCGCGCCAAAGTCCAATAGCCAGAAGCAGAAGTCCAGCCCTAAGTCTTCTACTAAAAAGACTGTCGCTAATCTGAATATGCGCAGCGGTGCAGGAACCAACCACCGTGTGGTCCTCACCATCCCCAAGGGCAAAAAGGTGACTTTGACCGGCTCGAAGAAGTCGGGTTGGTACGAGGTCAAGTACTCCTCGAAGACCGGCTGGGTCTCAGGCAAGTACCTACGCTAGAAAACTTGCAGGACACGACAGCGCCCCCTCAACTTGAATGTTGAGGGGGCGCTGTCGTGTTCTGCCCGCAAACTCTCTTCTAGCCGCGGCTTTCGGGCACTAGTGGGCTAGCCGTTCAGCGCCCGGTAGTTCAATGCGCCACCGGTGGCCGAACTGCCATGGGTTTCCACGTGGATGTGGTCCATGTGCTTGGTGGTGTCGGTCCAGTTGTTGGTGAACTGAGTGCCGTACTTGCCAGAGGTAGAGTAAGGCTCCCAGCCCTTGGAGGCAGACAGCCAGATCTTATCCTGCCAAATCAGGTAGCTGATCCCCAGCTGGGCACGATTGTCCAAAAGGAACTGGGCAATGCGATCTCCAGCCTTGATGCCAGAGGCGCTCTTGTAGTTTGCCATCATCACGTCCACCGCGCGTCCGGAGCTGTGGCCAACCGAGCCAGGGCGGATGGTGTAGAGCGAGGTGTAGTCGCCACTGAAGAGGCGACGCACCGTATTCATGACCAGCTGCGTATCGCTGCGGACCGTGCTCAGCTCAGAAGTAGTGAGGTACTTCGAGCTGATGTAGCCACTGCCGATCTTGGTGGAGACCTTGGACCAGCCGTTCGAGGCCGAGCGAACGGTGACCTTCTCCCCTGCCTGGACAACGCCGAGGACGCGGTAGCTGGTGCCAGCTCCGGAACGCAGGTTCACGCCAGCGGTCGCGTAGGCGACCTTGGACGGGGTCTGTTCCGGCTTCGGAGACTGCGAAGCAGGCGCCTTGCCCACGTAGGACTTGCTGACCCATCCGGTTCCCTTGGACGAGGAGACCTGGGCCCAGTTTCCCGAGTAGCGATAGATCTTGATCTTTTCGCCCGCAGGGATCACTCCCACAGAACGATACGAGATACCAGCCCCGGTACGAAGGTTCAGGTTGGCCGTCGTGTACCCGGTGGTGCTCGACGATTCCGGCTTAGGCTTCTGGGGGTTTGAGGAACTCGGTGCAGATTTGAGGTAGCTCAGACTGGACCATCCGGTGCCCTTCGAAGAGCGGACCTTGGCCCAACCATTCGAGGTTTGCAGGACGGTAACGCGTTCGCCCTGGGGAATGATGCCCAAGGAACGGTAGCCGGTTCCGGCTCCGGCGCGCAGGTTAAGATTCGCGGTGGTGTAGCGAGCGGTGCCGCTATCGGTCTTCGGTGCCGAAGCGACGGTGTCCAAGTACGAGTTGGAGGACCAGCCGGTCTTGCCGGCGTATTTGACCTTGCTCCACTTGCCGCTGGTCGCCAGCACAGTGAGCTCGGTGCCCTTGGGAATGACTGCCAAGGTTGCTGAGGCGGTCGTCGCTTTGGCACGCAGGCGCAGGTTCGCAGTAGTGCGCTTGGTGGTGGCTTTCGCAGCGACCACGTTGAGCTTGTTTGAAGGCAATGACTTGGGAACGTCAGCATTGGCGGCGGTTGCCACCGTGGCTTGAGCACCCGTGCCGATGGTCATGGTTAGTGCCAGCGCTACTGCGGCGGTGCGTCCAGGAATCCTCATCAGGTCCTTCTTTTCGTGAATCGGGGTAGCCACTTTCCACGTTCCTTGTGTTTGCGGTGTTCCCCGAGCGAGCGATGCGAGTTGATTTCATTTTTGGCTTCAGCCGCGAGACTGCGCCGGTCCCGAGCCCCATTTAGGCATACGTTCCCGTAGTTACTTTGCCATATCTCGCACGTCCGCGCATCTAAATCTGGCCAAATCAGCGCTGAAGTCTCAACTTAGTGAGGAGGAATACTTTCCGCTTGCTACTTTAAAGTAGCCAGAATTCCGCGACATACGCTGAACCAGATCAAGATTTGCGCACCCAACACACGCTGCCAGTGTTCACAAGATGAGTCGTTGCCTCAGACACCTCTGGCAGGAATGCCCGGTGGAAACCTTCTTAAAACAGGATTCTCCGAGCAACAATGTTGCCCGGAGAATCCGGCGTGATCTTTCATGGTTCTTCGCAACCGTGATTACCGCTCGTCAGCGGTCACCGTATCGCGGTCCACCGTGAATGAGGTGCGGGCGGAGACCGCCGAAGCTCCTATGCCTTGGCTCCCCTTGAGCCAGACATCGTCGCCTGCCTCTACCGAGGAAATCTTCACCGCATCGTCAGTACGGGTCAGGTCACGACGCAGGGTCTCAGGTACCAGGAAGGTCGAGCCCACGGTGATGGCGGAAAGCACTGCCATGTACAGGCCCAGCACCAGCCAGCTGCCATCGGTGATTGCAATCAGGTAGGCACCCAGGACGCCGGCGAGACCGCCTGCGAGCACGGCGGAGATTTCGCGTGCCATGGCTACACCAAGGTAACGGTGACGGCTGCCGAAGAGCTCAGGAAGCATGGCGCACTGTGGGCCAAGCATGGTGGCAACACCAAAGCCAATGCCGATCGCGATGACCGCGATGGCCACTGCGTGGCTGCCCAGGGTCAGTGCCCACCACGCTGGCAGCGAGTACACGAGCATGAAGATGGCGCCTGCACGGTAGACGATTCGGCGGCCAAAGCGGTCCGAGAGTGCTCCGGCGAACGGCACCGAGAATACGCCGATCAGCGAGCCGATGGTCACACCCCAGGTCAGCAGACCCTTGTCGGCTTCCGGACCGACTACAGTGACAAAGAAGCTCAGTGCCAGGCCCTGGAACATGTAGGAGCCGCCGTTTTCAGCCATGCGCAGTCCAATACCCACCAGCACGCCCGGGAAGCCATTGCGGAACAGTTCGCGCATCGGGTGCTCGGAAACCTGTTCACGTTTTTCCATCTCCACGAAGGTCGGGGTCTCTTCCAACTTCGCGCGGATCAGAACCGCCAAGATGATCAGCAGGAAGGATGCCAGGAAGGGCACGCGCCAGCCCCATGACATCAGTGCTTCCTCAGGCAACATGGTCAGCAGCGAGAAGACTACCGCGGCTAGCAGAGTTCCGGCCTGAATTCCGACAAATGGCAGCGCCGAGAAGAAACCACGACGTGCGGTCGGCGAGTACTCGGCCATCAGGACGGTTGCGCCGGCCTGTTCTGCGCCTGCGCCGAAGCCCTGTAGCAATCGCAACAGCACCAGGAGGATTGGCGACCAGATGCCAGCCATCTGGTAGGTCGGCAGCACGCCGATCAAGGTGGAAGCGCCACCCATCAGCATGATGGTGATGATCAGGACGATCTTTCGACCCAGCTTGTCGCCCAGCATGCCGAAGAACATTCCGCCAAAGGGACGAGCCACAAAGCCCACGCCAAAGGTGGCGAATGCTGCCACCGTGGCCATGGCTGGATCCCCTTGCGGGAAGAAGAGCACGTTGAAGATCAACGCCGTAGCGAGACCGTACAGCGCGAAGTCGAAGTATTCGAGGGCACTGCCGATGCTTGATGCCAAGGTGGCGCGCTGCAGGTTCTTTGCGTAGTCGGCGTCGAGCGCCGAACCGCCGGAGCTTTGGGCTCCTGCTGGCGATGAATTCATGGTGGTCTCCTTTGACGAGTGAAGCACATCACTTCTACCTGCATCGAAGATACCAGCATATCGAACAGCGTACAACATAGTGAACGCATTATTTTTCCGAGGATTTCCACCCCATGACAAAAGCTCGCCCCACCCTTCCTTCGAAGAGGAAGAATGGGGCGAGTTATCGCAAAACTATACGGTTATCAGATAGCGTTTAACCACGTGCGGCTCGTTGCCTCCACGGGTTTTCCAGCCGGGCGGCAACTTCTCGCAGCGCCGTGCCCACCGCGGCAATTCGCAGCGGGTCAGCCTGATCCATCGGCAACGCCGTCCCAAGGGCCAACGGAGGATCACCAGGCGACCAAGCAGACAGAGGCACGGCCACGCCCATTACTCCGCTGGTCGACCGGCCATCATCTAGAGCGAAGCCGCGCTCGTGAGCAAGCGCCAGTCTTTCGCGCAGTTCCTCACCAGTGAGCTCATGGCCATCGACGCTGCTGCGCCGAGGCAGTTCTTTCCCAATAATCTGCGCCAGCTGCTCTTCATCGAGCGAAAGCAACAGGGCGTTGCCTGCAGCACTCATGACCGCGGGAAGTCGCGAGCCCAGGGGTGCGCCAAAGCGGTAGGGCATGCGGCCTTCATGCCGGGCCAAGTAGAGTGCCTCCGCGCCATCAAGCATGGCGATCTGCACCAGCTCTCCACGCAGTGTCGGCGATGAGGAAATGAGCCCGAAGAATTCACGCACCTGGTTGAACTGCACGGAGTATGCTCCCCCAAGTTCAGCGTTTCGGCGGCCCAGCCCGAACCCCTCACTGGTGCGGCGAATCATCTCGCCATCTTCCAGCGCTTGGCACAGATTTGCGCACGAGGATTTGGCGATGCCCAAGGTGCGCGCCAGCTCGCTCAGGGACAGCGAACGCCCTTCGGCTTCCGCAAGCAGGCCAAGGATTGCCAAGGCACGGGTTACCGCGGGAGCAGGATCCCGGCTTGGACGTTCGCCTGATTCTTCTACAGCCTCATTCACGCTTGTCATTAGTAAAACTCTACGGTGTCGACCTTGTTCCGCACAGCCTGGCCATCCAATATTCGCGTTGCGTTGTAGGCGAAGAGCCGAGCGATGCGAGTGGTTTCCTGGGTGCTGAGCGCAGCGGTATGCGGGCTAATCAGAACGTTCGGGTGTTCCCACAACACGCTGTTGGGATCCAGGGGTTCCTGGGCCACGACATCCAGCGCGGCGAAGCCAATGCGGCCAGCCTCCAGAGCAGGAATCAGTGCCGACTCATCAACCACGGTTCCGCGTCCCACGTTCACGAAGATGGTTCCATCCTTGACCGCTTCGAACACATCAGAGCCGAGCAAGCCTTCGGTGCTCTTGGTCCCCGGGAGCGTAGCCACGATGGCATCAACCTCGCCGGCAACTTCGGCGATCTTGGCCGGATCAATGAGGCGATCCACACCTTCTACCGGCTTGCTGCTGCGCGACGTTCCCCAGACGGTCGAGCCGCAGGCTTTGAAGCGTTCGGCCACCGCGGTGCCGATTCCGCCCAAGCCGACCACCAGGATGGTCATCTCATCCAGGTGGCGCATGCCCCAGCGCTCGGAAGGCCAGTACTTGTTCGCCTGGTCGGCCTCCAGCTTGCGAAGATTCTTCGCTCCGGCAAGCACGCCAAAGAGCGCGAACTCCGCCAAGGTGGATCCGTGCACGCCAGCACTGGTAGTGAAGGTGACTCGATCCAGCTCTTCGGAGCTCAGGCCTGCAGCTTTCACCTGCGCGCCGCCGCCAGCGGCGGTGGTGTGAACCCAGATAAGGTCCTGGTTCTGCTCGACGGTTTTCTTCAGCAGCTGCGGGTTGACGTCCGGGATGCCGAAAAGCGCTTGCGAGGAGGTGACGATTTCGTCATAACGCTTAGCTTGTTCCGCAGTGCGGGTGAACTGGGGATCCCCTTCCCAGTCTCCTTGCCAGCGCTGTGGCCGGTAGAGTCCTGGTTCATAGACAAAGTCCAGGCGAGGTTCGAGTTCCTGCATTAGTTCAAGATCTGCTGCGGGGACATCTACGGCGATTCCCACGCGCAGGCGTTCTGTATTAGGCGTCATTGCTCTGTATTCCTTCCGTCTGATGACAGCATACCGTTATGGACAGTATATTGAACAGTGTTCGCTATATTGAACAGTGTTCGCTATATTGACCATTGATTTTTCGGCTCAGCCGCCTCACAACAAAGGAATTGCTGATGAATGTACCAGCCCCGAACCACACGCCCAACGTTGGAGTCATCGGACTCGGAGCCATGGGCCGCCCGATGGCGCGGCTGCTCGCACAGCATCACGGCGTTGTCACCGTAACCTCAAGCCGCCCCGAAAACGACGTGCTGCAAGACCTCCGCGCCCAATTGCCTGAAGGCAGCGGCGCATCACGAATCCAGTGGGCCGCCACTGCAACCCAGCTGGCAGCGGCTTGCGACGAAATCCTGCTGATGCTTCCAGATCTTCCGCAGATCATCGAATGCCTGGAATCCGAAGACGGGCTACTAGCCGGACTGGACCAGCGATCCTCTGATGCCGCCCCGCTTCTGCTGATGATCGGCTCTACCTGCTCGGCACCCGGGGTGCGCCAGCTGGCCGATGACCTCGCTGCACGTTTCGGCGAGCGCATCGCCGTAGTCGACGCTCCGGTTTCCGGCGGCGAGGACGGCGCCAAGCAAGGATCACTGTCGATCATGCTCGGTGGTTCAGGTGAACTCTGCGAACGAGCCGCCACAGCACTGGCGCCCTGCGGCACCCCGGTTCGCCTCGGAGAGCTAGGAGCCGGACAGGTAGCCAAAGCCTGCAACCAGCTGGTCGTCAGTGCAACGATCTTCGCGCTGGGCGAGGCATCGGTACTTGCCGAACGATCCGGGCTGGACCTCCAGGAAATGTGGAACCTGCTGGGGCACGGTTACGCCGCCTCGCGGCTGCTTGAAAGCCGCCAAGATCGATTGGTCAGCGGGGATGATTCACCTTCCGGAGCCATCAAGTACATGCGCAAGGACTTGGCAGGGGCCAACGAGATCGCGGAGTCCACCGGAACCAATACCGTCTTGCTCCCCCAGTTGCGCCAGGCCATCGATGAGGTCATCGAAGCGGGGCTCGGCGAGAGGGACATTTCGGTGACCAAGCGGTTTATCGCTGGTCGCTAGTTTCAGGCCACCAGGGATTTCACGGTAGCCACCACGGCACTGGCTACCTGGCTGATCTCGTTTTCCTTGGTGCCCCGGGTGAAGGACAGCCGCACCGCGGTATGCGCGAGCTGCTCTTCATAGCCCATGGCGGTGAGCACGGCCGAGGGATCGGTGCTGCCTGCCGAGCAGGCTGAGCCCGATGAGCACAGCACCCCGCGGCGTTCGAGCTCGATGAGCACCGTTTCCCCTGCGGTGCGCGGGAAGACGAAGGAGACTATGCCGCCAATGCGTTCTTCGCGGTGGCCGGTCACCTTAACGAGTCCGGGGGCCACAGCTTCCAGCTCCTTGCTGATCCGATCGATGAGATACGGTCCATAGCTGTCCCCGGCTCCGGCCTGCCGCTGTTCGGTGCACAGCTGCAGCGCCCGGGCTACGCCTACCGCGGCGGCCGGGTTTTCGGTTCCCGACCGCAGTCCGCCCTGCTGGCCGCCGCCGTGCAGCAGGGGAAGGATCGTGCATTGGTTGCTGGCGTAGAGAACGCCGCTGCCCTTCAAGGCGCCGATCTTATGTCCCGATAGGCTCAACAGATCCACGTGATTGGCCAATTCAGCCAGGTCCATCCATCCGGCGGCCTGCACCGCGTCGGTATGCATCAGCGCCCCGGCAGCATGGGCCAGCTCTGACAGTTCCTTGATGGGCTGAATGGTGCCGACTTCATTGTTCACCGACATGACCGAGACCAGCGCGACCTGGTCATCGATCAGATCCTTGGCAGCGCGAAGATCGATAATCCCGGATTCATCGACCGGGATCAGCCGGTGCGTAAAGCCATGGACGCTGGCCAGATAGGCGCAGGCTTCGAGAACAGCAGGGTGCTCGATGGTGCTGCTGACAACAACTTTGCCCCGCGGATTGGCCAGGGCCCCGCCGATCACCGCGGTATTGTCCCCTTCGGTGCCGCCGGAGGTGAAGTAGATTTCCGTCTCGTCCACGCCCAATTGGCTGGCGACTTGGGCTCGCGCCCAGTCGTTGGCACGTTTGGCTTGGTGTCCCAGCTCATGCAGCGAGGCGGGGTTCCCGAAGTTGCTGGTGAGCAGCGGGGTGACGAGGTCAAGTACTTCTTGGCGGGGTGGGGCGGTGGAGGCCGCGTCCATGTAGATCATGCAATAACCATATCCAAGCCCAGGTCGATGGCCCGCACCGAGTGGGTGATCGCGCCGCTGGAAATGATGTCAACGCCGGTCTGGGCGATAGGTCCGACGGTGGCGGCGCTGACCGTGCCGCTGGCCTCGATGATCGCCCGCCCGTCAATGAGCTTGATGGCTGCCGGGATATCGGCCAGGTCGAAGTTGTCCAGCATGATGATGTCCACCTTCGCGTCAAGCACTGCGGGGATCTGTTCGATGCGGTCCACTTCGACTTCCATGGCGGTGGTGTGGCCTAGCCTGGCCCGCACGGCTTTCAGAGCACGGGTGAGTTCTTCCCCCTCCCCGAGCAAGGCAAGGTGGTTATCCTTGGCCATGAATGCCTCGGAGAGATTATCCCGGTGGTTCACTCCCCCGCCGCAGCGCACCGCATAGCGTTCCAAGACGCGAAGGCCGGGCGTTGTTTTCCGGGTATCGGCAATGCGCGCGTTGGTATGCGCCACAAGATCAACCAGTTCGCGGGTGGCCGTGGCGATGGCGCTCATCCGCTGCAGCAGGTTCAACGCAACCCGCTCGGCGCTGAGCACCGAGGCGGCGGGACCCTGGACGGTGAGCAGTTCCTTGCCGGCCGCGAACTTCTCGCCATCGGCGACGAGCTGGGTGACCTTGATATTTTCGTTCAGCATCGTCATGGCCCGGGCAAAGACGGTGCCGCCTGAAAGCACGCCGGGCTCCCGGGCGTTGACCACTGCGGTTGCCTGGGCGTCTGCTGGAACGATGGTGTCAGCGGTCAGATCCCCGCGTGGATGGTCCTCGGCGAAGGCCATCTGCAGGATGCGGTCGATGGCTGCCAGGGGTACCGGATGGATTGGCTGGTTCACGCGTTGACTTCCTTGTTTTCAAGCTGTTGATTCATCGGCTGCGCGGCTTCAAGCACCCAGCCGTACCGCACGTTGTTTTCGGCAGCGCCTTCACCATCGGCGTCTACCCGGTGGTGCGCGCCGAGGGACTTGGTCCGTTGGCGGGCAGCGTAGGCAATCATGCGCGCGCAGGTGTAGAGATTGCCCAGTTCCGCCAGTTCACGTTCACCTTGGGCTACCGGCGTGCTGGAATCGAGCACTGCCACGAGCTCTTCGAGTCCGGAGCCGGTGCGATAGACTCCCAGGTGCTTGTTGGCCAGTACCTTCAGCTGCGGCAGTTCCAGTGGCGCTTGGGTCTCGGGTGCCGGCAGCTGGTTCACCACAAGATCATCCAACGTGCAGGATTGCCCCGGTGCATCGGTCGCCATGGCGTGTACGGCCTTGCGGGCGAACACCATGGCTTCGAGCAACGAGTTGCTGGCTAAGCGATTGGCCCCGTGCACCGTGGTGTTGGCGCATTCGCCGGCGGCATAGAGCCCGGGGACGCTGGTGCGTCCATTCGCATCGGTGTGGATGCCTCCCATGGCGTAGTGCTGCGCAGCGACCACCGGAATCGGGGCCAGCGCCATGTCGAGTCCACAGGCTTCCAGGCGTGCGGTGATCGAAGGGAAACGGCGGGCCAGGAACCCTGCACCATTGCGCGATTCCACGGCGCGGGCATCAATCAGGACCTGATGTCCGGCTTGATACTGCGCATGGATAGCTCGGGCAACCACATCGCGGGGCGCCAACTCGGCTCGCTCATCAATCTCAGCCATGAAACGCTGCCCGAGCTCATTGATCAGGACCGCGCCTTCGCCGCGCACTGCTTCGCTGATCATTCCCGCTTCCGGGTAGAGCTGGGGATCAACCAGGGTGGGATGGAATTGGATGAATTCCATATCGCTGATCACGGCCCCGGCACGAGCAGCCAGCCCGATGCCATCGGCCGTGGCGCCGTGAGGATTGGTGCTGGCCTCATACAGCGAGCCCAGTCCGCCGGTGGCCAGCAATACTGCGTCGGCTGCCAGCTGCTGGGATTCTTCGGCTTGCAGGTAATGCACCGTGCATGGGGCCGAACCGTTGAACTCCAGGTCCGTGACGAGCGCATTCTCGACGATTTCAAGTTGCCCAGCCTGTTGGGCTGAACGCACTGCCTGTTTGAGGGCAGCCACGAGGCCCGCGCCGGTGGCGTCCCCTCCTGCGTGGAGGATCCGGTGCGCACTGTGGGCGGCTTCAAGGCCCAGTTGGTAATTTCCCGATGAGTCCTTATCAAACTGGACTGCGTACTCTTCCAAGGTGTCCACCAGGTCAGCAGCGGAACTGCACAGTTCCTGGACCGCCATCTCCCCGCCATGCCACGCACCGGCACGCAGGGTGTCGGTGACGTGGCTTGCCACGGAATCTCCGGCGGCTAATCCTTGGGCGATGACCGCGGATAGACCGCCTTGGGCACAGGTGCTGTTGCCATCGCCCAGATTCAGCTTCGTCAGCAGGCGCACCGGCGCACCAAGACGTGTGGCTTCCAACGCCGCGCACAACCCGGCGACGCCCGAGCCGATGATCACCAGCTTTTTCGGGCCGAAGGCTGCCTGGTTCATGGCTTGGCTGCCAGCATGCGCTCCAGGGCGATTTTTGCGTCGCCCTGCTGTTCTGTGGGCACCGTGATCTGGTTGACCACTCGGCCGGCCACGAGTTCTTCCAGCACCCAGGCGAGGTAGCCCGGGTGGATGCGGTACATCGTGGAGCAGGGGCAGATCACCGGGTCAAGGCAGAAAATCGTGTGCTGCGGGTACTGGGCAGCGAGCCGGTTCACCATATTGATTTCGGTGCCAATGGCGAAGGTCGTAGGTTCGGTGGCTGCGGCAATGGCTTTCTGGATGAAGTCGGTGGATCCGGCTGCGTCCGCAGCGTCAACTACTTCCATCGGGCATTCGGGGTGGACGATGACCTTGACGCCAGGGAATTCCTCGCGCGCCTTGGTGATCTGTGCCGGGGTGAAGCGCTTATGGACGGAGCAGAATCCGTGCCACAAGATCACCTTGGCGTCCTGCAGGGTCTGCGCGTCATTTCCGCCCATGGCTTTGCGCGGGGTCCACATTGGCATTTGTTCCAGCGGCACGCCCATGGCCTTGGCGGTATTGCGCCCCAGGTGCTGGTCGGGGAAGAACAGGACTCGGCGTCCGCGCTCAAAAGCCCACTCCAAAACGGTGGCTGCGTTAGATGAGGTGCAGACCAATCCGCCGTTGCGACCGACAAAGGCTTTGAGTTCTGCCGAGCAGTTCATGTAGGTCACCGGGATCACCGGCAGTCGCCCATCATCTTCTTCATCCGCATACAGTGCACTCAGCTCGTCCCAGCAGGCCTGCACGCTTGGCCCATCGGCCATATCGGCCATGGAGCATCCGGCGGCGAGGTTGGGCAGGATGACCGCCTGGTCATCACGGCTGAGGATATCGGCGGTTTCAGCCATGAAGTGCACCCCGCAAAAGACGATGGCTTCGGCCTTGTCCCGGGTCAGAGCCGCATTGGCGAGCTGGAAGGAATCCCCCACGAAGTCCGCGTACTTGACCACTTCGTCGCGCTGGTAGAAATGCCCGAGGATGACGGCCCTGTCCCCCAGGGTTTCCTTGGCGGCCACAATGCGTGAATCAAGCTCGGTGTCGCTGGCCTTCAAATATTCTTCAGGAATGGAGCCCTGCACCGGGTAGCCCGCTGGAATCTTGTCCTCTTGGGAAGCGCCTGGGCCGTAGCCGGCGGGGGTGTCCCATGGGTTGGCGGCGAGGTCCGTGGAGCAGGTAGACCCTGGAGCCAAGAGGTTCAGCCGGGTGATGTTCTGAGCGACAGATTCGTTGCTGTCAGTGAGTTGGGTGCTCATGGGGTTTCCATTTCTTGCGAATCTAAGGTGATGCTGGAGAAAGTTCTAGTCTTGCGCCGGGTCTACTTCGAGTGGGTCCGGGCCATGTCCGACATAGCGGTAAAGGCGAGGCGGCCGGTGTTGTCCGCCAGCCAGGTATTCTTCCGTGGCCTCGATGGTGGCGGTATTTTTCAGCGTGCGCCGGAAGTTCGCCGGGTCCAGCCGGCGGCCCAGGATCGCTTCATAGACGCCTCGCAGGGCTGCCAGGGTAAATCGCTCCCCCAGAAGCCGATGGGCGATTTGCCCGTATTCGGTTTTGTTGCGTAACCGCCATAGCGCGTAGTCGACGATCTTGCGGTGGTCAAAGGCCAGCTGGGCGATCCTCGGATCATCGATGTCGAACCATGCCACGTTCTCGTCCTGGACTGTTGCCCCAACCTGGTCTGCGTTGAGCAACGCGAAGTAGGCGATGGTCACCAGTCGGTGGGTGGGTGATCTATCGATGTCGCCGAAGGTATACAGCTGTTCTAGGTAGCTGGGGCGCAGTCCAGTGGTCTCGGCAAGGTTCCGTCCGGCTGCTTGTCCCAAGGATTCTCTTGCGTCCACTGGACCGCCCGGCAGTGCCCACAGGCCCGCGTGTGGTTGCCGGATTCGACGCACCAAGGGCAGGCAGAGCTTATCCGGCCCGCCGTCTTGGCCTTCTCGTATGCCGAGAATGACGGTCGAGACCGCTAGTGCGGGCGGCAGGTTGCGTCGCTCGTTGACGTTTGCCCATCCCGGTGCCGATGACATCTTGTCTTTGCCTCGATTTCAGTGCGTCGATTTTCGTTAGAGTCATTCTGACATTAAGTATCGCGCGACGCTAACCTTGCACCGGATTTCGGTTGATCATGACCTATGATCTAAGGCATGACACTGGATCTGAATCTACGAGTGGTTCGCACAAACGCCGAGGTGAGTGGCCCATCCGTGCTGTTCATCCATGGCTTCGCCTCATCCGGCGAATTGAACTGGGAGCGCTCGCGATGGCTGAAATATTTCACCGATGCGGGACGCAACGTTCTGCTTGTCGACCTTCCCGGACATGGCGAAGATCCACGCCGCAATGAAGGAAGCTGGGCGCCTAGCCAGATCCGCCAGGCACTGGCCGCCATTGTCATGGAATTCGACGAAGGTCCCGTCGACGTCATCGGATATTCTCTGGGGTCACGTCTTGCCTGGGAGTTCGCGGCTTTCAATCCTGATCTGGTGGAGCACCTGATCATGGGTGGCCCCGGCGCCGGCGATCCATTGGCGGCCTTTGACCTTGTTCAAGGACGAGCAAATGTGGCAGCGGGTGAGCCGATCAATGACGACTACACCGCAACCATCATGAAGATTGCCCAAGCAGAGCCAAGCAATGACATCTCTGCTTTATTTGAGCTCATTGAAGCCATCAAATCCGAGCCTTACGATCCGGCCGCGAAGATTCCGTCCGTGCCGACGCTACTGGTAGCTGGGGACCAAGATGATTTGGCCACTACCCTGCCGCGGCTTCGTCGATTGCTCAAGGATGCTGGAACCCGCAACGAGGTACTCTGGCTGGCTGGAAGAAATCATGCCAATGCGGTCACTAGCCGTGAGTTCAAGGAAAAAGCACTCGCATTCCTGGCGAGCTAGGACCTCCATTCTGATTTCGTGAATTAGTCGCGCAGCAGCCTCTCTAGGCCCCTGGACTGTGCGGCCCTTCGGAGCCCCCGAAAACAGAGTCAACCCAAGATGCGTAGCGACGTCCAACGAGGCAATCTTTATCAAAGGTTCACCTTGAAAGCATGGACATTCATGACTTTGTCGATTTGAGCAAATCTCTGGAATAAAATGCTTGCTTGCCAGATGAAACGGGTGTTAGCGTTTGAACTTAAGGTGGGCTTAAACCCCTAGCTACATGCCTGTTTCACTCAGGCGCTTGGGCAGAAGGACAGCTTACTGTGCACCTTGTCGAGCACGCGAACATGAACGTTGCTGCTACATCTACCACTGAATCCGAGGGATCCCGATGAAATCCAAGCTCCCAGTCCTCCTAGGCCTAAGCGCTGTTCTCTTAGCCACCGCTTGCTCAACGGCCACCGAAACAACCGATAAGTCCGGCACATCGGCTGAACCTGCTTCCGAATCAAGCCAGTCAGCTCCCAGCGCAAGCTCCTCATCCTCGCCGTCTCCGACTTCCAGTGCCGGCAGTGTCACCGCACAGGACATCATCCCCACCCTCGCGCAGGCTCAGAGCGACGAGGACAAGGCACCTGCAGAATTCAACGAACCGTCGATCAAGGCATCAAGCCTGCGCGCCTTGGCTCCGTTGTCCTACGCCCAGGAATTCGCAGCGGTCAATGATGAAGATGAGCTGTGCTTGATCGCCTGGGCAAATAGCGGTGACGGCGATGGAACCGCGACTTTGAACGGGCCTGAAGTTGAGTGCGAGGACCCATCGGAAGTGAAGGATGAGGGACTGAAACTGAGCATCGACAGCACAAAGGACAAGCCAGGCGTGGTGCTTGCTATGCTTCCACCTGATATCACCGAAGACGCGGCCCGAACCGAGTTGCTGAAGATACCGGGCAACCACGAAGATCTCCGCCCGCCCGTTGAATTCAAGGCCACGGACTTTGGCGTTGTTTCCATTGCCATGGAGCCAGCAACTGCCGAGGAGCTCGGATCTATCACCTTCCCTCGCAAAGACGGAACGAAGTTCACCTTGGATCTGGACTAGCATTGCAAGGTCGAATCGCGGCTGGAAATCAATCAACGAATTGAGTTCCAGCCGCGATTCTTTTCGCGATTCCAACGTGGCATCACGTTAGCCGGCGGTCAATGCTTACTCCGAAAGCTGCTCGGGCGCCAAGCGCAGTTCTTCAGAATCCAGCTTGTTCTGGATCATGCGAAGGACGGTGTCATCTATATGTCCTTCGTTGCGCAGTCGCACCACTGTGGCACGCTTTTGCTCCAGCATGTGCAGACGCAGAGCCTTGTATTGCTGTTCTTGGCGCACTTCGTCATCACCGTCGATGTTTCGAGCGCCAGCGTTGATGATGCGCAGATGGGTTTCGTAGTCTTTGCGGAGCCTCTGGCTCACAGTGCTGTCGGTGCCCAGTGCCATGGCGGCCTCGTCAAGGGCCGCCAAGGCTTCTTGCGTGGCCGTTCGTTCAGCTAGATAACGCTCCTCGTGCATGGCCGTATCCTGTGCGAGCGCTGCCCATCGCACGACCGCCGGCAAGATCAGCCCCTGGACAAGAATGGTGACCCCGATAACCCCTGACGTGACAAAAACTATTAAATCCCGTTCGGGGAATGGCTCACCCGAGGCAACCAGCAAGGGCACTCCGAGCGCGGCAGCCAGAGACACTGCTCCGCGAAAGCCTGCGACTCCGCTGACAATTCGAGCCCTATGGCTAACTCGGCGAAGCCGCTGTGCAGGTCTGCGATCCAGTAGCCGGATAATGTAGGTCACCGTAAAGAGATGGCCGATCCTCACAATGATCAGGCTGAGCGAAATGATGGCGACGAGCATCAGCCCCCGAACCACCAAATCGCCGTTCAAGAGCCGGGCCGCGGCATGCAGTTCGAGTCCCACGAGCACGAACAACGACGCGTTGAGTATGAACGTGAACAGGCTCCAGAAACCGTCGGACTGACGACGAGATCCCGCCCGGGATCGCCGAGGCCTTGCCTGGCTCATGAACAGACCAGCCGTGACAACTGCCAGAACGCCGGACGCTTCGATGATCTCGGCAAGGAAGTACGCAAGAAATGGCGTGAGTGTGGTCAAGACTGTTTCTTGGGCGGGACTGTTCATCTGCGCGCGCAGTCGAATCACCACCAGGGCCAGAACAGCTCCAACAAGAATTCCACCTGCGTAAGCCACGATCACCAGCCACGAAACATGCAGCGCGGTAATTTTTCGGTTCCCACTGTGGCGCCCACGGCAATGCCATAAATGACCAGCGCCGTGCCGTCATTGATCAGGCTTTCGGTTTTCAACAGAGTTACGTCTCGACGTGACAAATTGCGGGTCAGCGCGCCGACCGCGGTGGCATCCGTCGGTGCGAGGGCCGCGCCGAGGACCCAGGCCGGTCCCCAGGCCATGCCGAAGAGATACCCAATCACGGCAACGGCTCCAGCAGTGGCTACAACCAGCAAGGTGCTGGCCAAGATGATGCCCCGGAGGTTCGTTCGAATTTCACGCAGTGATGTTGTCAGGCTTTCCCAGAACAGCAATGCCGGCAAGAACAAGAACAGAACCACTTCGGGAGGCAACGAGACTTCTCGAAGCGATGGTAGGAATCCAAGCAATAAACCGCTCAGCAGGAGCAGGACCGGAGGAGCAACTCGCAGCCTGCTAGCCAGCCCTGTGCACAGAACGATCGTCACTCCCAAGATCACGACCAGTCCGAGTCCGAACATTATTGAATCCTTTACGCCTAAGGGGCGCCGCTGCCCGGATCAAATTGGGAGTCATCGACCTCTCGCGAGTACTTGAAGGCCCCTAAAACCTGTGGTCCTTCAAGTCTTGCAGGGCGAGATTACAGCGGTATTTCAAGCTCTTGTCTTTGACAATGAGTTTCACAGGAGGGAGTCGCAAAGGTCAGATCTTGCTAAGAAGTGAGACCTATAGCGGCGTGTACATCAGCAACGTGAGGTCCGGTGCTTCAGCCGGCGTCAGATTGTGCTGCTCATAACGAGTCAGTCCCTTGGCTGGATGGCGGAAAAGCCGCTCTCCCGTCTGGAACCCGGCGACATCCCGTTCATTCCAGATCGCCGCAAATTCCTCTGATGCCGCGGAAACCCTCGCGACAATGCCGCTTTCACCCGATGGACTAAGCCATCCTCGGGTTTCTGCACGGAAGCTGCCTACAAATCCGCAGCTTTGCTTTTCCCAGTCGGGCAGCATTTCGCGCAGTTGGGCATCGGTGAAGACCAGCCACAGCAAGTTTCGGTCCTCGGTTTCCACGGTGCTGATCCGCGGATATAGCTGCGCGTACTCGGCGTTCCAACCGATGATGGCCCAATCCGAGGAAAGCAAGAAGGCCGGGAAATCCATGACATCCAAGAGCCGCTGCAGGGCCGGGGTCATGGCGCTGGATTCTTCGGGCGCCACTTCACCATGTCCAGCCAGGGATAAAAGGTAGCTGGATTCGACAGCGCTCAGCCGGAACAGTCGTGCAAGGGCTTGCATGACCTGACGCGACGGATTGATGTCACGGGCTTGTTCCAACCACGTGTACCAGGTGGCGGACACCCCAGCGAGCGTGGCCACTTCCTCGCGGCGCAATCCCCTGACCCGGCTGCGTCCAACCTCGGGCAAACCGTGGGAGGCTCGATCAGCACGAGCGCGACGGTCTTTGAGAAATGCCGCCAGTTCTTCCCGACGCCTCTGACCTGCGTTCATAACCCGGCTTTCTCATCATGGTAGTAGTACTACTAGTATCATCACCGTCTGGGTTTGGGAACAAATTTATGGTGAGATTTTAAAATGACCACACTTCGTTCACACACCGTTACCCATGGCCGCAATATGGCCGGCGCTCGCGCACTGTTCCGCGCAGCCGGCGTTAATGGCGCAGATCTTGGCCGCAAGCCAATCATCGCCGTGGCCAACAGCTTCACCGAGTTCGTCCCCGGACACACCCACCTGCAGCCGGTAGGCCGCATTGTCTCCGAGGCCATCGAAGCTGCCGGCGGCATCCCCCGCGAATTCAACACCATCGCCGTAGATGATGGAATCGCCATGGGCCACGGCGGCATGCTCTACTCCCTGCCTTCCCGCGACCTCATCGCGGACTCCGTGGAGTACATGGTTAATGCCCACTGCGCTGACGCACTGATCTGCATCTCCAACTGCGACAAGATCACCCCCGGCATGCTCATGGCGGCACTGCGCCTGAACATCCCGACCGTCTTCGTCTCCGGAGGGCCAATGGAATCAGGCCGCGCCACCCTGGTGGATGGCACCGTCCGCACCCTGGACCTGGTGGATGCCATCTCCGAGGCAGTGAACGAGAACGTCTCCGACGCAGACCTGCTTCGCATCGAAGAGTCGGCTTGCCCAACCTGTGGCTCCTGCTCCGGCATGTTCACCGCCAACTCGATGAACTGCCTGACCGAGGCGATGGGCCTGTCCCTGCCTGGCAACGGCTCCACTCTGGCGACCCACACCGCCCGCAAGGATCTGTACCAGAACGCAGGCAAGCTGGTAGTGGATATCGCCAACCGCTACTACGGCGAGAGCGACGAGTCGGTTCTGCCTCGCAGCATCGCCACCGTGGAAGCCTTCGGCAACGCCATGGCCCTGGACATCGCCATGGGCGGTTCCACCAACACCATCCTGCACCTGCTGGCCGCCGCCCGCGAGGCCGGCGTGGACTTCGGCTTGGACGAGATTGATGAAGTCTCCCGCCGCGTGCCATGCCTGGCCAAGGTGGCACCGAACGCTGCCGGCAACGGCACCATCTACTACATGGAAGATGTCCACCGCGCCGGCGGCATCCCGGCCATCCTCGGCGAATTGCGCCGTGGCGGCCTGCTGGATGAAACCGTGCATACCGTCCACTCGGCAACCCTGGGCGAATGGCTCGATAACTGGGATATCCGTGGCGGAAGCGCGAGCGAAGAATCCCTCGCCCTGTGGCATGCAGCCCCAGGCGGCGTGCGTTCCTCGACCGCATTCTCGCAGTCGGCCCAGTGGGAAACGCTGGACACCGACTCCGAGGCCGGCTGCATCCGTTCGGTAGAGCACGCTTACTCCAAGGACGGCGGCTTGGCTGTTCTGCGCGGCAATATTGCCGTGGACGGTGCCGTGGTGAAGACCGCTGGCGTGGATCCATCGATCTGGACCTTCACCGGCCCTGCCGTAGTCTGCGAATCCCAGGATGAAGCTGTTGAGAAGATCCTGAACAAGCAGGTCAAGGAAGGCGACGTAGTTGTCATCCGCTACGAGGGTCCTAAGGGCGGCCCGGGCATGCAGGAAATGCTGTACCCAACCTCGTTCCTCAAGGGACGCGGCTTGGGCAAGTCCTGCGCACTGATCACCGACGGCCGTTTCTCCGGCGGCACTTCGGGTCTGTCCATTGGCCACGTCTCCCCTGAAGCAGCTTCGGGCGGCATGATCGCATTGGTAGAAGACGGCGATA
Source organism: Glutamicibacter mishrai (assembly GCF_012221945.1). Classification (NCBI taxonomy): domain Bacteria; kingdom Bacillati; phylum Actinomycetota; class Actinomycetes; order Micrococcales; family Micrococcaceae; genus Glutamicibacter; species Glutamicibacter mishrai. The sequence goes on along the minus strand of NZ_CP032549.1, from coordinate 3,158,125 downwards.
CCATCTCCATCGATATTCCGACGCGTGAACTGACCTTGAACGTCTCCGATGAAGTCCTGGCTGAGCGTCGTGAGCGTTTGATCTCAACGACCGGTTACCGCCCGGCAAATCGCGAACGCGTGGTCTCCCCTGCTCTGCGCGCTTATGCAGCCATGGCATTGTCTGCGGACAAGGGCGCAGTCCGCGACGTAGATCGTGTGGAACGCGCACTGCGTGAAGCTGACGAGCGTGAAGCCGCTGCTGCACGCGCAGGTGCCTAGGCCTAGTTGAATTACTGCTGAAATTTTCAGCACAAGGCGAATGCCGGATCAGCCTATGGCTGATCCGGCATTCGCTATGTTGCCGAGGGACTACTGGGTCCGGCGGCGGTAGCGGAGCAACATCAACGCTCCTGCGATGATGATCATCGAGGCTGAACCCACCAGCCACAACATTCCTTCATCCATGCCCGTTGCGGCCAATGGTGTTGGCCGGGCCGGCGGTGCTGCAGGTGGTTCCGGCTCAGCCGGTGGTGCAGCCTGCGGTGCCTCGGAGCAAACCTCCACGTCTGCCGAATCCGAATTGTTCTCATCTTGCGAGGAGGACTCTTCAACGGTAGCGATGTTGGTCCACGTCTGGCACTTGCCGGCCACGCCAGCCAGGTCCATTGTGTACGTGAACTTCTTGCTCTTCTCGTCGGCGGTTACGGTGCCCAGCTCCCGTTGCTGGCCTGGGTTGGCGTAATCGTCGAGGACGGTCACCTTCTCGTCATGGACTTCAGTGGCTTCGAAGTCCAGCGGGGCGGTGGCACTGACTGTCTGAGCTTCCCCATTCTCATCACTCCAGCTGACATTCACCAGGTTCTCCTGACCGCTGTAGTCGGCTTCAGCTACTGGCTCGTCGAACGAACAGCTGTAGTTCAGAGTGCTGGTTTCCCCAGCTGGGATGGTGATCTTGCCATCGCTCAGTCCTTCTATGGTGCAAGTGGCTGATTCCAGCGAGATCTTGTCTTCGACAAGGACTTCGGTGTCCTTGAAGTCGTTCGGATTCGCTACGGTAATCTCGCCGTTTACGGTGAATTCCCGATCTTCATAGCCCTCCAGCTTGGCCTCAACGGTGTATTCGGCTGTGGCTTGCCCATCAGCTTCAACCTTGAACTGTGTCTGCTTGGCATCCTTGAGAAGCGACCAATCGTAGTCCCGCAGATACTGGGCGTCAGCGCTCTTGGCCACCATCAGCCCCTGCTCGATGCACACCTGGAAATCAACACTCGATTCGTCCATGCCGTTGCCATCCGTGTCTTCATGGACGGCTGCGGTATTGGTGTAAACCGTGCAAGTTCCTTCCTCAGGTTCGAGGGTGAGGTCATACTCGAATAGTTGCGGCGACTGCATGACATTTACTTCTCCGAGAACCTTCGGCTCTCCTTCGGCATTCGTCATGTCGTCGGTGACGGTTACTGTCTCATCGGTGATTTCATCAGTCTCGAAATCAATCGATGCTTCAGCGCTGACTTCCCGTCCTTCGAAGCTTGCCGTCACGGTGTTGACGGCTCCTTCAAAGGCATCGGTGGTCAGCCAGCTGACAAGGTCGCATTCATACCGGGCCCCCAAGTTCCCTCCGGCATTGATAACAACTTGCAGGCCAGCTGCAGCTTCATCGGCATCTTGCGCATCAATGCGGCAGGTGACGCCGGCGGTGTTGACTTGGTCAGCCAACGTAGCAGTGATGGAATCAAAATCATTTGGATTCGATACCGTCACTGTTCCAGATAGCCGCAAGTTCTTCTCGGCTACCCCAGTGTTACGAGCTTCCACACTGTAGTGGGCATTGAGTGTGCCGTCCTCGTTGTATTCGAGCCGGCTTTGATCCAGTTGCTTCTCGATTGCCCATTCGTAGTCCAGATCCACCAATCCTTCAGCGGTCTTTTCCAGTCCCAGAGCCATCTGTCCGCACAGGGTGACTGTCGTGGAATCGTCCGCGCCAGTCTGCTCAATCACTGCGGTGTTCGTGTATTCGGTGCAAGTACCGGCCTGTGCCTGGTGACGCAGGGTGTAGTCGAAGTCAATCGGGGTGCCCTCGGCATTCCAGATTGCTTCACCCAGGATCACTGGCTCATCAGGATTGGTCTTGTCATCCACGACGGTCACCTGTTTGTTGGTTTCCCCGTCCAACAGGTAGTCAACTGGAACTGTTGCGCTGGCTGTTGAATCTTCGCCCCAGGTTGCAGTCACCGTATTGCTGCCGGAGAGCTCTTCGGGTTCTCCCGTGCAGCTATATGGCAGCTGTACCGTGGCATCAGTGCCGTCGTCCCCAACTGGCAGCGGAACCTGCAATCCTTCAGTTTGCGGGTCGCTGTCTTCGGCTTGGATTGTACAAGTGACGCCTTCGATGCTGATTTCATCAGCAACGGTCGCAACGGTGGAGGCAGATTCGAATCGGTTCGGGTTGATCAGCGTGATCGTACCGTGAACTTCATGTGCCGAATCTTCCACACCTTGCGGCAGCGCCGAGACGGTGTAAGAGAAGTCAGCCGTGCCGTCCTCAGCCACCGTCACTTCGGTGCGATCTGCCTTCTTCTCCAGGTCCCAGAGGTAGGTCCTATCGAAGCTGGCTTCCGCGTCCTTGGTGACCAGCAGGTCGAGCAGGCCACAGACTTCGACGGTGACTTCGTCTCGTGGATCCTCTCCTGCCTGGATATCAACCCATGCCGTGTTGGTGTAGCTGGCGCACTGTCCGGCTGGTGCCTCGTGCTCCACGGTGTATTCGATGGACACTGGCGACTCATCGACGCTGACGTTCCGCAGAAGCACCGGTTCGTCAGGGTTTGATTTGTCGTCCCACACACTCACTTCGCGGTCGGTTTCGACGTCAAGAGCGAAGTCGATTGGCACCTGGGTGCTCGATTCGCGTTCATCTCCCCAACTAACCGTTGCCGTGTTGGTGCCGCCGCTGTAGGAGGAAGGATCCACTCCAGCTGAGACATCGCAGCTGTAGCCAACCTCGACACTGCCATTGGCTGGAATTGATACTGCAGACTGGCTGGTCGTGCAGGTGATTCCATCCAGATCCACGGTGTCTTGGACTGTGGCATCGATGCTGGTGTACTGATTCGGGTTGGTGATGGTGATGACACCGTCGAGCATCCATCCCGAATCTTCGTATCCCGTGTTCTCGACAGTGATCACGTAGTTGATTGGCGCTGAGCTTCCGCCGTCGACGGTGACCTTGTCGTCCTGGCCCTCGGCAAGAGACTTTTCGATCTCCCACTGATGGGTTCGGTCATAACTTGCCTCAACACTCTTGCTGATTTCCAGCGCTGCCTCACGGCAGGCCTGGGCAAGTTCATTGTCCGTGGCGGTGAATCCGTCGTCTCCGGTGAGGGTAGCGACATTTTCAAAGACTTGGCAGGTGCCTGCTTCGTCTACCGTCCAGGTCACGGAGTAATCCCGGCTCTGTACGCCATCCTCAACATCAACAGTCCACTCTGGATCGAAGTCAAAGCGGCTGTCTGTGATGGTGACGGTGTCATTCAGCGGAGTCTGGGACCAATCGCCTTCGGCGATGTCGACCGTGGCCGAGTCTTCGCCGTTGACTGTGTTCAGGGCTTGGGCATCCCAATCCACTGTCGCCGTGTTGTGGCCCTCATAGGCCGGCTGGGACTCGAAGGTGCATGAATAAGTCATGACCCACTGCGCTCCGGCTGGAATGACGGTCTGGAATCCTGGCTCTTCTTCGGACATATCGGCAACCGCTTCGCCTTGGACAGAAGTAATGGTGCAGGTGACTTCCCCACCGACATCAGCAAGGTCTTGCACCGTGATAGGCGCATCTTGCCAGTCGTTCGGGTTGCTTACCGTGATCTCGCCGCTCATTGCCCAATTGCCATCCTCATGGCCTTCAGGAGTAACGGTGAGGCGGTATTCCGCGGTGACTTCGCCGGTCTGCGGATTAGCCGCCAGCGGTTCACCCGAAAGCAGTTCCTTCTCTAGACCCCAGAGGTAGGAGCGGTCGAAGGATGTCACGACGTTCTTGGAGATGTCCATATCGGCTCCGGCGCACACTGTCGTGGTCGCGGTAGCGGTATTTTCTTCTCCCTGATCCGTGGTTTCGTTGACCACGGCGGTGTTCGTGTAGTCGGTACAGGTTCCGGCTACGCCCTGAAGCTGAACATCGTATTCGAAGGTCGCTGGCGAATCTTGGACGGTTGCGGTGCCAAGTGATATTTCTTCGCCGGGAATCGTCTTGTCATCGATGACGCTGACGCTGTCATCAGTGAGCTTGGCCGGCTCGAATTCGAATGGCACGACGTCCTGGGCCTGGCGATCTTGACCCCAGCTCACGGTAGCCGTGTTGTCGTAGCCCGAACCGATGTCAGTGCCAGCCGGTACGGTGCATTCGTAATCGAGCGTGATGCTTTGCCCGTCTGCGAGTACTACCTGGAAGCCATCCGTAGCTTCATCAGCGTCTGTGCCCAGGATGGTGCAGGTGGCCGAAGGGATGGACACGAGATCCGTCACGGTTCCGGTCAACTCGCCAACTTGCGTGTTCGGGTTGGCAATGGTGATGCTTCCCGATACCTGCTTGGCAGAATCCTGAGCCGCACCCGCGGTGGCCTTCACTGTGTAATGCGCGGTGACCGTTCCATCACCGGCGACGGTGAATCGGCTTTGATCGACCTGTTTCTCGACAGACCAGTCATAGTCCCGTTCATAGGTGGCCTTCACGTCTTTGGCGATGGTCAGATTCTTCTGATCACAGATGCTGACATCTTGTGAATCACTGATGTCATCTCCTGTGATAACCACCCAAGCGGTATTCGTGAAGATCAGGCATTCATCGCGAGGAACTACATAAGTGATCTCGTAGTTGAATGACTTCGGCGCCTCTTCATAATGCACAGTTCCCAACAGCGTGGCTTCACCTTCGGGATCTGCGTTGTCTTCAAAGACTTCGACAGTATCGTCAGTTACTTCATCAAGCGTGAACTCGATGGGCACTGGCTGGCTTTGGGCTTCTTGCCCGTCGCCCCATGTAATGGTCGCGGTATTGCTGTGGCCACTGTAGTCCGCTTCCGTTACTTCCGAAGCATCACAGGAGTAATCAACAACAACCGAACCATTTCGCGGCACAATTTGCTGGACCCCCGCCAGATCTGGATTGCTGTCCTCGGCGTTGATGATGCATTGGGCGAGCAGCGTGTTCTCATCACTGACCGTGACTTCAACATCTTCGTAGTCGTTAGGGTTGTTGACCGTGATCTTGCCCGAGATCTGTTGGCCAGAATCGGTGTAGCCTGTGTTGTCCACGTTCACCGTGTACTTCACTGTGGCTGTGCCGTCTTCTTCCACCACGACATCAGGCGACTGGCCTTCGGCCAATTGCTTGTCGATTTGCCATGTGTAGGTTCGGTCATAGGATGCATTGACATCCTTGGTCACGGTCAGACCTGCTTCGTAGCAGCCCTGGACTTCTGCATCATCACTCTTGATCAGCTGGTGGCTTCCGGTGATGGTTGCAGTGTTCATGAAGGTCTGGCAGGTGCCTGCTTCATCGACCGTCCAGGTGTACGAATAGGTCTTGGTTTGCGGTCCATCTGAATAGCGGATGATCCAGGCTGGATCAAACTCGTGAACTGTATCCGTGACTTCGACGGTGTCGTTCAGCGGTGTTTGAGTCCAATCATCGGCATCCACGGGCACTACTTCTTGGGCATCGCCCGAGGCGGTGAATGCTTCATCTGCAGACCAAGCGACTTCGGCAGTGTTGCTGCCTTCGTAGTTCGGCTTTGATTCGAAGGTGCAGCTGTAGTCGAAGGACAAGGTTTGCCCGGCGGCCAGCTCTACTTGGAATCCTGAAGCGCTTGGATCAGCATCGGTGATCTCCGGATGATCCGTCACACCGCCAATCGTGCAAACTGCGCCTCCACCAACATCTACTTGGTCAGTGACGGTGGCCGAGACAGATTGCCAATCGTTGGGATTCTCCACGGTGATTCGGCCGCTCATGGCCCAGTCGCTATCTGAGTAGCTTTCTGGGGTGACGGTGACGGAATATTCAGCGGTGAATTCTCCGGTTTCAGGATCGGCAGTATACGGCTGCTCGCCGATGGCGTCCTTGGTGATGCTCCAGTCGTAACTGCGGTTGAAACTGGAGACAACATTTTTGGTGATGTTCAGGTCTTGGCCCAAGCACACTTCCACTGAGGCATCGTCCGTCAAGACTTGGCCGTCGTCCTCTGCCAGGCTTGCCGTGTTCACGTAATCGGAACATTGTCCGAGCACTCCCTCCCACGTGATGCTGTAGGCGAAGGTTTTCGGGCTGTCCTCAACTGTGACGATGTTTCCGCCTTCAACTGACGACAGATCGAATTCGCTGTCTGTGACAGTGACTTCATCATCGGTCACGGTCGGGGTGACTGTGGCGAAATCGTAATCGGCGGATGCGGTAGCTTCACCGTCGGTACCGTAGTAAAGATCGGCATCCCAGGTGGCGCTGACCATGTTCGTGCCAGAGCTCGAAGCGCTGGTCGTGTCAGGCAAATCGCAGCTGTACGTGTAAACAGTCTCTCCCGGAGCCACAGTGACAGGATTGCTAATCGGTGATCCGCCTAGAGAGATGACACAATTGGCCCCGTTGAGCTGGTCGGCAAGCGTGACTCCGCTCATCGAGGCATCATTGGGGTTGTTCACCGTGATGGTCCCGGTGAGGTCGAAGTTGCTGTCTTGGGCGTCGCTGGCGGTCGCGGTGACGTTGTAGTCGACCTCAACTCCAGTGTCTGAAGATTTGACCGTGGCTTGCTGGCCGTCGGCGAGCGACTTTTCCAGCTGCCAGTCGTAGTCCCGGTCGAAGGTTGCCTTGACGTCCTTTTGAAGTGTCAGATCCTTGTAGGTTGTCTTGTTGTTCACGAACGTACAAGTGACTTTCTCGTTGTCGCTCAATTCAAAGCTGATGGCGAGATCGGTTCGAATGGCGCCGTTATCCGTGCAGGTGATATCGGACAGATTCCATCCAGCGGGAAGATCGGTCTCTGTGAGCGTGATCGTGGATGGGGCGACGGAGTAGGTTACCGATGACGGTAGTTCAGCTCCGGTGTCGGAATCCGCGCTGTCATCCAAGCTGAATCCAGTTGAATCTCCGAAATGGCTTTCATGTATCGTGAAGTCGAAATCGGTTCCATCGGCAGGCAGCGCATCTTTGACAATGGTCACGTCGCCGGTCTGGACTCCGTTGGCCTGAATTTGGTTGTCGCGCTGTCCGATAGCTCCGCAATTCAGAGAGCTAATTTCGACGTGGTACGGAGAACCGTTGATGGAAGAAGCGCCTGTTCCAGGTCCGTGGTCCAGCTCCGAAGCAATATGCGCGTCAAAGAATAGGGTGACGGCAGACGATTCTCCTTCGTTGCCTTCAACCCAGAGCGTGACATACACGGTGTCCTCACGGTCATCGCCTGTTCCGGCCACGACGTCCCATGTACTGATCGATGCGCCTGTGGCCGACTGGTTCAGCAGATAGTCATAGGCCCACAAACCGGACTGCTTGACTTGGTATACGAGAACCAGCTCATTTTCACCTGCCGGCAGGGTCATCTGGATACGCTGGTGAACAACGCCGCCTTCATATAATCCGGTATTGATATTGCCGTTGGCGTAGTCGGCCATTGCGTCGTTCTTCTGCATGAATGTGTTGACGGACCCTGTACCTGAGTTGTATTCGCACGTCCTCGGTTCGCCCGTTTCCAGCGCAGCTGCAGAGATTTCCTGCGTATCGGGTTTTTCAGATTTTGCGGCAGCTGACGAGGTCGCTGCCTCTTCGCTTGGTGCTGCAGGTGCCTTGGATACCGTGGGCCTGTCGGCCGTGGCAGGAGGAGCAGTCGTTTCTGTTGGCGCTTGGCTTGCCTTTGCCTCGTCCTTTTCAGAAGACGAGGGCTTCTTCACGGGAGCCGGTGTTGCGGCTGCAACCGTTGGCTGAGCATCCTCTTGTGACGTTTCCGGCGCAGGCTCAGAATTGAGCGCCACGGACTTTTCAGATGTCGCTCCGGAGCCTTCGGCTGGCTTTCCCTGGTCATCCGCAGGTTCATTGGTGTCAGCGGACTGTGTTTCCTGGGTGTCGGCTCCAGTGGATGGTTCTGCAGCAACTGCCATTCCCGGAATGGTTATCGCAATGCATAGTGCAAACGAAGAGATGATAGCTATAAGCGACTTGTATTTTCTTGAAATTAGATTAAGGCGCGAAAATGGCATAAAAGTGCCACGCCTTTGGTGCTTAGACATCTTTCCCCCAACAAAAAATGTCCGCGGCAAATCATCCGGCGCAGGGCTGATTTACCAATATGAGCATGCGAAGTAGAGGCTATGACCTGCACTTTTAGTGGTCAAACCCCAATTCAGTCACCCCATGTGACTCAACGGCTCAGGAATAATCCCCAATACATCTAAAGATGCTTAATGAATGCGAGTGCTTCAATGCGTCTTCAAATCCCCCAATTCGAGACAACGATATGGCGTTAGACTACGCCGACCCTGACGATATTGCCAGCAATTTGAGGGAAGAATATCAGCTCAGAAATGAAGGGTTAGGTGAATTTCCATGCAACACGATTAAAGCCCCAAGTCGCACGCTGGTTGCAGGTAAATCTACCTGTGGTTCCCATTGCCAGGAAACAGAAAATTACATGGCCGCACCGGATCAGGTGACTGCGGAATGCCCTCTAGCCGCTTCCTCATCGAGCGCTATTCGACCATCCGGATTTGCTCGCTCGCGCCACCTGTATCCCGGCTTTCACCGGCGTAAGTGTCCAGAGCCTGTTCTTGCCATTGGGTGACAATCCACTGGCCCCCGACAAAGTCCAGCAGCACCACGCCCGTATTGGACAAGGTGGTCCGACCCGCGAATCCCGGCGCAAGGTTCACCGCGCGGGATCCTGCCCACGCACGCATGATTGCTCCGTGGGAAAATACAGCAGCGCTCTCCACGCCTGAATCAAGAATCTCGTTGACCACTTCGTCAAAATCCCCCAGGATGGCGGCCCCAGTTCGATCTGTGCCAGGAATCTTGCCTTGCTCCTCGCCGTCGGCCCACCCCATGACCACGTCCAGATAAGTTCGGATGGATTCCTCATCATTGGCCATTTCCAGGATTCCAGCGGATATTTCCCTGATTCCGGAGCGAATGCGCATTTCCAAGCCACGCTCATCAGCCAACGGTAGTGCGGTTTGCTGCGTGCGAAGGAGCGTCGAGCAATAGATGGCATCGATCCTCTCCCCGCGCAGCGTTTGCGCAAGGGCCTGGGCCTGTTCGATGCCAAGCTCAGTCAGAGGCGCTCCGGGCACCGCCGTATCCAAGTGGCGCCCGAGGTTAGATGCCGTCTGGCCATGGCGGATGAGGATAAGTCGCATGGCAACATTCTGCCAGCGACCGGCGATTATCTGGCACCGCGCAACAATAACCGCAACATTTTGCCGCTGGTGCAAATTGCCTGTCCAAAATGTCTTTCCCATGGCTTAGAGTTTGAACATTCAAGTGAGTCATCTTGAATAGTCACTCGCAAATCAATAGGAGCACTTCATGGAAGTTCCCACCGCACGAAGGGTACGCAACGCGGCCGCCGGCCTGATTCTCGCGGTCACGCTGATCGCTGGGACCACCCCTGCCCAGGCCAGCGAACGGCCAATAGACATCACCGGTTATTCCGTTTCATCGCTCACCGTGGCTGATTCGAACTGCCGCAATGTAACAGTCAAGGCGTCTTCTAAGGTCAAGTCAGATTATGACGACGCCTATGCAATCATCGATGTGACCCGCAACGGCGGAGTCGTTCATTCCCTCTGGTTTGAAAATCGTAAGGTTTCCGACCGCGCCACCATCTGCCCCTCGTGGGATGGGCTAGGCGCCTACAAAGTAGGTCCGGCGGACGTATCCGCTTCCTACAGCTACTGGGATTCGTACTACCAGAGCACTTGGACCGAATACGTCGATTACACCGACCGGACCAGCAAGACGTTCTATGTGCGAGGCAAGACCAAGAGCTCATTGACCGCCAAGCGCTCGGGCAGCAAGGTCGCACTGACCGCCAAGGCCCAGGTCTACTCGCCCGAAAAATACCGATATGGCCAGTACAACGCCAAGAAGGCCAAGTTCCAGGTCAAATCCGGAAACTCGTGGAAGACCTTGAAAACGGTGAATCTCAAGAAGGGCACCGCTAAATTGACGGTCAAGCAGTCCAAGAAGAAGTCCTACAGGCTATCTATTCCTACCGCTTCGTGGGCAACTGCCACCAACAGCAAGTCGGTTTCGAAGTAGCCGCCTGCTTCAGCAAATCGGCCCGTTGCCGGAAACTGAGCAAGTTTCCGGCAACGGACCCTTTTATTCAAGAACATGCAATGAATACGGGTGACATCCAGCCTGGCCACCGAGCGGCCAGCGTCCGAAATGACCCGATGCCACAGATATTTCCGAAAATATCGTGGGTGACCTGCGCTGGAAATGACGTCGATTACGATAAAAAATATGAGCGAAACCTGCAAATAACCTTGGTGTTACCTGCATGGTTTGATAAAAATATGGGATGAACAGAGTTCCAGCATGAGCCACCGACGCGTCTTCAGGCGCTTTATTCTACCCAGCGCATGGCTAATCATCGGCGCGCTGATTGCCGTCAGCCTGGTAAAGCTAGCGTTCGTCGGGGGTTCCCCCGCGGCAGACGACCAGCTTTATCCTTCCGGTGAAATTCCAGCGGAGACCGTTCTCGCCGAAAAGGACACGATCAAGAACTCGCTGTCGATCCCCGGTACCATCGAGCTCGTTGAATCCCAACCGCTCTCCGCGCCCTCGGCAGGCGTCCTCAATTGGGCCTTCGTGAAAGCTGGCGACAACGTCAGCCAAGGTGACAAGATCTTCCAGCTCCGCGTTGAAAGCACGGTCGAACCAGCCCCAACCAACCAGTCCGGCCCCGGGGAACACGAAGCGGACGAAGCCGAAGCCCAGCCGGCCGACGACGCGCCAGCAACCACAGTTTCCTATCATGATGTTCTTGCTCCGGCGGCCGGAAAAGTCGGAAAGTTCGACTTCAGCATCGGCGATGAGATCGAGAAGGGCGCAACCTTGGCTTCGGTGCAGCCCCAGTCATTCCACGCGGTGGGAATCATCAAGGCCTTGGATCGCTACCGGATCATGGACGAAAACCTCGATGCCACCATCAGCATTGAAGGCGGTCCAGAACCATTCACCTGCGTCAATCTCAACGTTGGCGACCAAGCATCCGAAACACCTGCAAATGCAGCGTCCGAGGAAGAAGCAGCAATGGACGATTCTGCAGCGCAGCCCCAGGACGAGTCCAGCTCAGGCAGCGAGGTCTCTTGCGATGTTCCGAAAGATGTTGTTGTTTTCGACGGCCTCGATATGACCATGGACATCGACGCCGGCTCAGCCGAAGATGTTCTGACCGTACCCGTGACCGCCGTGCGCGGACTAGTGGGCAAGGGCGCAGTGTGGATCCTGAATGATGAAGGCAAAGAAATCCGCACCGAGGTTGAACTGGGCGTGACCGATGGCAAGGTCGTGGAAATCCGATCCGGGCTCACATCGGATGCCGAAGTCCTTCGCTACGTTCCCGGCTCCGCCCCGGCTCCTTCGATGGAACCAGGCATGGAGATCTACCCCTGATGAGTGATGCCCAGCTGCTGAAGCTTGAAAACGTCACCCGCAGTGTCCTATTGCCCGATGACAGCGAGCTGCACATCTTGAACGGCATCAACCTATCGGTATCCGAAGGCGACCACATCGCTATTGTCGGCCGCTCAGGCACTGGCAAGTCCACCTTGCTCAATATCCTCGGGCTATTGGACCGGCCAACCTCAGGCAGCCTGGCTTGGCGTGGCCACGATGCCAGCAAGCTTAGTGCCCGGCGGGCAGCCCACGCCCGCGGCCGCGACCTCGGTTTCGTCTTCCAGCAGTTCAATTTGTTGCCCGGTCGCACTGCACTGGAAAATGTCATGGCTCCCTTGATGTACGCCACCGGCCAGGATTTTTGGCGCCGGCGAACTCTGGCCGCCGAAGCCCTGGAGAAGGTGGGCCTCGGTGCCCGCCTGGACTCGATGCCCCAAATGCTTTCCGGCGGCGAGCAGCAGCGCGTGGCCATTGCCCGCGCACTGGTGCGCCGTCCCCGGGTGGTCCTGGCTGATGAGCCCACCGGGGCGCTGGATGTCGACACCGGGCGGGCTGTGATGCAGCTGCTCGATTCGGCCACGGTGGAATCGGGCGCCGCCTTGATCACCATCACCCACGACATCAACGTAGCCGCCTTGGCGCGCCGGCAATTCCGGCTCGAAGACGGAGTGCTCAAGGCGCTGGACCAGGAGGTGGCCCAATGAATCTTGTGGGAAGATTCTTCACTGGATTTGCGGCGGCGTTGCTGGAGGCCTGGCAGGAACTGCGCATCCACAGGCTGCGTGTCCTGCTCTCGCTCATTGGTGTCACCGTGGCGGTTGCCTCCCTGACGACCGCGGTGGCCGGTTCGGCCATGGCGCAGCAGCTGATGACCGAACAGCTCGAGCGCAATGGCCGACCGGCGCTGATCAGCACCTATGCCTACAGTCAGCGGAACGAACAGATCCCTTCGTCGAGCACGCAGGTCACCGAGGCCTTCGCCAAGACCGCTGAGCGGTTCAACGTCGAATACGCCTCCATGGCCTCCCGCAGCTTCGGCTTCCAGGTCTCCTCGCAGGGCACCTCACTCGATGCAGATGTGCTCGTCGTGGATCCCGACTATGCACCAATTCACCGGATCTTCGCTCAGCATGGCCGTTGGCTCGAATCCGAGGACGCGCAGAATTTGGCTCCGGCCGTTGTCGTCGACCGGACCGTGTACCAGGGGCTGGGATTAGACCAGGGTTCGCTCCCGGCCTCTATCCAAATGCGTTCCGGAAGCCAGATCGTCTCGGTGACGGTGGTTGGCGCAACGTCAACGCGCGATGGCGGGCTCGGTGGCCAGTTGTGGATGCTTCCCGAAACCTACGGGCATTGGTTCGCCGCCTCGGCGCCGCTGACTGACGCCAGCTATGAAATGTGGGTGCCAATTGACGGCTCCGAGGAATTGGCCATGAACTTCGCCTCGCAAATGAGCGCAGAGCTCCCAGGCTATTCGGTGGAATCCTTGCGCTCCGACTATTTGTCGTGGGGCGATGACCAAAGCCTGAAGCAGCTGGCATTGGTTGCCGGCGGAATCGCTGGCGTCATCCTTCTGCTCGGATCCCTGAGCCTGTTGAATGTGGCCATGGTGACGATGAAGCAGCGCATCCGGGAAGTCGGCATCCGGCGCAGCTTCGGCGCGACTACCGGCCGGGTGTTCTTCTCGGTCATGATGGAGAGCGTGGTCGCCACCGCCGTCGCCGGCGGCCTTGGCGTGCTGCTGTCAATCGCAGTCGTGACCAATCCGAAGGTGACCAACCTGCTTCTTGGATCCGGCATTGACCAGATGCCTGGATTCCCGGTTGGCGCAGCACTGGCGGGCATCGGCGTTTCGATTGCGGTGGGCGCGCTCACGGGTGCGCTCCCCGCTCTCGTGGCGGCCAGGGTCCGGATTGTTGATGCGATTCGGGTCTGATCTCCACGTGGCTTGCCGCTAGCCGGCACCGCCTTGCAAAGGCGCCGTTCAACGAATTCTTTCGTTGAACGGCGCCTTTGTTATCCGCCGAATTCCGTGGATTATTGGCCTCAATGCGTCGTCGGCCCGGCAACTTTCCGCAGTCCGCTTGACAGCGGATGAGATTCGGAGCACACTAATCGTATACGATTTGATGTACGACATGATGTATGACGAAAGTAGGACGATCAACGGTGACCACTACTGTCCCAGTAACCGAAGAGACCTTCGCCCAGGCAGGCAAAGTTCTGGCTGTGCACCTGAGCTACTCCTCCCGCGCAGCACAGCGCGGGCGTACCCCTAAATTCCCCAGCTACTTCTTGAAGGCATCCAGCTCCCTGTCTGCCACCAACGGCACCGTTGAGCGCCCAGCCGGCACCGAGCTTCTGGCCTTCGAAGGCGAAATCGCTCTGATCATCGGCACCGCAGCCCGCCGGGTCTCGGTGGAAGAAGCCTGGACCTACGTCGGCTCGATCACCGCATCCAACGATCTGGGCGTACACGATATGAAGTACGCGGACAAGGGATCCAACATCCGCTCCAAGTCCGGCGACGGCTACACCCCGCTAGGCCCCAACCTGCTCGATGCCGCTTCCTTGGACCCAGCCAAGCTGCGCGTCCAGACCTGGGTCAACGGAAACCTCGCCCAGGACGCCACCACCTCGGAACTGCTCTTCTCCTTCGCGCAAATCGTCGCCGACCTCTCCCAGCAGATGACCCTGCAGCCAGGCGACATCATCCTGACCGGCACCCCCGCGGGCTCCACCGTCTTCTTCCCGGGCGACGTGGTGGAAGTCGAAGTCACCGACCTGATCACCGGCACCTCCACCGGCAAGCTGAAGACCACCGCCACCGAGGGCACCGCCGCCTTCGGCTCGTTCGGCAACCAGCCGAAGGTCAACGAGAAGGACAAGGAAGATGCCTACGGCGATCGCACTTCGGCCGGCCTGCCTCCGGTGATCACCGGCAAGGACGCCCTGACCGATGCCGTGCGCGAACAGCTCGCCTCGGTGGCCACCGCCACCCTGTCCGCGACCCTGCGCAAGCGCGGCCTGAACAATGTGAACATCGAAGTCCCCGGCGCCACCAAGGGCATGCAGCGCGTGATCGGCACCGCCCGAACTCTGCGCTACATCCCCAACCGCGAAGACCTCTTCAAGGCCCACGGCGGCGGTTACAACACCCAGAAGCAGTCCATCGACTCGCTGAACAGCGGCGAAATCCTGGTCATGGAAGCCCGCGGCGAAACCGGCTCGGCCACTCTGGGCGACATCCTGGCACTGCGCTCCCAGCAGCTGGGCGCAGCCGGCATCATCTCCGATGGCGGTGTGCGCGACCTCGACGCGGTCTCCAACTTGGAGATCCCGGTCTTCTACAACGGCGCCCACCCGGCAGTGCTCGGCCGCAAGCACGTGGCTTGGGACAAGGACATTACCGTGGCTTGCGGCGGCGTCTCGGTCCAGCCAGGCGACGTGATTGTCGCGGACTCCGATGGCATCGTGGTCATCCCGCCGGCGCTGGTGGAGGAAGTCGCCGCCGAGGCTGTGGTCACTGAATCCAATGACGAGTTCATCTTCGCCATGGTCAAGCGCGGCTACGCCATCGAAGGCCTGTTCCCGATGAACGCGGAATGGAAAGCCAAGTACAACGCGTGGAAAGACGCCGGCAGCCCGGAGCTGGACTCATGGGTGCTGTAATGACCGCCTCGAAGTCCGAAGCCGCCTACCAGCTGGTCTCCGAGCGCATCAACAATGGCGCCTACTCGCCAGGCTACCGCCTGGTGCTGGGCACCATCGCCGAAGAACTGGGCTGCTCGGTGGTCCCGGTGCGCGAAGCGATCCGCCGGCTCGAAGCCGAAGGCCTGGTGCACTTCACCCGCAATGTCGGCGCCACCGTGGCCCACGTGGATTCGACCCTGTACCTGCACACCATGCAGACGCTGATGGTCATCGAACCGGCCGCCACCGCCCTGGCCGCCGGCTCCATGGATGCCGCCTGGCTGGCCAAGGCCCGGGAGCTGAACGAAAAGATGCGCCAGTGCCTGGAGGATTTCGACCCGGTGGCCTTCACCCGGATGAACACCGAGTTCCACCAACTGCTCTACGGACAGTGCCCCAACCCGCACATCCTGGATCTGGTGCAGCGCGGCTGGCGCCGGCTGGCGGCCATGCGGGCCAGCAGCTTCACCCATATCCCCTACCGCGCCCGTGAATCCGTCAAGGAACACGATGCGCTCCTGGACTTAATCGCCGATCACGCCACCCCGGCGCAGATCGAAGCGGCCTGCCGCGAACACCGCGCCCATACCCTGAACAGCTATTTGAAGGCTGCGGGCATGGAACCCAGCGCGATCTAGAACCTGAATTTTCACGACCCACCAACACTCACCAGCACGAAAGGAATTGCCTTGAGCAAGCACTTCGTACCAGAAAATCTGCCAACCCACCTGCAGCACTACATCAACGGCGAATTCGTGGACTCCATCGGCGGGGAAACCTTCGATGTCCAGGAGCCAGTGGCCAACACCAACTACGCCACCGCTGCATCGGCGCAGCCGGCCGACGTTGACCTGGCCGTGGCAGCCGCCGGCAAGGCCTTCAAGGAAGGCCCTTGGTCCAAGATGCTGCCACGCGAGCGCTCCCGCGTGCTGCACAAGATCGCTGACATCGTCGAATCCCGCGATGACGAGCTGGCCTTGCTGGAGTCCTACGACTCGGGCCTGCCGATCACCCAGGCCAAGGGCCAGGCACGCCGAGCGGCCGAGAACTTCCGTTTCTTCGCCGATCTGATCGTCGCCCAGGTGGATAACTCCTTCCGCGTGCCAGGCCGCCAGATGAACTACGTGAACCGCAAGCCGATTGGCGTGGCCGCGCTGATCACCCCATGGAACGTGCCATTCATGCAGGAGTCCTGGAAGCTGGCCCCGGCCATCGCCACCGGCAACTCCGTGGTCATGAAGCCTGCCAGCTACACCCCGCTCTCCGCTGGCCTGTGGCCGGATATCTTCCGCGAAGCCGGCCTGCCAGAAGGCGTCTTCAACCTGATCTTCGGCTCCGGTTCCGTGGCCGGCGACTACCTGGTCAAGCACCCGGATGTGCCATTGGTGTCCTTCACCGGCGACTCCTCCACCGGCGCCACCATCTCCACCGCGGCTGCCCCGTTCTTCAAGGGCCTGTCCCTGGAGCTAGGCGGCAAGTCCCCGGCAGTGGTCTTCGCCGATGCCGATCTGGATGCTGCATTGGATGCCACCGTCTTCGGCGTGTTCTCGCTGAACGGCGAGCGCTGCACGGCCGGCTCCCGTGTGCTGGTCCAGCGCGACATCTACGATGACTTCGTCGCCAAGTTCGCGCAACGCGCCAAGAACATCCGTGTTGGCCTGCCAAGCGATCCGAAGACCGAGGTCGGCTCGCTGGTGCATCCTAAGCATTTCGAGAAGGTCATGAGCTACATCGAAATCGGCAAGAAGGAAGGCCGTCTGCTGGCCGGCGGCGGCCGTGCAGAAGGATTCGAAGAGGGCAACTACGTTGCTCCGACCGTTTTCGCCGATGTCGCCCCTGATGCACAGATCTTCC
This sequence comes from Glutamicibacter mishrai, assembly GCF_012221945.1. Lineage (NCBI taxonomy): Bacteria > Bacillati > Actinomycetota > Actinomycetes > Micrococcales > Micrococcaceae > Glutamicibacter > Glutamicibacter mishrai. Next base: position 3,140,932 of record NZ_CP032549.1, on the reverse strand, counting down.
AGGACGAAATCTTCGGCCCAGTGGTTGCTATTACCCCGTTCGATACCGACGAGGAAGCGCTGGAGCTGGCCAACAACACCAAGTACGGCCTGGCCGCCTACGTATGGACTTCCAACTTGAAGCGCGCGCACAACTTCGCGCACCAGATTGAATCCGGCATGGTTTGGCTGAACTCGAACAACGTCCGCGACCTGCGCACCCCATTCGGCGGCGTGAAGGCTTCGGGCCTGGGACGCGAGGGAGGCTACCGTTCGGTGGACTTCTACACCACCCAGCAGTCCATCCAGATCACCCTGAACGAAGCCCACTCCCCTAAGTTCGGCGTCTAGGAAGCTTCGGCTTCCCCCACCAATCTTTCCTGTTTGCAAAGGAGCAAATCATGAGCAAAGAGATCGCAAACCCGATTCCCACCCCTTCGGTTCCAGCACCGGATATCCTGCGCTGCGCCTACGCCGAACTGGTAGTCACCGACCTGGAGCGCTCGCGCAACTTCTACGTTGACGTCCTGGGCCTTCACGTTTCCTACGAGGACGAGAACCAGATCTACCTGCGTTCCTTCGAGGAATTCATCCACCACAACCTGGTGCTGACCAAGGGCCCAGTGGCTGCGCTGAAGGCCATGGCTTTCCGTGTCCGCTCCACCGAAGAAGTAGACAAGGCCGAGGCCTACTACAGGGAATTGGGCTGCCGCACCGAGCGCCGCAAGGAAGGTTTCGTCAAGGGCATCGGCGACGCCGTGCGCGTCGAGGATCCGCTGGGCTTCCCCTACGAATTCTTCTTCGAGACCACCCACGTCGAGCGTCTGCACATGCGCTACGACCTGTACTCAGCTGGCGAACTGGTCCGCTTGGACCACTTCAACCAGGTCACCCCGGACGTACCTCGTGGCCGCGCGTACCTTGAAGATCTTGGCTTCCGCGTCACCGAAGACATCCAGGATGATGAAGGCACCACCTACGCAGCATGGATGCACCGCAAGGGCACCGTTCACGACACCGCACTGACCGGTGGCAACGGCCCGCGCCTGCACCACGTAGCCTTCTCCACCCATGAGAAGCACAACATCATCCAGATCTGCGACAAGATGGGCGCCCTGCGCATCTCGGATCGCATCGAGCGCGGTCCAGGCCGCCACGGTGTCTCCAACGCGTTCTACCTGTACATCCTGGATCCAGATGACCACCGCATCGAGATCTACACCCAGGATTACTACACCGGTGATCCGGACAATCCGACCATCACCTGGAACGTGCACGACAACCAGCGCCGCGACTGGTGGGGCAACCCGGTTGTGCCATCGTGGTACACCGAAGCTTCCAAGGTCCTGGACCTGGACGGCAACGTGCAAGAAGTCATCGAGCGTACCGATGACTCCGAGCTCGAAGTCACCATTGGTGCCGACGGTTTCTCCTTCACCCGCGCAGGCGACGAAGATGGCTCGTACCACGGCCAGGCTTCCAAGGGCTTCAAGCTGGGCAACCAGGTCTAAGAACCCATAGCTGAGAAAAATCTATACGTAAGCGGCCGTGCAAGATCAAGTGATCTTGAACGGTCGCTTATGTTGGATATGCGTTCAACTTCTTACCTCAGGCGAGCCAAAAGGCTAGCAATCTATGAGGCGTTCCGAGAGACAAATGGTTTCGATATTAAACTAATTGTTGCCTGACTAATTCTGCGGATAGTCCTGTCAAAAACAGGCAAAGAGAAACTAGCTACAGTAAACACGGTCAAAAGCAGACAAATTCCGACTGCGATAACATTTCCACTCTTTTGCAGAACGATCGGCATGAGTGGCGTGACCGCCAAAACTATGAATCCATGCAATGCAAAGATAGCCAAGCTGCGCCTCCCGAGTGCCACTAACACGGTGCTGGACTTTGGCGTCAAAGACAAGAATGTGAGCACGACAAGCATTGCAATGATCATCAATCCGATACGAATCAGGATTCCGGCTCCGTCTTCGACCTTCAAACGCTCGAACGAGAAACTTCCGTAAAGCCAACCTGGACGAATATTCTGCGCGTAAAGATACGTCCAAGCAACGCCTGCCACGATGACACCAACAAGCTTAGCCACTCTTGGCAATTGGTAAGCCATACGAAGTATTACCTGCCCATATGTAGCCCCGATTACAAAGAATGGCAGGAATACCAAAGTCCTCGACAGCGTAAGGTCGTAGCCGATGGACTCGAATGTTCCTGAAAAAATCGCAGTCAAAAGTGAAACCGCTATAGAGGTCCTCGGGAATTTTCGGATAAGCGGCATTATCAGTTGCCACCAGCACATAGCCAGCAAGAACCACAAAATCCAAAATGGGATTAGTAACGAAAAAGTCTTGTTCAGTCCAATCAAATGCACTTCGATGAAGTAGAGGCTTTGGAACAAAGCCAGCATGACAAGAAAAGTGCCAATTCGTTTGGGCAATTGCGTCGGCTTAGCGGTGACGCCAGCGAGAAAAACAAATGCTGGCATGTGAAACATATAAATCGCGGTCAGTGGCAGCCGGGTTGAACGCGCATTCCATCCAGCTGTCGCTTCGAGCAAGTGCCCAAGAACTACCAAGATAATCAGGATGCCTTTAGCCGCATCAAGTCGGAGATCTCGTGTTCTTTCTGGAATTTGACGCACCGGAAAATGCTACCAGTAACTATCGCGGGCTCAACACAGCGAGAGTTCCGTGCTAGACGCTATTCATTTCACTGGGATTGGGCAAGACTGGAACCATGGTCAGTGACAACAGTTCCAGGTTTGATGATCGTAGCCACGCAGGCGCCGCGTTGGGCATGAAGCTGGCCACGACCTTGCCTGCCGGTGAGTACACGGTGCTCGGGCTGCTGCGCGGAGGTGTTCCCATTGCTTATGAAGTAGCCCAGTCCCTGGGAGCTCGACTAGGCGCCTTGGCGGTGCGCAAACTGGGTGTGCCCAGCAGTCCAGAACTGGCTTTCGGCGCCATTGCGCAGTATGCCAGCACCAGTGGCCGCTACCTCAATCCCGAAGTGCATCGACGCGCGCTGCAGTATTTCGGCCACGATGAACTGTCATCCGTGGAAAACGGGACCCACGCGGATCTCTTGGCTTTGGCCCACGCGTTCAAGGCCTACACGCCGGATCTTGCCGGGCAATCAGTGGTTCTCTGCGATGACGGTATTGCCACCGGTGCGACCATGAAGGCATCTCTTGATCTCATAGCGAAGCTGCACCCGCGCTCGGTCACCGTCGCGTCCCCGGTGATAGCACCGGAATCCTTCGCCGAACTCGCGCCATTGGCCGATGGCCTCGTTGAACTCTTGAAGCCTCGGCAAGTCGGTGCGGTTGGCGCGTATTACAAGGACTTCAGCCAGGTAGAGCAGGACGACGTGCTCAAACTGTTGAATACGAGCCCTTCGGGTAAGTAGTAGCTTGAGATTTTACTGAATCTCTTTCAACAGGGCCACATCGGAAACCAGCTCGATATGTTCCTGCATCGCTGCAGCCGCACCCTTCGGATCACCGGCAGCAATCGCTTCGGTGATTTTCCGGTGCGATTCCAAGGACCGTTCCGGACGCCCGGGCTGCCCTAGGGATTCGAGCCGCGTTTCAAGCACCATTTCAGAAATGAACGTCATCAGCTTCTGCAAGACCGACGATTTCGCAGCCCCGGTAATAGCCTCATGGAAAAGCTCGTCGCCCTTTTCGCCACGGTCCCCATCGGCAATTTCTTGGGCCATGACCTCCAACGCGTGGTTGATGCGTTTCAGGTCATCGTCGGTGCGTCGTTCCGCGGCAAGCGATGCCAATTTCACCTCGAGGGTGCTGCGCGCTTCAACGATATCCGGGAGCCGGTTCTTGTGTTCATGCAGCTCTCGCAAAACCGTCGCAACACTGGGCCGGTACACCAGGACGGCGCCCGTTCCATGCTTGACGTCGATGACACCCAAGACTTCCAAGGCCACCAGCGCTTGCGCCAAAGTCGCCCGGGAAACACCTAGCTGATCTGCCAGTTCGCGTTCAGCCGGCAGGTGATCGCCTGGCCCCAGCTGCTCTTCCTCGACGAAAGCCAGGATCTGCTGCATGAGCTGTTCATAGAGCCGCGGACGCTGCACTTTGGCAAAGCCTTTGGGCTTTTTGACTTCAGCCACGTTCACTCCTTCTGATGTGTCCTAGCTCAAACTTACACCGAAATTTTGCTTGACAAGACACCCGGAGTCTAGGAGGCTAGGCCAGTGAGCCAGTGACTTCAGTCACACCAACTACCACTCGCTTTGCGGCCTTCACGAAAAGGATTTTCCCCATGTCTGTCGCGTTAGTCTCCATCATCATCCTAGCGGTGATGTTCATCATCGCCACGATGTTCCCCATCAATATGGGGGCATTGGCCTTTGTCGGAGCATTCCTGCTCGGCGCCGTCTTCCTTGGGATGGATACCAAGGACATTCTCGCCAGTTTCCCTGGCGGCCTATTCCTCACCCTTGTGGGTGTCACCTATCTTTTTGCCATCGCGCAAAACAACGGCACCATCGACATCCTCGTCGACAAAGCCGTCAAACTCGTTGACAGCCGGATCTCGCTGATCCCCTGGGTCATGTTCGCCATCACCGCGGCCATCACCGCCATCGGCGCACTGGGCCCGGCAGCGGTCGCGATCATCGCTCCCATCGGCCTGAACTTCGCCCAGCGCTACAAGATCAACCCGCTGATGATGGGCATGCTCATCGTCCACGGCGCCCAGGCCGGCGGCTTCTCCCCGATCGCCGTCTACGGCGTCATCGTCAACGGACTGATCGAAGAAGCCGGATTCGATTTCAGCCCTACCGCACTCTTCCTCACCAGCTTCATCTTCAACCTGGTGATCGCCATCGTCTTGTTCCTGGTTCTTGGCGGACGCCAGCTGGCCGGCCAGCGTGCGGGAGCCATCGCCGAACGTGTCGCCGAAGCACGCCTGAAGGTTTCCGCCGGCGCCCACGCCGCAGACGTCGACTTCAAGGGCAGCGGCTCAGGCACCTACGGCCCCCGCGATCCCGCCGGAGACGGCGCAGCCCCGAAGGCACCGGGACAGCGTTTCGGCCAGACCATGACCATCATCGGCCTGATCGCACTGGCAGTCATCGCCCTGGGCTTCAAGGTCGACGTCGGCTTCGTTTCCATCACCATCGCCGTATTTCTGGCACTGGTCAATCCTGCCGGGCAAAAGGGAGCAGTGAACAAGATCAGCTGGTCCACCGTCCTGCTGATCTGCGGAATGCTCACCTTCGTGGGCGTGCTGGAAGAAGCCGGAACCATCGAGTACGTCTCCAACGGCGTGGCCAACCTCGGCGCACCGCTGCTGGCTGGACTGCTCATCTGCTACATCGGCGCTGTAGTCTCCGCCTTCGCATCCTCCACCGCCATCCTGGCCGCGCTGATCCCGCTGGCCATCCCGTTCCTGAACACCGGATCGATCAGCGCCACCGGCCTGATTTGCGCCTTGGCCATCGCCTCCACCGTCGTGGACGTTTCGCCCTTCTCCACCAACGGCGCACTGGTCCTGGCCAACGCCCCCGAAGGCACGGACAAGGACCGCTTCTACAAGCAGGTCCTGAGCTATGGCGGCATCGTCGTGCTCGCCGGACCGGTGCTGGCCTGGGCACTGCTGGTCCTGCCGGGCTGGCTCTAGACGATCATCCCCACAATCTAAACGCAATAATTCGAGGAGGATCTGTTGAGTTCCCTAACCGCCGAAAACGACACACTTCAAGGCACCGCCACCGGACCGCTGAGCGGATACGTAGTACTAGATCTCACCCGCGCATTGGCTGGCCCGCACGCCGGAATGATGATGGGAGACCTCGGTGCCAAGGTCATCAAAATCGAGACCGTCGGCACCGGCGATGACACCCGCGGCTGGGGCCCGCCCTTTGTCGGTCCGGAAGACAACCGCCAGGCCACCTATTTCCTCTCCTGCAACCGCAACAAGCTCTCGCTGTCGCTGAATCTCAAAGATGAGGAACACAAGGAGAAGCTGGCGGAGCTGGTCAAGAACAGCGACGTCCTGATGGAGAATTTCCGCACCGGCGTGCTGGACCGCCTGGGCTTCAGCACCCAGGTTCTGCACGAACTCAATCCCCGCCTGGTGATCCTGTCCATCACCGGGTTCGGCCACGATGGCCCCGAAGCCCACCGCAGCGGCTACGACCAGATCCTGCAGGGCGAAGCAGGACTGATGTCCATCACCGGCTCGGGCCCGGACGATCCGCAGAAGGTCGGCGTGCCCATCGCTGACCTGCTCTCCGGAATGTACGGCGCCTACGGTGCCCTGGCCGCCTTGTTGGAGCGCGAGAAAACCGGTCGCGGCCAGGTGGTGCGCACCTCTTTGCTCGCATCGATCATCGGGGTGCATGCCTTCCAGGGAACACGTGCCATGGTGGCGGGGCAAAACCCCCAAGCCATCGGCAACCACCACCCCTCCATTGCTCCCTACGGACTGTACGGCTGCAAGGATTCAAAGGTGCAGATCAGCATCGGCAGCGAAAAGCTCTGGCAGAATTTCGCCAGCAGCTTCAACCTACCCGCCGATGACCCGCGCTTCATCAGCAACGCCCTTCGCGTCCAGAACCGTCCGGCATTGAACGAACTGATCGAGCGGGCGTTCTCCGGCTATGATGCCGAAGAACTGCTGGCCGCCCTTGATGGGGCCGGCATCCCTTCTGGCAAGGTGCGCACGATTGAAGAGGTGTACGAATGGGATCAGGTGAAATCTCAAGGCCTCATCGTCGAGGTGGATCATGAGGTCTTGGGCAAGATCAATCTTCCCGGCCCGCCGCTGCGATTCTTTGATGCACAGACCAATAACGAGACCACCCGGACGGTTCATAGCGCCCCTCCGGTGCTCAACGCCAACGCCCAGGAAATTGAGCAGTGGCTGGCTTCCCGGAAGGACAATGCCTGATGAGCACCAAAACCCTGCGCATGGATGCCGCGACGCTGCTGGACATCGTCCTGGACGAAGACTCCTTTGAATCCTGGGATCAGCCGCCACGCCAGCCAAGGCTCAGCGCGCAGTACGCTGCGGACCTGGAAGCCGCTGCCGCCAAGAGCGGCACCGATGAAGCGGTCATCACCGGCAAGGGCAGGATCCACGGGCGCGAGGTCGCGGTCATCGTCTCCGAGTTCAATTTCCTGGCAGGTTCCATCGGCCAGGCCGCGGCACATCGCATTGTGGCGGCCATCCAGCGGGCTACCGCCGAAAAGCTGCCGCTGCTGGCAGGCCCGGCCTCCGGGGGCACCCGAATGCAAGAAGGAACCCTCGCATTCCTGGGCATGGTTTCCATTACCGATGCGGTCCGCCGCCACAAGGAAGCAGGCCTTCCCTACCTGGTGTATCTGCGCCACCCAACCACGGGCGGGGTCATGGCTTCCTGGGGATCGCTGGGTCATATCACGGTGGCCGAGCCAGGCGCCTTGCTCGGCTTCCTGGGACCGAGGGTCTATGAAGCGCTCTATGACCAGAAGTTCCCGGATGGGGTGCAGATTTCGGAGAATCTCTTCCGCAAGGGCTTGATCGATGCCGTGGTCCCGCCGCAAGAATTGCCGAGCCTGGTCAATCGCGCTCTGTCGATCTTGCAGCCCGTCTCCGCCGGCGGCGGATTCCCGGCCCCGGCAGGACGTCCCTTTGTGCGCGAGGCCAAGAATGTCTGGGAATCGGTGCAACTCAGCCGCAATCCTCGCCGCCCGGATACCCGCATGCTGCTGGCCTCAGCCGACGAGGCGTTGCCCTTGAACGGCACCGGCCAGGGTGAAAAGGACCCCGGGCTGATGCTGGCCTTGGCCCGCTTCGGCGATCAGCCATGCGTCGTGCTTGGCCAGCAGCGTCCACGACATCCGGAGACCGCCAGCCTGGGTCCTGCGTCCTTGCGCGAAGCACGTCGCGGAATGCAGCTGGCCCAGGAGCTCAAACTTCCGCTGGTCACCATCATCGATACCACCGGCGCCGAGCTTTCGGTGCAGTCCGAGGAAGGCGGCTTGGCCGGGGAAATCGCGCGCTCTCTCAGTGAATTGATCGGGCTGCGCTCCCCCTCGGTTTCAGTCCTGCTGGGCCAAGGCACCGGCGGCGCGGCGCTCGCCTTGCTGCCGGCGGATCGAACGCTCGCGGCGGAAAACTCCTGGCTCTCGCCACTGCCACCCGAAGGAGCCAGTGCGATCATCCACCGCACCACGGAGCATGCAGCGCAGATGGCCCGGCAGCAAAAGATCGGGGTACCAGATCTTTGCAGTTTTGGCCTTGTTGACCATGTGGTGGAAGAACAGATTGACGCGGCCAGCCGTCCTCGCGAGTTCTGCCAGGAACTCGGGGCCGCCATCGCAGCGGAGATCTCCTTGGCTCGCGCTATTCCTGATGCGCACCGCCTTGCACGGCGGCAGCTCAAGTTCCAAAGCCTGGGCGAGGCTGCCGATTAAGGTCCCGCAAAGTTGATGAGGTTCGAACCCTTCGTGGTTCGAACCTCATCACCGTTTATGCTGCCTAACGCGCACTAGACTTAACACCATGACTGCAACGCTCGTGGCCAAAGACCTCGCAGGTGGCCACGCCCACCGAACCCTGTTCTCCAATTTGAACTTCACCGCAACCACTTCCGATGTTTATGGCGTGGTGGGAGCCAACGGCGCAGGAAAATCCACGTTGCTCTCTTTGCTGGCCAAGGCGGCCACCGCCCAGTCGGGCACCGTGAGCACAGCCCCTGATTCAGCGTTCATCGGTTGGCTGCCGCAGGAACATGAACGCGTCCCCGGCGAAACGATTGAAGCCTACCTGGCCCGTCGCACCGGGTGCGCGCAGGCCACCGCACGCATGGAAGAAACCGCCCAGGATCTGGGCAGTGAAAAGCCAGGTGCCGATGACGCCTACGCGACGGCATTTGACCACTGGATGGCTTCCGGAGCGATGGACCTGGAGGATCGGATCCCCGAGGTTCTCGCGAAGCTGGGCTTCACCCTGCCTGTTGACACGGAAATGTCTGCCCTCTCCGGCGGGCAGGTCGCGCGGGTCGCATTAGCCGCCCTATTGCTCTCGCGCTTCGACATCGTCCTGCTCGATGAGCCAACCAACGATCTCGACTTGGCCGGACTTGAGCTGCTCGAAGAGTTCATCAACTCCCTGCGTGCACCGGTCATCCTGGTGTCGCACGACCGCGAATTCTTGGCACGCTGCACCACCGGGATCATCGAATTGGATCTGGCGCAGAACAAGGTTGCCGTCTACGAGGGCGGGTACGACTCCTACCTGGCCGAGCGCGCCATCAACCGCAGCCATGCCCGGGAAGCCTATGAACAGTTTGAAAACCAGAAAGCGGACCTCGTAGCCCGCGCGCGAACCCAGCGCGAGTGGTCATCCCAAGGCGTGCGCAACGCCATGCGCAAAACACCGGATAATGACAAGATCCGGCGCCGCGCCAACAGCGAATCCTCGGAAAAGCAGGCCGCCAAGGTCCGCCAGATGGAATCGCGCATCGCCCGCTTGGAAGAAGTCGCCGAACCGCGCAAGGAATGGGTCCTGCAGTTTTCCATCGCGGCTGCGCCACGGGGCTCATCGGTCATGTGCACCCTGAACGAAGCTCAGCTCACCCAAGGCGATTTCACCTTCGGCCCGGTCTCGGTCCAGGTGAACGCCGCAGATCGCATCGGCATCACCGGTCCGAACGGCGCCGGCAAGTCCACGCTGCTCAATCTGCTGCTCGGCAAGCAATACCCCGACCAAGGCACCGCGTCGCTGGGAAGTTCGGTCAGCATTGGTGAAATCGATCAGGCCCGCAGCCAGCTTCCGGGCGACCTGCCTCTGGGCCAGGCCTTTGAGCTGGCCGTCCCTGAATATTCTTCGGCTGAGGTACGGACCCTCCTGGCGAAGTTCGGGCTCAAGGCGGACCAGTCCAGTTCTCTGGTTGCTTCTTTGTCGCCCGGCGAGCGCACTCGTGCGTCGATGGCATTGCTCCAGGCCCGTGGGGTGAACCTGCTGATCCTCGATGAGCCGACCAACCATTTGGATGTCCCTGCCATCGAGCAGCTGGAGGAAGCGCTCGAAGCCTACGAAGGCGCCCTTCTGCTGGTGACCCACGACCGGAGATTGCTTGAGAACGTCCGGCTGACGACCCGCTGGGAAATTTCGGATGGAAAGCTCACCGTCCAGTATTAACAATTACTGAACCTAAGGTCTTTTAGGGCTGGTTCACAGTAGCCCGCCGTAAGCTTGGTAGCAGAGGAGCCGAGACTTTCAGTTCTTTCGACTGAAATGTCGCCCGCTACAACAGCCAAGGATTCGACTTGAGTAGCAGTTCCGTACTTCCATCCACCGCACCCTCGATCAGGCCGGGAGATCCCAAAAGCTTCTTCCACGTCAAGAAACTCGTTCAGGATGCAGGTTTATCCGGTCGCCGGCGCGGCCATTACCTGGGTCTTGGAACGGTTCTGACGGTCCTCATGGGTTCGGCCGTTGCCGGCTCCATCCTGCTCGGCCACAGCTGGTTCCAGCTGCTGATCGCAGCTGCCGTGGGCATCCTGCTCACCCAGTTCGCATTCTTGGCCCATGAGGCCGCGCACCGCCAGATCCTGTCTTCGGGCAAAACCAACGACAAGCTGGGCCGGTTCCTGGCCAACGTGGTAGTGGGCATCAGCTACCAGTGGTGGATGAACAAGCACAACAAGCACCACGCCACCCCGAACACCATCGGCAAGGACCCGGACATCGAGTGGGACACGATCTCGTTCCAGCCGGTTGATGCCCAGCGCCAGCGCGGCTTCCTCAAATGGATCACGCAACGCCAGGGCTACCTCTTCTTCCCGTTGCTGACCTTGGAAGGCGTGAACCTCCATATCCAGTCGATCCGCTACCTGTTCACCGCGGAACGCACCAAGCGCCGCAAGCGCGAAATCGCGGCCATTGCGTTGCGCGTCGGCCTGTATTTCGCTTTGATCTTCACCTTTTTGCCAGTGGGCATGGCCTTTGCCTTCATCGGAGTGCAGCTTGCAGTCTTCGGCATCTACATGGGCGCTTCATTCGCCCCGAACCACAAGGGCATGCCCATGGTTCCCGGGGATGCACGCATCGACTTCTTCTCCCGGCAGGTGCTCACTAGCCGCAACATCATGGCTCGCTCATCATGGGGAAACCGGGTGCTCTCCCACCTCTTCGGCGGACTGAACTACCAGGTCGAACACCACTTGTTCCCATCGATGCCCCGGGCAAACCTGGCCGCTGTGTCGAGCATCGTGCGCCAGTACTGCGATGAGCACCAGATCCCCTATACCGTAGCGAGCATCCGGGAATCCTACGCCCAGGTGATTACCTATCTGAACAAGGTGGGACTCTCGGCACGGGATCCATTCGACTGCCCAATGGTTTCCGGGTACCGCGTCAGCTCCTAACAGCCACCCCGAGATCCATGATCAGCTAGGAATTCTTGCCTTCTTTGGCGAGGATTCCTAGCTCTTTCTCTTTCAGATCGAAGATGGCCATCGAGCCGTCATCTTGCAGCTTGCCGGTCGCGGCTCGCGATAGCCAGTCGTCTACGCCCTCGCAGAACATGCGTGTGCCGCCGAGCGCTATGAAGTCCACGTCCGCGGCTTCGGCCCATTGCCCGAACAGCCGATTGCAGCCATCAAGTCCGACAACGCGTCCGTCATGGAGAAGCTCAAGCCATGGTTGCCTGTGGTCCTTGCTGCCCCAGAGGCCAAGCAGTTGTCCAGCTTTGACCGTTGCTCCCCTTTCCGAGGGTTATACCGCAGGGTATCAGGGCTGGGAGTCCACCGGCTGGCTTGGTTCCTTGGGACCAACGACGTCGATAGCGCCGGTCACCGTGCGCTGTACGCCCGTGGTCACGGGGACATACTCTTCGCGAGTGGATACCGCTGGCTTCCCGTGGCCGTGGCGCATGTCGGCGACCGCCACCAGCAAGGTGGCGATGACAAGCACCGAGATCGCCACGAAGGAAAGCTCCATCGCCACAGAGTACCCGGCAACGTGATTCAGCCCGTAGAACACGGCGGTAATCACCGCGATGCCCACCGCCGTGCCAACACGCTGCGAGGTCTGCATCAGTCCCCCGGCGCTGCCCGAGTTAGCCACCGGCACTTCCATGAGGGTCAGCGCCTGATTCGGGGAAATGATGAACCCCTGGGCGATGCCGATGAAGGCCAGGGACAGAAGCATCCACCACACGTTCAGGCCAAGGCGATCTTCGAAGAACACCACGGCAATGGTGGCCAGCAAGCCGAACAGCGCACTGAGCGTGCCGCCGATGACGAGCTTGCGACCCAAGGTCGTGGCATAGCGCCCAGCGATATGCGAGCTGAAGGCCGACAGCAATGCGGCCGGCAGGCAGATCAGTCCTGCTTCGAGGGCCGTGAACCCTTGGGATGCCTGGACATAGATGGCTACCAGCACCCAGACGCTGGATACGCCCATGAAGTACAGTCCCGCGATCAAAGTTCCGTTGGTGAAGCTGCGGATCTTGAACAGCGCCAGCTCGACCATGGGCTCGCGGCCGCGTTCCTTGTACTTCTTCTCCCACAGGACCCACACGGCCAGCAGGACGACCGCCGCGGCCAGAAGCCACCAGAGCACCGGGTTTTCCCGGCCTTGGACGAAGGGCAGCAGCAAGGCGAAAATACTCAGGGCCAGGACGATTCCGCCCACCGGGTCCAGGTCAAGCTTTCCAGCGGGTTTGGTGAACAGCGGTTTTGGAAGCCACAGCACCGCCAAGACGATGGCCAGGATCCCCACGGGCACGTTGATCAGGAAGGTCGACCGCCAGCCGGCATCGGCGCCAAGCCAGTTGATCAGCAATCCGCCCAGGACCGGTCCGACAGCGACCGAGAATCCGACCACGGTGCCGAGCAATCCGTAGGCCCTGCCTCGTGCCGCACCGCGGAAGTGTTGTTGGATCATGCCCATCACCTGGGGGTTGAGCAGGCCGGAGCCAATGCCCATGATGAAACGCGCGATATTCAGCAGCATCGGATCCGCTGCCAGCCCGGCCAAGACGCTGGCGGCGGTGAAGATCGCAACACCGGCAACGAACATGACACCGCGGCCTAGCAGGTCGCCCGCACGCCCGGCAGCAACCAGCACAACGCCGAAGGTCAAAGCGTAGCCGGCCAGCACCCATTGCATATCGGCTTCACTGGCCTGAAGCGTCGACCCGATGGATGGCAGCACCACATTGACGATGCTGACCGAAACAAGCGACATGAACATCGCTGCGAGCAAGACACCGAGAAGCCGCCACCGCGCCCCAGCTGATAACTCGCCGGGTTCTTGGGATGCTTCTGGCTTGCTTGGTGACATCGGGGCAACTTTCCACACGGTATTCGGCCGCAGGAGCGCGACGGTTCTGCATCGTTCAGCGCCGCCTGATCACAAAATATTCCCTGACGAGGAACTTTCAGCCTGGGTTGAGCTAATTTTCGCCGTTGATCTGCAGCAGTCGTTCGACGGCGAGTATTCGCAGCTCGATGACCTCGTCGAATAGCTCATCACTGGTTTGTTCTGGCAGCCCAAGAGCCTGTTGCGCGTATGGTGCAGGAACCTCGGGATAAAAATCCAGCCACTCTTTGGGCACCGGATGGCTGAAGAAGTCCGGGGCTCCTGGGACCCGCCGGTCATAGAAGTAGTCGACATGCAGCACAAATCCCAGAACGTCGCGTTCCAGCGCGCGAACCATGCCCACTGCCTGCTTCAGGGTCAGCCCAATCTCGACGTAGAACTTCAGCACCCGTTCCATCAGCTCGGTGCGGCGTGGACCTGGCATGACGTGGATTTTCTCGTCCATGCTCAGCTGCGAGGCGCGAGGGAAAGCCCTGTAGGCAGATCGTGTAGCGCTGTAGGCGTCGCGCACGCTGTCTTTCCAGTGGGCGCAGTCGAATTCGACATTCGGGCTAATGGCCAAGAACTGTTGCATGGCAAGATTGATAACTTCTTCGCGGTCTGCCACGTAGTTGTACAGCGCCCGCGGAGTCACCCCGAATTCTGAGGCCAAGCGGTGCATGGTCAGGGCGCCATAGCCCTCGGAACCTGCGATCTCCAATGCTTTTTGTCCCAGCAGTTCTTTGCTCAGACTTGCAAACTCTGAATCCTTGCGGGGGCGCCCGCGGCCGCGCTTGGCGGGTGGCGCGGTGGAAGTTTCCTTATTATCGGCCATGTCACGAGAATATACGGAAGTTCCGAGTAAATCTGCTTTGTTAGCATCGACCCGCTAAAACAGCGCGAGCAGCTTCCTTGCCCGCTCGTGCCACATGCCAGCAGCCACCGCCAAGTGGCCGACGGCGAAGGACACGCCTCCGGCCAGCCATGGCCATAGCAGGACCGCATTAAAGGTCGATGGCAGCGCGGCGATGGCCCCGGCCACCATGACCAGCAACCCCGCGACCACCAATGCGATATGGGCAGCCTTCCACCGGGTCGGGAGCAATGCTGCAAGAACTGCCAGCAGCACTGCAGGTGCCAGCACCAGCCATGCTGCGCCGGCAAAGTGGGCCAGCCCCTGGTAGGTGGCCAGGGCGATGGCCGCAATAAGCAAGACCGCGGCAGTAGCCAGCCAAGCAGGGCCCGGCCGGGCCATCGAACCGCGCATCATCAGCAACGGCGTGAAGACTTGGGCCCATAACAAGAGTGTTACCGGGATGAAGTACAGCGATAGGATTCCTCCGCCGAGGCACACTGCGGTCATCGCTACCGCCCCGAGGACCTGAAGGACCATTCCGAAAGCGCCGTTGAGCCACAGCGGCAGCAAGCTGAAGACGACCGGGATGAAGGCAAGCCAGATCAGCTGGCTGCCAATGGCTTCTTCAAGTCCTGACAACCAGCCGTTACCCGATGACAGGTACTGATCGATGCCTCCTGTGCCGATGAGCGCCTGCTGCGGCGGCGCGAAAAGAACAACGATGACCGTCATCAGGGCCAGCGCAAAAATCGGCCAGGCAAGAATCCTCGTCAGGAAATGCTTTCCGCTGCGGACTTCCAGGTCTTCGGGTTCTGTTCGTTCAAATTTGCGTGCGCGGGTCGCTGGCTCCCCCAGCAAGTTGATCAGTTCGCGCTTGCGGCGTCCGCCATCTGGCAGCCGGAGGATCTCTTCACGCGTTTGTTCCAGGACCTGCTTTCGTTCCTGTTCGGAGAGGAAATCCAGGGCGCGACGGAGCTGCTCCAAATAATTGCGGGCAGCGCGCGGCAGATAAGACTTCATGCTTTTCACTTTACGTGTTCTTTAAAGCCGACGAGCGCAGCATGGCCGGTGCCTGCGTTAGGCATCGGCCATGCTGCGCTGAGTTGTGGGCCTGACTGCTACTTGCCAGCACCGGCGGTCAGCCCGCCGACAATGTACTTCTGCAAGAACAGGAACAACGCCATCACAGGTATTGCGGCCAGCACTGCGCCGGCGGCAAAGACAGACCAGTTGGAGGTGAATTCTTCGGAGACGTAGGAATACAGTCCCACAGCAAGCGTCTGGTTTTCCGGTGACACCAAGACCACCGATGCCAGCACGAAGTCGCTGGTGCTGGAAATGAAGGTCAGCAAGCCGACGACAGCCAGAATCGGCGAGACCAAGCGCAGGATCATGGTGAAGAAGATGCGGGCGTGCCCGGCGCCGTCGATCTTGGCCGCTTCATCGATTTCCACCGGAATGGTGTTGAAGAAGCCATACATCAGGTATGTATTCACGCCCAGCGCTCCGCCAAGGTAGACCATGATCAATGCGATCTGGTTGTCGGTTCCCAAGGCCGGAAAGACATCGCCCAACGAGGTGAGCAGGATGAAGATGGCCACCACGGCAAGCAGCTGCGGGAAGATCTGCACAACTAGCAAGCTGACCAAGCCGACTCGGCGTCCGGTGAATCGCATGCGCGAAAAGCTGTACGCCGCCAAGGCACCGAGGAAGACCGAAGCCGCAGCTGTGGTGAGCCCGATGATCAGGGTATTGGCAAACCAGGCGCCATAAGGGCGCTGCTCGTTCTGGAAAAGATCAATGAAGCTCTGGAATCCAATGGTGGAGAAGAACCCGTTGGAGGAGAGCAGGGTGCCATTGGGATTCAGCGAGGCCGAGAGCACGTAGAGCAGTGGGAACGCCGAGTAGACGCACAACGCCACACCGATCAGGTGCCGCCATCCGGTGGTGGCGAACCACTTTCCGAAGCTTCGCCGGGCAGGATATGGGATCGGACGGAAGGTCGGAGTCGTTTCGGGGTTTGAGGTTTCGGTGCTCATTAGTTCAACTCCTCCAGGGCCTTGGTCTGCTTGAAACTGATAATCGAAATGATCGCGACGATCACGAAGATGATGATGGAGAACGCGCTGGCCAAGCCGTAGTCACGCTGGGAGCCAACGAAGGCGACCTTGTAGACCATGGAGATCAGGATGTCGGTGGCGCCGACGTTGAGTCCGGCGTCTTCCAGACGTGGCCCGCCTTCGGTGAGCATGTAGATCACGTTGAAGTTGTTGAAGTTGAAGGCGAAGGAGCTGATCAGCAGCGGTGCCACGGAGACCAGGAGCAAAGGAAGCTTGATCAGACGGAAAATCTGGAATGGCTTCGCCCCGTCGATGGTCGCGGCTTCGGACAGTTCCTGCGGGATCGACTGCAGGGCACCGGTGCACACCAGGAACATGTACGGGAAACCGAGCCAGAGGTTGACCCAGAGCACCGAGAATTTCGCCAGCCACGGGTCAGTCAGCCACGGAATACCGGCGCCGCCAAACAGCACCTGGTTCACGAAGCCGAAGTCCTTGTTGAGCATGCCTGCCCAGACCAGTCCGCCGAGGAATGCCGGGAAGGCATAGGGAAGGATGGAGATGACGCGGTAGATCTTCCGACCCTTCATGCGCATGTCATTAAAGACGATGGCCAGGAACAATCCAAGGAAGAAGGTGGAGGCCACCGAGAGCAAGGCGAAGGCGAAGGTCCATACCGATACCGAGAACAATGCGCCGCGGATGGACGAGTCGGTGAAGGCGCGGGAGAAGTTGTCGAAGCCGACGTTGATGGACCAGCCCGGCATCAGCTGTGTTCCGTCATCTGCGGTGAATGCGCCAACTCCGGTGTCCTTGTAGACCAATCCGGTCTTCTGATCCGTCATGGTGTCCGCGGCTTCGTCGTACTTCAGCGACGAGGTGTACTGGTAGGCGGTGCGTCCGTCGCTGGTGCGCAGCGTTCCGTCGGCAGGATTATCGCTGACCGGAACCTTCAGGGAGGTGACTTCCTGCTGGCGGCCGAGCAGGTCCGCGAACGTGAGTTCTTTGTACTCCCCCAGCGATGCTGGATCCACTGGCGCCAGCGCATCGATTTCATCGCCGATGAGCTGCTGGCCTTCACGCTCGATGAGCATGGCCAGCCCATCATCGCCGCTGTAGACCTTGACCGGATAGCCTGGCGAGCCTTCAACACGTTCCTGGTTGGACTGCAACAAGGCCGAGACGGCGTCTGCCTTGTCGGAGTTGTGGCCCGAACCGTAGTTGGTGAAGGCGATGTATCCGGTGTACCCGATGACAAAGACCTGGAAGATCAGCAAGAAGATGGTGCCGGGCAGCAGGTACTTGGCCGGGAGCCATCCCTTCTTGAAGTAGACGACGTTGATCAGCACGGTGATCACGGCGATGACGGTGGCGATGGCCCAGGCTTCGCGTCCGATGGCCGTGAAGAGAGCGAAGACGGCGGTGGCATCCACGATCGCGATGACGATGATCTTGATTAGGATGGAGCCGATACTCGTGCTCGATGCGTTGGCAAAACGCTGTGCCGCTGGCGACAGCTTGCGTTTCGGTTCGTCGCTGTGACGTGGCGGTGCCTCTGGGGCAGTCTTAGTCATCTTCCAGATGTCCCTGTCAGTAAAGTTCAATTGGTGCTGGCCTGGTAAAGGCGCTGGAGCCGGCGTGGATCACGGCCGGCTCCAGCATGAGGTGCGCGCAGGCGAGCCTACTTGCTGATGGCCTTCTCGATATCGCTGGTCATCTGCTTCCAGCGCTTGGCCGGATCTGCCTTGCCGGTGATGATCTCGGCTTCGGCTACGCCCCAGAATTCCCAGACGGCGGCCATTTCTGGAATGTTCGGCATTGGCACGCCGCTGGCGCCTACCTCGCCGAAGGCGGCGATGGTTTCGTCAGACTTGGCTGCCTCGAAAGCCGCCTTGTTGGCTGGCGGACGGTTGCCCACTTCGTAGAGTTCGGTCTGCACTTCCTTGGTGCCGATGTAGTTGGTCAGGAATTCGGTGGCTGCCAACAGGTTTTCGGTCTTGGCCGAAACGAAGAAGCCCTGGACTGCTACGAATGGCTGGGCCTCTTCGCCGCCGGCGGTCGGGATCGGGTCGATGGCCAGGTTCATCTTGGCCTTTTCAGCGGCTTCCACATTCCATGGACCAGTCAGGAAGAACGGCGAGTCGCCGGAAACGAACTTCTCCTTGGCGATATCAGCATCGATGCTGGTCTTCAGGGTGCCAGCGTCGCCTTGCTCGGCCAGCCATTTGGCGAACTCGACGCCGCCTTCGTTGCCGATCTGCAGATCAGCCGGGTCGTATGCTCCGGTGTCATCGGTGCCGAAGACCGGTGCGCCGAAGGAGGTCTGGAACGGGTAAGCGTGGAATGGATCGCCCACATCGGTGACCTGCACGAGGAATGGGAATTCAGTATCCGCTTCCTTGCCGGCTTCGATCATGTCGTCAAAGGTCTTTGGCGCTTCGTCCACCAGGTCCGCATTGCGCAGAAGGGCCAGGTTTTCGGTGGCGTAAGGAACGCCGTAGGTGCTGCCTTCGTAGCTCATTGCGTCGATGGAGACATCCTGGAATTCCGAAGCCTTGTCGCCCAATTCAACGGGCTGGACTACGCCGTTGTTAACAAGATTTCCCAGCCAGTCATGGGCACCGATGGTGATGTCCGGGCCCTTGCCGGTTGGGACCTGGCGCAGGAAATCTTCCTGGATCTTGGAGAAATCCTTGATGACCAGGTTGACCTTGACTCCGGACTGCTTCTCGAAGTCTGCTGCTGCTTCCTTCAAAACCGGCTCGCGGTTGGCGTCGACCCAAACGGTCAGCGAGCCGCCGGACGCGGCGGCTGGCGATGACTGTTCGGTGGCTGGGCTGGAGGAGGTTTCAGCTGAACCGGACCCACCGCAAGCGGTCAGTGACAGTGCTGCGATAGCCGTCAGTGCTCCGCCAAGAAGCCAGGGGCGTGTATTCACCTTCATGTGATGTCCTTTCGTGACAACTTTGTCCGAGGGGCCGGCTCTGGCGCGGTTTTGCGCGGGATCGCCGGTGTAGGTCTAGGAAGTGCGAGTTGCGCTTCGTTTTGTAAGCGTTTCCAGAGTGGCACATATCACCAGAGTTGGCAAGATGGCAGATGAAATCCGCTTGGGTTCCGTCATTCTGGCTTTCGGGCCCCATGGAAGATTCCACGGATTGAGGGGATATTTGCAAGCGTTTACATTCTGATTTACTTCGATTATCGTTACCGTCATGACTCAAACACGCACTGAAGCTGATAACCCTTTGCAATCCGAGGACTCTCAATGGTGGCGTTCCTCGGTGATCTACCAGATCTACCCGCGTTCCTTCGCTGATTCCAATGCCGATGGCATGGGCGATCTGCGCGGCATTACCCAGAATTTGGAGAGCATCGCCGAGCTGTCGGTTGATGCTATTTGGCTTTCGCCGTTCTTCACATCTCCGCAGAAGGATGCCGGCTATGACGTCGCCGACTACTGCGACGTGGACCCGCTTTTTGGCACCCTCGAAGACTTCGACGCGATGGTTGCCAGGGCCCACGAATTAGGACTGAAAGTCATTATCGACCTGGTGCCAAACCACTGCTCTGACCAGCACCCGTGGTTCCAGCAGGCTCTGGCCGCAGCCCCCGGCTCCCCGGAACGCGACCGATTTATCTTCATGGATCCACCGGCGCAGGGCCACCCTAATAACTGGGAATCGGTGTTCGGCGGTCCAATGTGGACGCCAACTACCAACGCTGATGGCAGCGCGGGCCAGTCCTACCTGCACATCTTCGATTCCTCGCAACCTGACTTCAACTGGAAGAATCCCGAAGTGCGAGCGATGTTCCGCGACGTGCTGCGCTTCTGGCTGGATCGCGGCACAGATGGCTTCCGCGTTGATGTGGCTCACGGGCTAATCAAGGCCGAAGGCCTGCCGGACTTCACTCCGGATCCCACGGCCGCTTCGATGGGCGGCACCGAAGAACTCGCCCCATGGTGGGGCCAAGATGGCGTGCACGAAATCTACCGCGAATGGCGCCAGGTGATGGACGAGTACGAGGGCGACCGCGTGCTGTGCGCAGAAGCCTGGGTCAACCCGCTGTCCCTCATGGCCAAGTGGGTCCGTGATGACGAGATGCACCAGGCCTTCAACTTCCCGTATCTCTCCTGCGATTACGATGCGAAGCAGATCCGGGCCACCATCGATGAGTCCCTGGAAGAATTCGGTGCCGTCGGGGCGCCGAGCACGTGGGTCTTGTCCAACCACGACGTGGTGCGCCACGCCACCCGATTGGCCCTCACCGAAGATAATCCTCAGGGTGAAGGCATCGGCCCGAAGACGCCAAACCTTCCGGATCCAGCCGTCGGCCTGCGCCGGGCACGTTCTTCAACCGCGCTCATGCTGGCCCTGCCAGGTGGCGCCTACCTCTACCAAGGCGAGGAGCTCGGACTGCCCGAGGCCATTGACCTGCCAGATGAGGCTCGCCAGGATCCAACGTGGTTCCGCACCAATGGCGAACGCTACGGCCGCGATGGCTGCCGCGTTCCGCTGCCATGGAAGAGTCAGGCTCCAGCCTTCGGCTTCAGCCAGGACGGCGAAAGCTGGTTGCCGCAGCCAAGCTCCTGGGCGCCCTATGCCCGTGACGTGCAGCGTGAAGATCCGGATTCCACGTTGAGCCTCTACCGCCGCCTGCTTGAACTGCGCAAGGAGCACGATCTGGGCACCGGCGAGCTGGTTTGGACCTCTGAAGAGGACTCCGAGGTGCTGGTCTTCAGCAATGGCAAGGTGCTGGTCGTCGCCAACTTCGGCGCCAACGCGCTGGATCTTCCCGAGCTTGCCCGAGGCGCACAGGAACTGGTGCGCAGCCAGCCAGCAGAGGGTTCGGCTCCGGAAACGATTCCGGCTGAATCGACCATCTGGTACTTGCTGCCATAAGCAAAGCAATCAGTCCCGGCGTGCAACTCACCGGGTATTGTTGAACAGTGGCCGCAGTGTGCGGAGTACATCTTCACCCACACCGCGGCCACACACGTGAAGGAAGGACTTATTGTGGCCGGGATCAAAGATGTCGCTCAAGCTGCCGGAGTCTCGGTAGCAACGGTCTCCCGCGCGCTCTCCGGTCGAGGATCGGTGTCCACGGCAGCCCAGGAAGCAGTGCAGCGCGCCGCCACGGAGCTGGGATATGTCGTTTCTTCCTCGGCCTCCGGACTGGCTTCGGGCCGCACCAGGAACATCGGCGTACTCGTCCCGGTGATCAACCACTGGTTCTATGCCAGCGTGCTCGAAGGCATTTCCAGCAGGCTCATGGACGAAGGCTACGACACCACCCTCTATCAGCTGACCAAGGATCGCATCCAGCGGGAAAAAATCTTTTCCGACTTCCTGCTGCGCCAGCGCGTGGACGCGGTCATCGCTGTGAACGTCGAGCTGGACGCCGAGGAAGTCCAGTCCTTGCATGCCCTGGATAAGCCGCTGGTCGGCGTCGGCGGGCCGCTGCCCGGGGTGCCTACCTTGCATGTTGATGATGAAGGAATCTCGGCACTCGCGACCCAGCATCTAATTTCCCTTGGTCATCGGCGCATCGGCTTCATCGGCGGCAATGAGGAAACTGACGTGGACTTCCGGGTTCCGACCCATCGCCGCACCGGCTATGAGCAAGCGCTGCACAAAGCTGGAATCCAGATTGACGACAACCTCTGCGTGGGGGCCGACTTCACCATGCCCCAGGCCTACGCCGCGGCGAAGCAGCTGCTGGGCAACCCCGCAGGACGCCCCACCGCGCTCATGGCAGCCAGCGACGAAATGGCCATCGGGGCGATTCTTGCCGCCCGCGACTTGGGCATGCAAGTCCCCCGCGACCTTTCGGTGATTGGCGTGGACAATCATGACCTCTCGGAAATGTTCGGCTTGACTACGATCGAGCAGCGGCCGCATGAGCAAGGCGAGCTCGCGGTAGCGATGCTGCTTCGAGCCATCCGCGGCGAAGAGCCGGCCCATGCGCACAAGGTCGACCATCGCCTGGTGGTTCGATCCTCCACCACCCGCCCGCTCGACGCCGCCTAGATCCAGCGGCTCAAACCCGCGCATGTCAAACGGCCCGTGCCGCCGACCGGATCCACATGATCTGGCCAACGGCACGGGCCGTTTGTTGCGCTAAGGAACCCTAGTGCGAGGTTTTCAGGGCCTCGGAGCTGCCTTCCACTTCTTCCACATGAAGATTGCGCCCGCGGGTTTCGCCAACCCATAGCACCGCGGCCACCGAAATCACTGTCAACACCATGATGTAGATGGCGATGGAAATCGATGAACCGGTGGATTCGAGCAAGATCTGCGCCACGGTCGCGGCGAAGGCGCCACCGAGAATCGCGCCCAGGGCGTAGCCGATGGAGATGCCCGAGTAGCGCACGTGTGCCGGGAACATTTCTGCGTACATGGCCGACTGCGGACCGTAGGACAGTCCCAGGCCCACGGTCAGCACGAAGATCGCTACCGTGTAGAGAACAATGTTGCCGGTATCTACCAGCATGAACATCGGGATCATCCACACGAAGACCAGCGCGTAGCCGATGACAAAGGTATTGCGGCGGCCAATCAGATCCGAAAGCCATCCGCCCACGAGGGTGAAGATCAGCCAGCCCGCCGAACCGATGGTGGTAGCCAGCAGCACTGGTGCCACGGGCATCTTCAATACCGCGGTGGTGTAGGAGATGAAAAAGGCGATCACCAGGTAGCCGGCGGCGTTGTTGGAAATGAAGATCAGCGCGGCCTGCACAACCTGCTTGGAGTTTTTCGCCATCAGTTCACGCAGTGGCGTGTGCTCCGCGGCTTTGCGAAGGGCCAGCTGCTTGAAAACCGGCGACTCTTCCACTGCGCGGCGGATCATGTAGCCCACGAGGATGAGCACCACCGAGAGCAGGAACGGGATGCGCCAGCCCCAGGTCTCGAAAGCTTCCGGCGAGATCGCAACGCGCAGGATGTACAGCAGACCGGTTGCCAGGATCATGCCGATCGGAACGCCAATCTGCGGGTATGCGCCGAAGTAGCCGCGACGATTCTTTGGCGCGTGCTCCACTGCCATCAATGCCGCGCCGCCCCATTCGCCGCCGGCAGAGAAGCCCTGGATGATTCGAAGCAGAACCAGAAGGATCGGTGCTGCTATGCCGATTGAGGCGTAGGTGGGAAGCACACCGATAAGAGCCGTAGCGGCGCCCATCAGGATCAGTGTCAGAACCAGGATCCTCTTGCGTCCATAGCGGTCACCGAGGTGGCCGGCGACGATGGCGCCGAGAGGACGGAAGAAGAAGGAAATGCCGATCATCGCAAAGGAAAGAATCTGAGCGAGACCTGGATTCGCGGCTCCCAAAGGCGCCAGGAAAAGCGGTGCCAGCAAGGTTGCGGTGAGCTGCGCGAAGATGAAGAAGTCATACCACTCAATGGTGGTTCCCACGAGAGTGCCGGCGAGAACGCGGCGCTCTTCCTGAGTGCGAGTGACTGTAGATGACATGAGTTGCCCTTTGCACGTTACTTTACCGACCGTTCGGACGGTTTATTTATGCTCACAATCATAATCCGACAGTGAACCAGATCACAACACTAGTGCTTGCCCGGGCGAACATCCGAACCATGACCCGCGCCCCATGACTGAAAAGAATTCGGTGTTCTAATAGAGAACGACTAAAGTCGCAGTTAGAGCAACCATTCAGCAGTCGCAAGGCTCACAGCGAGGGCGCTACCAAGCATTGACCAATGCCACGCGCCAGATTGAAGTTCCATGCCTACTTCCCAGACGCTTTCCCGCGGCATTCGCGTCCTAGAAATCGTCGCCAATTCCCCGGTGCACCTTTCGATTGCCGAAATTGCCGAAAAGCTCGAGGTCCACCGCTCCATTGCCTATCGCATCATTCGCACCTTGGAGCAGCACCACCTGCTCAATCGCGACGAAGCAGGCCACATCCGCTCCGCGTCAGGGTTGGCCGTGCTGGCCCGCTCCGTTGAGCACGATTTGCAGGCCGCCGCCACCGTAGAGCTGACTACGCTGGCCAACGAATTGTCGATGACCGCATTTGTCGCAGTGTGGGAATACGACCTGTGCACCACCTTGCAGTCCGTTTCACCGCTCAATTCGCAACGAGCCATCGTCCACCGCCCTGGTTCGGTGCACGGCATGGATGTCGGAGCGGCAGGCATCGCCATCCAATCGCACTACAGCAAAGAGCAGTGGGAAGCGATGGATACCACCGTCGCTTACCGCGACGCCGCGGTCCAGGCTCGCAGCAATGGCTACGCCACCAGCGAGAATAAAGTGATCAAGGGCGTGACTTCGCTGGCCGTGCCCATCGAACAGCCAGGACAGACTCCCGCCGCCCTTGCGGTGGTCTTCGCCACGAGCACCGTGGACTCCCGCGAACCGGTCATTGAAGCACTGAAGCTCGCCGCCCGCCGGATCAGCCGGAAACTGGCTGGCTGAGCACCTGCCGATTCCTTAAAACAGCTGACCCGTCGTGGATCTTAGACGATCCACGACGGGTCAGCTGTTTTGCGGCGCGCGAGCTAACTAGCGGACACGCGAGAGCGACGGCGACTTCGCGACGATGACCTTCATCGCCAAGGCAGCGAGCAGGATGACCAGCGCGCCTCCGGTTGAGACCCAGAACGCCCCGAGGTAACCCAACGAGTCCGCGAAGACTCCTGCCAGGCCATTGCCGATTGCCGTGCCGACAACGATTCCGGCCGAGAGCATGGTCATCACCGTGGAGAGCCGCGAAGCTGGAGCCACTTCGCCACCCAAGGTCATGACAGTGACAATGACTGGACCTACGGCAAATCCAGCGACAAATAGCGCCACGATCATCCATGGAGTGCTATCGGCCAGGTGCAAACCGAAGCTCAGAACGGTCAGCAGCGCACCGCAGAGAATCCACCGGTTGATCTGGCGGAAGTACTGCGGCCATGCCGCGACGGAGATGGCAGCAATCGCACTGGACAGTCCCATGGCACCATAGAGCAAGCCACCCTCATTCGAGTTGCCCTGGTCTCCGGCGAAGGCCAACGTGCCAGCAGCCGATGAGCCGAAGACAGTTCCCAATGCGATCATGCCCAGTACCAGGGCGCTGATCGCAGCCACCTGAGCGCCTGAGATTCGCACCTTTTCGGCCGACTTTGAACCCTTGACCGGCTTCACCGACGATCCGGTGGAATGCGTGGCAAAAATGGGAACCAGGACCAGGGTCATGATGGCCGCGAGATACAACGGGAGCACCGGGTTGACCAGTGAAGCAAGCAGCCCCACGGCTACCGGGCCGAAGACGAATCCCAATTCATCAAACATCGATTCCAGGCTCAATGCTGCTGAGAGGACCTTGGGATTTTTCTTCTGCTGGCGGGTCATGGCGATCCACCGGACTCGGGACATCGGCCCGACCTGCGGTCCGGTGGCACCGGTAACCAGGCACATGAGAACCAATAGGCCTGCTGATAGATCTGGGCCGCTGTTTCCCAAAAGGGTCAGCAGGACCAGCAGGACGCTGTGGATCAGCGCGACCGTAATCAAGATCGGGCGCTGCCCGAAACGGTCAGCCAGATAGCCGATGCTCGGGCCGCCCACTGCTGAGCCAAGGCCAACCATTGCCGCGGCAAGACCGCCCAAGGCATAGGATCCCGTCGTGGCGGTCACCAGGGTCATGGACCCGATGGTCAGCATCGCCAGAGGCAAGCGGGCTAGAAAAGTAAGTGGCAGGAAGGGGGCTCCTACCAAGGGAACAAGCGCGGAGTAACCGGATTTCATCGCCGGATCTTCGCGGTTTTCATTCGACAACGCATACTGAGTCATCAAAAACTCCATAACGAAGCGTGCGTCGTCCCACACCCCCCGACGCACAATTTTTCCCAGACATGCCTGATGGCACTACCTTCAAGATAGCCACCGCCACCGGGCAAGTCCAATCTTATGGGGAAGCTAACAGCAGGCCGTCACGCTGAATCGTTGAACCGTGCTGGGTTTTGAGCACCGAGACCCGATTGGTGATGCGTTGTTTCATCTCGGCAACGTGCGAGACCAGGCCGATGGTTCGTCCGCCAGCGCGCAGATTCTCCAGCGCCTGCATCACCTCTTCGAGCGTCTCAGCGTCCAAGGAGCCGAAGCCCTCGTCTACAAAGAGCGTCTGCATGTCCACGGCACCCGAGTGATGGGAAATCACATCCGCTAGCCCCAGGGCCAACGCCAGCGAAGCCATGAACGTCTCGCCGCCGGAGAGAGTCTGGGTTTCCCGGTACTTTCCGGTCCACGAGTCCAGAACACGAAGACCCAGCCCGGACTTGGCATTTCCCTGCTTTGAATCGTCGTGGTGCAGTGAATAACGACCGCCGGACATCGCATCCAAACGCTCGGTCGCGGCGATTGCCACTTCCTCAAGCCGCGCCGCCAGGACGTAGGTGCTCAGGGTCATCTTGTAGAGGTTCTCTCCCCCGCCCCTGATGACTTCGGCCAGACCGCGCAGTCGGCGGTAGGCTTCGATGACCGGTCCGGCATCTGCTCGAAGCAGCTGCAACTCATCGACTGCCTGATCATGGCGTTCCAAACGCGTGACTGCCAGAACCACTTGCTCGCGCGCTGATTCATACTCTTCTTCAGCAGCGACAGCTTGCGCCCGGGCGTTCTGGAGTTCTTCTTCGCTTGGCGCCCCAAGGCCCTTGGCATGAAGCTCCTGGGCGGCTCGGTAGTCTTCTGAATTTTCCAAGACGGCAATGGCGCTGAAAAGATCCGCATCCGCGCGGTGCAGCTGGCGTAAACGCTCTCGTTCCGCGTCGTCAAGGATCGCCGAAGTGAAGTCTTCAACCGTGTCAAAGCCCGCGGCTTGACGCTCGATCTCCCACGAAGATTCCGCCTTGGCCAGCGCTTCGCGAGCGCCCATCAGGGTCTGCAAAGCCTGGACCGACTTCGCCAGGCCTGCGGATCTGCCCTGAAGCTCCGCCACCTGGTCCGCAAGGTTCTTCTTTCCGCTGCGCAGCTCTTGGAGCCTGGCATCAAGCTCCTGCAACTGGGCGGTCAGCGACTGGGCGCTCTGGTGCGCTGTGGCATATTCAATGCCAGATTGGGCAGCACGAGCAGTCAGCTGTTCGATGCGTCCGCGAAGTTGTTCAAGTTTTGTGATGCGTACAGTCACTTCAGTCTGGTGCTTGCGTACGAGCTCCAGCTCTTCTTGCGTCTGGCCAAGTTCGACCCGCAATTCAGCAACGCTTTTCTCACCGGCAGAGAGCTGCGACGTTTCCAATTTAGCCAGCAAAGTGTCGCGTGTCTGGGCGGCCTTTTGCCCCGCTGCGCGTGCCTCGGCCACCAGTGCCTCGGATCGTTGGATCTGCTCGTCATCGATCAGGGTTGCATCCGCATCTGCCATTGCCGGGGCCGGGTGCTCTGCCGAGCCGCAGACCAAGCAGGGTTTCCCGTCTTCCAATGCAGCGGCAAGGCACAACGCGCTTTGGCTCAATTGCTCCGTGCGAAGAGCCAACAAGCTTTTCTCCGCTTCGACAATCTTCAGCTCTTGTGCGCTGGCCGCTTCGCGGGCCGTGAGGACCTTTTCCTCCAGGTCATCGCGAGCGATCGCGTGGGCAATCTGCGTTTCCAGCAACTGTTGGCGTTCTTTGGCCTGGTGCAGCTTGTCCCCCGCGGCCACCTGATCCAAGTCACCGCTGGCCAATTCTTCGCGTTCAGTTGAAAGCTGCGCGACTTCGGTTTCGGCTTTCACCCGGGCCTGTTCATGCTCGGCAGCGCGTTGCTTGGCCTGGGCTACCTCGTTAGCCAAAGGAACTCGCCGTTGTTCTTCATCCAGCGCTGATTTGGCGACGGCTAATTCTGCAGCAACCTGTTGGCTGTGCTGGCGCAAGGTCTCCAGGCCCGTGGATGTTGCTTCACCGGTTAGCTCCAGTTCTTCGCTGAGCCAACGTTGCTGCCGTTGCCAGGCCAGCGAAGCTTCATCTACGGTGGACCGAGCGCTTTTCGCCTGCGCAAGATAAGCCCGCACGGAACTGGCTTGGGCATCCTTTTCCAGTCTGCCGCTGGCGATGACCGCTGCCTCATGATTCTCGGCATAGCGCTGTTGCATGGTTTTCAGTTCGCCGTGCCGTGCAAAGAGGCGGCGACGCTCATCCAGAGCCCGCACTACATCGCCGGTGCGCGACCTGTTGGCCTTCAACTTCGTGGCTTCAGCCTCGGCCAAGCGAAGAATCTGTTCAATCCGGGTGCGGTAGCCGGCAAAGGACTCTTCCGTCGTCAGCGACTTGGATTCGTTTTGCTCTTCAGCGTTATCGTGCTGTTCGCGGCCGGCGAGGAAAGCCCGTGCTTCAGAATGAATGGCGTCTTCGGCGGCACTCAATCGTGCTTCGACGCTCTCGGTTTTCTTGCGTTCCTCTGCCAAGCGCGCCGAGAACTCCTCCTCGATACGTGCGTAGTCGCTCGTATCAAAGAGATTGGCCAAGAGATCCTCGCGATCCTTTGCCTTGGCTCGGAGGAAATCGGCAAACCCGCCCTGGGGCAGCATAACCACCTTGGTGAATTGTTCACGGTCAAGCCCCAGGAGGCTGCCGAGCACATGGCCCACCTCGTCATTGCGGGTCGAGAGTTCTTTCCACCCCTGTGAAGTGAATTCCCTGAGCAGGCTCGAAGCTTTTTGTTCCGTGGTCTTGTTCTTGCCGCGCTTTGACGGGCGCACCCACGCTGGTGACCGGGTCACTTCGAAGCGGCGGTCGCCAATGGTCAGCTCGCAGGTCACCTCCGGCGCCAACTCGGCGGGAGCATGGTCGGAACGAATCTGGCGGCTGCCGGTTCGGCTGCCGGGCAGCGAACCATAGAGGGCATAACAAATTGCATCGAGGATGCTGGATTTGCCTGCACCGGTGGGGCCGTCAAGTAGGAACAGCCCGCCTTCGGCAAGCTCATCGAAGTCGATCTGCTCGCTGCCGGCGAATGGGCCGAAGGCCTGGATCTGGAGCTTATGAATTCTCACTGGCTCACCTGTGATTCTCGAGTAGCTCGGATAACGGTGCTGATGACTTCGCGTTCTGCTTCATCAGCCGCGCGTTCGCGGACATGCTCCATGAAGTCGCCGACCACGTCTTCGGTGCTTGTCGCCTTGGCCATCCGCTGCGCATACGTGGATGGAGCACTGTTTTCCGGCCCGCCTTCAGGGGCGAAATTCAGAACGACGGTATCGGGGAATCGAGCTCGCAGTGCCGTCATCGCATCGGCGGGGCGTTGCGCGTCGGTGAGCGTGATCTGGCACCACGCTTCGGTGGCGTATTCAAGTTCCGGATCGCTGAGAAGATCGGGCAGCTTTCCCTTCAGGACAGCTAATTTCTTGGGTACAGACAGCAAGATCTCTTGCACCGATTCGATGCCGCCAGCGTTGGTGTCGATCAGCCACATGCCCTTGGTCTGGTTGACCTCTGAGAAGGAATAAGCCAAGGGTGACCCCGAATAGCGCACATGGTCGCGCACCTTTTGGCGTCCATGCAGGTGTCCCAAGGCGGCATAATCAAAGTGCTCAAAAAGCTCCATGGGAACCACATCAAGGTTTCCTGTGCTCAGCTCGCGCTCGGAATCGCTGCCGATGCCGCCCGCTGCGAAGAGGTGAGCCATCGCGATGGAAACCACTGGCTTCCCGCCATGATCTGCTGCCGCTAGGTGCTTATCGATTTCTCCGATGGCTGCCCGCACCACCGATTCATGGCTGGCCTTGGCAGCTCCCAGCCGCTCCATCACCATGCGGGGCTCCAGATAGGGGATGCCAAAAATGGCGACCTGATGATCTCCCGCGTCGCAGAGCACGGGATGGACCATACGATCGATATCAGCAATGATGTGCACCCCAGCGCTATCCAAGAGCTCGGCGCCAAATCCGAGGCGCGAGGCCGAATCATGATTGCCGCTGGTAATGATGACGGTGGCCCCGGTGGCCCGC
The DNA here is from genome assembly GCF_012221945.1 of Glutamicibacter mishrai. Lineage (NCBI taxonomy): Bacteria > Bacillati > Actinomycetota > Actinomycetes > Micrococcales > Micrococcaceae > Glutamicibacter > Glutamicibacter mishrai. Next base: position 3,110,789 of record NZ_CP032549.1, on the reverse strand, counting down.
AATTCCCGCAGCGCCCAGTTGCACAGCTGGACTGCATCCACATGGGGCAGCGCCCGATCATAGATATCACCGGAGATCAGCACCGCTTGAACCTGCTGGTTGGCCGTGACATTGATGATTTCCTGAAGCACGCTGCGCTGGGCGTCGATCAGGGATGCGCCGTGGAAGGTGCGGCCCAGATGCCAATCAGAGGTATGTAGCAATCGCATATTTCCAACCATATGCAATGTTGGGGACAACTTGGACATTAGAATGGAGCTGTGAATGAAACCGGTGAATCTGCACTCCTGCCAGAGAACTACTCAGACAAGGTGTTTGCGATCCTCCTCGGCCTAGCCGACGGCGCAACCCACGCCCGTGACGACATCGACCCCGGTGCCACCGAAATCCTCCCCCTCTACCTGGCCGATGGCCTGCTAGAAGCGTTGGAGTGGGCTCGTGATGGTGTCGCTAGCGACGAGGCAGCCTGCATGTGGCTTGCCGCGCTTCGCAGCTACAAGAAGCTAACCGGGTCCTTCCCAACCGGCGCGCCTGAACCTTTGGGCCGCTGGATTGATAACGAATTCCCCAAGGTTGAGATTTTCGAGAAAATCGCTGACGGCGATCCACAGAATATCTCCGGACTGAATAGTGCCGACATGGGCCAGGCTGGGCGTCCCACCGGCGCCGGAGCTGACTCAACCGGTGTATTGCCTCGCGCGGCGATCACCGCATTGTTGGCCCGCGTTCCGTTGGGCACGACCGAAACCCTGGCCCGTTCGGCAGCCTTCTTGACGCACGATGCCCAGGCTGCAAAGACTTCGGTAGCCGCGGCAAAGATCATCCGATCGGCCATGGAGCGTTCCGAGGAGTCGGCTGGCGAGTGGGAGGACCTGCTCGTTGGCCTTGAGGGTCCATCGGCCGAGGCACTTCGCAGCGTGGTGGCAAGGATCCGCGAGAATATTGCGCTGTCCCCTGAAGATGCCTACAACGCCTACTTCGGCGATGCTTCCGAGGACGAGTCGGCCGAGTCAGATGTGGCGGCAGCTCCTGAATCGGTGGTGTCCGTTCCGGAAGACCGCGATCCTGAGGTTGATGCCTACGCCGTTGCCTTGCTGGCGGCGGTCTATGGCACCGAAGCTGTTGGCGAGCGTCCTGCCAGCGCGCTGGATGACATCATTTCTGAATTGCATGATCGTTGGATGGCTCTGCTGGTCTAATTATGACCTTGAAATAGGCAATCGGTGGCCGGCTCAAATGAGCCGGCCACCGATTGTCATATCTGGCGTCGATCAGGCGGTGAGCCCGAAGCCACCGACCATCTGCATGAACTCGCCTTCGGAAATGATGCTGACCTTTTGCCCCTTTTCCCGCAGGCGCAAGACGTGCTTCGCCTTGTTGGTCAATCGGCCATTGGCCAGGTCCTGCGGGACGAATCCATCACCGACAACCAGAGCGGTGGTTGCTCGGGTAACCCGGGATGCCGTTTGCGCTCCATGTTCTGCTGCGAGCTCTTTGGCCTGCGGGCGTGGCAGTGCCAAGTTCCCGGTGAAGACCATGATCTGCCCATAGAGCGGATGCCCCGGATCAGCTTCGGGATTAGGAGAGGGATTGGGCCCTTCCTGGGGCCAGTTATTAAACGCGTCCTGTGGCGGCAAGGGGTGGCCGGATGCGAGCCAACCTTGGGCGTCACGAGTAGCACGAGAATATTCATCGCCCGGCTGCCATGCCTGGGTCAGCCCCAAACGCACGCCGTAGTGGTCAGCGGTCTCCAGCAAGGAGTCAAAGCCGCTGCGTTGGGCCATATCGATCATGGCCCAAGCGCAGGCCGTGGAGTCGGCGAGCGCTTCGTGGTGGTTTTCAATGGGATGTCCCGCTTCTTCTGCAACGAAGGGCAGCGAATAGCTGGGCAGGTCGTAGGCCTTGCGGGAGAGTTTCACGGTGCACAGATGCGCGATTTCCGGAACCGGGATTTCGCTGGCTTCCGATGCAGCGCGGATAACGCCTGAATCAAAGGCTGAGTTATGCGCTACCAGGACGTCGGGGCCAATGAAGTCCAGCAATTCTGGTAATTTCTCGGTAACGCGCGGCGCGTCGATAACCATGTCCGGGGTGATTTGGTGGATCGACACGTTGCGCGGGTCAAAGTGGTCGAATCCAACAGGAGGCTTCAAAAGCCACTGTTCGGTTTCAACGATTTTTCCGGAACGAACCTTTACCAGGCCCACCGAACAGGCGGAGCCGATAAAGCCGTTTGCTGTCTCAAAATCTACTGCTGTGAAGTCCAATGCCACGCCCAATAGCTTACTCTTCTTAGCTCAAGACACGGCATTCAAGACCTCGGCGGGGTTCGAACGGAATCTGCTGGCCTACATCGAGTCGGTCGGCATTTTCCTTGTATGCCGCTACTGACGTGCGCATATTACTCCTGCCCGGAAACTGGGAGGCTCTGCCAAGGCAGGGCATCTCACATTGGAGTGGCTCGCGGTTTATGAGTTGAACAGCGCCTTATAGTATTCGCTCAGTCCCGGGTAGTAGTCCGGTTCAAACACCACAAGGCCAGCGTCTTTCCCATTCACCGCAGCGACCAGTCTATCCAGATAGAATTCCCACCCTGGCCCCACCGAAGAGGCCATCTGCGGGTCCAGTCCGGGCATCCGGAAGACCAATTCGCTCCCCTCGTCCCGAGTTTCGATGTGCAGTTCCAGCTGCCAGCTTTCGCTGCCCTGGCCCGTGCGAACTTCCAGTAGCAAGGCTCGCTGGTCGCAATCAAGAATCTCCACCGACTCTGTAGGTGAGCCTTCTTCGGCGCTGAGCGTGACCTGTACCCGTCGGCTCTCTGGGTCACCCTGCCAGGCTCCAAACCACTGATCTAGATAATCCGAGTCAACGAGGTACCGCCATAATTTAGTCGCACTGATCCTGAATGAGCGCCGTAATTCCAGAGCATTCGAATGATCTCGCGTCCCTGTTCCTTGGATGCTCATGGCGGTTCTCCTGGGCGATCGTGGCGGCATTGTTGAAGTCTTCAAAGAATAACAAGTGCATCATTGAGAAGGCAGGTCAATGCCCCCGCCAGTGGCGAGGGCATTGCAACTGATGTTCCCGTTCCATTCCTGCGATCAGGCGGTGGCTTTGCGCAAGGTGAGATAGGAACCAGCGGCTACGAGTACGGCTACGAGCCCACCCCACAGGGTCACTGACCCGGCAGTCCAAGTCAGCGCCCAGCTCCAGAACTGACCCCAGAAGCTCGTGAACGTGAACAAAGCGATGATGCCCAGAACCAGCAGTCCCAGCACGGTAAAGAAAACTACCATGCCAGTTTGGCGCCAGCGCATATAAATGGTTGCGACGAAGAATCCGATCATGAATAACAAGACCATCAGCACAAAGTAGAACATGATCTGAATGAACCCGCTATTGTCGGCAATCCATTGCAACGCGAAGAATCGTCCGTCAAGTCCCCACCCGCCGGTAGCCGTTTCCACCAGACCCATGAGGTAGTAGAAGACCGAGAGCACCAGGGCACAGACCGAAAACAGCGCTAGGGTACCCAAGTAGAAGGTACGTCGCGAGATGCTCATCGCCATTGAGAATGGGAACGTCATCGTCAGCGCTTGAATACCCAGCGCCAGGAAGTACCACATGGGTGCCTGGGCTCCGCCGCCATACAGCACGCCTTCCCCTCCGCTTCGGCGGACCAACCACCAAATAGTCATGGTAAAGAGGAACGCGCTGACCAGGATCATCAGCGGAATGCCGATAAAGGTGGCTTTGTTGATCAGCTGCATGCGCGCAACTTTCATTATGCGGTTCATGCTCGTGCCTCCGTTCTTTTGTCAGTTCCTTCGTTGGTGCTCAATGCACTGCGAACAACCAGCTGCTGCAGTGAGACTGGGCTCAAATCCAGTCCCATGAGCTTTGCTTGTTCGCGTTGGTCCCCGCTGAGCTTGGCCTTGATAGTCACGCTGGCCAGCGCACCCAGTGAATCGCGGTGCAGTACCTCGGCCGCCCCAATGAATTCTTGGACCTTTTTCGCATCGCCGGTTACGGTGACCGCGGCTCCACGTAGTTCTTCGGCGTCACTGTCCACTACGATGCGGCCCTTATCGATCACGATGACGTGTTCAAGCAGGTTCGCCACCTCATCGATCAAGTGGCTGGATAGCACGATGGTGCGTGGGTATTCGGCAAAGTCTTCAACCAAACGGTCGTAGAAGATCTGCCGGGCCACCGCATCCAGCCCTAAATACGGTTCATCAAAGAAAGTGATCTCGGCGCGAGAAGCCATACCAATGATGACGCCGACAGCAGAGAGCTGACCGCGGGATAGCTTCTTGATCCGACGCTTGGCCGGCAGGGCGAAGGCCTCAACAAGATCTAGCGCCAGCTGCTCATCCCAGTTCTCGAAGAACATTGCGGCGGCTTTGAAAGCTTGATGGACTTTGAAGTCTTCGGGGTACTTTTGCGATTCGCGAATGAAGCAGATGCGCGAAAGGGTCAAGTCATTCTCGAAGGGCGCGCGTCCGAAGATGTGTGCCGTTCCCTGATCAGGGTAGTTCTGTCCAGTCAGGATAGACATCAGTGTGGTCTTGCCTGCACCGTTACGGCCGAGCAGCCCGTAGATTCGGTTAGGTTCCAAATCCAGAGTCACATTATCCAGGGCGCGTACGTCTTTATAAGTCTTGCTCAGCTCGCGGGTGGCGATTGCTGTTGATCGAGTCATGCTGTTCCTCCTTACCTCGTGATGATGGTTAGCCTGCTGAACCGGTCTTGATCATGGAGACCAGTTCTTCGATGCCGATGCCGAGTTTGGATGCTTCGGCGGTCAGTGGTGCGATGAATTGCTGCTGGAATTTCTCGCGGCGCTTTTCGCGTAACCGCTGTGGTGCTCCCCGTGTGACAAACATGCCGATCCCCCGCTTCTTATAGAGCAGTCCGTCTTCCACCAAACGATTGATCCCTTTGGCGGCGGTCGCCGGGTTGATCCGGTAGAAGGCTGCGAACTCATTGGTTGATGGAACCTGCGCTTCTTCAGCTAGAACACCAGAGATGATGTCGTTCTCGATCAGCTCAGCGATCTGCATGAAAATCGGTTTCGAATCATCGATCATGCTGGCTCCTCTCCGTGCTCAAACCCACCAGCTTGGTTAGTGGGTTAGTTACTCATGCAACTAACCATAGAACCCATTGCGGCAGAGCGCAACCCATGACCCGTTTTGCCCTTCTGGGCATTTTCATAATCAATGCATACGGAAGCCAAAAATTCGTCGAAATTCCCCAGAATTCCGCGTTTTTATCTGCTGGAAAACAATCCATTTTCTTGTCCGAGAGTTCCTTTTGACCTGCGCCTTAGCTTCCTCAAGTGGTCATCCTACGAATCGCACAGTAAAGGATTCAATGCTTAACCCAGCCCCCTTTCCGAAGAACTACAAGGACTTCCATGAACATCTTGCTTTTTGCGGCCGCCGATATTGCTGCCATTTTGATCCTCACTTTTGGCCTGTACCTTCGCCGCCATCGGCGCCGCGATTTGGCCGTGTCCTATATCGGCATCAACATCGGAGTTTTTGCGGTCGCCACCGCTTTGGCCGGAAGCACAGTCAGCGCCGGACTGGGCATGGGACTGTTCGGGGTTCTTTCCATCATCCGCTTGCGCTCGACCGAGCTGGAGCAGCACGAAATCGCCTATTACTTCTCGGCCCTGGCCATTGGCCTGATCACCGGCATGGGCCCAACGCCGATTTGGCTGCCATTGGCTCTGGTGGGCTTGATCCTGGTCGCCATGCTGGTTGCCGATCATTCGAAAGTCCTGCCGACCTACCGCCATCAGGAGGTCATTCTGGATCGGGCCATAGCCAACGACGATGAACTCAATGCACATCTGAGCTTGCTCTTCGGAGGAGCAACCATCCACCAGGCAGTGGTTCAGCAGCTGGACCTGATCAACGACAAGACCATCGTCAAGGTTCGCTTTTCACAGCCGACGGCCACCATGATCGAGTCCTCAGCGTCGCGAACCGTAGAAAACCACGAAGTGATTACCGGACAGACACGATGAATTTCACCGACCACCTAGAAACCATTAGCCTCGAGGAACTCAACGCGGCCGCCGCCTTGCAGACTCGAACGGACCGCAAATACATCCTCACCCAAGAGCAAGCCGCCGAAGTCCTCCCGATACTGGGCCAACAGGCGCTGGTCCTATCCATCGATGAACGCCGAGCATCTGATTACACCTCGGTGTACTTCGATACGCCTGATCTCGCCAGTTTCCATCTGGCAGCCCATCCGCGCCGCCGCCGATTCAAGGTACGCACCCGAAGCTACATGGATACCGAACAGTGCTATCTGGAAGTGAAAACTGAAGGTGCCCGTGAGCAGACGGTCAAGGAACGCATCGAGCATCCGTTCATGTCCCGTGACGCGCTGAGCGGCGAATCGCTGGACTACATTCAAGAGACCTTGGACCACGAGCTGGGATCCTGTCCGATTGATCCGCAGCTGCTTACCCCGGTCATTGATTCCTCGTATACCCGCACGACCTTGTATCTGCCCCAGACGAACAGCCGCGTCACCGTGGACACCAACCTGGTGTGGACAGATCCGAAGTCCGGGACGCGCCTCGAATGCAACGAGATCATCGTGGAAACGAAGTCCGCCATGAACGCCGGCCCGGCAGACAAGTTGCTGTGGAGCCACCATGTGCGGCCCTCACGCATCTCGAAATTCGCTACCGGCATGAGCCTGCTCGACCAGCATCTGCCGGCAAACCGCTGGCACAAGACGACCAAACACAAGATATCCACTTCAGTATCCCTGCATCCTTAGGAGCATCATGATCGACTCACCCCGCCACCGGGCGCAGTCCCCGCGCCAATTCGGATTCAGATCCCCACGGGTTATGACTGCCGTGGCTTCACTTTCCGTTGCCGCCCTCGCTCTGGCCGGTTGCACCAATGTCGCCTCGGCACAGAGCGTCGTCAACACCGAGATCAGCACCGAAACAGCAACGTTCTTCAATGCTGATTCCGTCCATGAAATCAGTGTGACGGCCGAGCCAGATGACATCACTGCAGCGCTGAAGGCCTATGCAGCCGATGGCACGAAAGACTGGATCTCGGCTGACGTCACCATTGACGGAACCACCTTCAAGAACGTGGGAATGAAGCTGAAGGGCAACTCCACCCTGCGCGGAGCCGATGAATCATCGGATGCCGCGACGTTGCCATGGGTCCTGCGACTGGACAAGTTCGAAGCGAACCAGTCGTACTCCGGCCGCTCCGAATTCGTCATTAGGACCAACTCCAGCGAATCCTCGCTCAATGAGGCGGTTGCCCTTGATCTGCTGGGAGAAGCAGGACTCGCCACCGAGCATGCTGCTGCAACCCGTTTCTCGCTCAACGGCTCGGATGCCGAACTGCGTCTGGTCATTGATAACCCCTCCGACGAGCTCTACAGCGATGAGACCTTTGAGGGCGATGGCATTACCTACAAGGCCGATGCCGATGGCGACTATTCATATCGTGGAGATGCTGCGAGCGACTACGAATCCGCTTTCGAGGTCGAGTCCGGAGCCGATGATCTGACTCCCATTGCCACATTCCTGGATTTCGTGAACAACTCTTCCGATGAAGATTTCTCGAGCAAGCTCTCCGATTATCTCGACACCGACCAATTTGCTACCTACTTGGCCATGCAGGATCTCGTGTCGAATACCGATGACATCGATGGACCAGGCAACAATTCCTTCCTGCGGTACGACAGCGAAACCAAGAAGATGACCGTTGTGGCTTGGGATCAGAACCTCTCCTTCGGTTCTGGTCCTGGCGGAATGGGCGGCGGCGGAGCAATGGGAGGCGGCAATGGCGAAGGCCCCGGCAAGATGGACTCCGACTCGCTGCTCACCAGCATGCTGCCCGACGGCCTCAAGCTGGCCGATGCCAAGAAGCAGATCGAGGCTGGAACCGTTCCTGATGGCATGGAGCTTCCAGAACAGATGACCCTGCAGGACGGCACCAAACTCATTGATGTCCTCAAGGATTTGGCCAACGGCCAGATGCCAGATGGCCTGTCCTTCACAGGTCGCGGAGGCGGCCAACCGCCAGCCATGGATGGCCAGGGCGGCGCGCCCGGCGGGAACATGACTCCCCCGGACCAGAATTCCTCCAATGACACCAACACAACAGAAAGCAAGGACAAGCCTGCAGGTGGCCAGAACGGCGGAAAGTCCATGGGTGGAAAGTCCAATCCGCTGGTGACTCGATTCCTGGCTGACGAAGATTTCAAGGCCCAATATGAAGCTGCCAAGACTGAATTGGCTGACAAGCTTTACGAGTCTGGCACGGCCGAAGAAATCCTCAACAAGTGGACCACGTTGTTGAATAACGAAGCCAGCGACCTGATTGATGCCGAGACTGTCAGTAGCGAAGCGGATACGATCCGCTCGCACTTCACCTCGGATTCCGTGCAGTCTTCCACGCCAAACACGCAGCAGCCATCAACGGCTCCGAAGACCGAGGAAGATGACGCTAGCCCGAGCGCATCCCCAACGTCCAGCTCGTGATCATCGAGAATTCGGGACCCTGATCCGGACATGACAAACGCCAGCCAACATTGCCGTATGGGCAATGCTGGCTGGCGTTTGTTGCTGCGATAATCAGTTGCTGTTCAAGGCCTTGCTGACGGTTTCCACAATCGTGGGAAGCAGCGCGGCAAAGGCCCGAGCACGATGCGAGATCGCGTTCTTCTCCTCGGGAGTGTGCTGCGCCATCGACTTGCCGGCGCCGGCTGGTTCAAAGATCGGATCATAGCCGAAGCCATGCTCGCCAGCGCGTTCGGTGCGCAGTTGCCCTTCGACCTTCCCCAGCTCAACGAATTCGTCGCCTTCTGGTGTTGCCAACGCTGCTGCGCAAACGAACTGCGCGCCACGGTGCTCAGCGGCGATATCGCCCAGCTGCGCCAGCAGCAGGTCCATATTCGCCTCATCGTTGCCGTGGACACCGGACCAGCGCGCCGAGAAGATCCCCGGTGCGCCGCCAAGCACGTCAACGCTCAGGCCGGAGTCGTCGGCGAGCGCGATCAAGCCCGTCGATGCTGCGATCTCGCGGGCTTTTTTCAGCGCATTGCCCTGGAAAGTCACCTGGTCTTCAACCGGGTCGGTTGCTCCAGCAGTCGCTGCGTCGATCACCTGGGTGTCAACGTCCAGTCCTGGCACCTGCCCGCGCAATAGTTCGCGCAGTTCACGCAATTTGCCCTGGTTATGCGAAGCGAGAACGAGAACTGGCTGGCTCATTTGGTGTTCTTCAGGGTCTCGCGCTGGATCTGTGCCAGCTCGTTGGTCCCGCCCAGGGCGAGGTCAAGCAGCGAGTCGAGCTCGGCACGCTTGAATGGCACGCCCTCGGCGGTGCCCTGGACCTCGACGAAGTCGCCGGAACCAGTGACCACGACGTTCATGTCGGTCTCTGCGCGGACGTCTTCTTCATAGGGCAGGTCCAGCATCGGAGTGCCATCGATGATGCCGACAGAGATAGCTGCCACCGAATCGGTGAGCACCTTGACGTTCTCCTTCACGATGCCCTGGGAGCGGGCCCAGGCAATGGCCTCGGCCAGCGCCACGTAGGCACCGGTGATGGCGGCGGTGCGGGTGCCGCCGTCAGCCTGCAACACGTCGCAGTCCAGCACGATGGTGTTTTCACCCAGTGCCTTGGTGTCGACCACGGCGCGCAGGGAGCGGCCGATCAGACGCGAGATTTCGTGGGTGCGGCCCGAGAGCTTGCCCTTGACCGACTCGCGGGAGTTTCGAGTGTTGGTGGCTCGTGGCAGCATGGCGTATTCGGCGGTGACCCATCCGGTCCCCTGCCCCTTCAGCCAGCGTGGCACGCCCTCGGTAAAGGAGGCGGTGCACAGCACTCGGGTGTTCCCGAATTCAATCAGGGCAGACCCTTCGGCCTGTGCGGACCAGCCGCGGGTGATGGTGATGTCTCGAAGTTGCGCGGCTCCTCGGCCGTCAGCGCGTAAAGTCATGCTTCCATCCTAACCACGCCGGGGCCCTGATTCTCGCGAGATCGCCATAGCGTTACGGTGAAATGCACCTCCCCGACCGGCAGCGTTCAGATGCGCGGGACAATCTGCACGCAGCAACGGCCCGGCCGCGCGATGCCGGCTTGCTGCTCGCGGCTCTGGTAAGCCCGGAAAACAGCGAAGCACCGCCGAACGCTTCATGGCGTTGCGGCGGTGCTTTTCAGCGGAAACTCGGCTACTTCTTGCGCTTGAGCAGCGGGAACTTGCGGGTCTTCTCATAGGAAATCGTCGGCAGGGTTCCGGTGCGGGTCTTGAGATAATCGGTACCCTTCTCGCCCTTGAAGCGATCCGGATCCTTGTCCTCTTTCAAGCTTCCCGAGTACACGCCATAGGTCACGCCGGAAACAGCGACAGCGATGCCGCCCGTATAGGTTTCCTTGGCTTCCTCGACAACCTTGTTGATGTCGGTCCACACCGGGATGTGCGTGAGCAGCATGCGTTCGACGCCGGCCGCCGTGGCCATTTCGCCAGCGCGCTTTCCGGTCAGGTGCACGCCATCGATATGGTCGTCGCGGCCTTCTTCAAAAGCGGCTTCGCAGAGGAACATATCTGCATCTTTGGCGGCTTCCACCAAACCATCGCAGGAATCGGTGTCCCCCGAGTAGGTCAGCACACTGGTCAGCAACTCGCCGTCTGGGCCAGGTTCGCTGGCTTCCACGCGCAAGGCATACGCTTCGTCGATCGGATGCCGCACCGGATAGGGAGTGATGGTGAACGGGCCGATGTTCACCGGCTTGTTCGGCGTCCACACCTGGAAGTCGTAATCCTTGGCCATGGTGTCGCCATCAGGCAGGGAATAAGCTGTTTCGATTCGATCCGCGGTGGCTTCCGGTCCATGCACGAGCATGCGGTCACGGCCCCAGCCATTGGGATCCCAGCGGATTGCCACGTGCATTCCGCACAGGTCCATGCAGTGGTCCGGGTGCAGATGGGAAATCATGATCCCGTCGATATCCTTGATATCGGTGTAGCGCTGAAGCACGCCCAACGCGCCGGAGCCCAAATCAAGCAGGATCTTCCAGTCGCGGGTGCCATCAAAGGCCGACACCAGGTAGCAGGACGCGGGAGATCCCGGTCCCGGGAACGACCCGGTGCATCCAATGATGGTCAGCTTCATTCGTTTCTCGCTTTCGACGCGGCGATCATTTGCGGGGTAATCCGCGCGATGGCACCGGTCGGGTAGTGGGCGGCCACATGGTCCACGTGGCGCACCTGCAAGACCTCGGGACCGAGGAAACGGCGAGCCAGTACACCAAAACTATCAGCGTTACCTGTGGCAAGGAACTCATGACGCGCCGCGACACCGTCTTCGCGAACCAGCGAATGGCGCGTCAAAGCGCGGAAAACATCCTTGGCGGTTTCTTCCGCGCTGGAAACCAATGTGACGCCATCACCCATCACATAGGAGATCACACCGGTGAGCAACGGGTAGTGCGTGCAGCCCAAAATCAGGGTGTCGACGCCGGCTTCCTGCAACGGCGCCAAGTACTCCTGCGCGATCTGCAGAAGTTCCGGTCCCGCGGTAATCCCGGATTCCACGAACTCCACAAAACGCGGGCAGGCCACGGAAGTCACTTGCAGATTGGGCGCGGCGGCAAAGGCGTCCTCATAGGCGCGTGAACCTACGGTGGCCTGCGTGCCGATGATGCCGATCTTGCCGTTCTTGGAACCAGCCACAGCGCGGCGCACCGCAGGCTGGATGACCTCGACGACTGGGATTCCGTAGCGTGCGGTGTATCGTTCGCGAGCATCACGCAGAACCGCGGCCGACGCCGAATTGCACGCGATCACCAGCAGCTTCACGCCGGCATCCACCAGCTCATCCATGACGCCCAAGGCGTTGGCTCGCACCTGGGCAATAGGCAATGGGCCGTACGGAGAATTAGCCGTGTCCCCCACATAGATCAGGGATTCGCCCGGCAGCTGGTCGATAATCGCCCGGGCGACAGTCAGTCCCCCAACCCCGGAGTCGAAAATGCCGATGGGCGTATCGGAGTCAGGAGCTGAAACTTGTCCGGTGGCAAAATAAGAATTCATCGACTAAAACTCCGCATCCATCAGTGCACTCATCAACGTATCCTGCACCCATGAAACCAAGTTGTACACCAAGGCCAGGTACTCTTCCGGAGTTTCAACCTCGGCGGCATCGAGCACTTCGGAAACTCGCGCGGCATCTTGCTCGTCACGGATTTCCAAACGCTCCGCCAAGACGAGCCGCACATCATTCAGCGCCTGCGCAAAGCGTTGCGCATTCTCTTTTTCCAAGACAATCTTGTCGGTTTCCAGCAGGAACTGCGCTTCGCGCAAGCGACCGGTCTTCTGCGCAATCAGATCGGCTTCGGTCAGCCTGCGGTGCTCAGCAGCCACCACCGGGTCATCGCTGGCATCGGGCAGCAGCTTGGCCAAGGCCGGGTCCGAAACCGGCGGCAGATCCATCGACTCAGGCCGCATCCCGGTCAATGCGTACAAGGGATCGATGTCTTCTGGCAGCTGATGCACCTCGGCGCGTTCCTCCAGCATGGTGATCACATCGCCGAAGAGCTCTCGAAGCAATTTGCGCTCAGCCGAGTGCAAGGTGCCGGTAATGCCGTGGGCACCGTATTTAAAGGCCTTCGCCACGCTTAGGCCTCCTGGGTCATGGTCGCATTGAGCCCGAATCCGTGCATGGCCTGCACATCCGATTCAATCGCTTCGCGGCTGCCGCTGCGCACGGCGCAAAAGCCATCGTGATGCACCTGCAGCATGAGCTGTTCAGCCTTCTCCGCAGTGAAACCGAAGTATGAGCGGAATACATAAGCCACGTAGCTCATCAAGTTCACCGGGTCGTTCCACACGATCAAGCGCCATGGCTTTTCGTTGGTGGCGGCGGTTTCGATTTCGGGAAGTACATCGGGCATTGCGGTCATGATCTCTATTTTACGCGCGGATCCTGAACGCCACGCAGGACACGGTAAATATCATCTTCAGCGTGAGGCGTTATACAGTAAAACCGGTCTATTAGAACTTCCAAGACCACCACTGATACTTTTTTCGATCCCCAGGAGCGTCCCATGCGCACCAGCCTCTTCACCGACCACTACGAGTTGACCATGCTACAGGCGGCTCTCGAGTCAGGTGCGGCCCACCGCCCATCCGTGTTCGAAGCTTTCGCACGGCGCTTGCCAGAGGGTCGACGCTACGGCGTAGTCGGTGGCACCGGCCGCCTCCTGGAAGGCTTGGCCGACTTCCACTTCGACGATGAGCAGCTGCGCTACCTGTCGGATAACAAGGTTGTCAACGCCGCGACCATCAAGTACCTGGAGAACTACCGTTTCAGCGGCAATATCTCCGGCTATGCCGAAGGCGAGCTGTACTTCCCAAACTCGCCGCTGCTGACCGTGGAATCCACCTTCGCCGAAGCCTGCGTGATCGAGACCTACCTGCTCTCGATCATGAACCATGACTCGGCTATCGCTTCGGCCGCCTCGCGCATGATCGCTTCGGCCGGCGAGCGCCCCTGCATCGAAATGGGTTCGCGCCGCACCCATGAAGAGTCCGCCGTCGCCGCCGCGCGTGCGGCAATGATCGCCGGCTTCACCTCGACCTCGAATTTGGAGGCCGGAGCGCGCTATGGCCTGAAGACCGTGGGCACCTCCGCCCACTCCTTCACCCTGCTGCACGATTCAGAACGCGCCGCCTTCGAGGCGCAGGTCGCGTCGCTGGGCAAGGACACCATTTTGCTGGTGGACACCTACGACGTGGAGAACGGCGTGCGCACCGCGGTCGAGGTCGCCGGTCCCGAGCTGGGCGGCGTTCGCCTGGATTCCGGCGACCTGGTTCAGCAGGCCGGCTGGGTCCGCCAGCTGCTCGATGATCTCGGGAACTGGAACACCAAGATCACCGTCACCTCGGACTTGGACGAATACGCCATCGCGGCCCTGGCCAGCGCGCCGGTGGATTCCTATGGCGTAGGCACCGCCCTGGTGACCGGTTCGGGGCATCCGACCGCCTCGATGGTCTACAAGCTCGTGGCCCGCCAGGACGATGCCGGCACCTGGATTCCGGTAGCCAAGGCGGCGGCTAACAAGGCCAGCGTCGGCGGGCGCAAGCACGCTGTCCGCCAGCTTAATGACCGCGACCGCGCGGTGGCCGAAGTCGTTTCGACCACCTCCCACACCACCGGTGGACCGGAACGCGAGCTCGTCGTGCCACTGGTAGTCAACGGCGAGATCGATATGTCCTACACCGGGGCTTCGGGAGTCAAGAAGGCCACCGAACGCCATCGGGCCTCCATCCAGGAATTGCCGGGCGTGGCCCGCAAGCTGCAGCGTGGCGAGCCAGTGATCCCGACCATCATGATCCAGGACTGAAAACACACGAAAATCTCAGTTGCGGGCCGTAGCATCTTCACAGTTGGAATCGACGGTCCGCATCAAGGAGCAAGCCATGACCCGAGCCCTGCTGATCATTGATCTGCAACCTGACTTTTGCGAAGGCGGAGCCTTGGCTGTAGCGGGCGGCAATGCCGTGGCCGCTGCCATCGCCAGTGATGTGGCCGAACGCCGGGAGAGCTATGCCGCGGTCATCACCACCCAAGATTGGCATATCGAGCCGGGAGCCCATTTTTCGCAGTCGCCGGACTTTGTCGATTCCTGGCCGGTGCACTGCGTTGCCGGCACCCAGGGCGCGGCTCTGCATCCATTAATCCAGGACACCGCGATCGACGCCCATTTTGCCAAGGGGCGATTCGCCGCGGCCTATTCGGGATTCGAAGCACGAGAACTCGTCGCCGATGCACCGCTGGCGGATGAAAGCGGCACGCTATTGGCTCCGTGGCTGCGCGAGGCGGGAATCACCACCGTGGACATCGTGGGGCTGGCAGCCGATCACTGCGTCCGTGCCACAGCCTTGGATGCGGTGGCCGAGGGCTTTGAGGCCACCGTCATCTCCCCTTTGACCGCGGCGGTGTCACCACGGAACCTGCCGGCCGTCCATGAGGAACTGCGGACTGCCGGGGTCACGGTGCTCAGCCTAGGCTAGCTGCCGACAAGGTACTGCGACCACGGGCTCTTGACCGGCCGGCAAGTCCCCGGGCATGCTGGGGACACACAGTGAGCCTCAAGGGACGGATCAGCATGCGAAAACTCGTGTACTACGTAGCGACCACATTGGACGGCTACATCGCCTCTCCCGAGGGCGGGGATCCCAGTGGAGCAGAGTTCTTCCCGCTTGGCGCGGATCTGATCGAATTCATGGTCGGGAACTACCCGGAAACCCTGCCAGGCCCGGCGCGCGATGCCATGGGGATTTCTGGTCCCGGGACCGTCTTCGACACCGCCTTGGAAGGACGGTCATCCTACGAAGTCGGACTGGCTGCGGGCACCACAGACGCTTATCCGCACCTGCGCCATCTGGTTTTCTCAACCACGCTGGCCAGCCAGGATCCCGCAGTTGAAATCGTCCGCGGCGATGCCCTGGATCGGGTTCGACAGCTCAAGGCGGAGGCTGGAAAAGATCTATGGCTGGTGGGAGGAGGGAAGCTCGCCCACAGCTTGCTGCCGGAAATCGACCGATTGGTCCTCAAGCAGAACCCATCGATCATCGGTTCAGGCATCCCGCTGTTCGACGGGCCCTTCAACGTCCAGATGTTCCGTCCGGTGGATCAGGTCATGCTGGACTCTGGCATCAGGGTGCTGACCTACGACCGGGCTTAGCGGTCATAGGCCAGTGTCCCGGCCACGGACCGGGCTACTTGCGTCCGACGAACCAATCCTGCAGCTTGTCGATGCGTGCCTGCAGCTGATCGGCGGTAGCCTGCGGCACCGCCGGACCGCCACAGACGCTGCGCAGCTTGTTGTGAACCTGTCCGTGCGGCATCCCAGTGCGAGCTGCCCACGCCGAGACGTTTTTGGATAGCTTGGTACGCAGATCCATCATCCGCCGATGATCGGAGACCGGTTCGGGTTTGGTACCGCCCTTGTTGATCTGCTTGCTCTGCTGCTTGCGCAGCAGCTCGGAGACCTGATCGGTGTCCAGCAAGCCCGGGATTCCAAGGAACCCCAGTTCCTCGTCGCTGCCGATGTCGGCGCCGGTACCGAACTCGCCGCCGTCAAAAAGCACGCGGTCAAAGGAGGCTTGGGAATTGAGCGCCTCGAATTTGTTGCGCACCAGCTCATCGCTGGCCTTGTCTTCCTTGTTGGCTTCTTCCAGCAAGGAATCGTCAAGGCCGTCCTCGTCCTTGTTGCCTTCCTTGTCCAAGGCGTGGTCGCGTTCGACTTCCATCTCGTTGGCCAGGGCCATCAGGATCGGCACCGAAGGCAGGAAGACGCTGGCTACTTCCCCGCGTTTGCGGCTACGCACGAAGCGTCCCACCGCCTGGGCGAAGAACAACGGGGTCGAGGTGCTGGTGGCGTAGACGCCAACGCAGAGGCGTGGAACGTCAACGCCCTCGGACACCATGCGCACTGCGACCATCCAGCGGGCATCCGAGGCAGCGAAGTCATCGATCTTCTGTGAGGCCTTGGGATCATCGGAAAGGATGGTGGTGACCTTTTCGCCGCAGATCGCCTCCAGCTGGCTGGCATAACCGCGGGCATCTTCATGGTCGGTGGCGATGATCAGGCCGCCGGCGTCCTTGACGGTACGACGCACCTCGGACAGGCGGCGATCGGCAGCGCGAAGCACCGAGGGAATCCAGTCGCCGTGCGGGTCCAAGGCGGTGCGCCAGGCGTGGGCGGTGACGTCTTTGGTGAAGCCTTCGCCGAGGTTGGCTTCCATTTCCTCGCCGGCCGCAGTGCGCCAGCGCATATTGCCGGAATAAGCCATGAACAGCACCGGGCGGACCACATGGTCGGCCAGCGCATTGCCGTAGCCGTAGGTGTAGTCGGCCTTGGAGCGGCGGATGCCGTCGCCCTCGTCGACATACTGCACGAAGGGAATCGGGGCGGCATCGGAACGGAACGGCGTACCGGTCAGCGCCAGGCGGCGGGTTGCCGGTTCAAAGGCTTCGCGGATGCCGTCGCCCCAGGACAGGGCGTCACCAGCGTGGTGCACCTCGTCCATGATCACCAGGGTGCGGGCATTCTCCGTTTTGGCGCGATGCACCGCTGGCTTCAGCGCCACCTGCGCATAGGTCACCGCGACGCCCATATAGTGCGAGCCGTGGCGGCCATCGGAGTTCTTGTAATTCGGGTCCAGGGCAATGCCCACGCGTGCCGCCGAATCGGCCCACTGCTTTTTCAAGTGGTCGGTGGGGGCGACAACGATCATGCGATTGATCTTGCCGGAATCGATGAGCACCTTGGCCAGGCGCAGCGCGAACGTCGTTTTACCTGCGCCGGGAGTTGCCACGGCCATGAAGTCCTTGGGCTCGGTCTCGAAGTACTGGGCCAAGGCCTCTGCCTGCCAGGCACGAAGCTTGGGCCCGGTTCCCCAGGCCGCTCGTTCCGGATACGCTACGGGGAGCTTGTCTTCCAGTGGAAGCTTGTCGCCAAAATCAAAGAGTGTCTCGGTCATATACCTTTTCCCGGCCGCGTGCAGTGTGTGAAGTAGTGCTGGTGTATCTCGGGCACTACCCCATCAAGGAGTCGTAAACTTCCTTGCACTCAGGGCATACCGGGAACTTCTTCGGGTCTCGGCCCGGGGTCCAGACCTTGCCGCACAAAGCGATCACTGGTTCGCCGGACAGCGCCGACTCCATGATCTTTTCCTTCTGCACGTAGTGGGCAAAACGCTCGTGATCGCCGGCCTCGACACTCTGAGTTGTCTCGGTACGTTCGATCGTCGCAGTGCCACCACGGGTTTCTTCAGACTGTTCCACCATGCCTTCAAGTCTAATACGTTTTACCTGCTGTGTGGGTCTGATCTGGGTGGGAGCTTGTCCACATCCAGGCCGATAAAACCCTGACATACCGCCATCACCTGCGCGCTTTTAGCGCGAATCCCCCAGCATTATTCACGGAGTTTTAACATCAAAAACTACACGGAGCCAAGTGCTGGATTTCCACACCGGCACTTGGCTCCGTGTCGTCTCGCGATGAATGCTTGCTACTTGTTGAGCATCACGGCTTGCATCAATTCCGGGGCCCGCTTTTCATACCACTTGCCGCCCAAGGCAATGCCGCCGATGAGCAGTCCGATGCCGAGCGCCAGCCCGATACCCAAGGTCAAGAACCCGAGGCCGCGCGATTCCTGGAACCAGCCCATGAGGTAAGGGATCATCACCGGAAGCAGCAAAAGCGCCATGACGCCGATAGTCGCCAACTGGGTCGCGGCCACGCGCAGCCCATTACCGGGCGGAGTCTTCATCGGGTTATCCCCGGGCAGCGGCACCGCATAGGTGTAGCGTGCCGAGGCCACCGAAGCGACACCCAAGGCAATCAGCAGCGCGGCCAGCGAGAACCCCAGATCCCCCGGGATTCTCCACGCTTGCCCGGCAATGGCACCCGGCAGGATCGCGGCGGCCAGCACCGGGATGATCGATAGCGCAAAGCAGGCCATCGCTCGTCCAGCGCGGTCGGCACGTCCGGACACACCGGTGAGCACATGCAGGGCAAAGGCGGTGTTGTCATAGGAGATATCTGCGGAGATGGAGAAGCCGAGCAGGATGCCGATCATCGGGCCGAGCAGGTACATCATGGTGTAGTTGCCCGACTGGCTGCCGGTGAACCAGAAGATCAATGGCAGGACCGGAACCATCAGAACGCCAATGGCATAGCGCGGATCCTTGAACCAATAGGTCAATGCGCGGGCGCCGACCGCCCCTGCGGGAGTCGCCGGAGCGTACTTGAAGAAGCCCAATCCGCTCTGCTTGGCTGCGCGCTGTTCGGGCGGCGGAGTCACGGTGGCTTGTGCCGTCGCCCGGGTGACCAGCCAGTACAGGCCACCGAGGTAGACCACGGTGAGCACCAGGCAGATGGAAAATTGCAGGTAGTTCCCGTAGGCCAGCGCGCCGGGCAGGGCTGCCGCTGCACCCAGCGGCGTATAGGCCAGGACGTTGGAGATCGGGCCGATCAAATCCAGCAGGCTATTCGCGGCCGAGGCGATCGATGAGATGATCGGGCCCAGGCAAATCAGCAGCAGGAACAGCACCGCAAAGGTCAGCTCGCGGAAACGGCGTTTGGCCCGCAGAGCGGTGGCCATGATCGTCAGATACTGGCACACCAGAACAGCCATCACCGCAGTGGCGATAGCGGCCAGCACCGCCACCGGCATGGCCAGCGGTTCATGCCGCCAAATCAGTGATCCGCCGATCAGCCCGATTATGCTCAGGATCGCTGGCACCGAAATGAACCCCGAGAGCACCAGCGCCGGGCCCAGGACCTTCTGCGGGATGCCGAAGTGCACAAATCGCGATGGCTCCAGTGTCAGATCAACACCGGTGAGCAGCGGTGGAATCACCGCCCAGCCTAGGACCACCAGCGAACCGACGATGATGCTCAGCTCGGCGTCGATCGCGGTCTCGGAAGCCATGAACCAGGCGGCGATCGTGAGCATCACGATCATCCCTAAGGCGTACACCGCGCCGATGATGACACCGATCAGCTGGCCTACCGACCGCTTGAAGCCATTGGCCAGCAGCAGGAGTTTCAGTTTGAGGATGTGCGCAACCATGACAGCCCCTCGTTGTTCGCTCGTCCGCCGACCAGATCCACGAACCGGTCTTCCAGGCTCATGCCGCCGCGCACCTGCTCTACCGAGCCCTGCGCCTTGAGCACGCCGCCGGCAATAACGGCCACGTGCGAGCACATGCGTTGGACGAGATCCATCACGTGCGAGGAGACGATGACCGTGCCGCCGAATTCGACGTAGTCGTTGAGGATATCGCGGATATTCGCCGCGGATACAGGGTCAACGGCCTCAAAAGGCTCGTCGAGCACCAGCAGCTTGGGCGAGTGGATCATCGCAGTAGCCAGTGTGATCTTCTTTGTCATGCCGGCCGAATAGTCCACCACCAGCTTGTCGCCGTCACCGCTCAGATCCATGACGCGCAAGAGATCTTCGGTTCGTTCGGCCACTTCAGCGCGGTCCATGCCCCGCAAAAGACCCGAGTAGGTGACCAGCTGGCGGCCGGTCAGGCGGTCAAACTGGCGCACGCCATCAGCCAGCACGCCCAGGGTCGCCTTGGCCGACTGCGGGTCCGTCCAGATATCCACGCCGTTGACCAGAGCCTGGCCGGCATCCGGCCGCAACAGTCCGGTGGCCATGGACAGCATGGTTGTTTTGCCGGCCCCGTTGGGGCCAACGAGGCCATAGAAGGAGCCGGCAGGCACCTGCAGGCTGACGTTGTCCACTGCGAGCTTGGGGCCAAATTGCTTGGCGAGGCCGCGAATATCCAGTGCGATCTGATTCATGCTTTCAGGCTAACAAAAGCCCTAGTCAATAGGCATCATCCTTTGGAATTAAACCTGAGTGTAAAAAAGCCTCGGCCGACAAGATCACTTGTCGGCCGAGGCTGGGTGAAGCTGTGGCAATCAGAAGAGCACGCGCGCCAGCTTCTGGCGGGAGGCAGCGACGCGAGGATCGCTGTTGCCCACCACCGCATAGAGCTCGATGAGGCGACGGCGAACGCGTTCACGATCATCGTCTGCCAGCTTCGAAATCAACGACACCAGACGGGCAAATGCGTCCTCGACGTGGCCGCCGATCACATCAAGATCGGCGACATCCAGCTGCGCGGCAATGTCCTCCGGATTCTGCGCGGCCAGCTCGCGAGACTTGTTCAGCTCAAGGTTCTGCGTGCGCGAGAGCAGGCGCACCTGGTACACGCCAACCTGGGCCTCATGATCATTCGGCTTCTCATTGAGCGCTTCAAGGTAGGCTGCCTCAGCGGCAGCGTAGTCCCCCGCATCGATGGCATCCACGGCCTTCTGGTGCAGCGGAGGCAGCTCAGGCTCGGTGGCCGTGGCAGTCCCGCTGAATGGCGGCACGGTTCCGGACAGCCCCTGCTGCACGGCAAGCTGTTCCAGCTGGCCGAAGAGCTGAACGATCTGGTCCTCGGCAGCCGGCCCCTGGAACAACGGCACCGGCTGGCCCTTGATCAGGGCGACAACCATCGGAATCTGCTGGGCTTGGAAGGCCTGGGCGATTTGAGGATAGGTTTCCGCATCCACCAAACCGAGAACGAACTTGCCACCCTTGGCGTCAACCAGCTTGCGCAACACCGCATCAAGATCTGCTGACACCTGCACCCGGGGCGAGCCCAGGGACACGATGGCAGGAACACTCTGGGAGAGGCCCACGAACTGCTGGAAGGCCGCCTCATCCAATCCGGTGGTCCAGCTGGCAGCAGCCGAAGCGGTGGTGTCGGTGGCCTGCGGGTTCTGGTTAGCCAACGCCGACAGGTCTACCGCGCCACGGGTTGATGGGATGTTTTCTTCGCTCATAGGTACTAGTCAACTTCCTTCACGTCGAGCAGGACTTGGTCAGCGGAGATCAACTGGATCTTGTCTTCGGATCCATCAGCAGGGATGTAGAACATCACTGGCTCAGCGTAGGTGCTTTCCACATTGCCATTCGAAGAGCTGGAGCCCAGCAGCTGCTCGGTCAGCTTATCGCTGCTCTTGAGCGGATCAGCGTTTTCGGTGCGCTCGAACAGGGCTTTGTTATCCAGCTTGCCGGCGACGATGGCGCCGCCATCAGGGGTGGATACGACGTAGGTATCACCCTTGGTCACGGTGCGCTTGTAGCTCACCTTGGCTTCATCGGCGTTGTCGGACTCGGACTTCTGCGCGGCGTGGATGGCCTTGATGAACTCGGACTCAGCGAACTTGTCCTTCTGCTTCGAGTCCTTGTTGGTCAGCACGTCACCCAGGGCTTCCAGAGCCTTCTCCGGGGTCATCTGCAGATCCTTGGCATTGGCATCCAGCTGCTTGGTTGCTGGGTCCCCCACGGCGATGCCCGGGAAGGAGGAATTCGGTAGCATCTGGCCAGCGAAAACAACCTTGTAGTTATCGCGTGCGCTCTTCTGCACCAAGGTGATTGCCTGCGGCAGGGTGTTCGCGTCGTTGTCCTTGGCGGTGACCACGGAAATCACGCGAGGGAACTTGGCTTCGCTGGTGTTGGGCACAGCGGCCGAACGCAAAACCTGGGTATTCAAGGCCAGAGGCTTGTCCACCTTGAACTCGTCCTTGAGCATGTCGTAGCGCTTGCCGCGCAGGTACTTGAAGGCACCAGCTGCGCGAGCGTCCAAGGCCTTGACGTCGCTCTTCTCATCGGCGTTGCCGACCTGCTTTTGAACGTCAGCCAGGACATTCTTCAGCTGCTCCTCGGTGAGCACAGGGAACGCGGTCGGTTCCTTTTCGCTTTCCGAAGCAGAAGCCGAAGCGGAACCGGACTCTTCGGCAGGCGCCGAGGAGGAAGGGCTCTGGCTGGCCTCATCGGATTTAGCTGCGGATTCCGAAGGCGAAGCGCTGGCATCGTCCTGTGGCTGCATTGGCAGGTTGACACCTGACAGGGCCAGTGCGACGACAGCTGCCGCGGCAACCGAGTGCTGGGTATTGGCACCATTCTTCGGCTTGCCAGGACGCATCACCAGCAGAGCCAGGCCGAAGACCAGCAGCAGCGCGCCGGCAATGATCAGCGGCAGGGCAAATGGCATGGCGTCATCATTGGCGTAGGTGACGGAGATATCCACTGGAGCGGCATCCTTTCCACCGGCAGCCAGCAGCAGCGACCAGTCGCCGGAATCCGGAGCGGTCCAGCGGTAGGTCATGGTGCCATCGGCGCTTTGCGAATCGAAGAAGATGTCGTCGCCGGCTGGGTTGGGCACCTGTGCCTCGCCCTTGTCCAGTTCGGCAAGCATCTTGTGGTTTTCGGTATCAATACCGGTGACCGATACGTGGGCTGCCTTGCCGACCCAAGCATCAACGTCATAGCTGCGGCCCAGGGACGCGGTGAATTCACCCTTGCCCTTGATGACCAGTTCTACCGGGTCGAGCTTGGGATCATTGACCGAGGACTCGATCAATGTCAGCGGCGCCTCGCCGTCCAGTTGCGGCATCGAAGCGGTGACCGTTTCGGGCGGGGCCCAAAAGGTCTTCTGTCCGATGCCAACTACGAGGGCCGCAGCCCCCAGTAGCATCGCGATCACGGAGATTACTTTTCGCACGAGTTCACCTATTCGCCTACGTCTTACTGCAGTTCATTCCCAAGTCTAACGAGTTCGGCGCGAACATGGTTCCGTTCTTGCGCTGTGAAGTGGCTCATTGGCCTTTTCATTCAATGTCTTGAAACACAATTTCGACACAAACCCGCGATATGCTCGGTGCCATGGAGCCAGATCAACAGCGGCAGCACCACGATCCTCACGATCCCGAGGACCGTGCCAGCGCGCCCTCTTCCTCCGCTCATCCAGGCACCTCTGAACCTGTGAATTCCCCGGAAAGCATCCCAGGCGCGCAGGTTCCCGCCGAGAACCCGAGGCTCGCCGAGCATGGTTCGTGGACGCAGCGGCTGAGCGCCAGCGTGGCCAAATTGTTCAGCACTCCAGCACGCACCGCAGCCCTCGGCGAGGAACCAGAGCACCATTCAGAAGAAACCTTCGACCCCTTCCCTGCCTTGCATCCCATTTCCATGGGCTTCTTGGCCACCATCGGTGTCGGGCTGGCTCTGGGCGGCTACTACGTCCTAACCAACGTGGGTTCGCTGCTGACCTGGATTGCCATCGCGTTGTTCATTGCCCTGGGCTTGGATCCGGTGGTCCGGTTCCTGATGCGCCGCGGACTGTCACGGCCGCTGGCGGTGGTCGCCACGATGGTTGGCATGTTGGCGGTCTTTGGCGGCTTCATGGCGCTGATCATTCCTACGCTGGTCAACCAGATCACCACCTTCATTACCCGGGCGCCGGACATCGTGGCTGATTTCCTGAACAGCGAATGGGTCTTGGAAATTGATCAGCAATATGCCCTGTCCGAGCGCGTGACCACCGAAGTGAATCGATTCTTCGGAGATTCCGGTGCGGTGACCAATGTCTTTGGCGGCGTTTTGGGCGTCTCCCAAACCGTGGCCCAGTCGATGTTCGGTGTGCTGATCGTCTTGGTCCTTGCCATCTACTTCCTGGCTTCGTTGCCCGGCATGATGGGATTCTCCATTCGCCTGGCACCGCGCTCCAAGCGCGCGCGAGTCGCTGAGCTAGCCGAACGCATTACCCGTTCGGTGGGCAACTACGTGATGGGCCAGGCGACCGTGGCGATTTTGAACTCGCTCGTTGCCTTGCTGCTCATGACCATTCTCGGTGTTCCGTTCACCGCGCTGCTGACCCTCCTGGTCGCGCTGCTGGCGTTCATTCCGCTGGTTGGCGGAGTGATTGCCGGAATCCTGGTCACCTTGGTGACCTTGTCCCTGGGCTGGCAGACCGCCCTGATCTACGCCATCTGCTACTTCGGCTACCTGCAGGTCGAGGCCTACTTCGTTTCTCCGCGCATCATGCGCCGCGCGGTGGCGGTTCCCGGCGCTGTTGCGGTGATCTCGGTGATCGCCGGTGGCACCCTGGCCGGAGTCACCGGCGCCTTGATGGCGATCCCGGTCGCGGCCAGCGCCATGATCCTGCTGCGCGAAGTGTTCATTGCGCGCCAAGACCGCCGCTAGCTCGCTGCTAATAGCGGTAGGAACGGGTGTCCCAGCAGTGCGGGTGCCAATGGCGTCGTGCCGAAGCGGCTGCGTCATCGCCGGACCAATGATCGGCCCGCCACGCGACAACATGCCCTACCCCAACGCCGATCTGCCGATTGCAGCCAGGGCAGGTGTAGACCTTATTGGCATTCAGCGGGGCGATCCTGCGCACATGCCACTGCCCATCGGGCGCATCCTGCAGCCGCACCACGCCGAAGCGCGCTCGCTGCAACCAGTCGTCGGCACCGGCTTCATATTCTGATTCTTCGTCATGATTCCGCGCCTTGCCGGGGCGGGAACTCTTCGAACGGCGCGGACGGTTTGAACGTGGCATGTCATTAATCATGCCGTATCTCCCCGCGCATCACGCAACCAGCTAGTAAAGTGTGTGAGGTGCGTTTAGTGGTTGCAAAGTGTTCAGTAGATTACGAGGGCCGTCTTCGAGCCCACCTTCCGTTGGCGACCCGCCTGGTGATGGTCAAGGCCGATGGCTCGGTCCTCATCCACTCCGACGGCGGCAGCTACAAGCCCCTGAACTGGATGAACCCGCCGCTGACCCTTCATGAGGGAACTCCAGGCGAGGATGCCGCGGCACTGGGCGCCATTTCCACCTGGACGGTGGCCAGCGCCAAGACCGATGACAAGCTGACGATCAACTTCCACAGCTTCGAACACGACTCGGCTCATATCCTGGGGACCGATCCGGGGCTGATCAAGGACGGCGTCGAAGCCGACCTCCAGCGCCTGCTGGCCGAACAGATCGAATTGCTCGGCGACGGCCACAAGCTGATTCGCCGCGAATACATGACCGCGATCGGCCCGGTGGATATCCTGGCCCGCGATGCCGAGGGTGCCACAGTCGCGGTGGAGCTCAAGCGCCGCGGGGACATCGATGGCGTCGAACAGCTGACCCGCTACCTCGATCTGCTCAACCGCGATCCGCTGCTGAAGCCGGTGACCGGAATCTTTGCCGCGCAGCAGATCAAGCCGCAGGCCCGCACCCTGGCCGAGGATCGCGGAATTCGCTGCCTCACTTTGGATTATGACGCGATGCGCGGTGTCGATGACTCCGCCGGGCGCCTCTTCTAGCCCCAGCATCCACCTTCGGGCTTTTCACTGCTAATCTGTTCAGCACCATTACCTGCAACTCTGGTGCCGAACGGAACCAGCAGTCCCGCCCAGGAGGAACCTTGGATCCGCTGACAGCTTCGCTCATGGCCATTGGCAGCGGTTCCGCCGCGGGCCTGCGCCCTTATTTCACGGTCCTTGCACTGGGCCTTGCCGGACTGCTGATTCCTGACACCGCTCCGCAGTGGCTCGCGTCCACGGCCGATCAGATTCCCGAGTCCATCACCAATCCCTGGGTTCTGGGGATCTGCGCGGTGCTCTCCATCGGCGAGGCGGGCCTGGACAAGATCCCATTCATCAACGTGTCCATGGAAACCGTCTCGGTATGGCTGCGCCCGGTCTTCGGCGCCCTGGTGGGCGTGGGGCTCGGCGCCAATTCCAGCGTTGAGGTTGCGGTGCTGACCGGGTTGCTCGGAGCCGGATCGGCGCTTTCCGTGAGCCTGGGCAAGTCATCAGTGACTGCGGCCAGCAATGTGGTGCCGGAACCCATCACCCAATGGGTTCGAAGCCTGATCGAGGATTTCGGCGCGCTGATACTCGTTCTCGCCGCCGTGCTTCTTCCGGTGCTCGCCGCCCTGCTGGGCATCGCAGCCATAGCTATCGGCTTCTTGCTCTACCGGATGTTCCGCAAGGCCTACCGGGCCCTGAAGCAGACGTTCGGCAATGTCTCCGAGGGGCGCCAAGCTGCCAGCCACGTGCGCGCATCACATCAGGATCCAGGCCAGTCCCCCGGCGCGATTCACACCTTGCGCCAGCTAGCCGCTGACCCCGGACAAGTCGATTAGAACAAGTGCCTCGCGGCTCAAGAAGGTCATTTTCGCGTGTTCGATGACGCACAGCGTTCTGTCTTCTAAGCTGGGAACATGACATCGACGCGTTACGCCCTTTTCGCCACCCTGATTTCCGATGGACTGAAGGTCACCGATGGCGTACTTGCCGTCGATGGTGATCGCATCATCTTCGCTGGCAACAAAGACGACTTTGCCGCCCGCCCCGACGCAGCCGACTATGAAGTGCGCGAGCTGGCCTCCGGAGCCACCATCATTCCGGGCCTGGTCGATTTGCACAACCATGGTGCCCTGGGTGCGGATTTCTCAGCACCGGATCATTCCAGCATCACCGATGCGCTGGAGTTCCTCCACCGTTCGGGCACGACAACGCTGCTTGCCTCATTGGTCACCGCCGAACCTCGTTCCATGCTCGAAGCGGCCGAACTGCTTGCCGAATTCGCCGAGTCCGGGGCCATCGCAGGCATCCACGCCGAGGGCCCGTTCCTCTCCGAGGCGCGCTGCGGCGCCCAGGACCCCCGATTCCTGCAAAGCCCTGATCCTGACTTCGTCACCGAGCTTGTCGCGGCCAGCCGCGGCCAGTTGCGCACCATGACCTATGCTCCGGAGCTGGAGGGCAGCGAGGAGCTCATCGAGCAGCTGGTCTCCCACGGCGTCATCCCGTCCCTTGGCCATACCAACGCTTCCGCGGAAGTCACCGCTGACTCGCTGCGTTACGCACGCGAAGAGCTGCGCAGCGCTGGCGTGGATGGCTTTACCGAGCGTCCAACCGTCACGCACCTGTTCAACGGCATGCCGCCATTGCATCATCGCGAGCCCGGACCGGTGGCTGCCTGTCTGGAGGAGGCCGCCAACCGCAATGCGTTCGTGGAATTGATCTCCGACGGAGTGCACCTGTCCCCCGATACCGTTCGCATGGTCTACCGCCTGGTCGGTGCCGACAACGTATTGCTGGTGAGCGACTCGATGGCTGCTACAGGACTTGCCGACGGAGAATATTCGCTAGGTCCTCAACAGGTCAACGTGATTGATGCCCAAGCGCGCTTGGCCAGCGACAATTCCCTGGCCGGTGGCACGTCCACGCTCCTGCAGATCCTGCAGCAAGCAGTGGCCGCGGGAGTTCCGCTGGTACAGGCTGTCAGCTCGGCCACGAGCGTGCCGGCATCACTGATCGGTTTAGCCGACGAGGTCGGTTCCCTGCATTACGGATTTGCCGCGGACGCGCTGGTGCTTGACGAGGATCTGCAGCTGGTTCAGACCATCCGCAAGGGCGAATTCCTGTAATTCTGCTCTTATAGCGAGCGACCGCTGTCCAAATCGGCCAGAAGCTCGCATTCTTCGGCCCTGCTCAATCCTGATCGCCGTGGCCGGTCCAGGCTTCGTTCGCCGCCTCCTGTTTCCCGGTACTTCTTGTTGCTCCGTTGCCGGGAGCCGATGTCGTCAATGGGAATCCACAGCGGCAAGGAGCGAGGTCCTGCCCAATAGCTGACGCCCCGCTGCACCAGCCAGTCATCATCGGCAATCACCATCTGTCCGGAATACCCGACCGCTTTTGCCGCGCTGCGCAGGAACTGGGCGAACGGATATGCGGTGCCCACGACGTTGCAGGTTCCAGTCAGCCGTCTGGAGCTCGCCTCAACGATCCATGCAGCGATGTCACGGACGTCGATGACCTGCACGTACCGCGCCTCGGGATCCGGGATAAGTATCCGCTCGTTGCCGGCTCTGGCCATCGCCGTGACCCAGTAAGAAAAGCGGTCGCTTCCGTCCCCCGGCCCGGCGATCAGGCCAGGCCGGGCGATGAGCAGCCGGTTGGCCAGAGCCTGGGTGCTGGCGCGTAACGCAGCGACCTTCGCATGGCCGTAGTGGCTCAAATCGACCGGATCATAAACTTCGGCGTCTTCGGCTTCACCCGGCTGCTCGAGGTTGCTGTAGACCGAGATCGATGAAATCAATATCCAGTGCTTGGCGTTCCCGGACAGCGCATCCAGCGCTCCGGCCACGACCTGTGGATGGTAGGACAGCTCAATGACGTCATCCCAAGGCACATGCTGGACGGCAGCATAAGCATCAGGTTGCGTTCTATCGGCATATATCGCTTTAGCGCCGGGCACTGCATCGCCGGAGTGTCCCCTAGCCAGGCAGGTCACGTCCTTGCCTGCGGCCAACAGTTGCCGGGTGATTTCCCGGCCCAGCCACCCGGTGCCGCCAAGAACCAATATCTTCTCCATGCACACAGTCAACTACCTGATGCGGCTAGCGCCTAGAGTAATCGCCGAGGGCTCAATCGCGGCACCGCTGAGCAAGATTGCCTGGATGCGCCAAAGAGCCGCCGTTACGCAGGTAACGGCGGCTCTTCGTATGCAATTCTAGATCTGCCAGCTTCCGGCAATCGGCCCGGCTTCAAGCCAGGCGGAAAAACCGGTGTAGTCACGGTAGTCCATGGCCAGCAGCAGTTCTTCCCCGTTCCGGGTCAGCATCACCACGATGAATCCTGGCGGAATCCGCGAGGCTTCATCGTCGGTGGCACGACGGGTGCCGGTGATATCCAGGCCTCTGCGCGAGAGCTGGAAACGCGGCACCGGTGAAACAGAGAAAAACCGCAACAGATCTACATGTCCCGGCCCATAACGGCCAATGACCATCATCCATTTCCCCTGGGGAGTCTGGATGGAGGCATCAAAGGTGCCCAGCGTGCGCCGCAATTGAATGCGACGCACAGCCATGGCGCCAAAGAACATGGCGATGCCGATCAGGATCAGCAGCGCGATTAGAACTGGTGCGGTTATCTCAAACAATTCATCGCCTACGCTGCGGTACCAAGCACAGCGTTGTCAGCAACGATCACCACGCGGTCCGATTCAACGGAGAAGAATCCCCCGTCGACCTGAACCGAGAAGCGGGACTCGGAAACCGGTTCGATTTCCAGATCCCCAGCGGCAAGCACCGACAGCATCGGAACGTGACCGGGCAGAACTCCGATCTCGCCGTCTACCGAGCGAGCTTTGACCAGCTTCGCAGCGCCCGACCACACGAAGTGGTCGGCCGCGACGATTTCGACCTGAAGTTCGGCCATGGTTACTTGCTGGCCTTCTGGATCTCAGCCCACTGGCGCTCAACGTCATCAAGACCACCGACGTTGAAGAACGCCTGCTCTGCAATGTGGTCCAGGTCGCCATCGCAAATGGCCTTGAAGCCTTCGATGGTGTCCTTGATGGCAACGGTCGAACCCTCGACACCGGTGAACTGCTTTGCGGTGTAGGTGTTCTGCGACAGGAACTGCTGGATGCGACGTGCGCGGGCAACGACGATCTTGTCCTCTTCGCCCAGTTCGTCGATACCGAGGATCGCGATGATGTCCTGCAGTTCCTTGTTCTTCTGCAGGATCGCCTTCACGCGGATGGCGACATCGTAGTGAGCCTGGCCGATGTACTGCGGATCAAGGATTCGCGAGGTCGAGGTCAGCGGGTCGATTGCTGGGTACAGACCACGGGAAGCGATTTCACGCGACAGTTCGGTGGTTGCATCCAAGTGCGCGAAGGTTGCTGCTGGAGCCGGGTCGGTGTAGTCATCGGCCGGGACGTAAACAGCCTGCATCGAGGTAATCGAGCGGCCCTTCGTCGAGGTGATGCGTTCCTGCAGCAGACCCATTTCATCGGCCAAGTTCGGCTGGTAACCCACGGCGGAAGGCATGCGGCCCAGAAGGGTCGACACCTCGGAACCGGCCTGGGTGAAGCGGAAGATGTTGTCGATGAACAGCAGCACGTCCTGGTTCTGGACATCGCGGAAGTATTCCGCCATGGTCAGTGCGGACAGTGCCACGCGCAGACGGGTTCCTGGTGGCTCATCCATCTGGCCGAACACCAAGGCGGTGTCCTTCAGAACGTTGGCCTCATCCATTTCGACCCAGAGGTCGTTGCCTTCACGGGTGCGCTCGCCCACACCGGCGAATACCGAAGTACCACCGAAGTTACGTGCCACACGGGTGATCATTTCCTGGATCAGAACGGTCTTGCCAACACCAGCGCCGCCGAACAGGCCGATCTTTCCACCCTTGATGTATGGGGTGAGAAGGTCGATCGACTTGATGCCGGTTTCCAGCATCTCGGTCGAGCCTTCGAGTTCGGA
This sequence comes from Glutamicibacter mishrai, assembly GCF_012221945.1. Classification (NCBI taxonomy): domain Bacteria; kingdom Bacillati; phylum Actinomycetota; class Actinomycetes; order Micrococcales; family Micrococcaceae; genus Glutamicibacter; species Glutamicibacter mishrai. The sequence goes on along the minus strand of NZ_CP032549.1, from coordinate 3,080,094 downwards.
GAACTTCGGTGGCTGGCGGTGGATTGGCCAGCGCTCGGTGACCTGGATCTCCGAGTTGTCAACGTCCAGGGCGTCGCCCAATACGTTGAAGATGTGGCCCTTGACGCCGTCGCCTACTGGGACGGAGATAGCAGCGCCGGTGTCCTTCACAGAGGTGCCGCGAACCAGGCCGTCGGTGGCCTGCAGCGATACCGCGCGAACCAGGCCCTCACCGAGGTGCTGGCTGGTTTCGAAGGTAACGGTCTTGGTTTCGCCGTTGAGGGTCAGCTCAGCGGTCAGTGCGTTGTAGATAGCAGGCAGTGCATCGGCTGGGAACTCGACGTCCACGACCGGGCCAGTCACGCGCGCGATGCGACCGATGGCCCCTGCGGTAACCTGCTCGTTGAGTTGGGCAGTCATCTTTCTCACTTCTTGTCTGGTCGGAGTCTTGGGAAATTAGCTGTTCAGCGCGTCGGCGCCGGCGATGATTTCCGAAAGCTCCTGGGTGATTTCAGCCTGACGGGCATTGTTAAGCAATCGTGTGTACTTCTTGATCAGTTCGCCTGCGTTGTCGCCTGCGGCCTTCATTGCCCGCTGGCGTGCAGCAAGCTCGGAGGCTGCGGACTGCAGCTGGCAGTTGAACAGTCGAGACTCGATGTACCGAGGAAGCAGCGCGTCAAGCACTTCTTCCGCCGATGGCTCAAACTCGTACAGTGGCAACAGCTCGTCGGTTGGAGTCTCGGATTCATCCTCGACAACCTCCAACGGCAACAGACGGATGACCGTCGGTTCCTGCGTGACCATCGACTTGAACTGGGTGTAAACGACGTGAATTTCTTCGACGCCACCCTCTTCGAAATCGGTGTTGAAGTCCTCTAGGAGGACGTCGCGCAGCTCGTGTGCGGTTTCGAAACGCGGGGAATCAGTTTCCCCGGTCCACACTCTTGCGTACTCGCGTGAACGGAAATCAAAGTAAGCCTGTGCCTTGCGGCCGACCAAGTAGGTCTTAACTTCTTTGCCTTCTTCACGCAGGAGTTCCACGAGGTGCTCTGCCTGCTTCAGAACGCTGGCGGAGTAGGACCCGGCAAGTCCTCGGTCCGAAGTCATCACCAAGACCGCGGCACGGCGTACCTGCGCCGGCTCGGTGGTCAGTGGGTGTTCAACATCGGCCTGGGACGAGACGGCGGTTACTGCACGGGTAATCGCATTGGCGTATGGCAGTGATGCCGCGACACGCGTACGTGCCTTGCCAATGCGGGATGCAGCGATCAGTTCCATCGCCTTGAAGATCTTGCGCATCGACTTGGTCGATCCGATCTTCTGGCGGTAGACCCGAATCTGGGCTCCCATGTGTGTCCTTTCCTTATTCCTACTGCGGGGGTGCGGCGCCGTTACCGGCGCCGCTCCCCCTCAGCAAGGAATGTGTCAGCGCTTCTGCTTGACGATCTGTTCCTGGTCAACGGACTCGGCGTTCAGAGCGTCGTGCTCTTCGTGGCCAGCGGCAACCAGCTGATCGCTGCCTGCACCGAAGAAGCCTGCCTTGAAGTCGGCGATGCCGGACTTCATGGCTTCCAAGGTCTCGTTCTCCAGCTTGCCGGTCTGGCCGATAACGGTCAGAACGTCGGTGCGGTGACGCAGGTAGTCGATGAACTCAGCTTCGAAGCGGCGTACGTCCTCAACCGGGACATCGTCCAGGTAACCGTTGGTGCCGGCCCAGATCGAAACGACCTGATCCTCAACAGCGTATGGGGTGTACTGGCCCTGCTTGAGCAGTTCCATCAGGCGTGCACCACGGGTCAGCTGCTGCTTGGAAGCGGCATCCAGATCCGAAGCGAACATGGCGAATGCCTGCATGTCGCGGTACTGAGCCAATTCAAGCTTCAAAGTACCGGAGACCTTCTTCATGGCCTTGACCTGTGCCGAACCACCAACGCGGGATACCGAGATACCCACGTCGACAGCTGGACGCTGGTTGGCGTTGAACAGGTCCGACTGCAAGAAGATCTGGCCGTCGGTGATCGAGATAACGTTGGTCGGGATGAACGCGCCCACGTCGTTTGCCTTGGTCTCGATGATTGGAAGACCAGTCATCGAACCTGCACCGAGCTCGTCCGACAGCTTGGCGCAACGCTCAAGCAGGCGGGAGTGCAGGTAGAAGACGTCACCTGGGTATGCTTCGCGTCCTGGCGGACGGCGCAGCAGCAGCGACACGGCGCGGTAAGCTTCAGCCTGCTTGGACAGATCATCAAAGACGATCAGAACGTGCTTGCCACCGTACATCCAGTGCTGGCCGATAGCCGAGCCTGCGTATGGTGCCAAGTACTTGAAGCCTGCTGGGTCAGATGCTGGGGAAGCCACGATGGTGGTGTATTCCAGTGCACCCTGCTCTTCGAGGGTCTGGCGTACGGCAGCGATGGTCGATGCCTTCTGGCCGATTGCCACGTAGACGCAGCGAACCTGCTTGGTCTCGTCGCCCGTTGCCCAGTTATCACGCTGGTTCAAGATGGTGTCAACCGCGATGGCGGTCTTACCGGTCTGGCGGTCGCCAATGATCAGCTGACGCTGGCCACGGCCGATCGGGATCATGGCGTCGATAGCCTTCAGACCGGTCTGCATTGGTTCGTGAACGCTCTTGCGCTGGGTCACGCCTGGTGCCTGGAGTTCCAGGGCACGGCGGCCCTCGGACTCGATTGGGCCAAGGTTATCCATTGGCTCGCCCAGTGGGTCAACAACGCGGCCGAGGTAGCCGTCGCCGACTGGAACCGAAAGGATCTCGCCGGTGCGCTCTACCTTCTGGCCGTCTTCGATGCCGGTGAAGTCACCAAGCACAACGACACCGATTTCACGGGTATCGAGGTTCTGGGCCAGGCCCAGGGTGCCATCTTCGAACTTCAGCAACTCGTTGGCCATAACGGAAGGAAGACCTTCCACTCTGGCGATGCCGTCGCTCGCGGCGACGACGCGTCCCACCTCGGTGCGCTCTGCCTTACCCGGTTCGTAGGAAGATGCGAACTCGTTTAGGGCATTGCGGACGTCGTTGGCATTGATGGTCAAATCGGCCATCTGCAGTCCCTGCTCTCCTAAATTGTGATCCACCCTCAAGAATGGTGGATCGATGTGAATGAAGTCTGTGTTGGTCCCGGCGAACCGGAACTTTTGCCAGGAGGCTAGCTCCTGGCAAAAGTCCTAGCTAGCCAGTGCGCGGCGCAAATCGGCCACGCGCGATGCCACGGAAGCGTCGACAACTTCGTCGCCAACCTTTACTACCAGTCCACCGACCAGCGATGGGTCGATAGCGGTGTTGAGCTTGAGCTGACGACCGTATAGCTTGTTCAGGCTGGTCTCCAGGCGCGAACGCTGAGCCTCGGAAAGCTCCACCGTGCTGGTCACCGAAGCGATCCAGCGCTGTTGGCGCTTAGCGACAAGTTCAACAAAACGCTCAACCAGGGTTGCCGGCTTCAAACCGCGTGGGTTCGAAACTGCCTGGGAGATCAAAACCTGCGAGGTCTGCGACGCGTTAGGCACAAGCTTGAGCGCAAGAGCGCGCTTAGCTTCAACTGGGGCCTGTGCATCATCCAACGCACGCTGCAGTTCGTGGTTGCCACGAACTACCTCGATGAAGGAGAACAGATCCTGCTCCAGCTTGTTCAGCCCTGAAGCGCCGTCCTGCTGTTCAGCCACTGCGGTCACCGCAGTAACTGCCAGCGTTTCGAGCGCATCGCTAATGTCGCGTTCCGAGCTCCAGCGGGTTGAAGCCAACTGGGCAACGGTGTCCTCGGCGTCAGCCGAGACCTTTCCGCGCAACAGCTGGGCCAGAAGGCCTGCCTTTTCGGCATCTTCACGGGCTGGATCAGTCAATGCTCGGCGAAGACCGGCATTTGCATCCAGTACTTCCAGGACCGCGAACAGTTCCTTTGGCAGCTCAATAGATGCCAGTGCCAACTTGGGTTCCAAGAACTCCAAGGCCTTTGCCAATGACTCGCTCGATACACTTGCCATTAGTTCGATGCACCTGCGTTCTGCTGAGCTTCCAAATCGTTCAGGAACTGATCAACCACGCGCTGTGCACGGGCATCGTCCTTCAGAGCTTCGTCAACAACCTTGCTTGCAAGCTCGGTGGCCAAGGTGCCCACGTCGGTGCGAAGCGAGGACAGAGCAGCTGCGCGCTCTGCCTGGATCTGACGCTGAGCCTGCTCGCTGATGCGAGTAGCCTCGTCGGTTGCTTTGGTCTTCAGATCTTCGAGGATCTGAGCGCCTTCGCTGCGAGCTTCCTCGCGGATGCGGTTTGCTTCGGTGCGTGCTTCCAGAAGCTGGGCCTTGTACTGCGCCAAGGTCTCCTCTGCTTCCTTCTGCGCTGCCTCTGCCTTCTCAAGACCACCTTCGATCGCGGTGACGCGATCTTCATAGGCCTGCTCGAACTTAGGAGCGATGACCTTGATGACGATGAAAAGGAGAACCGCGAAGCCAACGCCCGTGACGAGAATTTCCCACGGGTTCGGCATCAGCGGATTGACCGATTCTTCCGCAGCGAGGATGAAGTCAGTGCTATTCATTCTCACCATTCCTTATCTATTAGTTTCCACTTGTGTGTATGCCTCGCGATAGTGGCGAGGCCACTACAGCCGGGAAGGACTTACTTGATAACGAAGGCGAAAACCAGGCCAAGGATGGCCAGTGCTTCAGCAAGTGCGAAGCCGAGCATTGCGATTGGCTGCAGGATGCGCTGTGCTTCTGGCTGACGTGCAACGCCGTTGATGTACGCAGCGAAGATCAAGCCCACGCCGATTGCCGAACCAATTGCTGCCAGACCGTAACCGATCATGTTCAGGGAGCCGCTCATGCGAATTTTCCTTTCAAGATACCGGCTTCTTGCCGGTAGGTTGTGAGGTTTTCCTTGAATGCTTCAAGGAAGAACTTTTGGGATTTAGTAAATAAGAAATGGCCTAGTGGGCGTCAGCTTCAATTGCACCCTGGATGTAGATCGCGGTCAGCAGCGTAAACACGAACGCCTGCAGAACCATGATCAACAATTCGAGGAAGTACATAGCCACGGAACCGGCGATTACCAGAACACCAACACCATTCAGTGCCAGCGAATCCTGTACGACGATCAAGTGGCGTGCACCTGAAGCAGCCAGCATCACAATGATATGGCCTGCCAGCATCGTTGCCATCAGACGCAGCGAGTGCGTCAGCGGGCGAACAATGAAGTTAGAAATGATTTCCAACGGCACCAGCAGAATCAACATCACTGGGCTGACACCGGCTGGGGTGACAGCTAGCTTGAAGAAGCGGATACCGTGGTTCTTCAGACCTACAGCAATCCAGGTGCCGTAGATGATGATGGCCATCGCGTATGCAGAACCAGCGTGTGAGAACGATGGAAGCTGCAAGAACGGAATCGCGCCGAAGAGGTTGTTGAGCAGTACGAAGAAGAAAGTCGCGAACAGCAGCGGAATCCAAGGGCGGAAGTTCTTCTCGCCGATGATGTCGCGGCCGATGCCGTTACGCACGAAGGCGTAACCGGATTCAGCGAGGTACTGCATCTTGCCTGGAACCAGCTTCGGGTTCTTGATGGCCGTGGTGAAGAACCAAGAGATGAGCGCGATCGACAAAACGATCATGAGCATCTGCTTGCCGAAACCGGTGCCGTACTCAGCTGCCCAAGGGAAAATCTCTGGGAGGTGGGTATCGGACACCGATGGCGGAATGAAGCCGCCTTCTTCTGAGGCCATTGGGAGCGCAAACGCGAACAACGCGCTGTCCTCTCTGCAGTAACGGTCACGGGCAAAAGGCGGTGACTGGCGGAAACTGCCTCTCACCGTGTGAAGAAAAGATCAAACGGGGATCCCATCTCAGCTGTTGCCGGAGGCATCAACCCTGATGAGGTGCCACCTGCAGGTTTCCCTGCAAGCGCATTTGTATCCAGCCTCACGCAATTGAGCGCTCAGCTAAAAATGACCCGTAGTAAGCTTATCAAACTCACAGCATCCTTCCGACACGTTCGCCGGCCGGTACTCCCTAGTCCTCGTTGTAGATTGCCAGCCGGGCCTTCATGAAGGCCCTGACTTCACCAACCTGCCAGGCAACGAGTGAGATTGCTGCTGCAAGAACGAATCCCTGGCGATTCACCCATTCGGGCAAACCCAGGATCAACAACACGAAGGCGATACCAAAAACCTTGATGACATATGCGCCCAAAAACGCAGGCATAGCCCACGTGCGGCGAATCCGTCCCGCAGCTTCGGCGACCAAAATGCCAATGGCAAAGAAGCCAATGACCACCCCGGCAGCTAATGCACCCGACAGTGCGTAACGAAGATCGGCGATCAACCACGAAATCAGGAAAAATGCGGCCGTCGCGATCAGCGAATACACCAGTGACAAAGCCAGAATCGGCAACCAGATGGATTTCGGAGCTGACGAAGTACTGACGCGGGCAGAACTGGAAGTCACGTCCGCAACCTTTCTTCGTCAAATCCGAGGGACCATCGTGTACCCACGATGCTGATGAAACTTGAAACTTCCGCTCACCCAAAAGAGCTCCCGGAAGAAGATCCACTCTGAATTCTACACGAGATAGAAAGACTTTGCTCGTGGATTACTTGACCAATTGGTAAAGCTACTCGCTGCCTAGCCGCGTGCGCAGCGCGCCAACGCGTCGAACCACCAGTGGCCACCATGTTCCGATGGCCGCGGCCAAGAAGAGAACCAAGGCCAATGGGATCACCAGGACGACCGGAATGAAGGCGATGGACACCACTGACACAGCGATCACCGCCGCCCACAGGTAGAGCAAGATCACTGCGCGGCGCACCGAGTGGCCTTGGGCCAGCATCCGGTGATGGATGTGCTTCGAGTCCGGCGAAAAGGGTGAGCGCTTGTTGGCCAGCCGGCGGAAGACCGAGAGTACAAGGTCTAGTACTGGTAGGAAGACGATGACCATTGGCAGGAGCATCGGCATGTACGCAGGGATGTTGCGGAAGCGGCGGGCTTCGAGCCCCTGCACATCGCCGGTGACGGCAATGGCGGAGACCGAAAGGATCAAGCCGATGGCCAGCACCCCGGTCTCCCCCATGAAGATGTTCGCAGGGTTGAAGTTGTGCGGAAGGAATCCCAGGCAGGCGCCGAGCAGCAACGCGCAGAGCAGGGCTCCGAGGTTCGCATAGTCGTCGGCGCTCACATGGGTCGCCAGCACATAGGAGTAGACGAAGAAGGTCGCCGCGCCGATGGCCGCCAGGCCGGCTGCCAGCCCGTCCAGCCCATCGGAGAAGTTGATCGCATTCATCGTCAGGACAACCAAGAAGATCGTGACTACAACCTGCAGCCATTGTTCATCGATGCGCCAGGAGCCCACGGGCAGCGATTGGATCAGAACCCCGTGGGTGGCCATCAGCCAGCCAATCAGGATCTGCCCCAAGAGCTTGATCCACCAGCGCAGATCGAACATGTCATCGGCCAGGCCCAGGATCACGATGACCAGCAACGCCAGGCACAGTCCTTGGATGGCCTGCCCGCCGAAAACGCCGCGGAAGAAGTGGAAGTTGCTGGCCAGCCAAATGCCCATCGCGAAGGAAGCGATCATAGCGACGCCACCGAATTTCACGATGGGCGCCCGGTGCTGATCGCGTTCGCGCAGCATCTGGTTAGCGGTGAAACGCTCCCCCAGGGAACGAACCATTGGGGTCAGCAGATACGAAGCTGTGAAGCTGAAGGCGATAAGCAGCAGGTATATTCTCATGCGTCCAGACCTGGGGCATCCTGTCCCAAGTCGAGCACTTCGGGGACGACCACGCGCAGTTCCTCGATGGAGATAGCACCTGAGCGGACGACCTTGAGGTGTTCGCCGGTGCAATCGATAATCGTCGATGGCAAGGTGTCCTCCGCGCTCTCGCCGCGCGAACCGCCGTCGAGATATACGTCGACGGATTCGCCCAGCTGCTCCATGGCCGAATCAACGTCCAGGGCTGCCGGTTGTCCGGTGCGGTTGGCCGACGAGACAGCCAGCGGACCGGTTTCGCGCAGCAGTTCCAAGGCGGTGTCATCATTGGGCACGCGCAGGCCCACCGTTCCCCGGGTCTCCCCCAGGTCCCAGGTCAGCGAAGGCTGCGCCTGCAGGATCAGCGTCAGGCCGCCGGGCCAAAAAGCCTCGGCGAGCTTGCGTGCGGCATCAGGAATGTCGCGAGCCAACCCATCCATGGTGGCGGTTTGCGCGATGAGGACCGGTGGCGGCATTGTGCGGCCGCGTCCCTTGGCGGCCAGCAGCATGGCTACGCCCTGGGCGCTGAAGGCGTCGGCTCCGATCCCGTAGACAGTATCGGTGGGCAAAACGATGCATCGTCTGTCCGCCAGGGCAGCTTTGGCTGCGGTGATGCCCGCTGCGTGTTCCTGCTCGTTGCTTACCAAAAATCTTGTGCTCACGGGATCATTCTTTCATGCACGGTTGGTCGTCGGTGGTACTGGTTCTCGGTGTGGTGCGTAGCCGGATGTGGCGCGCGCCCGTCCGGTCAAGTCTTCATGGCCTGCCACGCGCTCGAATCCGGCCTCGCGCAGCATGGCCGCGGCCGAATCCTTTTGCACTTCGGCATGCTCCATCACATAGTATCCGCCGGGGCGCAGCAGTTTCATCGCCTGGGCGCTGATGGCGCGGGGAATCTGCAGGCCGTCCTCGCCCAAGCCATAGAGCGCCATCTGCGGGTCGTGGTCGCGCACTTCTGCTTCGCGCGGGATCGCATGCGGCGGGATATATGGAGGGTTGGAGACCACCAGGTCCATGGTGCCATCAAGTTCCGCAGGCAAATTCGTGGCGTCCTGATGCAGGACGGTGACCTGGTGCGGCAGGCAATTGGCGCGGGTGTAGCCGACCGCCTCATCGGAGAGCTCCACCGCCCACACCGTGGAACCGGGCAGTTCGCTGGCCAGCGAGGCTGCGATGGCCCCGGACCCGGAGCACAAATCGATGCACTTGGGCCCATCGATCCCCTGCTCAGCTACGAAATCCAGGCCCAGCTGCACCACGGATTCGGTTTCCGGACGCGGGGTGAAGACCCCCGGTCCCACCTTGAGCTCGAGGTAGCGGAAATGCGCCACGCCGGTCAGGTGCTGCAGGGGTATCCGGGTGCGGCGGGCGGCCACCAGCGCGGTGAACTGCTCGCGCTGATCGCCCTGGAACCCGTCGCCGCGCAGTTCACGCAGTTTCAGTTCGGAGCGGCTGATGCCCAGCACATGGCAGAGCAACAGGTCGGCGTCAACGCCGGGGCTCGGCACCCCGGCGTTGGACAGCGCCGCCACCGCCGCGAGGCGAACGGCAGTCAGTTTTTCCAAGGCGCTGCTTACTCGCCCAGCGCTGCCAGGCGCTCTTCCTCGTCCATCTGGATGCAGGATTCGATGACCGGCTGCAGGTCGCCGTCCATGACGGCATCCAGGTTGTAGGCCTTGTACCCTGTGCGGTGGTCCGCGATGCGGTTTTCCGGGTAGTTGTAGGTGCGGATGCGCTCGGAACGGTCCATGGTGCGGATCTGGCTGGCGCGCTGGGCCGAGTTCTCGGCGTCGATCTGCTCCTGCTGGTGGGCCAGCAGGCGCGAGCGCAGCACGCGCATGGCGGCTTCGCGGTTCTGGATCTGCGACTTCTCGTTCTGCATGGCCACCACGATGCCGGTAGGCATGTGGGTGATGCGCACGGCGGAGTCGGTGGTGTTCACCGACTGGCCGCCAGGGCCGGAGGAACGGTAGACGTCGATCTTCAGGTCGTTCTGGTGGATCTCGACTTCTTCTGGCTCGTCGACTTCCGGCAGGACCAGCACGCCGGCGGCCGACGTGTGGATGCGGCCCTGGGATTCGGTCACAGGCACGCGCTGCACGCGGTGCACGCCGCCCTCGAACTTCAGCTGGGCGTAGACGCCTTCGGCCGGGTCGTTGGACTTGCCCTTGATGGCCACCTGGGCATCCTTGTAGCCGCCCAGATCGGACTCGTTGAAGGAGATCATCTCCACCTTCCAGCCCTTGTGCTCGGCGAAGCGGGTGTACATGCGCAGCAGGTCGGCTGCGAACAAGGCCGCCTCGTCGCCGCCTTCGCCGCCCTTGACTTCGAGGATCACGTCGCGCGCGTCGTTTTCATCGCGTGGGATCAGCAGGCGGCGCAGCTTTTCCTGCAATTCTGGCAGAGCTGCAGTCAGGGTTTCGACTTCTTCGGCGAAGTCCGGATCCTCATCTGCCATTTCCTTGGCAGCTTCCAGATCCTCGGTGGCCGAGTTCCAGCGGTTGTAGGCTTCGACGATGCCGTTGAGCTGGGCTGAGCGGCGTCCGAGCTTGCGGGCCAGCGCCTGGTCGGCGTACACCGCCGGATCCGAGAGCTGCGCCTGGATCTGCGCATGCTCTTCTAGTAGCGTCTTGACGGATTCGAACATGGTGGTGTGCTTCCTTGTCGGCGGTGTCCGCGCAGTCGGGCCTTCACGGCTCTACGGGGCTGCTGGGATTAAATTCTAGTCGGTTATCTGGTCACTACGCGCCGATGGCGTCCAGCCAGCTTCCACGAGGGCAAGCTGGCTGGACGCCATAGCGGTATAAGCAACTAATCCTTGTTTGGCGTGGTCTTGTTGACCAGCATCAAGAATTCTGCGTTCGATCCGGTTTCGCGGATCTTGCCGGTGAGCACTTCCAGGGCCTGCTGCGGGTCGATGCCCGAGAGCATGCGGCGCAGGCGCCACATGATGCGCACCTCTTCGGCACTCATCAGCTGCTCTTCGCGGCGGGTGCTCGAAGCATTGACATCCACGGCTGGGAAGATGCGCTTCTCGGCCAGCTGGCGCGAGAGGCGAAGTTCCATGTTGCCGGTGCCCTTGAATTCCTCGAAGATGACCTCGTCCATCTTGGAACCGGTCTCCACCAGCGCAGTGGCCAGGATGGTCAGCGAGCCGCCGTTTTCGATGTTGCGGGCAGCACCGAAGAAGCGCTTTGGCGGGTACAGCGCAGCGGAGTCCACACCACCGGAGAGGATGCGGCCCGAGGCCGGAGCCGAGAGGTTGTAGGCACGGCCCAGACGGGTCATCGAGTCCAGCAGGACCACAACGTCCATGCCCATTTCCACCAGGCGCTTGGCGCGCTCGATGGCCAGTTCGGCCACGGTGGTGTGGTCATCGGCTGGGCGGTCGAAGGTCGAAGCAATAACTTCGCCCTTGACGGTGCGCTGCATGTCGGTGACTTCTTCAGGACGCTCATCAACCAGCACCATCATCAGGTGCACTTCTGGGTTGTTGATGGTGATCGCGTTGGCGATCGCCTGGAGGATCAGGGTCTTGCCGGCCTTTGGCGGCGAAACGATCAGGCCACGCTGGCCCTTGCCGATCGGTGCGACCAGGTCGATAACGCGTGGGCCGACCAGCTTTGGATCGGTTTCCAGGCGCAGGCGCTCGGTTGGGTACAGCGGAACGAGCTTGTTGAACTCCACGCGTTCGCGGTTGTCTTCCGGCTTCTTGCCGTTGACGCTGGTCAGCTGCACCAGTGCGTTGAACTTCTGGCGCGGGTTAGGGGTTTCGCCCTCGCGTGGCTGGCGGATCGCGCCAACAATGGCATCGCCCTTGCGCAGGTTGTACTTCTTGACCTGGCCCAGGGTGACGTAGACATCGTTCGGGCCTGGCAGGTAGCCGGAGGTGCGCACGAACGCGTAGTTCTCCAGGACGTCCAGGATACCGGCGATAGGCAATACGACATCGTCTTCGCTCAGCTGCGGCTCGTCGTCATCACGGCGGTTGCGGCGGTTGCGGTTGTTGCGATCGTTGCGGTCGTTGTTGCGCTCGCGGCGGTTGTTGCGATCGTTACGATCGTTGTTGCGCTCACGGCGGTTATTGCGATCGTTGCGGTCATTGTTGCGCTCGTTGCGCTCTTCGCCGGCCTCGGTCTCGGTGGACTCGGCGCGGTCGTTGTTGCGCTCGCGGCGGTTGCCGCGTTCGCGACGCTCTTCGCGGGCTTCGCCGTTGTTCTCGGTTTCGGCGGCTTCAGCGCGGTCATTGCGCTCATTGCGTTCCGCGCGGTCGTTGTTGCGCTCGCGGCGGTTGTTGCGTTCGCGGCGGTTGCCGCGCTCACGGCGCTCTTCGCGGGCTTCGCCGTTGTTCTCGGCTGCTTCGGCCTTTGGCTCGGCGTTCTGGGCTGGCTGCTCGGCGGCGGCTTCGGACTTCTTGGAGTTGCGGCGCTGGCGTGGGGCCTTCTGCTCTGCCGGAGCTGCTTCGGTTTCAGCTGCAGCTTGCGGCGCTTCGCTCTTGGCTTCAGCGGCGGCTGGGGCCTTGCCCGAATCGGTGGCGCGGCGCGATGGGCGGCGGGTGCGAGCCGGCTTCTGCTCTGCGGCAGCTGGCTCAGCTGCTGGCTGTGCTTCTGCGGCTGCTTCGGCTTCTACCTTGGCTTCGGCCTTCGGTGCGCGGCGCGAGCGTGCCTTGGTTTCCTTTGGCTGCTCGGCTGGTGCCGATGCGGCTTCTGCTTCAGGCTTCTGCTCCTTGGCGGCCTTTGCATCCTTGGCGGCAACGGAGCCGCCACGCTGGTGATCGCCGATGGCCTTGACCAGATCAGCCTTGCGCATTCGCGATCCGCCGGTAATGCCCAGCTGCGAAGCCAGCTGCTGGAGCTGGGTCATCTTCAAAGAGGCCAGACCGGCGCTCTTGGTTTCGGAAGTCTTGGTGTCCACGCCTTCGTTGAGGCTCGTGGTTTCGGTCACGAAAGTTCCTTCTGACTCGTAGGATGGGCCGCTTCAAGGCAGGCCCACTGTGCCGTAAATGGTGTGCAACAGCCGAAGATCCATGGCTGTTCCACGCTCCACCGAGCGCGCCCAGGAATTCGGGACACTCAACTGCGGTGGATATGAGGAAGCTGATATCTCGACGGCACGAGGCTGTGCATGAATGTGGGATATCAAAGGTGCTGCGAACGGCAGGAAGATCCGGAACGACTGGACGGATGACATGGGGTTCAAGAACCGAATTCATCCGCATCAACACTGGCCAAAAGGGATTTGAACCGGGGTACTACCCAGCAATCCGGCCTGCCATAGTGTTACAGCTCTTCTACTGTAACACCGTTGGCAGCCAGCATGGGAACTTCCGTACGCCACGACACCGATGATTTCGCAGAAAAATCGTCAATGATCCGCTGCGCCTGCTGGGCCTGGGCGTCCGAACCGACGAGCACCATCACCGTTGGCCCGGCCCCGGACACCACTGCCGCCAGCTGTTCTTCGCGCAGTGCGGTGATCAGTGCCGCGCTTTCGGGCATCGCCGCGGCGCGGTAATCCTGGTGCAGGTAGTCCTTGGTGCCGCCGAGCAGCTGGCTTGGGTCATTGCTCAATGCGTGGATCAGCAACGCGGCGCTGGCGCTGTTGGCTGCGGCCACCGAGTGATCCACCTGGGCTGGCAGCGCCCCGCGGGCCACCTCGGTGGACAGCCCGTTGGAAGGAATGGCGATCACGGCACCGACCTTCGGGTGAAGCGGCACCTGGACCGAGGTGAAGCTGCCATCGGGGTTGGTGGCCGAAATGCTCAATCCGCCGTAGACTGCCGGGGCCACGTTATCCGGGTGGCCTTCCCATGCGGCCGCGGCCTGGAAGATCGCCTCGGTGCCGCCGCGGGCCTCGATGGGAAGCAAGGCGTCGGCTGCCGCGTAGGCGGCCACGATCGCCGCGGCCGAAGAACCCATGCCACGGGCATGGGGAATGTTGTTATGGGCCACCAGCTGCACGCCTACAGGTTCGAAGCCGGCGTTGGCCCAGTAGCGATGCATCTCCTTGATGATCAGGTGGGACTCATCGCGCGGCAGCTCATCGGCCCCGTCGCCGTAGATCTCGACGCTGCTGTGCTCGGCAGTGCCCACTTCCAGCCGGTCGCGGTATTCCAGGGCCAGGCCCAGCGAATCGAATCCCGGGCCGAGGTTGGCGGAGGTGGCCGGCGGGGAAACGATCAATTTCTGGCCCAGGGCGATCTGCTGCGTCATGGTTCCTTCGAAAATTCTGCGATAGGTGATGGGAAAGAAAACGGCCCGCCACGTCCAACTCCCCCTTGTTCGGGAAGGGCGCGGCGGGCCGAGGGGTGCCGGGAATTTCCGGCGAATGCTTCTAGGCCAGGCCCAGTGCGCCGGCGACCTCGACCACGTCGAAGGCCACCTTCTTCGGTGCCACATCGGAGCCGTCGGCCTGCTTCAGGGCCCAGTCCGGGTCCTTCAGGCCGTGGCCGGTCACGGTGATGACGATCTTCTTGCCGGTTGGCACGTTGCCTGCGGCATGGTGCTTGAGCAGACCGGCGACACCGGCTGCCGAGGCAGGCTCCACAAAAACGCCTTCGCGGCTCGACAGCCAGCGGTGTGCTTCGAGGATCTGCTCGTCGGAGACCGAGTCGATCTGTCCGCCGGACTCGTCGCGGGCCGCTTCGGCCTGCTCCCAGGAGGCTGGGTTGCCAATGCGGATCGCGGTGGCGATGGTGTCAGGTTCGGTGATCGGGTGCCCGGCCACGATGGGAGCGGCTCCTTCAGCCTGGAAGCCCCACATGATCGGGTTCTTGGTGGATACCGGTGCCAGTTCCTTGCCGGCCTCGTTGGTCCACGCCGAGGAGTACTCCTTGTAGCCCTTCCAGTACGCGGTGATATTGCCCGCGTTGCCCACTGGCAGCAGGTGGTAATCCGGAGCGTCGCCCAGGAAGTCGACAACTTCGAAGGCGCCGGTCTTCTGGCCCTGGATGCGGGCCGGGTTCACGGAGTTGACCAGGAAGACCGGGTAGTTTTCCGAAAGCTTGCGGGCGACTTCAAGGCAGTTATCGAAGTTGCCGTCGATCTGGATGATGTCCGCGCCGTGGGCGATGGCCTGGGAGAGCTTGCCCATGGAGATCTTGCCATCTGGAACCAGCACCGCACACTTCAAACCAGCCTGGGTGGCGTAGGCTGCTGCCGAAGCCGAGGTGTTGCCGGTGGAGGCGCACACCACGGCCTTGGCACCGGCGGCGACCGCAGCGGTCATCGCCATGGTCATGCCGCGGTCCTTGAAGGAGCCGGTCGGGTTCATGCCTTCGACCTTGAGGTAGACCTCGTTGCCGGTGAGTTCCGAGAGCGCCGGTGCGAACACCAGCGGGGTGCCACCCTCGCCCAGGGTAATGACCTTGGTGTTTTCGTCTACTGGCAGGCGTTCGGCATATTCGCGGATTACTCCGCGCCACTGGTGAGCCACGTTAGTTTCCTTCAACTCGCATAACGGATAGTACTGAATGCACCGCGTCCAAGGCCTTGAGCGCTTCGACGGTGCTGGCCAGGGCGGATTCGGTGCCCTGGTGGGTGAGGATGCGCAATTGCGCACCGGAGTCTGCATCGCCCTGCTGGCTCATGGACTGGATCGAGACGCCATGTTCGCCGAAGACGGTGGCGATCGCTGCGAGCACGCCGGACTGGTCTTTGACCGACAGGCCGATCCAGTAGCGGGTGGTGATCGCGTCGAAGTCGAGCATGCGCGGGCTCTGATGCACCGAGCCGTTGGGCAGCGGAGCACCGGCGGCGATCTGCCGGGCCACGGCCACGACATCGCCCATCACGGCGCTGGCGGTTGCGTTGCCGCCCGCCCCTGCACCGTAGAACATCAAATCGCCAGCGTTTTCCGCCTCGACGAAGACCGCATTGAAGGCACCGTGCACGGTAGCCAGCGGGTGGCCTCGACGAATCAGCGCCGGGTAGACGCGCACCGAAATGCCCGCCTCGCCCTGCTCGGCGATGGCCAGCAGCTTGATGACGTAGCCGGCTTCGGCTGCGGCGGCCACATCCTCGGCGGTGACCTCGGTGATGCCCTGGGTGGAAACCTGTTCGGAGGAGACCGTGGTATGGAAGGCCAGCGATGCGAGGATCGCGGCCTTTGCGGCGGCGTCGTGCCCGCCGACGTCGGCGGTCGGGTCTGCCTCGGCGTAGCCCAGTGCCTGGGCTTCGGCAAGCACGTCGTCGAACGCGGCACCGGTGGTGTCCATCGCGTCGAGGATGAAGTTGGTGGTGCCGTTGACGATGCCCATCACCTTGGTGATGTGATCGCCAGCCAGCGAGTCGGCGATCGGGCGCAGGATCGGGATGGCCCCGGCCACCGCCGCCTCGTAGCGCAGCTGCGCGCCGGAGCCTGCGGCGACCTCGTTCAGCTCGGCGCCCTTGAGCGCGATGAGCGCCTTGTTGCCGGTGATCACGCTGGCGCCCTTGGACAGGGCGGCGGCGATGTACTGGCCGGCAGGATCCAAGCCGCCGAGCAATTCGATGACCACATCGGCCTGTTCGATCAGGCCCAGCGCATCGGTGGTGAAAAGCTGAATGGGCAAGTCCACGTCGCGCTTGGTCTCCAGATTGCGCACGGCAATGCCGATCAGCTGCAGGCCGGCACCCGAACGGGATGCCAATTCATTCGCGTCTTCCAGCAAGATGCGGGCCACCTGGGCTCCGACCGTACCGCAACCCAGCAGGGCTACCTTCAGGTTCTTTTCACCGCTCAATTAAACTCCCATGTCGCGGGCTAGCAAGTCGTCTTCGGTTTCCCTGCGCACGATCAGACGGGCTTGGCCATCGCGTACCGCTACCACCGCTGGGCGGGTGAGGTAGTTGTAGTTGCTCGACAGGGCCCAGCAGTAAGCGCCGGTGGCCGGAATCGCGAGCAAGTCGCCAGCCGCCACGTCCTCGGGCAGGTAAACGTCCTTCACGACTATGTCACCTGACTCGCAATGTTTCCCAACTACGCGAGAAATAATTGCGTCGCTTTGCGTCATACGGCTCGCGAGCACGGCGGTGTATTGCGCGTCGTAGAGCACCGGGCGGGGATTATCGCTCATGCCGCCATCCACCGAAATATAACGGCGCGGGAACAGTGCTCCGGTGGAGTCCTCCACCTGGACGTCCTTGCGCACGCCGGCCTCGTAGAGGGTGAAGGTGGTCGGGCCGACGATGGCTCGTCCAGGCTCGATGGAGATGCGCGGGCAGTCCAGGGCCAGTTCCTTGCAGGTCGCGGTGACGACCTCGGCCATTTGGCCGGCCAGCTTCGCCGGGGTCGAGGGGTGGTCCTCGGAGGTGTAGGCGATGCCGTAGCCACCGCCGAGATCCAGCTCGGGCAAGCTCACGCCGTGGATTTCGCGGATCTGCGCCAGCAAGCCGAGCATGGTGCGAGCGACCATGGCAAAGCCCTCGGCTTCGAAGATCTGCGAGCCGATGTGCGCGTGCAGGCCCAAGAGGTTCACGTTCTGCGCTTCAAGGGCGCGGGCTACCGCGCGCAATGCCGGCGAGGTGCCGGTGGCATCAGCAAGGATCGACAGTCCGAACTTCTGGTCCTCGTGGGCAGTGGCGATGGCCTCATGGGTTGAGGCGTGCACGCCCGGGGTGATGCGCAGCATTACTTCTGCCTTCAGGCCCAGCCCATCGGCCAGCGAGATCACGCGGTCCAGCTCGTCGAGCGAGTCGATGACAATGCGTCCCACGCCCATTTTCAGGCCGCGGGTGATTTCGGACTTGGACTTGTTGTTCCCGTGCAGCGAGAGGTTTTCCGCCGGGACGTTGGCGGCCTTGGCCACGGCCAGTTCGCCGCCGGAGCAGGTGTCCAGGCGCAGCCCTTCTTCGGTCACCCAGCGGGCGACCTCGGTGCAGACAAAGGCCTTGCCGGCGTAGTAGACGTCTACTCCCCCGCACAGGTCCTTGAAGGCCTCATCGAAGGCGGTCTTGAAACCGCGGGCGCGGGCGCGGAAGTCGTTTTCGTCCAGCACGAACAGCGGGGTGCCGAATTCCTCGGCGAGAGCGCTGACCGTGATGCCCTGGACGGACAGTTCGCCGCTAGCTTCGCGGGAAACCCCCGAAGCCCATTCGATCTGACGAAGTGCGTTGATGTTTTCGGGGAATTGCAGCCATTGCGGGGCTAGCGGCGATAGTGCCATCGGCTGATTACATCCTCTCTGGGGCGGAGACGCCCAGCAGTTCCAATCCATTGGCCAAGACGGTGGTCGCTGCATCATTCAGCCACAGGCGGGTGCTGTGCACTGGTGCGATGGCTTCATCGTCAGCGACCGGGGTGATACGGGTTGCGGCATACCAGGAGTGGTACGCGCCAGCGACCTGCTCCAGGTAGCGGGCGATGCGGTGCGGTTCGCGGAATTCTGCGGCGCCGGCAACCACCGATGGGAACTGGCCGAGCACTGCCAGCAGTTCATTTTCGGTGGCATCGGTCAGCAGGGCGGCGTCGAACTGCTCGCGGGTGACGCCCTTGGCGGCCGCATTGCGGGCTGCGGCAGCCGAGCGCGCGTGGGCGTACTGGACGTAGAACACCGGGTTGTCGTTGGTGTTCTTCTTCAGCTGCTCCGGGTCCAGGGCGATTGGCGAATCGGCCGGGAAGCGGGCCAGCGAGTAGCGCAGCGCGTCGGCTCCGATCCAGTTGATCAAGTCGCGCAGCTCGATGATATTGCCGGCGCGCTTGGAGAGCTTGGCGCCGTTGACGCTGATCAATTGGCCGATCAGCACCTCGATGTTCTTCTCCTTGTCATCGCCCGCGCAGGCGGCGATGGCCTTCAGGCGGTTGACGTAGCCGTGGTGGTCGGCACCGAGCAGGTAGATCTTCTCTTCGAAGCCGCGGTCCTTCTTGGACAGGTAGTAGGCGGCGTCCGCTGCGAAGTAGGTTGGTTCGCCGTTGGCGCGGATCAGCACGCGGTCCTTGTCATCACCGAAGTCTGTGGTGCGCAGCCAGACAGCACCTTCCTGGTCGAAGATGTGGCCCTGTTCGCGCAGGCGTGCCACGGCGTCGGCCACGGCCCCGCCTTCGTGCAGGGTGGTCTCGGAGAAGAAGACATCGAAGCTGACGCCGAAGTCGGCCAGGGTCTTCTTGATGTCTTCGAGCTGTGCCTTGTAGGCGGCTTCGCGCAGGGCCGGAATGGCTTCGGCTTCGTCCAGATCCTTCAGGCCAGGGTTTTCGGCGAGAACGATCTCGCCCAGTTCCTTGATGTATTCGCCTGGGTAGCCGCCCTCAGGGACCGGCAGGCCGTGGATGCGGTTGTATACCGAGCGGGCAAAGACGTTCATCTGGTTGCCGGCGTCGTTGATGTAGTACTCGCTGGTCACGCTAGCGCCGGAGGCACGCAGGACACGCGAGATCGCATCGCCCAGGGCGGCCCAGCGGGTGTGGCCGATATGCAGTGGTCCGGTGGGGTTCGCCGAGACGAACTCCATGTTCACCACGTGGCCGGCCAGGGCCTGGTTGTTGCCGTAGGCGGCTCCGGCCTCGACGATGGTGCGAGCCAGTTCGCCGGCCGCTCCTGCTTCGAGGGTGATGTTCAGGAAGCCTGGACCTGCGATGTCCACGGCGCCGACTCCTGGAACTTCGGCAAGGCGTCGGGCAAGGATCTGCGCGAAGTCGCGCGGTGCCATGCCGGCCTTCTTGCCCAGCTGCAGCGCGATGTTGGTTGCCCAGTCACCGTGCTCACGGCTCTTGGGACGGTCGACACGCACGGTGTCTGGAACCTCAACGGAGATTTCACCAGCGGCGACGGCTTCGGTGAGGCATGCGGATATTGCTGCGGAGAGTTCTTCAGGAGTCACCGTTCAAGAATACCGGTAATTGCACTGCTTACTTAGCATTCATGACTCCGCCAAGGCTGTGAGACTTGCCGGGTTCGGTGACTTTTACAACACATCACAGCCCGACTGCTCGAATTGCGCAGATCAGCGCACCACCTGATAGTATTTTTTCTGTTGCCCGGCAACACGCCTCTGTAGCTCAGTGGATAGAGCGTCTGCCTCCGGAGCAGAAGGTCGAAGGTTCGATTCCTTTCAGGGGCACCAGCAAATTGCAGGTCTGGATTATCCGGACCTGCAATTTTTTTATTTCCCCAGCGGTGTGATCTTCCACCGCAGATCAGCTAAACACTGGCGGTTCTCGCCCAGCTGGTGGTTATCTTGGGGCATGACCGATTCAACGCAGGCCCACCCGGATGAGCCACACGATCAGAACTTCGCCGAACGCCTGAACTGGCTCCGCGCCGGGGTGCTCGGCGCGAATGACGGCATCGTTTCGGTAGCCGCCACAGTGGTTGGCGTCGCCGGCGTCACCAACCACACCGCCCCCATCTTCACTGCCGGAATGGCCGCGGTCATCGGCGGAGCCATCTCGATGGCCCTGGGTGAATATGTTTCGGTCAGCAGCCAACGTGATTCGCAGCGAGCCCTTGTTGAAAAGGAGCGCCAAGAACTCCGTGACGATCCCGACGCGGAGCTAGCTGAACTTGCCGGCATCTACGAGGCCAAGGGATTGAGCCCGCACACCGCGATGCAGGTTGCCACCGAGCTGACGGAGCATGATGCGTTGGCAGCACATTTATCCGCCGAGCTGAATATCGATGAAGAAGAAGTCGTCAATCCTTGGCATGCCGCCTATGCATCGGCGGCGTCCTTCATTGTCGGAGCCATCCTTCCCATGCTGGCGATCTTGCTGCCGCCGGAACAGATCCGCATTCCGGTGACCTTTGCCGCGGTACTCGTAGCCCTCGCTCTTACCGGGACGCTTGGCGCCTACATCGGCGGAAGCTCCAAACGCGTGGCAGCACTGCGCCTGGTCATCGGCGGTGCCCTGGCCTTGGCCGCGACCTTCGCCATCGGCTCGCTGCTTGGCTCCAGCGGAATCATCTAGCCCACGAACTCCGGCCTAGGAAACTATTCATGGACACCCCATCGATAACTTTTGCTGAAGCGACACCACAGGATTCGAAGCACGTCCAGAGCGCTGCGAAAATCTGGGCGCAGGCTGCGGCCCAACGCGATCACAAGCCCCTGCCTTTCGACGGCAGCCAAGCACTGGCCGGAGTCGAACGTCGTTGGGCCCTGCCTGGTGCCAGGCTCGTGGTCGCATCCAAGGACGGGGTTCCAGCAGGATTTACCCTCTGCTCACCGCAAGATGGCTATCTGGAGATCTACTACGTCGCTGTTGCGCCGGATTTCTGGGGACAGGGCGTGGCACGCGAACTCTTGGCCGAAGTGGACCACTTCGCGCAGAAGGCGGGTTTCCACGATTTGCGTCTATGGGCCATCGCCGATAATTCGCGGGCAATCAACCTGTACCGGGCCAACGGCTACCGGCCTACCGGTGAAGAACTCACGGATGAAGCCTCGGGACGAGTAGAAATCCTGCTGTCCAAGGCAATTCTCTAGAAAGTTTGCCAACGACAATGTCGATTACTGCTCACCTGTAAATCGGCTCAGTTCTACCGACCCGTACCGATACGCTGGGACCGTGGCTACTCAACGCGGATTCGCAGTTTTGTGGACAGCATCTTCGCTGTCCAACCTTGCCGATGGAGTGGCCTTTGTATCTGTTCCGTTGATCGCCTCAACTTTAACGCAGGACCCCCGCCTGATCGCCGGCCTGTCGCTCTGCTACGCCGCGGTGCGATTGCTTCTTGCCTTGCCCTCGGGTGTGTGGGTCGACCGATTCGATCGGCGCACCTTGCTCAGCTGTGCAAATATCTTACGTGGAATCGCCTTGCTGGCCTTAGCGTCATCCTTTTATTTCTGCGGCCCGAATCTGTTGGCGCTTTATCTGGCCATGGCATTCATCGCCGTCTTGGAGAGCACAGCAGACACCGCGGCGTTCGCTTTATTGCCACAGCTGGTGAGCCCTGAAAAGCTGGATCAAGCCAATAGCAAGATCACTGCCACACAATTGATCACCGATGAATTCGCTGGCCCACCCCTCGGAGGATATCTCTTCGCCTTCGCCGCTGCCATCCCGTTATATGCCATGGGAGGACTTTGGGCCGTTGCCGGGACAATCGCTCTAGCCCTGCCTCGTAGCGCACGTCCGGCAGTTGGCTCCGGCGAGCGCCAGCGCATCTGGGTCGAGGCCGGGGATGGAATTCGTTGGCTCATGAAGCACCGCTTGGTCGGAGCTTTGGCAATGATCAGCGGCTTGGCCAGCATCGGGTACATGATGGCATTTTCGATTCTGGTGTTGTTTGCCAAAGAACGACTCGGCCTGGATTCCACCGGATACGGGCTTCTGCTCGCGTTTTCAGCGCTTGGCGGTCTTGCCGGAAGCGCCATTACGCCACGACTTCGCCGCATTCTGGGCTACCGCAACTCGATACTGGGGAGCCTTGCTCTGGGATCGCTGAGCCTGGGCATACTTGCGATCAGCACAACAGCGTTGATGGCTGGCCTCATGCTGGCGTTGTACATCATGCATGCTGTGATCTGGAATGTCTGTTCGCTTTCCTTGCGCCAACGGCTGGTGCCCGAACAGCTCATGGGCAGGGTCAGCGCAGCAAGCAGGGTCCTCGGTTTAGCCGGTCTTGCGTTGGGATCCGTAGCCGGAGGGCTCTTGGGCAATGTCAACCTCGCGTTGCCGATTGCTGCTGGAGCATGCGTCTTCGCGCTTTGCGTGGCACTAGCGTGGTTAGGCATTGACAAGGAACCAGAAGCCGTAAGTCAGTGAAGGCCAGCAAGTACACTTCCCGGCCACAGCTCTCGGCTCTCATCTTGCCAACGACTACTGATTAACTCATCCGGTTATTGCGTCGCCATGTAGGCTATGGCCATGCCACGCATAGTTTCAGCGCCAATGGATCTAGTCATCGCTACGCACCGCGGGGTGGATTTTCGTTTTGAAGGCCTCAACCTGACAACGGATTTCCCCTATTCTCGATATGTCACGGGCGGCAGTGCCGGTTTCGAATTCCATCTGAGGGGTATCGCAAACGATGAAACCCGGCGGCTGGAGTCAAAATTCTACGAGGCGTTGGAATCGTGGGACGCAAGCGCACAAGAACATGGTGCACCCCCAACAGATCCTGCACCTCAAATGCCCAGCAATGATTTTCTTGCACCCATCAAGGCGAACATTACCGATGACGCAGGGACTACTTATATCTGCATTGGCGGGCGAACTGGGGGCACAGGCACGGAGTGGGACGCCACGTGGATCTACTACCCGGCCCCACCATCCGAGGCAGGGACCTTGACTTTGGAATTCACCATCTCCGGCATTCCAACGGCCCATTCGTGCGTCATTGAGTTGTAGTCGCCGGGACCGGGCTCTGCCCAGTGCCGATTGCCATCTCAGCCAACTGTCCGCCAGCGCGTTATCAACGCCTCCTGCGTTTTAACCACAGCGGGCCCCGAACCTGAAAATAGGTTCGGGGCCCGCGAATGGCGATTCAGCTACTGCAGCATGGTCTTGTCATCAAGCTGCGCGCCCTTGATCTTGCCGAACTCGTCGAGCAGGCCTTGAACGGTCATCTGGGACTTCTGCTCCTGGTTCAAGTCCAAGATGATTTCGCCATCGTGCATCATGATCAGGCGTGTTCCCAGTTGCAGGGCCTGTTCCATATTGTGCGTCACCATCAGCGTGGTCAGCTGGTGGCGTTCGACGATCTCCTTGGTCAACCGGGAAACCAGTGCCGCACGTTGCGGGTCCAGCGCCGCGGTGTGCTCGTCGAGCAGCAGGATCTTCGGCTTGGAGAAGGTGGCCATCAAAAGGCTCAGCGCCTGGCGCTGGCCGCCTGAGAGCAGGCCGACCTTGGTCTTCAAGCGATTCTCCAGGCCCAATTCCAGGCTCTTGAGCTCTTCGACAAAGAGTTCGCGGCGCTTGGAGCCAACGCCCAATCCCAGTCCGCGGAATCGTCCACGGGCATAGGCCAGGGCCATGTTTTCCTCGATGGACATGGTGGGAGCCGTGCCGGCCATCGGATCCTGGAATACCCGGCCGATGTATTTGGCGCGGCTGTAGTCCGCCAGCTTCGTGACGTTTTTGCCCGCGATCGTCACCGAGCCGGTATCCGGCTGGAGCTTGCCCGCGACCATATTCAGCACGGTGGACTTGCCCGCGCCATTGGAACCGATCACGGTGACGAATTCGCCATCGCCCAGTTCCAGGTTGATATTGCGCAGGGCTTTGCGCTCGTTGACCGTTCCCGGGAAGAACGTGCGCGACAGGTTTTTGATACTAAGCATTGGTGCCAACCTCTTCCTTGGCGGTCACGGCGGCAGGGGTGCGCTTGAAGGTCTTCACGATTTTCTGGAATCCCTTCCACTTCGGCAGCAGCAAGGCCACCACGACCAGGATCGCGGAAATCAACTTCATGTCGTTGACTTCCAGACCCACAGATAGCGCCAGCTGGATGACCAAACGGTAGATCACCGCGCCGAAAACAACTGCCAGGGCGGCCAGCCAGATGTAGCGCTGGGTGAAAATCGCCTGTCCCACGATCACCGAAGCCAGGCCGATCAGGATCAGGCCGATGCCCATGCCCACATCGGCGAAGCCCTGGTACTGGGCGATGATTGCGCCGGAGAGCGCCACCAGGCCGTTGGACAATGCCAGGCCCAGGATCTTCTGGTTATCGGTGCTCACGCCGAAGGAGCGGATCATTTCCTGATTATCACCGGTAGCGCGCATGGCCATGCCCAGCTCGGTGTGCAGGAACCATACGATGGCGCCGACGAAGATCAGGCAGATCACGAAGAAGATGCCGATCGACGACCATGAACCGAGAATGCCGGCCGCGCGCAGCGGGCTGATCAGCGTCTCTTCGCCCAGCAGCGGCGTATTGGCTTTGCCCATGATGCGCAGGTTGATCGAATACAACGCGATCATGGTCAAGATGCCGGCCAGCAGGCCATCGATTTTGCCCTTGGTGTGCAGCAGGCCGGTGATCGTGCCGGCGACCATGCCAGCGAAGAAGGCCAGCACGGTAGCCAGCCATGGGTTCATCCCGCTGACGATCCCCACGGAAGCGACCGCGGCGCCGGTGGTGAAGCTGCCGTCAACGGTCAGGTCGGGAAAGTCCAGGATACGGAAGGTCAGATACACGCCGAGCGCCATAATGGCGTAAATCAGGCCGAGTTCAACCGCTGTGATCATGTGTGGATCCTTGAGTTGTGTAGTCACGACGAAAGGCGAGGCATCAGGTTATGCGCCTCGCCTTGCGTCGCTGGTTCTTGCGGGTTTAGTAGACCTCGACGGCCTTGGACTTCATGTCCTCGGTGAATTCGATTCCGGCCTTCTTGGCCGCGTCCTCATTCAGGTACAGGTCCACCTGCGAGATGGTTTCCACCGGAAGGCTGGCTGGCTCGGCTTCGCCCTTGAGCAGCTTCACGGCCATGGCAGCGGTCTGCTCGCCGAGCTTCTCGTAGTTGATGCCGTAGGTTGCGGTAGCGCCGCGCTTCACCGATTCGCCGTCGGCGGAGATGACTGGAACCTTCTTCTTGTCTGCGGTCTGCAGCAGGCCTTCCAGCGCGGAGACCACGGCGTTGTCGGTTGGCACGTAGTATGCGTCAACGTCCAGGGAACCGGCAGCCTGCTGGACTTCGCTGGATGCGGAGATCGCGGCCTTCTCAATGGTCAGGCCCAAATCCTTGGCTGCTTCTTCCGCCATCTCGACCTGGACGGCCGAGTTGGCTTCGCCCGAGGAGTACACGATGCCGACCTTCTTGGCATCCGGCTTCAGCTCCTTGAGCAGTGCCAGCTGTTCGTCCACCGGGTTCATATCCGAGGTGCCGGTGACATTGGCGCCCGGTGCCTCGTTGGATGCGACCAGCTTGGCGCTGACCGGATCGGTGACTGCGGAGAAGACCACCGGAATTTTGGTGATGCTCTGGGCTGCGGCCTGGGCCGACGGGGTGGCCACAGCAAGGACCAGGTCGATATCCGAGTCGGCTGCCAGCTTGCCGGCGATCGAGGTGTTGGTTGCCTGATCCGCTTCGGCGTTGTTCTCATCGTAGGAAATCTTCTCGCCGGTGTACCCGGCCTTTTCCATGCCGGACTTGAAGCCTTCAACTACCGCATCCAGCGAAGGATGCGAGACGTACTGGGCGATGCCGATCTTTACTGCCTCGTCGCTGCCGGCCGAACCGCCGGATCCGTCGCCGCTGCCGCAAGCGGTTAATGCCAGTGCGCTTGCAGCTGCCACGGCTGCAAATTTCATAGCTGTGAAGCTCTTCATTGAAGTTCCTTTCAAAGTTCCCTGATGCGAGTGATTCCCATCGATTGAGCTGTTGCCTGGTAGTGCAGCGCCACAAGTGGGCCGCCGCAGGGAACCGTCCAGGCCTGACGTCGATGATTACCCTAGATCTTACATGTGAACGACCTCACCTTGCTCACAAGAAAGGCGCATTCACAGACGTTTTACTGTTGATTCACGCACCAGTGGACACAAATTCTCCGCCACCGACGAGTTTCTGGAAGTTTTGTATTTTGTTCCCCCAAGATGTCGACACTTGCTTGGACACAGCGGAAATTTGACTCGGGCCGGGAACTGTCGCAGTCCGCGAAATCACCGGTATTCGCCGCCTCGGCTCGGCGGCCTCAAAGAAAGCGCGCGACGCGAATAGAATGGGATCATCATGGCGCTTAGCATTACGTATCCCGAAGCCCTCCCGGTCTCAGCCCGTCGCGCGGACATCCTCAAGGCAGTGCGCGAAAACCAAGTGGTAGTCATTGCCGGTGAAACCGGTTCGGGCAAAACCACCCAGCTGCCCAAAATGCTCATCGAGCTCGGCCTGGCCGAGAAGGGCATGATCGGCCACACCCAGCCCCGCCGCCTGGCCGCGCGCACCGTGGCCGAACGCATCGCCGAAGAAATGGGCACCGAGATCGGCGACGAGGTGGGCTTCCATGTGCGCTTCACCGGCGAGGTCTCCCGCAATACCAAGCTGAAGGTCATGACCGATGGCATCCTGCTGGCCGAAATCCAGCGCGACCGCCTGCTGAAGAAGTACTCGGCGATCATCATCGACGAGGCCCACGAACGCAGCCTGAACATCGACTTCCTGCTCGGATACCTCAAGCAGATCATGCCAAAGCGCCCCGAGCTGAAGATCATCATCACCTCGGCGACCATCGACCCCGAACGCTTCGCCGCGCATTTCGGCACCCCGCTTCCCGACGGCGAGGTCAAGCCAGCGCCGATCATCGAAGTCTCCGGGCGCACCTTCCCTGTGGAACTGCGCTACCGTCCGCTGCAGGCCGAGGCCGAGCTGGATGCCGATGATGAGAATACGCTGGAAGAAGAGCGCGACCCGCTGGATGCGGTCACCGATGCGGTCAAGGAGCTTTCCCGCGAGGCGCCGGGGGACATCCTGATCTTCTTCTCCGGCGAACGCGAAATCCGCGACGCCGCCGAGGCCCTGCGCGCCCTGGTCACCTCGAACAAGCGCATGCCCCGCTATGAGGTGCTGCCCCTGTTCGCCCGGCTTTCGCTGGCCGAACAGCACCGGGTTTTCCACCCCGGCGGTGCGCCGCGCATCATCCTGGCTACCAACGTGGCCGAAACCTCGCTGACCGTGCCGGGCATCAAGTACGTGATCGACACCGGCACCGCCCGCATCTCTCGCTACTCGCATCGCACCAAGGTGCAGCGCCTGCCGATCGAACGCGTCTCCCAGGCCAGTGCCAACCAGCGCTCGGGCCGTTGCGGCCGCGTCTCAGAGGGCATCGCCATCCGCCTGTACTCGGAGGACGACTTCCAAGCGCGCCCGGAATTCACCGACCCGGAAATCCTGCGCACCAACCTGGCCAGCGTCATCTTGCAGATGATCTCCATGGGCGTGGTTTCCTCCGCGGCCGAGGTCGCGCAGTTCCCGTTCGTCCAGCCGCCCGAAGCCAGGGCCATCACCGACGGCGTGAACCTCTTGCGCGAACTGGGCGCACTGGGCTCCAGCAAGGCCGCCAAGCTCACGGACATTGGGCGCAAGCTGGCCCAGCTGCCGCTGGATGTGCGCCTGGGCCGGATGATCGTCGAGTCCGCGCAGCGCGGCGTCGCCAAGGAGGTCATGGTGCTGGCCGCCGGGCTGAGCATCCAGGACCCGCGCGAACGGCCCAGCGAGGAAACCGGCCAACGTGATCGCGCGGTGGAATTGCACAAGCGCTTCGCCGACGAGAAGTCCGACTTCATCGCGCTGCTGAACCTCTGGGCCTACCTGCAGGAGCAGCAAAAAGAGCTGTCCTCCTCGGCATTCCGCCGGTTGTGCAAGTCCGAATTCATCAACTACCTGCGCGTGCGCGAATGGCAGGATTTGTTCACCCAGCTGCGCCAGCTGGCCAAGCCCCTGGGCATCACCGTAGCTGCCGCGCCAGTGGATCCGGCGGCCAATGAAGATGCGGTGCACATTTCGCTGCTGGCCGGGCTGCTCGGGCATATCGGCCTCTACGATGAGCGCAAGCGCGACTACCTGGGCGCGCGCGGCACCCGCTTCGCGATCTTCCCCGGATCGGGACTGTTCAAGAAGTCCCCGACCTGGGTCATGTCCGCCGAACTGGTGGAAACCTCGCGCTTGTGGGCCCGGGTCAACGCGGCCATCTCGCCGGAATGGGTTGAGGAAGTCGCCCCGCACCTGCTCAAGCGCACCCACTCCGAACCTCACTGGTCCAAGCGCACCGGATCGGTCATGGGCTATGAGAAGGTCACGCTCTTCGGCCTGCCGATCATTCCGCGCCGCCAATTCCATTATTGGCGCGTGGATCCGCAGCTGGCCCGAGAACTGTTCATCCGCCATGCCCTGGTCGAGGGCGATTGGCGCACGCACCACAAGTTCTTCGCCAAGAACCGGGCGCTCCTCGAAGAGGTGGAAGAGCTTGAAACCCGCATGCGCCGCCACGATCTGCGGATCAGTGACGAGGAGCTCTTCGCTTTCTACGACGCCCGCGTGGGCGAGCAGGTCTACTCCGAGCGGCACTTCGACCGCTGGTGGAAGAAGGCCCGGGCCACCGACCCGGCCCTTCTGGACTTCGATCCCGACGCCCTGCTGGCCGAGGGCGGGCAGCTGGATGAAAGCCTGTTCCCGACCACCTGGCAGCTAGGTTCCATCCACCTGCCGCTGAGCTACGAATACAATCCTGCGGCCTCCGGCGCCGAGGGCGACGGCGTATCCTTGAGCGTGCCCGTGGTGTTCCTGAACCAGCTGGATCCGGCGCGCTTCGCCTGGCTGATCCCGGGTCTGCGCCACGAGCTGATCACCGCGCTGATCCGCTCCATGCCCAAGTCGATCCGCAAGAACTTCGTGCCGGCCCCCGATGTGGCGGCCAAGGCCCTTGATATGCTCACCGCGGACTTCGATCCGGCCGCCGACGATCTGGCCGAATCCCTGGCACTGGTCCTGCGCCGGCTGCGCGGCATGGTGGTCGATCCTGCGGTCTTCGACTTCGCCACGCTGCCCGCGCACCTGCGCTTCGGCTTTACCGTCACCGATGCTTCGGGCAAGGTACTCGGCCACGGTGATGACCTCGCGGCCCTGCAGCATAAGTTCGCCGCGGCCAACCGGGCGGCGCTGGCCAGCGGGGTCAACTCCCCCGGGGCCGGCAAGCCGGCTGCCGGCGGCAAGGCCGTGCCGGCTGCCAAAACCCGCAAGAAGGCCGAAGCCGCCGGCGCGTGGGACCAAAAGGGGCTGGATTCCTGGCCGCAGCTACCGGCAACCGGCGAAACCCTGGGCGATGCCCTGCCGGCCAAGGTGACCACCACCGTGATGGGCCAGCAGATCACCGCGTACCCTGGGCTGAACGACAACGGCTCCACCGTGGATCTGACGGTCTTCCGCAACGAATTGGAGCGCGATGCCGCGCACCGCAGCGGCGTGATCCGCCTGCTGATGCTGCGTTTGCCGTCAGCGGCCAAGTTCGTGATTTCGCACCTGAACAATGCTGAGAAGCTGGTCTTCACCCAGAACCCGCACGGGTCGATCGACAAGTTGATCGCCGACTGCACGATGGCCGCCGTGGACCAGCTGGTGCCCGAGCGGCTGCCGATGAACCGCGCCGGGTTCGAGGCCCTGTTCGAAACCGTGCGCGCCGAGCAGATCGATACCATCTTCACCATCACAGCGATCGTGGCCAAGGTCTTCGGCGCCTCCACGCGCATCAACAAGGACCTGAAGAACACCAAGTCGCTGGCGATGTTCGCAGCGGTCACCGATATCCGCTCGCAGCTGGAGCAGCTGATCTATCCTGGCTTCATCGCTGCCACCGGGGCCGCGAACCTGATGCGCCTGCCACGCTATGTGCAAGGTGTAGAGAAGCGCCTGGAGAAGCTGCGCGGCGGGGCGGTGACCCGTGATTCGCAGGCCCTGCTGGTGATCCAGAAGTTGGAGGACGAGTACGATGCCGCACTCGAACGGGTTCCTGACGGCGCCCGCGTCCCGGCAGCGCTGGCCCAGGTGAAGTGGATGCTGGAGGAGATGCGCATCTCGCTGTTCGCCCAGGAACTGGGCACCGCCTATTCGGTGAGCGAAAAGCGCATCCGCAAGGCGATCAAGGACGGCCTGGCGCAACTGTAGATTGCGGTAAAGTGGTCGGCATGTCGAGTCCCGAGTCAGACTTCTTCGGGGTTGCCGGCCACGCCGCCAGCCCCCTGCTCCCCTGAAACTCCGTCCGCGTGATGCGCGGGCGCGCTTTCGGGCATCCTAGGGTGCAACCGGTGGTGGCACAAGCCAACTTGTTCCTTCACCCCGGAGTCTTCCATGCCTTGCGCCCTCTACCTGCTTGCCCTGGCGGTCTTCGTCATGGGCACCTCAGAATTCATGCTCGCGGGCCTGCTTCCCGCAATATCCGCCGACCTTGATGTCGATCTGGGCGCCGCGGGGCTGCTCACCTCGGCCTTCGCCGTGGGCATGGCCCTCGGCGCACCGCTGATGGCAGCCGTCGCCCAGTTCCCAGACGCCCCGGACGCCCCGGACGCCGTCGCTGCAGAACCCACCCGGCCCGGCGCCGAATCTGGGCACCGAGCTGGCCCAGCTGCTCAGGCCACAACTGGCAGGCACCATGTTGCTGGCGGCCTTGGTGAACGGCGGGACATTTGCCGCATTCACCTTTATCGCACCGATTGCGACCGTGACGGCCGGCATGCCCGAAGGAGCGGTCCCGCTGGTTCTGGTGCTCTTCGGACTCGGCTCGTTTTCGGGCATCACGATTGCCGGCCGGTTCTCGGACCGGCGCCCGCTGCTGATCCTGATCGT
The DNA here is from genome assembly GCF_012221945.1 of Glutamicibacter mishrai. NCBI lineage: Bacteria > Bacillati > Actinomycetota > Actinomycetes > Micrococcales > Micrococcaceae > Glutamicibacter > Glutamicibacter mishrai. The sequence goes on along the minus strand of NZ_CP032549.1, from coordinate 3,049,164 downwards.
GGGCGGCCCGCTGTTATTGGCCGGGTGCATCGCCCTGAATGAGCTGGCCGAACACCCTGCGGCACTGCTGGCGCTGGTCTTCGCCCAAGGGTTCTTGTCCTTCGCGGTGGGTAGCACGTTGATCACACGCGTGCTCTACGCCGCGACCGGCGCCCCGCGCAGGGGCGGATCCTACGCGACCATGGCGCTGAATGTCGGAGCTGCCCTCGGTCCGGTGCTCGGAGGCATCACTCTCAGCGCCGGCTTCGGGCAGCTCTCCCCGGTGTGGGTGGCCATGCTGCTGGTCGCGCTGGCACTGCTCATCGCTCTTGCGGCACCACGACTACTTGGCTCGCGATAACCAACCCACCGATTTCAGGCTTCGGGCACGAACTCGCCGTGGCCATCGGCGACCAGCCCGTCGCGCAGCTTCTGCGCATTTTTGTCCATCTGATGCGGATCCGGGTCCAGCGCCGCATTGGACAGGTCGAAATCCGCCAGCGAATTGGTCGGCCACACGTGCACATGCAGGTGCGGCACTTCGAATCCGGCGATCATCAGCCCGGCACGCTGCGCGCCGAAAACGCGTTTCTGACTCTGCCCGATCTTCTGCGCAACCAGGGTGAGGTGCGTGAGCAGCTCGGGGGCGGCATCGGTGAACTCGTCGATCTCTTCGCGCGGAACCACCAGGGTGTGCCCGTCGGAGAGCGGGCCGATGGACAGGAAGCCGACGCACGTCTCGTCCTTCCACACGAAGCGTCCTGGGATCTGGCCGTCGATGATCTTGCTGAACAGCGTGCTCATTGCTGCCTTTCTGCGGGTAGTTGAAATCTAGTTGCGGTGTTTTTCGTCGCTGGTCGCGACCGGTGCCTGCGGGTAGGAGCAGTATTCGGACCAGCCGCCCGGATACAGGCCCAGTTCGATCCCGGCGCTCGCGGCGGCCAGCACCTGGTGGGCCGCGGTGATTCCCGAACCGCAGTACGCCGCCGATCCGGGCTGCTGGGCGCCGAGCTTCTCGAACCCTGCACGCAGCATCTGAGGATCGTAGAAGCGCGCCTGCTCGTCGATATTATCGGTGGTCGGCCGGTTCAATGCGCCGGGGATATGGCCGGCGACGGGATCCACTGGTTCCTCGATGCCCAGGTACCTTGCCGTGGCCCTCGAATCGATCAGAACCCCTGGCAGGGAGTCCAGCTCGTCGAATTCCACTACCGGCATCCGGCCCCAGGACAGGGACACGGATCCGGGACCCACCGCCGGCGCTTGGGTTGAGAGCTGCCCGGAAGCCTGCTTCCAGGCATCCAATCCCCCATCAAGCACCTGCACGTTTTCGAACCCGGCATGGCGCAATAACCACCATGCGCGAGCGGCCGCCAGCGCCCCGGAATCATCGTAGACCACCACGTGGCTGTCCTGGTTGATCCCCCAGCGCCGGGCCGCCGCTTCGAAATCCGCGGGCAGCGGCAAGGGGTGCCGGCCGGTATGCTCGCCCACCGCGCCGGAAAGCTCGCGTTCCAGATCGACAAACACCGCGCCCGGGACATGGCCTTGGGCGTACTGCTGCGCTCCGTCATCACGCCCGAGCACCCAGCGGACATCAAGGAGCACGCGGGAAGGCAGGTCCTGCAATTCTTCAGCTGAAATCAAGGGGTTCATCCGCGCTACCTCGCCAGGAGTTCTTCGACTTTGTTTTCGACGCCCGGCTGCAGGCGCTCGAAGCGGCTGCCATCGCCCTCGGCAATCGCGCCGAGCTGCCGATCAAACAGGGAGACGCCGCGTTCATTAAGCAGCCCGTCATGGATCGGCGTCCAGCAACCTGCCTTGACCGATACTGCGAAGTCCGCGGCCTCCGACATCTTCGCCCACGGCGCCATCACCGGAAGCAGCAAGACATCAACCCGGACGTCGACCGGGACGTGATAGCTATCGCCCGGGTGATACACCACCGGCTGTCCTACCGCATGATCGCCCAGCAGGTAGCCGACATTGGCGACCAGGTCGATCGACTGGTGGATCGTGGCATGGGTGCCGCCGACCGTGCGCACCTTGATTCCACCGACGACGAAGTCCGCCCCGGCGCACACCGTGTGCACCTGGCTGGCCGCCGCCGAGGGCAGCTGCTCGCGCAGGCTTCGGGCCAGCGCGGCAGGCGCGTAGACCTCCAGGACAGAGTTGGCGCCAAGGGCCTGGACGATGGCATTTTCATCGGCGTGGTCCACATGCTCGTGGGTGATCAGCACCGCACTCTTGCCTTCGAAAGCGCCTGTCAGATCCGAAAAGACTCCAGGATCCAGCAGCAGCGAACCATCGATCGTACTCAGTTCAATGCAGGAATGGCCTCTGGTTTTGATACGCATATCTTTAGCGTAGGCTCCACGCCCCGCCCGTGCCAGCGCCAGACACGCATCATCTTGGAAAGTTGGCTAAAATTGAGTGGAAGCACAGGTGATTGGCTCAGTAGATTGACCCTTTGCCCACGAACATCGAAGTCAAGGAATGGTGCACGTAGATGTCCCAGCCAGAAACCCGGATCACCAAGCAGCGATTGGCTGTCACTCAGGCCTTGAGCGAGATCGACGATTTCGCCACGGCCCAGCAGCTGCATCGCTGGTTGCAGGATTCCGAGAAGAAGGTTTCGCTGGCGACCGTCTACCGCCTCTTGCAGTCCATGGCCGACGACGGCCTGCTCGATGTTCTGCGCAGCGGCGACGGCGAAGCCCGTTTCCGCCAGTGCGTCACCGAGACCCATCACCACCATCTCGTCTGCCGATCCTGTTCGAAGACCGTGGAGGTACAGGCTCCATCGGTCGAACGCTGGGCAGCGCGCGTTGCCGCCGAACATGATTTTTCCGAGCCCGAGCACACTGTGGAGATCTACGGCGTCTGCGCCGAATGCCGCGCTAAAAAGCTTGCTTAGGTGCCGCCAAACCAGCTTTTCCTGCCTCGACGATCCGTCAAACCCTCGTCTGACATGCGACTTTACCATGTTCTAAAAGTTATGCACCCGCAACCGAATACTCGAAGACATATTCGACTAACAGGCGTAAAATAAGAATATGTCCGAAACAACGATCCCCCGCACGGGTACCCCCAACCCAGAGAACCACGGCAACTACACCGCCATGGTCCTCGGGCTGGAAGCCGACCTGGCCCGGATCGAAGAACACGGCACCACCGAAGAATGCCTCGAAGCCATCTCCCTGCTCGAAACCCTCACCTCCTCCGCGGACTACCACAAAGCCGCGTTGAGCCACCAAGCAGAAATCAACATCACCCGCACCAACACCCAAAAAGGCACATTCACCCAGCTGAACCGCGGCGCTGCCGCCAGCGTCGCTCTGGCCCGCAAAGCAGACCCCCACGGCTACGGCGCCTACCTGGAAAACTGCCGCATCCTCTTCAACGACACCCCGCACCTGGCCGCAGCCTACAGCCGCGGCGAATACACCGAAACACAGATGCGCGCCATCCTCACCCCGCTGCGCGGAGTCAAAGCAGAGCGTCGCAAAGAATTCGATGACTTCTACGCTCTGAACCCGGCCATGTTCCACAACCTAGGCAACCGGAAAATCGGCGACACCGTCAAGGACTTCACCCTCGCCTACGGCAGTGACGACCAGTGCAAAGAGCAAAAAGCCGCCGACGAGCAACGCCACGTCAAATTCACCGCCCACCCAGCCACCGGCACCATGAACCTGCACGCGCACCTGCCACTGGCCGCCGGCATCGCCATGAAAAACGCGATCAAAGCCAAATCCCAAAGCCTCAAAGCCGCAGGCGATGAACGCACCCGCGCCCAGATCGAAGCAGACTACCTCGCCAGCTTCTGCACCAACCCCGACGCCAAGGTGCCCGTGAACCTGAACATCGGGCTGATCATGACCGACAAAACCCTGTTCCTCGGCGGCCGGCAGCCCGCCTACCTCGAAGGGTACGGCGTGATCGCACCGCAGTACGCGCGGGAGCTGGTCGCGGGCCAGGAGATCAGCAACAACATGACCCTGGCTGAAATGGCGAAAACCCGTTCCCCGGCCTTCATCGAACAGCTCGAAGCCACGGTGGAACTCATCCGCCTCTATACCGCTCCAGGGGATAAAGACTTGATCGCGATGGATTCCAAAGCGCGGATCTTCCCGGAGAAAATGAAGAAGTTCATCAAGATGCGCGACCGCGGGTGCCGCACCCCGTTCTGTGACGGGATGATCGAAGAATACGACCATGTCACCCAGGTCTATCTCGGTGGGCATACCTGTGTGATCAACTCCGACGGACGGTGCAAGTTCTGCAACCAGGCCAAGGAAACCCCCGGATGGCAGGAAATCGTCATCGCGTCCGGCCCGCATGAGATGAAGATCGCGACCGGAATGGGCCCGACCTATCATTCCACTGCGCCGCCTGCGACGGGCTTCGCGCATAAGCCGTACCCGCAGTGCATGAGTGAAGCTGATTGGGTGCGATCTTTCGAAGAATGGCTGAACCGGCCACCAGATACGGGCAGCAGTCCGCCCGGCATCGAGGATATCCCCGCATAACGGGGATGGAAGAGTCGTTGATTACCTGTTGGATACACCAATCGCCCCAGTCCAGAACTGGGGCGATGGGAAAAGTTGCACTTACACCTGATGGCGCCGTCGCGGAGAACGCACATATTCAATTCCACGGCAGATGACGTAAATCAGGAACGAAATCGTCGTGACATACGGGCTAATCGGAAGAGCGCCAGCCAGCGCCAACAGAATGCCACCAACAACTGCCAATTCCGCAAAAGCGATCGACAGCACCACAGTAAGCACAGGATTGGACGTGACTCGCATCGCCGCGGCCGCCGGTGTAATCAACAGAGCAAGTACCAGCAAGGCGCCGACAACCTGGATGGTGACTGCCACCGCCAGCGCCAGGATCACCATGAAGAAAATCGATAGTCCCGACGTACGCACTCCTCGGGCATTGGCTACCACCGGATCTACCGAAGCAAAGGTCAGCGGACGCCAAACGAGGATCAAAGCGAGAACCACGACGAGCGACAGCACCAGCATGCCGGTCAGCTGGAGGTTGTCGACCGCGACAATCTGGCCGGTGAGCAATCCGAACTTATTGGCACTGCGTCCCTCATAAAGCGACAGGAACAAGATACCCAGACCCAGCCCGAAAGGCATCAGGACTCCGGTAATCGAGTTACGGTCACGGGCTCTCGTCCCCAGAAATCCGAGGATCAATGCCGCGATAAGTGATCCAAGCACCGATCCAGTCACCACATCCGCGCCGATCAGCAGCGCAAACGCAGCACCGGCGAAGGACAGCTCCGCGATTCCGTGAACAGCAAACGCCATATCGCGCATCATGATGAAGATGCCGATCAACCCGCCAACGATGCCCAGGACCGCGCCGGCAATAAGCGAGTTGTAGACGAGCGGCAACAGCTGTGCGTAATCGTCAAAATTAAAAGCTTTGTCGATGAAGTCCGAAAAGTTCATGCCCTGCCCCTACTTCCCGGTTTCCAAGTCAATGTCTTCAGCGTGGTCATGGCCATCTGCTGGCAGAGCGTGCGCCCCTTCGCCGGAGACCACGACGATTCGCCCATTCACCCGCAGCACTTCAACCGGTGCACCATAAAGTTCGGTGAGCACCGAAGACTGCATGACCTCATCCACGGTTCCAAGATGGAACCGGCCTTCAGCCAGATACAGCACACGATCCACGTAAGGAAGAATCGGGTTGATTTCATGCGTCACGAAGATGACTGCACTCCCCCGATCAGCAGCCTGGCGGTGGATGACTTCGCTGATGGCCTGCTGGTGATGCAGGTCGAGCGACAGCAACGGTTCATCGCATAGGAGCACCCGCGGATTGCCAGCCAGGGCCTGGGCAGCGCGCAAACGCTGCTGCTCGCCACCGGAAAGATCGGAGACCGGGCGGTTGGCATAACCGCTGGCTCCGACCATGTCCAGCAACTCGTCCACTTGCGTGCGAACCGAGTTGCGTCCAATGCGGATCCCGAGCTTGGAACCATCGAGGCCGAGAGCTACCAAGTCGCGGGCGCGCAACGGCACATTATCGCCAAAGGGCCGTTGCTGGGGAATCAGGCCAACGGCTGCCGATCCTCGTCGGACCGGCGCGCCACCGATCGACACAGAACCCTTGTTGAGCGACGTGGTCCCCAGCATGGTGTTGACAAAGCTGGTCTTGCCGGAGCCATTGGGCCCCAGCACTGCAAGAAACTCCCCCGGCGCGATGGACAGGTTCAGCTCATCCCAGAGCACACGGGACCCATAGGCCAAGCGCGCGTCCTCAAAGCGGACAATGGGGCTAGATGACATGGACTGCTTTCTAAACTTCGCGGATATTGGTTTGCCAGCGACGAAAAACTGCGGCACCCGATGGGGTGCCGCAGTCAATCTTATCAGTTGCGATTCATTCGCAATACGCACTCAGATGGTGAGCTTCGCCTAGTTCCCCTGCTTCTCGGTACGCGGCGGGGAGGTGCGCTTCCGGGTGGTGTCGGTAATTTCACCCACCAGCACCTCGATCACATCTTCGAGGAAGACGACGCCAACTGCCGAGCCGGCAGCATCGACAACCACCGAAAGATGGTTGCCTTCCTGGCGCATTTCTTCCAGAGCGGCTTCGATCTCGGTATCCTGCCCCAGCTTGCCCAGCGGGTGCAGCGGAAGATCCCGCAGCGGCTGGGTGGAATGCGCGTCGTCGATCAGCATCACGTCCTTCACATGCCAGTAGCCCACCGGAACATCGTTCTTGGTGATCAGCATGCGCGAGAAGCCGGTCTTGCCAACCTTCTTCTCGAACTCGCGAGCGGTTGTTTCGCCCCATTCCAAGGTGAACAGGTCATCCATGGGAACCATGCAGCTTCGCGCGGTCACCGAGGAGAATTCCAGCGCCTTCGTCAAGCGCAAGGCGTTGTCCTCATCCAAGGTGCCCTCTTCCGACGAGGTGTCGATGATCGATCGAACCTCGGCCGCAGTGTAGGAACTGGACACTTCGTCCTTCGGCTCGATGCCGAAAGCATGAAGCACCAAGTTCGCTATGCCGTTGAGCATCGAAGTGATGGGCTTGAGCACCTTGGACAGGCCAACCAGCGGCATGGCCAACAGCATCACGGCCTTGTCGGCCACGGATACCGAGATGTTCTTCGGCACCATTTCGCCGAAGGTGACATGCAAGAAGGTCACCAGAACCAGTGCGATCAAGAAGGCAACTGTATCGGCCGCCGACTCAGCCATGCCGATCATGGTCAATGGCTCCGCCAGCAAGTGGTGGATAGCCGGTTCGGAGATATTCAGGATCAGCAGCGAGCAGACGGTAATGCCGAGCTGGCAGACAGCCAGCATCACCGAGACATGCTCCATGGCATACAGCGCGATCTTCGCCCGCTTATTGCCTTCGTCGGCCAGCGGTTCAATCTGCGAACGACGAGCGCTCATCACCGCGAATTCGCCGGCGACGAAGAATGCGTTGAACAACAGCAGTACGACCAGCCAGATCAGGCCCATGAAATCATGCATTGTCGGCCTCCTGCTCGGTTGCCGAAGGTTCGAAGCGAACCTGGGCGATACGGCGGCCATCAAGCTCGGTTACGGTGAAGATGCCATTTTCGGTCTCGACCTGGTCATTGAGCTCGGCCAAGCGGCCAAGTTCGGCCAGCATGAATCCGCCGATGGTCTCGTAGGAGGACTCCTCGGGAATCACTTCGCGGTCAAAATTCTCGTTGACCTGATCCGGCCGGAACATTCCGGGGAACAACCAATTGCCGTTGGGCTGGGTGACGGCTTCCTCTTCGTCCTCGTCGTGTTCGTCAGAAACTTCGCCGACGATCTCTTCGACAAGGTCCTCCAAGGTGACCAGCCCGGCGGTTCCACCATATTCGTCCATCACGATGGCGATCTGGAATTCAGCCGCACGCAGCTGCTCCAGGAGCACATCAAGGTGGATGGTCTCCGGGACGTACAGCGCGTCGCGAGCGAATTCACCGACCTGCAGGGCTGCCCGGCGTTCACGTGGCACCGAAACGACGGCCTTCACATGGCAGATGCCCTGGATTTCATCGCTGGATCCCTCGATAACAGGGAAACGCGAAAAACCGGTATCGGCGCTGACCTCGATCAGCTCGGAGAGCGGAGCCTGCGAATCGATGGTGGACATCGAGGTACGCGGCGTCATCACGTCGGCCGCTGTGCGTTCGGAAAACTCGATCGTGGATTCCACAAATCGTGCGGTCTGCACGTCGAGGGTTCCCAGTTGGGCCGAGCGGCGCACCAGCGAGGCCAGTTCCTGCGACGAACGCGCAGCCGAAATTTCTTCCTTGGCTTCCAGGCCGAAGAAACGGTGCAGCACGGCGTTGGAGAATCCGTTCAGCACCACGATGGCTGGCTTGAAGATGGCGGTGAAGACCAGCTGCGGGCGAGCCAAGAGCTTGCCGACGGACATGGCCTGGGCGATGGCCATATTCTTCGGGACCAGCTCGCCGATGAGCATCGAGAGCAAGGTGGCCAGGACCAACGAGACTACCACGGCGATCGCCACGGAACTTGCTTCAGGAATGCCGATCCGCTCCATGAGCGGTTCCAGCAAAGAGCTCATCGCTGGTTCCAGAACGTAACCGGTGAGCAATGTGGTTAAAGTAATGCCCAATTGGCAGCTAGAGAGCTGGGTGGACAGCGAGGTCAAGCATTGAAGAAGAGGCTTGGCGCCGCGTTCGCCGCGCTCGACGGCGTTTTGCACCGTGCTTTTATCAAGGGCGACCAATGAGAATTCCACGGCCACGAAGAAGCCGGTGCCGAGAATCAGCAACAGGCCAAGAAGTATGAAGAGCCAATCCATAGGTGGTTACCACCACCTGTTCATCGGCATGAGGGTGTGAGGTTCAGTGCCGATTCGACGGCAACTAGAAGGCTCCAATCGGGAGCCGGAACCTGCTGAACATGGACTGTGTTGGCCGGCACTGCGCCCGTGGGCGGCACACCGGCTTGGAGAGTGTGATTCCATAGTGCGATTTAGTCTATCGAATGATGCCCCTTTGCGCACCACTTCGACATGGGGGCGTTCAACGGTAGCTTTACCACGCCGAACGGGATGTTATACACGACACTTTCGTGAGATTACATACGTGCCGTGGCCAAGTGCGCGTAAAAGTAACTAGACTGGTGCGCAGGTCTAGAAATCTTGTGAGCCGAAGTGGTCGATTCACGTCCTCGGAAGACCACCGGCTCAAGCTAGAACAACGTAGAAATCAGGGAAGAGGCGTTGCACGTGCCAGAGCAAGCACACCACCGACTTACTGAAGAGTTTGGTGGAAACGAGTGGCTAGTAGACGAGCTGTTCGAACAGTATCTCGTCGACAAGAACTCGGTAGATAAGAAATGGTGGGATATTTTCGAATCTCTCGCCGCCGACAAGAAGGCACCGGCAGCGCAGCCGGCGCCAGCGGCGCCAGCAGCAACTACTGCAGCACCCGCAACGACCGGGCAAAGCGCACCACGCGCCGCGGCCCAGGCCCGGACTTCCGAGCCAGCACCAGCTTCAAAGCCAGCACCAGCCGCAGCGCCTGCCGCTGAGGCCAAGAAGGCAGAGCCAGCACCGAAGACTGCGCCGATTCCGGCTCAGGCTCCAAAGACTGCCCCTTCCACCGAACTTTTCGGTGAGGAAAAGCGCACTCCACTGCGCGGGCCAATGAAGGCCATCGCTACCAACATGGATGCCAGCCTCACCGTGCCGACCGCAACCACCGTGCGCGCGGTTCCGGCCAAGGTGATGATCGACAACCGCATCGTCATCAACAACCACCTCAAGCGTGCTCGTGGTGGCAAGATCTCCTTCACCCACCTGATCGGCTTCGCCGTGATCCGTGCGCTGAAGCAGATCCCATCGATGAACGTCACCTACGATGTGATCGACAAGAAGCCGACTGCAATCCAGCCGGCTCACGTGAACTTCGGCATCGCCATCGACATGCCAAAGCCTGATGGCACCCGCATGCTGGCCGTGCCGAACGTCAAGGCCGCCGAGACCCTGAGCTTCAACGAGTTCTGGGCCACCTACGAAGACTTGATCAAGCGTGCGCGCGGCAACAAGCTGACCGCCGACGACTACGCAGGCACCACCGTCTCGCTGACCAACCCCGGCGGCATCGGCACCGTGCACTCGGTGCCCCGCCTGTCCAAGGGCCAGGCCGCGATCATCGGCGTCGGCGCACTGGAATACCCGGCCGAATACCGCGGCTCCTCGGAGAAGACCGTGGCCCGCCTGGGCATCGGCAAGCACATCACCCTGACCTCCACCTACGACCACCGCGTCATCCAGGGTGCAGGTTCGGGCGAGTTCCTGAAGCTGGTCGAATCCCTCTTGCTCGGCGAGCAGGGCTTCTACGACGAGATCTTCGAGCAGCTGCGCATCCCATACGAGCCAGTTCGCTGGGCCGTTGACAACCAGGTCGATATCGACCTGCAGGTCAACAAGGTCGCTCGCATCCAGCACCTGATCAACTCCTACCGGGAGCGCGGCCACCTGATGGCCGACATCAACCCGCTGGAATACGTCCAGCGCAAGCACCCGGACCTGGACATCAACAACTACGGCCTGACCCTGTGGGATCTGGACCGCGAGTGGATCACCGGCGGCTTGGGCGGCAAGGATCGCGCCCTGCTGCGCGATATCCTCGGCACACTGCGCGATGCCTACTGCCGCACCATCGGCACCGAGTACATGCACCTGCAGAACCCGGAAGAGCGCGAGTGGTTCCAGGCCAAGCTGGAGTCGCGTTACGCGAAGCCAACCCGCGAAGAACAGCTGCGCATCCTGAGCAAGCTGAACTCCGCAGAGGCTTTCGAGACCTTCCTGCAGACCAAGTTCGTCGGCCAGAAGCGCTTCAGCCTCGAAGGCGGCGAATCGCTGATCCCACTGCTCGATGCCATCATCTCCGATGCGGCAGACGACCAGCTGGACGAGGTCGCCATCGGCATGGCCCACCGCGGCCGCCTGAACGTGCTGACCAACATCGCCGGCAAGACCTACGCACAGGTCTTCCGCGAATTCGAAGGCACCGCTACCCCGGGCTCGGTCCAGGGTTCGGGCGACGTCAAGTACCACCTGGGCACCGAGGGTTCGTACACCTCGGATGCCGGCAACCAGACCAAGGTCTACCTGGCTGCCAACCCATCGCACCTGGAAGCAGTTGATCCAGTGCTCGAGGGCATCACCCGCGCCAAGCTGGATCGCCTGGGCTCGAAGAATGAAGTCCTGCCGATCCTGGTGCACGGCGACGCGGCCTTCGCAGGCCAGGGCGTGGTCTCCGAGGTCCTGGCCATGAGCCAGCTGCCCGGCTACAAGACCGGCGGTACCGTTCACGTGATCGTGAACAACCAGATCGGCTTCACCACCGCTCCTAGCTCCTCGCGCTCTTCGGTCTACTCTTCGGATGTGGCCCGCACCGTCCAGGCTCCGATCTTCCACGTCAACGGGGATGACCCGGAGGCAGTGGTCCACGTAGGCCAGCTGGCCTTCGAGTACCGCCAGAAGTTCGGCAAGGACGTTGTCATCGACCTGGTTTGCTACCGCCGCCGCGGCCATAACGAAGGCGACGATCCTTCGATGACCCAGCCGATCATGTACAACCTGATCGAAGCCAAGCGCTCTACCCGCAAGCTGTACACCGAGGCCCTGGTTGGCCGTGGCGACATCACGCAGGAAGAAGCAGAGCACGTCTTGGCCGAGTACAAGGAGAACCTGGAGCGCATCTTCGCTGAGACGCATGCCGCCCAGACCTCCCCGATCCCGATCATCACCCCGGGCTCGACCATCAACGACCTGGAGAAGCCATTCGCCCAGGCTGCCGACGAGAACACCGTCGACGGCGCCCGCGGCTCGGCCATCTCGGCACAGACCTTGGCACACATCGGTGCAGCCCACGTTCAGATTCCTGAGGGCTTCACCATGCACACCAAGCTGAAGTCGCTGCTGGAACGCCGCGAAAAGATGTCCCGCGAAGGCGGCATCGACTGGGGCTTCGCAGAAGTTGCTGCCCTCGGCTCGCTGTCCATGGAAGGCGTGCCAGTGCGCCTGGCCGGCCAGGACTCGCGCCGCGGCACCTTCGTTCAGCGTCACTCGGTCTTCCACGACCGCGAGAATGGCACCGAGTGGTACCCGCTGCACAACCTGAGCGACGACCAGGCTCCGCTGTGGATCTACGACTCGCTGCTCTCCGAATACGCTGCGCTCGGCTTCGAGTACGGCTACTCGGTGGAACGCCCGGATGCACTGGTGATGTGGGAAGCCCAGTTCGGCGACTTCGTCAACGGCGCGCAGACCGTGATCGACGAGTTCATCTCCTCGGCCGAGCAGAAGTGGTCGCAGTCCTCCTCGCTGGTCATGCTGTTGCCGCACGGCTACGAAGGCCAGGGCCCGGACCACTCTTCGGCACGCATCGAGCGCTTCTTGCAACTGTGCGCTGAGAACAACATGGTTGTGGCCCAGCCTTCCACCGGCGCCAACCACTTCCACCTGTTGCGCCGCCAGGCCTACGCCCGTCCGCGCAAACCGCTGATCGTCTTCACTCCGAAGCAGCTGTTGCGCCTGAAGGCCGCTGCCAGCTCGGTTGAGGACTTCACCACCGGCGGTTTCCAGGAGGTTATCGGCGATAACACCATCACCGATGCCAACGCCGTGGACAAGGTGCTGCTGTGCTCCGGTCGCGTCTACTACGACCTGATCGCCGCACGCAGCAAGGCCCAGGACTCCAAGACCGCGATCGTGCGTGTTGAGCAGCTCTACCCGGCTCCTGCCGAGCAGATCGCCGCTGAGCTGGCCAAGTACCCGAATGCCAAGGCATCGTGGGTACAGGATGAGCCAGCCAACCAGGGCCCATGGCCGTTCTTCGGCCTGTACGTCGCACCTCAGCTGGATCAGAAGATCACCTTGGTCTCCCGTCCGGCATCGGCTGCGACCTCCGCAGGTACCGCAAAGCGCCACGACGCAGAAAACGCAGTGCTGCTTCAGCAGGCCTTTGCCCGCTAAAGCACGCCGCAACACGCTGCTGACGTGAAGTTGCCGGCGAGTTTTCCCAGCTGATGCTGGGGAAACTCGCCGGCAACTGCTCTTTAACCCGCTATGGGGACTGATCGGTAACTTGTGGCGTTTATCCAGCGCGAATCTCCCCCGATGCCAGTGCCTTCACTGCTAAGGTGGGGATCGATTCATATTCTTGAAGCCAACGAAAGGTCGCCCAGTTGGAGTTACGCACAATCCGTATTACCGCAATCGGAGATGAGCTGCTGGCCGGACATGGGGACCCTCGCGGGCTAGGCTGGTTCGGCCGTGTCATGGCCCGAACCCAGGATCCTGCGCTGCGCTTGCAGTCCTTCGTTTTAGCCTCCCCCGCCGAGGGTTCCGAGGCGCTGGCAGAACGCTGGATGGGGGAAGCCTCACGGCGATTCAGCGACCAGTACGAGAACCGCCTGGTCATCGCGCTCTCGGATCGCGACGTCGACCTCGACGTCTCCACCGCGCGCAGCCGGCTGAACCTGGCCAACATCCTGGATTCGGCCTCGCAGATGAGCATCAAGGCGCTGCTCGTCGGCCCGGCTCCCGGCCTGGATGACGCCCGCAACCAGCGCGTGGCCGAGCTCAACCGCGTGTATTCCGATGTGGCCCTGCGCCGCAACCACCACTATGTCGACACCTTCACTCCCCTGCGTTCACATGCGCAGTGGCGTGCTGACCTGAATGCCTCCGGCGGGGTGCCCGGGCAGGCAGGCTACGGCCTGATGGCCTGGCTGGTGCTGCACCGCGGTTGGTACTCGTGGCTGGACCTGCCGGAGCCAGGCGAGGGCTAAAGCACCTTCTGCGCGTTAGGAAAATCGGCGCAAAGTATGAAAGACTATTAGTCGGCCCGAATTATCGGGAAGATCCATTGATCCCTCAAAGGAGTCACCATGTCGAAGCGCGCTCGTAAGCGTCGCGATCGCAAGCGTGGCGGTGCCAACCACGGCAAGCGCCCAAACAGCTAAGCGAAGCGAACATAAAAAGAACCCCGTACCATTCGAGTTTGACTCGAACGCTACGGGGTTTCTCTTTGCCTGCTAGTGGCCGGACTCGACACGGATCTGCGAGATCCGGGCGATGATATTGGCCTTCAGCGTCCGCGGAGCCTGCTCCTGGCAGCTGCGGCGCACCACCGAACGGATAATGCACTCCAGGTCGTACTCTTCGGTGCACTCCGGGCAGCCGTCCAAATGCGACTTGACCTCTTTGAGGTCGCTGAGCGTCAAGGCACCGTCGAGGTACTCATAGATGCGTACGATGCGGTCATCGGCGCAATCACCCAATGAATTGCAATCCATCTTATTTCGCTCCTCCATCAGCCTTCGCGGCGCTCTTATTCCGAGCCCCGGTGGCTATCCCACGATCTGCCGCATAATCGGCGAGCAGTTCCCTCAAGTTCTTACGTCCACGATGCAAACGGGACATCACGGTGCCAATAGGCACGCCCAGGATGTCACTGGCTTCCTTGTAGCTGAAGCCTTCGACGTCCACGAAGTACACGGCCATGCGGAAATCCTCGCCGATGGCCTGCAAAGCGGCCTTCACGTCGGAGTCCGGAAGATGGTCCAGGGCCTCGACCTCAGCCGAACGCAAACCGGTAGGCGAATGCTCCATGGCCGAAGCCATCTGCCAGTCCTCGACGGTATCCGTGCTGGTACGCAGCGGCTCACGCTGGCGCTTGCGGTACAGGTTGATATACGTATTGGTCAGGATGCGATACAGCCAGGCCTTCAGGTTGGTCCCTGGCTTGTACTGGTGGAAGGCCGAGTACGCCTTGGTGTAGGCCTCCTGCACCAGATCCTCTGCGTCGGTCGGATTGCGGGCCATGCGCAGGGCAGCCGAATACAGCTGGTCCACATACTCCATGGCGTCACGCTCGAACCGTTCGCGACGCTGTGCCTCGGACTCGGTGGCCACATCGGGCAAATTCTCGTCCACACTCTTGTTGTTCATCAAGCTTGAGTCTACGCGGTTGCCGGCGCTATTGCGCGTATTCGCCCGCGATCGGGTAGCAGTACGAGTGCCCCGTGGCTCGTCGGCCACCACGCAGGTGGTGCCGCCCACTGTCGAAGTATCCTGTCTGATCGTCACACTGGGTATAACCACAGGAGCTAAAACCTTATTCCCGCACCGATCTCGGCTAGGATTTAACTAAAACCGCACGAGCCTAAGGATCAGCAATCAGCACTGCAAGCGCCTCTGGAAACTCCCAGTTAGATCGACCGAACGACGAAGGCGACTGGTGGCCTGCCCCGCATGTGGCCACCGGGGTTGACGCCATCGTTTCGGTGCCCGCTTCGAAGTCGCTGACCAACCGCTATCTGATCCTGGCGGCCTTGGCCTCCTCGCCCTCGACCATCCACAACACGCTGATCAGCCGCGATACCGAATTGATGCTCGCGGCCCTGGCCAGTTTCGGGACCGGGATCGAACGCACCGAGCAGCCCGATGGCTCCACCACCGTGGTCATCACCCCGGCGGCAGCCTTGGAGCGCGGGCCGCTGGAGATCAACTGCGGCCTGGCCGGCACGGTGATGCGCTTTGTCCCGCCGCTGGCCGCGGTGGCCGGTGCCACGGTGAGCTTCGACGGCGATCCGCACGCCCGCCTGCGCCCGATGGCACCTGTGCTCGACGCGCTTCAGGCACTGGGCGTGGCCATAAGCTTCACCGGCGAGCAGGGCATGCTGCCCTTCACCATGGATGCCAGCGGGCTGAAGCCGGTTGGGCCGGTAGTGATCGATGCCTCCAGCAGCTCCCAGTTCATTTCGGCGCTGTTGCTTGTCGGCCATGCCCTGCCCGGCGGGCTGGAACTGCGCGCCGCCGATGGGCCGATCGCTTCGCCGGATCACATCATGATGACCGTGCAGACCCTCAGGGAACTCGGTGTGCAGATCACCGTGGACGATGACCAGCGCGGTTGGCGCATCCAACCGGGCGAGTTGCGCGGGTTCACGGTCACCGTGGAGCCCGACCTGTCCAATGCCGGCCCATTCCTCGCCGCGGCCTTGGCCAGCAAGGGCAGCGTCGGCATCCGCTTCTGGCCGGCCACCACCACCCAAGTCGGCGGCAAGTGGGTGCAGATCCTGACCGCGATGGGCGCCGAGGTCCACCATGGGGCGGACGGGGTGCTGAGGGTGCGCTCCACCGGCGAGCTGCGCGGCATCGACTATGCCGACGCTTCCGAACTGGCCCCGACCCTCGCGGCATTGTGCGCCCTGGCCGACTCCCCGAGCACGCTGACCGGCATCGGGCACCTGCGCGGACATGAAACCGACCGCCTGGCGGCATTGGAGACCGAGCTGGGCAAGGTCGGGGTGAAGGTCACAGCCACCGAGGACAGCCTGCAGATCACCCCGGGCCCATTGCACGCGGCTGATCTGCACAGCTACGCCGACCACCGCATGGCCACCGCCGGCGCCCTGCTGGGCCTGGCCATCGACGGGATCCGAGTCGAAAACATCGCCACCACCGCCAAAACCATGCCGCAATTCCCGCAATTGTGGGCGGATATGGCCGCGACCGCGCAGGCAGCCGGCTGATGCGCTACTCCGAATACGACGAGTCGTCGGTCCGCGTCCGCCCGAACAAGCGCGGATCACGCCCCCGCACCAAGGACCGCCCGGCCTATGAGAAGGCCGAGATCGGCCGCATCATCACCGTGGACCGCGGCCGGTATACCGCGATCCTGGACGAGGACACCAGCGCCGAGCGCATCGTGATTGCCGCCCGCGCCCGTGAACTGCGCCGCCAGGCCATTGTGCCCGGCGACCTGGTCGCGCTGGTCGGCGATACTTCCGGCAAGCCCGATACCCTCGCCCGCCTGGTGCGGATCGAAGAGCGCACCACCCTGTTGCGGCGCAGCGCCGATGATACCGACGCCACCGAACGGGTGGTCGTGGCCAATGTGGACAAGCTGGTCATCGTGGTCGCGGCCGCCAATCCAGAACCCCGCACCGGCTTTGTGGACCGCGCGCTGGTGGCCGCCTACGATGCCGGAATCCAGCCGGTGCTGTGCGTGACCAAGGCCGATGTGAAGGATCCTGCCGAATTCCTGGCGCACTACGAGGGACTGGATTTCCCGGTGGTCATTTCCCGCACCACCACGGCCGATGCCTCCGGCGTGGACGCCCGGGGCGCCGACGGCTCCAGCGCCCGCCTGGATGCGAACGCGCTGAAGGAATTGGACGAGCTGCTCGCCGGCTGCGTTTCGGTGGTCCTGGGCCACTCCGGGGTGGGCAAGTCCACGCTGGTCAACGCGCTGACCGGGTCGACCCGCGCCACCGGGCACGTCAACGCGGTCACCGGACGCGGACGCCACACCTCCTCCAACGCCCTGGCCTTGCGCTTCGGCCAGGTTCCAGGCTCGTGGCTGATCGACACCCCCGGCATCCGCTCCTTCGGGCTGGGCCTGGTGGATCCGGATAACATCCTGGCGGCCTTCGAGGACCTTGCCGAAATCGCCACCGATTGCCCCCGCGGCTGCACCCATGCCGCCGGCGAGGCCGGCTGCGCCCTGGAAGCCTGGGCGCAAGCGGCCGAAACCAGCCAACCGGCCGATCGCTTGGCCTCATACCGCCGATTGGTCACCACCGAGGAAACCACGCACGAAAAGGAGCTCGGCGCGCTTTAAGCGCCGGTACACCATGGCAGATTTCACCCTGGAGCAAGATCTCGAATTCGCTTTGGCCTTGGCCGAAAAGGTCGACAAGCTGACCTTGGCACGTTACGGCTCCAACGACCTGGTCGTCGAGTCCAAGCCGGATATGACTCCGGTGTCCGACGCGGACCGCGGCGCGGAACAGCTGATCCTGGCCGAATTGGCCGAGCACCGACCCGAGGATTCGGTCCTGGGCGAAGAATTCGGCGTGCACGGCAGCGGATCGCGGCGCTGGGTGATCGACCCGATCGACGGCACGAAGAACTTTGTGCGCCGGGTCCCGGTCTGGGCCACGCTTATCGCCCTGCTCGTGGACGACGAGCCTGTGCTCGGCGTCATATCCGCTCCGGCGCTGAGCCGCCGTTGGCATGCAGCGACCGGGCTGGGTGCCTATGTGAGCGAACCGGGCTCGGACGGTGCACAATCCATCCGGCAGATCTCGGTCTCCTCGGTCGCCGATCTGGCCGATTCCTCCCTGGCCTACGCCTCGCTGAACGGGTGGAAGGACGCTGGCAAGCTCGACGGATTCCTGGACCTGCTGGATACCGCCTGGCGCACCCGCGGCTACGGCGACTTCTACTCCTATGCGCTGCTGGCTGAAGGGGCCGTGGACGCGGCCTTCGAACCCGAGCTGGAACTCTACGACATGGCCGCGCTGGTTCCGGTCGTCCGCGAAGCTGGCGGGCGCTTCACCTCGGTGGCCGGCAAGGAAGGCTGCCATGGCGGCAATGCGCTGGCGACCAACGGCAAACTGCACGAAGCCATCCTCCCCTACCTGAACCGCTGATGCTGACCACCAGCGAAGAAGACTACCTCAAAGCGCTCTACACGCTCACCGAATGGGAAGATACCGAGGTGAGCACCGGGGCGCTGGCCGATCAGCTGGGCTTGTCCCCTGCCTCGGTGACCTCGATGATCCAGAAGCTCTCCGGCAAGGGCCTGGTCAACCATGTGCCGCGAAAGACCGTCGCGCTGAGCCCCAGCGGCCGTCGCGAAGCCCTGCGCATGGTGCGACGCCATCGCCTGCTGGAAACTTTCCTGCGCGACGAACTGGGCTACGGCTGGGACGAGGTGCACGATGAAGCCGAAGCCCTGGAGCATACCGTCAGCGACCGCTTCATCGATGCCCTGGATGCTCGGCTAGGCCACCCCCGCCACGATCCCCACGGCGATGCGATCCCCGCCGCCGATGGAAGCCTTCCGGTCTCCCAAGCAGTGCGCCTTGATCGCTATACCGGACAGAGGGCCATTATCGATCGCATCAGCGACGAAGACCCGGATTTCCTTCGCCGAGCAGCAGCCCAGGGTCTCGTGCCCGGCGCGTCGATCGAACTGCCATACCAGCTGGACTACATCGAGGCCTCGCTGATTTGGGTCCGTGGCTCTGGCTCAAAGTGAACCGCAAGATGCCCACCACACGATTCGCCCTGCGCCCGATCGAAGTGCTCTTGGTCTTCGTCGGCGGTTGCGCCGGGACCGCCAGCCGGCTGGCAGTCAGCCTCGCCCTGCCGCAACACGGATCGATACCGGTAGCGATTTTGCTCATCAACATCTCAGGCGCCTTCGCCCTGGGCTGGCTGCTCACTTCGCTTTCGGCCCGGGGACCCGAGACGCCGCGGCGCAAGAACCTGCGGTTGCTGCTTGGCACGGGATTCATGGGCGGCTTCACCACCTACAGCGCGCTGGCCACCGACGCCATGTTGTTGTTCGGCCAAGGTTCGGCCGCTGCCGCCCTCGCCTACGGACTGGGCACCGTCGTGCTCGGGGCTGTGGCGACCTGGTTCGGAATGCTGGCGGGTGCTAGGCGCACATCGTCATCTGGCGGTGCCAAATGATGGCTATGACCCTGGCGCTCTTTGTAGTCGTTGCGCTGTGCGGCGGACTGGGTGCGGTGCTGCGCTATGTCCTCGACTCATTCATCTCGTCGCGAATCAGCGGCATAGTTCCGTGGGGCACGTTCACGATTAATATTTCCGGCTCGCTGCTGCTCGGTTTCCTCACCGGCCTGCTGGCCATCACCGATATAGATAGCGCGTGGCTGCTTGCCATGGGCACCGGGTTGCTCGGTGGCTACACCACCTTCTCAACGGCCAGTTTTGATACCCTGCGCCTGCTGCGGGCCGGACACACCCTCGCCAGCCTGGTATACGCGCTCGGCACTTTAGCCGCTTCTGTCCTCGCGGCTTACGGCGGTTATCTGCTCGCTTCGCTGCTCTAGGCACGTAGCGAAGAATATTCCGACTCCCCTGCAAAAAGTAAAAGCCCAGCCTTTCGAGGCTGGGCTTTATTGCTAGCGGGCGGCTCGCCGTCCCTTGGGTGCTCCGGTAGCTTGGCGGTTGGGGGCAGGTTTGACCGGTTTCGGAGTGCGATCGTGCGGCACCACATAGCCGCCGGTAGCGAGAACCAAAATCGCGCTGATCCCCGTGAGCGACAGCATGGCAATCGCCCAGATTTGGGATTGGTCGTAAAAACTGTGGTCAACGCTGAGCCACAGTACGTAGGCACCGATCAAGTAGATGATGTGGATCAGCAGGACGCGAGTGCGCAAACGGAGCTTGACCACGGCCTTCGGCGAGAAGAAGAGCGACCAAATCACCAGCAATGGGATGACAACTACCAAAATAGCCAGAATCATTGGCCAAGGAATGAACGCGATTGCCGCGAGAGCGGCTGCAAAAAGCAGTCCTACCTCAAGCAGGAAGGCAACCACCGCGTAGATGCCCGAAAGGAACGGTGATACCCGCTGGGAGCCTTTTTTACCCATCGACTTTAATCTCACTCCAATTCCACGCTGTCCACCGACCAGTTATCTCCGGCTTTCATCTCAAGTCTATGTGTAAATCCTCAAAGCCGCGAATAGACTCGCGAAGTTCCACAAGTGTTTAGCGCCAGACAGGAGGTCTTTATCCATGGGGGCAGCGTGAGGCGTGGCGAATGATTTACAAACAAAAAAGCTCTGGAACCAGGCACAATGCCTGGTTCCAGAGCTTCAAAATGTGGAGATGGGGAGAATTGAACTCCCGTCCGATGTGGTGTTGCCAGGTCTTCTCCGGGCGCAGTTTGCTGCGGATTTTCTCTGCCCCAACCATCACGCAAACATGTGGTTGATCCGGGCACAGTTACCTAAATATGTACCCAACAGCGGTAACGACCGCTGGATACAGTGGCTATCTAAATGACGTTAGGATCAGAGGCGATAGCAACCTCTGGCTAACGGACTGTCTGGCTGCTTAGGCAGCGAGAGCGAAGTCAGTGCGCTTTGATTCGGCACTTATTGGTTTGCAAAGGGCGTTTACGAGATAACTTTGCGTCCTCGGCCCGCTTCATCTGTCGCGACTCACACCGTCGAAACCGATCATCCCCGTATTTTGTTGTCAGTCCCGGTTTCCCGGATGCAACCACGCCCGAAGGCGTGTCTATCAATCATAGCTCATTTGCCCGGTCTCCCCAAAGCAAGATGCGCCACAACCAAATCTCTGCGCTAGCGGCGGTTGCGCTCGCGCATGGCTCGCAATGCTTCGCGATTATCCTGCTGCTCTCGCAAGGTCTGGCGCTTGTCATACTCGCGCTTGCCTCGAGCAACGCCGATCTCGATTTTTGCCCGCCCCGACTTGAAGTACAAGCTCAGCGGAACAACGGTCAAGCCGGCTTCACCGATCTTGCGTTCGATCTTGAGCAGTTCTTGGCGGTGGAGCAAGAGCTTACGACGGCGACGTGCCGCATGATTGGTCCACGAGCCGTTGAGGTACTCCGGGATGTAGACGTTCTCGATATAAAGCTCACCACGGTAGAACTGGCCGAAGCCGTCAACGAGCGAAGCTTTGCCTTCGCGCAGCGACTTTACTTCGGTTCCAGTGAGGACCATGCCAGCTTCGAAGGTATCGAGGATTTCAAAATCGTGGCGCGCCTTGCGGTTGCTCGCGATCACCCGATCTTCTTGATTCTTCTTAGCCACGTTACTCCTTGCATGTCGCGTACGGATTCTCGCACGCAGACTACAAGTCTAGCGCTAGAGAAGTCCCAATGGGTTCACGGCCGTGCCGTTGACGACCGTTTCGAAGTGCAGGTGGCATCCAGTGGAGTTACCGGTAGTGCCAACGTAGCCAATAACCTGGCCCTGCTTCACGTGCTGCCCCACGCTAACGGCAACGCGCGACATATGGTGGTAACCGGTGGCCAAGGCCTTGCCCTTGACGACACCGTGGGAAATAAGAACCTTATTTCCGGAAGTACCGCCCCAACCGGCCATCCACACTTCACCGTCAGCTGCAGCCGTAATTGGCGCACCGCACTGGCCGCCGAAGCCCCAGTCGATTCCGGCGTGAACGTATCCGCCCTGTCCACCGTAGTCAATGGTTCCGGCAGGCGTTGGGCGCCACCCGAAGCTGGAGGTGAGATTGTTGCTGGTAGTCGGCTTTACCAAGCCCCAGGCGCTGGAACCATTGGAAGTGTTGACCTCAGGTTCCGCAGGGGTCGAAGGAACATAGGCCTTCTTCTTGTAGGCCTTCTTCTTTGCCGCAGCTTCCTCGGCCAGACGCTTCTGCTCGGCTTCGTATGCCGCCTTGCGCTTGGCTTCAGCTTCTGCCGCCTTGCGCTTGCGTTCAGCTTCTTCGCGCAGCAAACGTTCCTGGCGTTCCTTGATGTCAGCCTGAACCTGAGCGTATTCCTTCTGCTGCGAAGCCAGCTTGGCCTGAATCTGAGGCTTCTTGGCTTCGAGCTCAGCGCCAAGTTTTTCGGTGCTGGCAACCAGCGCGTCCAGTTCATTCTTCGCGTTCTGTGCCTGAGTCCGGGCTGCCTGCTCTTGAGCCAGCGCGTCCTCGGCTTGGGACTTGAGCGATGAGATTTCCTTCTCAACAGCATCAAGTCGAACCTTGTTGTTCTCGTTGTTCGCTTGCTCTTGCGCAAGATCGTTGTAGGTTGCGCTCTGCGATTCCATCGCACGATTCGCAAGGTCCAACCCGTCGGCGATCTCGGTGGCCGAATCCATATTCAGGATCATGTCCAGGCCACTAGAGACGCCGCCGCGCTTGTAGGCTTCCGATGCGATCGAAGCCATGGCTTCTTTTGCTTCGGAGATCTTCTTGGCATTCGCCTCGATTTCAGCTGCAACTTGATCGCGAGTGCCCTGGGCGGCGATCAGTCGGTCATTCAGGTCAGCGACAGCCGCTTGGGCATTGGCGACGCGGCTCTGCGCGTCAGCCAATGCCTGCTCTGCCGCAGGGACCTGTGCCTGCTGCTCACGCAGCTTCTGGTCTGTCGCCTGAATGTCGGCGTCCAGGAATTCCATGTCTTGCTCAAGGTTGTTGATGTTTCCCTCAACCTGAGCCTTCTTGTCATCCAGCTCGTCAGCAACGACTAGCCCAGCTGGCAACGTTAAAGCCAGTGCCATCGCGCCACCAAGGGTGGCGCGCAAGAACTTACTTCGCACTGCGTTGGACAGCATGTGGCTCCTTAGAGAGTTTCGTCGTGCTTCAGATAGGCCGAAGATAACGTTTCGGCTAAACCTTCAGGTAACGCTTCAACGTTACCACTGATGAAATTGTGGCCAAAACGATACCAATTATCAAGAGGACAGGCGCAACGAGCCAAACTTCACCCGTCGAAATGAAGGCAACGCCGACATTTTCGCTAGCGAGTTTGTCTTCAACGAGGAACTTGAGGAGCAGCCACAAAGTACCCGAAGCCAGCAATCCACCTATCAACGAAGCAATAACACCTTCAATAATAAATGGAAGCTGAATCGTCGCTTTTGAAGCTCCGACCAGTCTCATGATGGTTGTTTCCAAGCGTCGGTGCATTGCCGAGAGCTGGATAGTCGTGCCGGTAAGCAAGACGGCGCAAACAATCATGACGATGGCCACCACTGCGGCCGCAGCTGACGCCACCCGGACGAGTTGGAAGACCTTCTCAAGCAAGTCCCTCTGATCGATCACGGAATCCACACCGTCGACCGTCGAGAACGCTTCATTGATCACCGGATACTTTTCGGGATCTACCAGCGCAACTCGGAAAGACTCGGGCAGCTGGGCCGGAGTGATCTGGTCAACCAGGGATGAATTCTCGTACTGATCAAGGAAGTTCTTATACGCCTGGTCCTTCGACTCGTAGGCATATTCCTTGATGTAAGGGGCCAGCTGCTCAGACTTGAGAACCTTTTCGATGTTCTGTCGCTGCGCGTCGGTGACTTCGTTTCCACCACAATTCGGTGAGGTGCTGGTGTCGTCGCAGAGGTAGATCGCTACCTCCATGCGGTCATACCAGTAACCCTTCATCTGGTTGATCTGCAGCTGCAGAAGGATCGAAGCGCCAACGAACGTCAGCGATACGAAAGTCACCAGTACGACCGAAACGACCATGACGATATTCTGCCGAAGGCCTTTCGCCGCTTCGCGGAGAATAAATCCTAGTCTCACTGGTCCTCATCTTTCTGGTCCTCAGCAACCTGCGAATATTCGTCGTGCTCCACAGCGGAATCGCCCAAGAGGAGTTCTCGGGAACCATCCTGGTTCACCACGGTGGTCATTGGCGTGTACTGGCCTTCGATCTCATCGCGGATCACCTGTCCGCGCTGCAGTTCAATCACGCGATGACGATATTCGCTGACAAGTTCATGTGCATGCGTCGCCATCAAAACGGTGGTGCCGTTTTGATTGATGCGGTTCAGCACGTTCATGACTTCGATGCTGTTTTTTCGGTCGAGGTTACCGGTAGGCTCATCGGCCAACAGGATCGACGGCTTATTGACGATGGCACGTGCAATACCTACTCGCTGCTGTTCACCGCCCGACAGTTCAGTTGGCTTGCGGCGAGCCTTGTCTTCAAGTCCTACAAGCTTCAATGCGTCGGGAACACGTTCACGGATCTGTGCTCGCGAAGCACCAATGACTTCCATCGCGAAAGCCACGTTGTCAAAGACCGTGCGTTCGCGCAATAGCCGGAAATCCTGGAAGACGAACCCGATATCGCGACGCAGTTTTGGCACGCGTCGGCTCGGGATCCGGTTCAGGTTCTGCCCTGCAACGTAAACAGCTCCGTCGGTGGATCGCTTTTCACGGAGCACCAAACTCAGGAAGGTCGATTTTCCGGAACCGGATTCACCGACCAAAAAGGCGAATTCGCCGCGGCTGATCTCGATGTTTATATCGTCCAATGCAGCGTTCTGCTGTCTTGGCTCATAAACCATCGAGACGTTTTCGAATTTAATCATGTCTTCAATCGCTAGTCTTCGTCGGGGCGCGACCCACGAATACCTATCTCGAGATCAAACGTCAATAGATGCGCCAGTGTTCCAAACACTATCGGTGCAACCCGCCGAACCCGCCTAAATCCTAGGTGTGTTGCCATATTCATCTGATACGCACAGCCAGGAAAAATGGCAGAGATCTTGAATGACCTGATGTCTTTCGCTCTCCATGTAGAGCTTCGGTGATGATACTTACACTATTTGTGGCAAGTCCATCCAACTCGATAAGTATTCGCGAGATCTACTATTTGCTCGGGCGGCGCTGTCCTGCACGCCAGCGGATGCCGGCATCGATGAAATCATCGATTTCGCCGTCAAGCACCGCTTGAGTATTTCCAACTTCATGTTCGGTGCGCAGATCCTTAACCATCTGATACGGATTGAGCACGTACGAACGCATTTGATCGCCCCATGAGGCTTTCACATCACCGGCAAACTCTTTTTTCTGAGCATCTTCCTGTTCCTTTTTCAAGAGCAGGAGTCTGGATTGCAAAACACGAAGCGCGGCAGCTCGGTTCTGAATCTGCGACTTTTCATTCTGCATAGAAACAACAACACCCGTTGGGATATGTGTCATGCGAACTGCCGAGTCTGTCGTGTTAACGCTCTGTCCGCCAGGACCGGACGACCGAAACACGTCCACACGAATCTCAGATTCAGGGATTTCGATGCTGTCGGTCTGTTCAATCAAAGGGACGACTTCAACAGCGGCAAATGAAGTTTGGCGCCGCCCCTGGTTGTCAAAAGGAGAAATTCGCACGAGGCGGTGCGTTCCAGCTTCAACGGACAAAGTGCCAAATGCGTATGGCTCATCGATTTCAAAAGTAGCCGACTTCAGGCCAGCTTCTTCCGCGTACGAAGTGTCCATCACGGTCGCCTTGTAACCGCGCTTTTCGGCCCAACGCAGATACATGCGCATGAGCATCTCAGCAAAGTCCGCGGCATCGACGCCGCCGGCACCCGAGCGGATGGTCACCACGGCACCACGCGAATCAAATTCGCCGTTAAGCAAGGTGACAATTTCAAGATCGTCCAAGGCCTTGTGAATGCTGACGAGTTCTTTATCGGCTTCCTGCAACGTTTCGTCGTCGTCTTCGAGTTCAGCCAGCTCAACGAGTACTTCAAGATCATCAATACGGGTTTTGAGCTTAGTCAGCCGTTCGAGTTCCGACTGGCGGTAAGAAAGCTTGCTGGTGACAATTTGCGCAGCTGCGGGATCGTCCCAAAGATCAGGGGCGCCTGCTTCCTCAGAGAGCGTCGCAATGTCAGCCTTGATCTGATCGACATCGCTTACATCTTCAATTGCAGCGAAAGTTGAGCGCAGTGTGCGGATTTCAGCAGAGAAGTCAGTTTTTGCCATGGTCTTCTAAGACTACGTCATTTCGGTGGCAATCCCTGATTCCTCCGTTATCGGCTGAGTACCGTCTGAGCCGTGGAGTTCACTGTAATCGGAACCCCATTCGGAACAATCCAACCGACAATCGGCGGTTGAACGGATCCTGAAAGTTGAAGCGTGGCTCCCTGCCCGTCAGAGCGGATACTCACTGAAGAAATCCGTAAATTATCAATTCTGCCGGCAGCTCCAACATCGGACAGGTACCTGCTTACCGCTTGCTGGACCCTTTGTTGGTTCAATTCAATTCGGGGGTTTGGCCCATCGGCTACGAATTCAAACTCATCGACTGCAGCGACCACTGCTCCGTCGGCGATAGACAACAGTTGGCGTGCTTTCAGGTTGACTGCGCTAGCAGCTAAGACGACCGAAATCGTCAAGAGCGTTACGGCGCAGAGGCCGATAGCGAGTACCAAGGACTGTCCTTCATCCGAAGAGATCCGATTCTTTACGATCTTGCGCCTAGCCAAATTGATCAACCCTCTGAGATGCGGCTGCATCAACTGAAAATACCGAAGCTTCAAACATCTCAGAGACGAAGGGCAAGGGGACATCAAGCTCAACGGTGATCGTTGCAACGCTTCCCGGGCTCAGACACTCAGCGTCGCAGGAAATAGTGGTTGTCGCATCGGTATACCCAAAGTTGCTCATCGCACGGCTGACTGTTTCCCTTGCATTCAATTGGGCCTGAACTGGCGTATCGGAAATGGCAAAGACCTTCGCTGCTTGGTCGGCAGCGCCAACCACCGCATAGCTTCCAGCTTGCAGATGGCTGGCAGCAAGGATCAGGTAGACCATGGGAATTAGCAACACTGTTGCCGCAAATACAAACTCCACGATCGCACTTCCGTCTTCGTCGCGTGCTGTTTTGCGCAGGAACGCCGAAATCGCCTGTCGTAAATCAGCCATATTTCACCGCTTCGCCTTGCACATGGAGATCCCAGCCGTTCGGTAGCAATCCGATCAGGGGCACTCGCGTATCAACCGATACTGTAATTACCTGGTTCTCGCCGATTTGTGCGGTTTGAACACCGACGTTGCCAGCAAAACCTGCATGCAAGCTCTCTGCGATCAAGCGTTGAGTTCTGTCTTGGGCGTCAGCGCTTGACCGATTCGCCAAGGCACCATAGTGAGCACCATTGGAAGCAGCATCGATCAACGTATTACGCACATGCAGAACGAGTGCGAGTTGGATCAGCGTCATCGCAATGAGGACCAACAACGTCGTGATCATGACAAATTCTGCAACGGCAGATCCTTGGGAATCTCCCACTAGCCGTCGCAGAAATCGCGGTTTACTCCGGAACACGACGTAACGCATCATCGACTGCTAGCCCAGGCCCGAGACCCGATCAATGGCTTGATTGAATAGATCCTGAAGTCGTGGACCCGCAATAGCCAGCAAAGCTGCCACAAGGACCGCTGACATCAGGGTGATCATGACCCAACCAGGCACATCACCTCTGCTGTCCACGAGTTTCGGCGATACTTTCGCCCACATTCTTCTGATGAACGATGCCCCTCTTAAGAAGAAGACCAATAAGAATTCTTGAATGCTATACATGACTTTCCTTCCAGTGGTTCGTTGATTTAAGTTGCGCTTGATCTCGTTGTTCTTTCCTATCAATAGCTCATCTCCAATAGCGCTAATCCTGGGAATACGGCAAACACGATGGTCAACGGAAGGATGCCAAAAACAACCGGAACCAACATCAGGATCTCCCGTTTTCCGGCAACCTCCATGAGTTCGCGTTTTGATGCATCACGAACGTCTTGCGCCTGATCGCGCAATACCTGAGCAAGAGGAGTTCCACGTTCCGTGGCTACGACAATTGCGTCGACGAATCTGGCGATTGTTCCAACCTGCATGCGATCCGACATATTCTGCATCGCTTGAACCATCGGCGTTCCGGCATGGATGTCGTTAAGGGTCTTCACGAATTCGTCGCCTATCACTCCATGACAGATACGAGAGATTCGCTCAATCGCCCCAGTGGTGGACTCCCCCGCGCCAACAGTCAGTGCGAGGACTTCTGCGACGGTTGGAAATTGGGTCAATATCTTGCGAGCTCTACGATGGATTTGCTCCCCGAGCCACCAACCCCGCAACGCGTACCCCAACACCCCACAGCAAATAACCACGAGGATCGAAAAGACGACCGACAAGTTATATTGCATAGCCGCGAGTGCTGTGCACACGGATCCTGCAACCACGCCCGCCAAGGCACAAATGATTTCCTGTGACCGATAGTCGATCAAGCTGATATCAAGGCCCGCGGCATTGAGCCTTTTCTTGAGGATGTCATTTGAAGGGCTGTGATTTGTGGCGAATTTACGGATCTGCAGAATCACCGGTGACGCAAGTTGACCCAGAGCGGAGTGTCCCGACTCCGAATGCCAGGAGTCCTCAAGCATCCGAGAGCTCCTAACACCTACGCGAACGTGTGGGGCAATTCGCTCTGCGAACGCCATCTGTCTCCATCCGGGAAGATTACTCAGAATGATCCATATCCCAAGGCCAAATCCGAGTCCGCACAGTGCCGCCCACGACGTAAAAGAATTCATGACAGTACCCTGTCTTCAACAGGAAGCGTGCCAAGCCTGAGCATAATCCGGTAACAGACAATGGAAATTCCCACACCCACGCCCAGAACAATGACCCCTCCGGCAGTCATGTACGCGTCTTTTGCCGCTTCCTGAGTTCCCAAGATCAAAAGCAGGATCCAAGGTGCAGCCACGGCTAGTCGCGCGGCAGATACGATCCACGATTGCCTTGCAGCTAATTCACCTCGCGTGCGAACGTCGTCACGTAAGAATGCGGAAAGAGTTGTTAAGGTCTGTCCCAGGTCTGTGCCGCCAACTTCGCGAGTGATTCGAAGAGTGGTGAGAATCTTGTCAGCCACCGGGTCCGCCAACCGCTCGCCCAGCTGATCCAGCGCAACGCTAAAATTCGCTGTGGCCCGATAATCCAATGCGAAATCACCGAATTGGGGCCTGAGCAATTGCGGGCCAACAGTTGCTAGTTGTCCCAAAGCTTCAGGCAACGATAGTCCGGCACGGATGGCGCTTCTGAGATGGTCGACAACTTCAGGCCATTGTTCTTGTAATGCGGCCCGCCGCTTGGAAGCTTGGTGCCGGATGAATGCCCATGGAGCGAAAATGCCGAAACTGAAAAACAACAGCGCAAAGAGCCATGCTCCGGTAAGCCCCAAGGTCAATAGTCCCGAAACCAATCCACATACCAAACAGATCATCACGAACTTGGTTGGTGACACACTCGTCATTCCCGCTTGAAGAAGGGCTGTTTTGATCATTGACTTCCGTTTTGGTGCTCGCACCCACGGAGCGAAGAGCAGCCAATCAACCAATATGGCTAGCCCGAGACCTCCAAGCAGCGCAAAGAAAGCGATCATGATTGCACCGCCATTAGCTCCGCGATATTGATTCCGGACAGTTCGAACTTTTCGTGTTCCCAATCAGCACCTTGCGAAGCGATTAGTACTCCGTCTCGTCTTTCAAACAAGGTCGAGGACTCAATTTGCCCGGCTTCCACGCGATTCCGGATGCTCAGGATTTCATTGACGTATCGGTGTCCGCTTGGGCTTCGGACACAGTGAACGACCAAATCAATGCATGCAGCAACAGTTTTGATGGTGAAGTCGCTCGTTATATTCGGCCCCGCGAGCAAAGGCAAAGTGCAAATCTTCGTTATCGCATCCCGTGCTGAATTCGCGTGGAGGGTACACAGTCCTGAAATACCGGAATTCAAGGCGATGAGCATGTCGAGCGATTCAGCTTCTCGGACCTCCCCCACAATGATCCGATCGGGTCTCATTCGAAGCGCCTCTTTCACAAGGCGACGCATCGAAATTTCGCCAGTTCCTTCAAGGTTTGCCAATCGCGTCTGCATGGCAACTACATCGCGCAGGGACAGATTAAGTTCAAAAATTTCCTCGATGGTGATGATGCGCTCACGCGGGCCAATTGAAGAAGCCAAACAATTAAGCATAGTTGTTTTGCCAGCTTGAGTCGGGCCCGTGACGATCACATTGAGGCCCGCATTAATGGCCGTAGACAAGTACAACGCCGCCGGCCGGCTCAGAGAATCTAGTTCCACCAAGTCGTCTAGTTTTCCGGCCCTGGCGATGAACTTGCGAATGTTCACGGCCCAATGTTCGTGTGTGATGTCAGGGATGACAACATGTAGACGGGATCCGTCCGGAAGCTGGCAATCTACGAATGGTTGGGAAAGATCCAGCCGTCGGCCCGAAGATTTGAGCATGCGTTCAACTAACGTCGCGATCTCTGACGATTCCATGCGAATGTGGGTCAGCTGGCTCTGCCCACCTCGGGCGCAAAAAACCTGATGTGGAGCGTTGATCCAAATTTCCTCGACCGTCGGATCATCGAGTAGTGGCTGAAGAGCGCCAAAGCCAGCAACGTTGTCGAAAATCGTTTGACGGGCCGCATCGAGCGATCCAAGTGAAGGTACTGCGCCAAGCAGTGCACGCTCGTCATAGTCCCTGATGACTTCTTCGATCAATGACTTGATCATCGTAGGCTGTTTGGCCGGATCGAGTCCGCGCCTTCTCACCAGCTCACGAACTTCGTCTTCAACGATGGACAGTGCTTCCACAACGAGCTCCTGTGGTTCTTCGTATCAAAGAATCCCGAAGTCGGGGACCATCGGCGAGCGCATCGTCGGTGCAGCATTCAAGTTCGTATGACAAGGGATGCTATAGGCACTTCGGCAAGCTTTCAAGAGCTTTCCCTGTTGTGGATAACCGAAGATTCATTCTCCACAGGCTGTCTTTTAGTTATGCAAGAAGGTTGATTAGCAGGCTTTGATTGCTCTCATACTGTTCGTCACTTTTGATCAGGATTCTCCATGGCCCGCTACGAAATTCTCTTGATATCCCAAAATTTCCAGCATCCACGTCAATTTGAGCTGGCGTCCAGTGGGAGATTGACTGGTGAAAAATTGGCTTCCATTCTCCGGTGCTCATTTCCAAATGAACGGTGGTACGTCGAACAAGAGAATCTCAAGAGTCTTGGAACCCTCGCGTCAGATCAGAGATTGGTCCTGAGCGACATACCGCGGATACCTCCCAAACCTATGGCCGCTACGTCAGTGCTCAAGCTCTACGTGATCAGCGGCCCAGATTCCGGTGCTTGGATATCCATGACGCACGGAGAGCAGTCCATTGGCCGTAGTGCCCCGCTGTGGCTTGAGGATCCACTAATTTCACGTTGCCACGCAATCTTGAGTGTTTCGGCTCGGCGGATACGGATAGTGGCGACTGCCAACCATCAATTGTTTCGTGAGGACGGCACTGCTTGCAGCTCGATGGACTTGGCTTCAGGGTCCCGATTTCGCCTGGGGAATACGACATTCGCAGTGGGAGACCCCGTTGCCTTGGAATCTAAAACGAGGATCATGGCTGACGATTTAGAAGTCCTGCTCCCGCCACGGCCTGAAATGAGCAGATTGGTGATGCTCATGCTGGCCGCACTCGTACCGATTCTTACCGGAATCCTCCTAGCAGTCCTGATGGGAACGATGCTTTTTCTGATCATTAGTGGAGTTTCCGCCCTGATGGGTTTGGTCCCGGCATGCCAGATCGTGGCAGAGTTCAGACATTGGAACCGGTCCATGTCCACGCAACGCAGCATGGCTGTCGAAGCCAGGTCCCGATATGCTCCCCCGTTGGGGCATGCCATTGTGGCAGGGCTGGATGCGATAACTCTCGGCATCAGTTCTCTACAGGTTCCTCCCCTAGTTTGGGGCGACGGCCAATGGTCACCGCAAGCTTCCGCATCGGATCAGCCTCAGCACCCCCACAAAACTTGGCCAAAGCTTAAGAAGAAAAAGCTGGATACCCCGTGGCAAGGTCCTGTCTTTGCTCCCGCTGCACCTGGCGTTTGGCAACTGGTCGGATGCCAAGGGCAAGACATGGGAGAAATCCTCGCTGGAGTACTGGCGCGATTCTTGCCGCACATCGCGGCGAACAGGCTTTCGCTCGTGATCGATCCAGCTATTCATTGTTTGCCGGCGTCCTTGCTCCTACTGCGGAATGCCACGGCGACCACGCTTATGCCTCCGTCACCCGAGCACAATTTCCTGGGCGGCGACAAGCCAACGCTCAAGACCATCTATCTGACAACAAGTCCGACTGGACCGTTGCCCGATACGCTCGTTGTCGGATTGGGACCAGCGCTCTGGGCGACCTCAGAGCATTGGATAGTGCTCGATTCCTTGGCATCCCATATGCCAGATCAGCGCTTCTCTATCACAGCGCTGCAAAAATTGAGCTTGACGCGTTTTGACCGCATAGTCCAACGGTTCATATCCATTACACCAACGGACAAATCAAACTCGATACGACAGCTCATTGAACCGGGCAATCGAATTCAAGCTGTTATTGGGGTCAGCAAATCCGGTGACGAAGTTTCAGTAGATTTCGATGCAGATGGACCGCACATGTTGATTTGCGGAACGACTGGCTCTGGAAAATCTGAGGCGCTGCGTCGCATCGTCGCCGACCTCTCCTTCCAGTTTTCACCAGAGCAATTGGCGTTCGCATTGATCGACTTCAAAGGTGGCGCAGGACTATCGGTTTTCGAGCATCTTCCTCACGTCCAACTCTTCGCCAGCGATTTAGACAACTCCTGCGCACAACGCACGCTTGAACAGCTCGAATTCGAGGTCCGCCGAAGGGAAGCGATGCTTGCTGACAACGGTTGTAGCGATCTCAGCGAGTACCGATTACTTACTTCACCGCCGCAGCCGATGCCTAGGCTTGTCGTGGTTGTCGATGAGTTTCGGGTATTTATCGAAACCCTGCCAACAGCCGGACAACGAATCGACCGACTGGCAGCGGTGGGACGGGCATTAGGGATCCACTTGATACTCAGTACACAACGTCCGGCTGGCACTCTCACCGGCCAAACACGCGCCAATATCAATGCGGTTATCGCACTGCGGGTTAATGACCCTAGCGAGTCTGTTGAACTCGTTGGCTCAACTGCGGCGACTTTGCTGGATCGCCCCGGACTGGCGATTATCAGAAGTTCAGCAAGGCCTACAGAGCATTTCCAATTTCATCTCGCAGCGGAGCCTGATATCAAAGGAGAGATTCTTGAGCGCAACCGCAACGACATATCTTTATCCAAATTCGCCACGTTCGGTCCTACGTCTGAACGCTTCGACCCGGATCCGCTTAAGGAACTAGTTGAATCGGTGGCCTCGCGCTGGCGTTCTGCGCCCGCATGCGAATCCGGATTCGCTCCGCCGCTTCCCCCAAGCATCTACGACGTTCCCATCCCGACAGATTGGAGGGACCGGAAGGAAGGTGCAATTTTCTGCGGTGTGCGCGATAACTTAGCTGGCGGAACGCTAGAACCATTGCTCATCAACACGCCGGGGAGGCGTTCCCTGCTTATCTGCGGATTGCCAGAAGCCGGTGCTCGAATGGCCTTTGAACACATGGTTTCACTCCCCCGTAAAGTTTTGTGTTTTGGACCTTCACCGGTCCAAGACGCAAATCAATATGGGAATCTCAAAGTCGTGACAGGGGAAGACCCCTACGAATTTTTGGATGCTCTGGACTTCCTGGAAACAGGGCCGAAAGACGAATCCCTGGTCATCATGATTCATTCCTTGGCGCAGCTGCAATCGAGCCTACCGCCTCAACATTTTCAACGCTTTGACGAAGCGGTGGGGTCCTTATTGCGGCTCGGCAACTCGCGGGGCCCGTTTATTGTTTGCGCTGTTGATCGTGATCAGAACTGCCTGAAGTCAAGTGGCCTGTTCACGACCCAGTGGTATTTCCCGCTCAATGCCACAGAGTCACTGAGAATGATCTGGCCCAAAATTCCCGCCTGCTCGCCCATTCCAGGCAGAGGAGTGATACTGAATTCGGATCATTCAGCCCAGGTTTTCCAACTTGCTCCGGCCCGGGCCGAGCGCCTCAGGGACGGTGCCTGGATTGATACCAGTTTGAACCCCGGTTCAGCGTTTCCGATATCCGATGACGAGACTGAGTTTCTTGGCTCCAGCCCATTTACCGGCAGCCCCGTCGCCCTACCCCATCAGGCTCGCTTCATCATGATTTGTCCCGATGACAAAGAGCGGTTGGCGTTGTCTTCCTCGTTGGCCAAACGCTGGAAGGCCGCACATTCAAACGGCATCGAGGACTTTGCAGCCGCACTTGATGACTATGATTCTGGGAGAAAGATGCGTCCGCACCTCATTTGCGTCAATTTAGACAGCACTGCAGATCCACGACTACTGGCTAATCTGGAACGGCTCAAGGCCTCGAATATGCGTTTGGTACTTTTTACGCCGCCTACGGTACGGCTCGCCTATGAACTCGGTCTACCGTCCGTCACTATAGACGACCGGGAAATCGCAATTGTCGAGGCAGAGCATTCTCAGGACACGCAACCAATGCAGTGGCCAGCTCTACACCAAGACCCCCAGAGAACAAGTCGGCCCTACTGGCGTGCCGTCGTCGCTCGCTACGGTCAACCCCGCATGGTGCTCGTTCCCCGAGAGCCTTGAAGCTGGCAACTACTGCGCGGGACGATCCCCTAAGAAGGCCGTGGTTTTCGGAGCGAAGAGCAGGACAATGCTCGCGCCGGCGACCAGGATCGAAACCACTGCCCCAATCTTGACCATGGCGATATCGGAGCTAAGGAACGAGACTGACAAGATGAGTTGGAACAATTGCCAGACGATGATTGGTGCCCGGGTAAAGGCTTTGCCCTTGAAGAAGTTAATAGCCACGGAACCTTGCCAGATAGCAAGCAATAGGCAGAGCACCAGCATGAAGATTTGCCCGCCGACATTGACTACGCCACTACTCGAAAGGTTTCCCAGGTAGCTGATGGCGTATCCCAGTACTGCCAGCGCTTCGAGCATGACTAATACAGCTACGATGACAACACTGATTGGTCGGGGCATATTACTTTGTTGGTGGCTCACGTCAACAATCTTCGTCGACGTCTGGCAGGAACTCAAACTGCCATGAGCGCCCTCGCTGTAGTCGAGGCCACACCAATAGGTACTAGCGGACTTGCCTGCCAAATGCCATGTGAGAAAGCACTCAGGCATTCAGCAACATTTCGCTATCATGACTCTTGTTTACTTCCTCGTAACATGAAAACCTTATGTGGTCGGTTAAACGAGGAGCCCAATCGGTCCTCACCGAAGATCAGAAGAGCCAATCGGTAACCGTTGGGTAATCAGGATTTAATTTCATTCCTAATTAGTTGTTACCCCTCCGTTGCTTGCCGTTGGCCCTTCAGACCCCTCTCAGATTTCAAGGAGCATCAATAAGCATGGATTGGCGTAGCCGCGCGGCGTGTCTGGAAAAGGATCCGGAACTGTTTTTCCCAGTGGGAAACACCGGTCCGGCCCTATTGCAGATCGAAGAGGCCAAGAGCGTCTGCCGTCGATGTGAAGTAACCGAAACTTGCTTGCAGTGGGCTATTGAGTCCGGTCAGGATGCAGGCGTATGGGGCGGCATGAGCGAAGATGAGCGTCGCGCTTTGAAGCGCCGCGCTGCACGTGCTCGTCGCGCTTCATAAATATGCGCTCGAGGTAAATCTCGCAACCCGAGACGCCAATCGAAATCCGCCAGAGGTCAACACCACTGGCGGATTTCGAGTTTAACCGGCATTTTGCCAGCTCGGCTAGGTAGATTAAAAGTAGTATTCATGTTCGAAAGGATCTGTTAGTGACTTTGGCCTGCTTCGCGCGCACAATTCAGGCGGGTGCAGACGGAAAATGAGTTCAGCCCTGACGGACCCGAATCTGGGCAAAACTCTCGACGGTAGATATCGCCTCGACCATCTTCTAGCCCTTGGCGGCATGTCCCGCATCTACCGCAGCATGGATAAGCGGCTCCATCGCGCGGTCGTCGTGAAAATTCTGAACGACAATTATGCGAGCGAACCCACCATACGCGAACGCTTTCAATCGGAAGCCGTGATCGCCGCGAATATCACGCACCCGAACGTGGTCTCAATCCGCGACCACAATGTCAGCGACAATCTCGTGTACCTCGTCATGGAGTACGTGCGCGGCCGAAACCTCGACCAAGTCATCTCCGAACGTGGTCGATTCACACCCCGTCAGACGCTGAGCGTGCTGGAACAGATTTGCAACGGGCTCAGCGCAGCCCATCGCGAAGGAATCATTCACCGGGATATGAAACCCGCGAATGTCTTGCTGGCCGATACCGGGGAAATCAAGCTCACCGACTTCGGCCTGGCACGCGCTGCCAGCGCGCACACCCAATCCGCAACCCTGCTGGCAACGCTGTCCCACGTTTCTCCGGAGCTTGTTTCCGGATCCTCTGCTGATTCCCGCAGCGATATCTACGCTCTGGGCATCATGATCTACCAAATGCTCACCGGCAAGCTGCCGTACTCGGAAACGAATCCAGCGGCCATGATGAAGCATCATTTGGACTCCCCCATGCCATTGCCGTCGCAAACAGTTCCGGGATTGGCAGCAGACCTCGATGAGCTGGTCCAGTGGTGCACCGAAAAGGATCCCGAAAAGCGCCCCCAGGATGCCTCGCTGCTGCTGGAGGAAGTCCGCCAGATCCACTCGACGCTCACCGATGAGCAACTGGATCTCGGCGCGGATTCCCTCGGGACTGTCGAAGACCTGATCCCGCAAACATTCACCCATATGCCGACGACCTTGCAACAGCGCCTTGACGCCATGCAACGCGACCGGGAATTCGAGCGTGAACAGCAATGGCTCGAACTCAATTCCACCTCCGGTGATGGCAGCTATGAGGTTGACGACGAGGAATCCAGCGAATCCCCCACAACGGTCATCGCCGCTGGCGACGCAACCGAGGTCCTGGATCTACGCGACGCCCAGGCCACTGTCGCGCTTGCGCAGACCGGCGATGCGCCCAGCGCGCCTCCCCTGAATGCGACCAGCGTCTATACGCGTGGTGAGCTTGCCCAGCCTGCGCCCGAGTCAATCAAGAATGCGCCAAGCCCCCGGGACTCGAAGCGCGCGCAAAAGCAGGCCAATAAGCGGTGGCGCAAGGAAGCCCAGATTCCTACGCACCAGCTTCGAAAGCCGCGAACGGGCACGCAGAAGTTCGTCATCACCCTCATGTGGATCGTGATCGTGGCTCTGGTTGCCGGCGCTGGATGGTTCTTCGGGCGCGGTCCGGGTACGATCGTGCGCATTCCATCGCTCACCGGCATGCTCCAGGAACGAGCTATCGCACAACTAGACAGCCAGGGCGTCCCCGTCCGGGTGAATACTGCCTACGACGACGAGGTCGCCATCGGCCGAGTGGTCGATTCCCAACCGAGCACTGGCAAGAACATCATGAAATTCCAGGGCGTAGAGCTCACGGTTTCCCAAGGAGCAGAACTATTCGACGTTCCCGATGTTGCTGACCTGAAGCTGGAGAGCGCCAGGAAGTCGTTGGCCAAGGCCGGTTTCAAGAATCTGAGCACCAGCGAAGAGTATTCCTCGACGGTTGAGACCGGTGCGGTCATCGGCACCAGCCCCGAGGCCGGCAAGCGGCTGCCAAAAAAGAACACCATCACGCTGACCGTTTCCAAGGGCCACGCTCCGGTCGAGGTTCCCTCCTTGATCGGTCTGAGCCGCGATGAGGCTTCGCAGAAGCTCAGCGCAGTCGGGCTGTCCTTGAAATCCGGCGCCGATGTTCATTCAGCGCAGATCGGACAGGGTCTGGTCGCTTCGCAGGAGCCGGCTGAGGGTACCGCGGAATTCGGCAGCTCCATCACCGTCAACCTGTCCGCCGGGCCCGAATACGTCCAGATTCCATCGATTGTCGGCCTGAGCGTCCAGGACGCCTCCGCGGCGTTGGAAGAAGCTGGCTTCAAGGTCAAGACCCACAGCGTTTTTGACGGCCAGGATCAAACAGTGAGGATGCAGACGCCGCTGAACCAGAAAGCGATCCTCGGCAGCGAGATCACCATCTACGCTTTCTAGCAGGTACGGCAAAGGCTCGGTTCCAGTGTGGAACCGAGCCTTCGCGTTATGCCTTAGCGGTTGCGGCTACGGCTTTGGAGCGCCGAGGAAACCAGGAAGGCCATTTCCAGGGACTGGCGGTGGTTTAGGCGTGGGTCGCAGACGGACTCGTACAGCGAGTCGAAGTCTTCCTCGCGGATCGGGTCTGCGCCACCGAGGCACTCGGCCACGTCGTCACCGGTCATCTCGACATGCAGACCGCCTGGGAAGGTGCCCAGCGAGTCGTGCACTTCGAAGAAGCCGCGGACTTCGTCCATGACTGCATCGAAGTTGCGGGTCTTGTAACCGTTCTGGCTGGTGACGGTGTTGCCGTGCATCGGGTCGGTGACCCACAGTACCTGCGCACCGGAAGCGGTGACCTTTTCAACCAGGTTTGGCAGCTTCTCGCGAATGTTCTTCGCGCCCATGCGGGTGATGAAGGTCAGGCGGCCTGGTTCGCGGTTTGGATCAAGCTTCTCGATCAAGCGCAGCGCGTCGTCCGGCTCGGTGGTCGGACCCAGCTTCACGCCAATCGGGTTGCGCACGCGCGAAAGGAAATCGATATGCGCGTGATCCAGCTGGCGGGTTCGTTCGCCGATCCACAGGAAGTGGCCGCTGGTGTCGTAAGGCAGGCCGGTACGGGAATCGGTGCGGGTCAAGGCACGTTCGTAGTCCAGCAGCAAGGCTTCGTGCGAAGCGAAGAATTCGGTGCGCTTGAGCGCCTCGAAGTCCGCGCCGCAGGCGTCCATGAATCGGATGGCCGAATCGATTTCGCCGGCAAGCTGTTCGTACGCCGAGTGCGCCGGGTTGGCCATGAATCCGCTGTTCCACGAGTGGACGCTGCGCAGGTCGGCAAAGCCGCCCTGGGTGAAGGCACGGATCAGGTTCAGCGTGGCCGATGAGGTGTTGTAGGCCTGCACCATGCGCTTCGGATCGTGGGCCCGCGATTCCTCGGTGAATTCGTAGCCATTGACGATGTCGCCGCGGAATGCCGGCAGGGTTACGCCGTCTCGGGTCTCGTCATTCGAGGAACGCGGCTTGGCGAACTGGCCGGCCATGCGGCCCATCTTGATGACGGGCATCGACGAACCGTAGGTCAATACGACGGCCATCTGCAGGATCGTGCGTACGCGTGCGGAAATCTTGTCGGCGGTAGCGTCGGCAAAGGTTTCGGCGCAGTCACCACCCTGCAGCAGGAAGGCCTTGCCCTGGGCGGCCTGAGCCAGGCGCTCGCGCAGGACATCTACTTCGCCGGCAAAAACCAGAGGAGGACGCGAACCCAATTCGTTGATGGAGGACTGATAGTCCTTGTGCTCGCGCCAAGTTGGCTGCTGGGCAATAGGCAATTCACGCCACAAATCTAGCTGCGGATCAGTGGCGGGGCCGGCTACAGAGGAGCCGGGCAATGGGGTTCGGTTTACTTCGCTCACCTTGAAGATTCTACGTCCCTGAACGGCAAAGCACCGCGACGAATGTAACAACGGCGCGTAATACTGTGAGCAGGCTTCTACTTCTTGGCTTTGCGGGGTGCGTACACGTCGACGTAGCTCTGCCCGGAGAGCACGTTGATCGCCTGCCGGATTTCATCGGCGCAGGCTCGCAGCGCCTGCGGATCGTCGTGTTTTCCCGCTAGGTGCCCAAAGTGCAGCGGCTTGCCGATTTTGATCTCGATCTTCCCCGGATGCGGCAGGCTTTGCCCGATCGGCTGGACCTTGTCGGTGCCGATCATGGCCACAGGGATCACCGGAGCCCCGGATTCCAGTGCGAGTTTCGCGACTCCGAGCTTGGCCCGGTACAGCCGTCCGTCAGGCGAACGGGTGCCTTCGGGGTAGATCCCCAGGATCTTCCCCTCATCCAGGGCCTGCTTTGCGCTGGCCAGCGAAGCCGCTGATTTTTGGCCGCCGGAACGATCCATGGGCAGCTGGTTGATATTGCGGAAGAACCACGCGGTGATGCGCCCCTTAAGCCCGCGACCATTGAAGTATTCGTCCTTGGCCAGGAAAATCACTGCCCGTTCCAGCATCGCCGGCAAGAACACCGAGTCGCTGACCGACAGGTGGTTTGAAGCCAAGATCGCCGCCCCGGACTGCGGGATGTTATTGATGCCCTGCAGATCTACCCGGAAGAAGATCTTCACCAGTGGCCGAACGGCAAATCGCTTGAGGAAGTCGTACAGCACGGCAGAAAAATTCCTTCTTCTCGGGGTTCAGCTTTGTCACGGGGACATGCGATGATCACAGAACTCGTGACACTGTCCGCACACTTCAATTGTGCACTACGCTCGAAGGTGCAAGCAGAAAATTGGAGTGGCCATAATGGAAAATGATTCACAAAACACCTCGGATCTCCCGTCGCGCAATACCTGCGCGGTGCTGCTGATCCATGGCTTCACCGGCTCTCCGACGGCAATGCAGCCGTGGGCTGCATCATTGGAGCGCTCGGGATTCGCCACTGCGGTGCCGCTTCTTCCCGGCCATGGGACTCATTGGCAAGACATGATTCCGGTGGCCTACAGCGACTGGATCCAAGCCACCGAAGAGGCTTTCGACGATCTTGCCCGCACCCACGAGAAGGTATTCGTGGCCGGGCTGTCCATGGGAGGCGCCCTGGCCTTGCACTTGGCCACCCGGCGCAACGTTGCCGGGATTTCGCTGGTGAACCCCGGGCTTGTCGTCGATTCCAAGCTGGCGCCGCTCACGCCCTGGCTGAAGCATGTCTTGCGCAGCGTGGCGCCCATCAGCAATGACATCGCCAAACGAGGAATGGATGAGGGAGCTTATCCGCGCACGCCGGTCGCGGCTGTGGCGCAGCTGCACGCCCTGTTCGCCCAGACCCGTTCACGCTTGGAATTGGTGGCCGCGCCGGTGCAGCTGTTTCGATCGACCGTTGACAATGTGGTCTCCGAAGCCTCGGTACGGGAACTGGTCGCGGGGCTGGCCCCGGGGACCTTGGCCGAACACCATATGCTGCTGCATTCAAAGCACGTGGCCACGCTGGATTATGACGCCGAACAGATTTTCCACGAGTCCGCCCGCTTCTTCTCCAAGCTCTCCGGCATCGCGCCAGGCACCGCAGGAAGGCACCTATGACCGAGTCCGACGCCGTTCCGCCAGAACAGGAAGATCCCCGATGGGATGATCTGGTGAAGAACTTCCAGAAGCTCGACGCGCAAGCGCCTCGCGAACCCAGCGCCCAGGAACGCGCAGATCAGCTCAAAAAGCTGTTTAATACCGGACCTGGCGCCATGAACGGGCCGCGGGATTTTGCGCCAGAGGAATCCGATGAGCCATTTGTCCCTGACGAGCCGGCCGCTTTGGGCTCCGGGGACCCGATGCTCAACCTGGCCTGGACGGCGGCAGCCGGCGGACCGATCGGGTTGCTGCTATGCGTGCTGTTCTTCCGTTCCGCGCCGGCTTTTGTGGTCATCGGCTTGGCACTCGCCACCCTGGCTGGAATTGCCTACTTGGTCAAGCGTCTTCCCACTTCCCGCGATCCGGGAGATGATGGGGCTCAGGTCTGACGTGAACTTGGAGCGTCCAGCGCTGTAGGTTACTGTAAAGTAATAAAATGTGATGCGGGTTACCCGCCATTGCTCATGGGGTCACACAAAGTTCAGGAGATGAATACCAGATGCGCGAATACAGCTCGCCAATTCGCATCCACACACCTCAGCAGTCAAATATCACCGATCTGTTGCTACGCCACGCCAACTCGGCGGCCAATCCAGCCTTGTTCGCCAAACCCGGCGCGGACTCAACCTGGCAGGACGTCACCGCATCACAGTTCGCCGCGGATGCCAAGGCCATCGCCAAGGGCTTCATCGCCAACGGCATCAACCCGGGCGAGCGCATCGCGCTGATGGCGAAAACCCGCTACGAATGGACCTTGGTCGACTTCGCGATCTGGTTCGCCGGATGCGTCACCGTGCCGATCTACGAGACCTCCTCCCCCAGCCAGGTAGCCTGGATCGTCGCAGACTCCGAGGTCAAAGCCGTCGTTCTCGAATCCGCAACCCACGAAGGCGTGGTGCGTCGCGCGGCCCATCAAGAACAGCTCGACACCCTGGATAATATTTGGCAGTTCGAGGGCGGCCTTGAGCAGCTGATCGAAGACGGCAAGGCCATTGACGACGAACAGCTCGAAGCCCGCCGATCGGCTGTGACGTTGAGCGATATCGCCACCATCATCTACA
This sequence comes from Glutamicibacter mishrai, assembly GCF_012221945.1. Lineage (NCBI taxonomy): Bacteria > Bacillati > Actinomycetota > Actinomycetes > Micrococcales > Micrococcaceae > Glutamicibacter > Glutamicibacter mishrai. The sequence continues at coordinate 3,006,634 of NZ_CP032549.1, read as the reverse complement.
CCTCCGGCACCACCGGGCGCCCCAAGGGCTGCGAACTGACCCACAGCAACTTCGTGGAACTGGCCGAAAATGCCGCCGCATCGCTGCCCCAGGCTGTCTACCCCGGCGCCTCCACCATCATGTTCCTGCCACTGGCCCACGTCTTCGCGCGATTCATCTCGGTGATCAACGTGGCCGCCGGCTGCCGCACCGGGCATACCCCGGACGTGAAGAACCTGCTCGGCGATCTGCAGTCCTTCAAGCCGAACTTCATCCTCGCCGTTCCGCGCGTCTTCGAAAAGGTCTACAACTCGGCGATGCTCAAGGCCGAAGACGGCGGCAAGGGCAAGATCTTCCACGCCGGGGTCGACGTCGCTGTCGCCTATTCCAAGGCCCAGCAATCGGGCAAGATCCCGCTGGTGCTCAATCTCAAGCACAAGCTTTTCGACGCCTTGCTCTACAAGAAATTGCGCCAGGCGATGGGCGGCAAAATCCGCCACGCGGTCTCCGGCGGCGGTCCTCTGGGAGAACGCCTGGGCCACTTCTTCAATGGCATCGGCGTCACGGTGCTCGAAGGCTACGGTTTGACCGAGACCACCGCGCCGATCACCGTCAATACCCTTGAGCGCATCAAGATCGGCACGGTCGGCAAGCCGCTGCCAGGCAATGCGGTGCGGATCGCCGACGACGGCGAGATCCTTGCCAAGGGCTTGTGCGTGATGAGCGGATATCACAATCGCCCTGAGCTTCAAGCAGAGACCTTCACCGACGGCTGGTTCCACACCGGCGACGTCGGCGAGCTGGATGCCGACGGGTTCCTCAAGATCACCGGCCGCAAGAAGGAAATCATCGTTACCTCCAGCGGCAAGAACGTGATTCCCGCGTTGCTCGAGGACCAGATCAGGGCCGATGCGCTGGTGTCCCAGTGCGTAGTGATCGGTGAGGGCCGTCCATTCATCGCAGCCCTGGTCACCTTGGATCCCGAGGCGCTTCCGGGCTGGCTTGATCGCCATCAGCTGGATAAGAACACCCCGCTCGAAGAGCTGGCCAAGCATCCAACAGTGCTGGAAACCATTGACAAGGTCATCGCCAAGGCGAACACCTCGGTGTCGAAGGCCGAGGCCATCAAGTCCTTCCGCGTGGTGCCCGCTGACTTCACCGAGGAAACCGGCCATTTGACCCCCTCGATGAAGATCAAGCGCGCTGTTGTGCTCAAGGACTACAACGAGCTGATCGAAGAGATCTACTCGGCGCCCAAGCCCAAGGAGTAGTCCAGAACAGCGGTAACCAGCTCCCACGATTCGCGAGCCGAAGCGGCCCAGGGCAACCTGAGGCCGCTTTGCTGTGTCCGGGCAAAGTAGCTGCGTGGCAGCACCACCCGGTTGAAGGCGGGCATATCGCTGGCACGTTGGCCATCGTCGATCACCGCGAAGATCAGGTTCTCGGCCAGCGGCTGGCGGCCATTGGCCAGCAGCCACTGCACCAGTTCCATCAACTGGTCTTCGCCATCCGGCCCAGTCTCCCCGACGACCACCAGCACGTCGACGCCGGCGAATTTGCCTTCGAGCACCGATTCGACCCGTTGCGGGCCGGCGGTAGAGACCTCGGCGCGCAGCTGGAGTTCGCCGAATTGCTCGGCCAGGTGCTCGGCAATTTCGAAAAAGGGCAGGTGCGTGCTGAGCGTAAAGACCAGCACCCCCAGTCGATCGCGGCCTGCAGCAACCTCGCTGGCTCGGGCGGCGACTTCCGCTGGCGCAGCCCCGGCCGGAGTTTTATGTGCTCGCATCACGGCTCCTTGTAATGAATCTGCTTGTACTGGATCTGCGTTGAAAATCTTGTGAGAGAACAGGGGCCCGCAACCAAAGTTGCGAGCCCCTGCGCTCAATAAGGCCAGAGGCCTGGATGCTACTTGGCTTCGATGACCAAGAGCAGATCGCCGCCTTGGACCTGGCTGGTCCCATCGAGGGTGATCTGGGTGACGACGCCGGTGGCGTTGGCTGTAATGCCAGCTTCCATCTTCATCGCCTCGATCGTGGCCACCGACTGGCCCGCCTCGACGAGGTCGCCGGCCTTCACATTCACGGTCACTGCACCGGCGAACGGCGCGGCCACATGGCCTGCGTTGTTCGGATCGGCCTTCGGAGCAGACTTCACGGTGGATTCCACCGACTCGTCGCGGACCTTGATCTGGCGGGACTGGCCATTGAGCGTGACCACCACGGTGCGCAGGCCCTTCTCGTCGGCGTCGGACACCGAAACCAGCTTGACCAGCAGGCGGACACCGGTGCCCAGCGAGATTACATGCTCGAAGCCCGGGGTCAGGCCGTAGAGGTAATCACGGGTATGCAGCACCGACAGGTCGCCGAAGTTCTCCACCGACTTCTCGAAGTCGCGAGTCGGGCCGGCGAAGAGCAGGCGGTTCAGGGTTGCCCGGATGGTGTCCGAATCAGCGCGCAACGCCTGGGCGTCCTCGGCCGACAGGTCCTCGACGTGGGACTTCACATTGCGGCCCTGCAGCGCCTTGGTGCGGAATGGCTCCGGCCAGCCGCCCGGAGGGTTGCCCAGTTCACCGGAAAGGAACTGGATCACCGAATCCGGGATGTCGTAGTTCTGCGGATTGGCCTCGAAGTCGGCCGCGGGCACTCCGGAACCGACCAGCTGCAGCGCCAGGTCGCCGACCACCTTGGAAGAAGGAGTCACCTTGACCACGTTGCCGAGCATCGCGTTCACCGAGGCGTACATCGACTCGATGGCTTCGAAGCGTTCGCCCAGGCCCAGCGCGATGGCCTGCTGGCGCAGGTTGGAGAGCTGGCCGCCAGGGATCTCGTGCTGGTAGACACGGCCGGTTGGCGCTGGCAGCCCCGATTCGAATGGCTTGTACAGGGCGCGTACTGCTTCCCAGTACGGTTCCAGCGAGGCCACGGCATCCAATGACAGGCCCGGATCGCGCTCGGTGAATTCCAGTGCGGCGATCAGCGCGGAGGCAGAAGGCTGCGAGGTGGTTCCGGCCATTGCCGCGCTGGCCACGTCCACAGCGTCCACGCCAGCGTCGACGGCTGCCATCAAGGTGGCCAGCTGGCCGCCGGAGGTGTCGTGGGTGTGCAGGTGCACCGGAAGGTCGAAGCGTTCGCGCAACGCGGTCACCAGCTTGGTCGCCGCGGCAGGACGCAGCAGGCCGGCCATATCCTTGATGGCGATGATGTGGGCACCGGCGTCAACAATCTGCTGCGCCAGGTCCAGGTAGTAGTCCAGCGTGTACAGCTTCTCGTTGGCATCCAGCAGGTTGCCGGTGTAGCACAGGGCCACCTCGGCCACCGCGGTACCGGTCTCGCGCACTGCCTTGATGGCCGGTGCCATCTGCGACACGTCGTTGAGCGCGTCGAAGATGCGGAAGATGTCGATGCCGGCGGCCGCTGCTTCCTTCACGAAGGCGTCGGTGACTTCCGTCGGGTACGGGGTGTAGCCCACCGTGTTACGGCCGCGCAGCAGCATCTGCAGCGGGATGTTCGGAAGTTCGGCACGCAGCAGCTCCAAGCGCTTCCATGGGTCTTCGCCGAGGAATCGCAGGGCTACGTCGTAGGTCGCTCCGCCCCAGACCTCCATGGAGAACAGCTGCGGCACGCTGTGGGCATACGCCGGCGCGGCAGCCAGCAGGTCGCGGGTACGCACGCGGGTGGCCAGCAAGGACTGGTGCGCGTCGCGGAAGGTGGTGTCGGTGATGCCCACGGCCTTGGAATCGCGCAGTGCCTTGGCGAATCCTTCTGGGCCGAGCTCCAGCAGCTTCTGGCGCCATCCATCAGCCGGCACAGCCGACTTGGACGGGCCATCAAATGGCGAACGCTCTGGCTCATCGGACTTGTCCCCGGGGAAGGCAGGCAGTTTCTTGCGAGGGTCGATGCCCTCGATACGCTCCCCGTTGGGGTGGTTCACGGTGACATGCGCCAGGTAGTTCAGGGCCTTGGTGCCGCGGTCCTGGGACTCATTGCCGGTCAGCAGGTCCGGGCGCGAGTCGATGAAGTCGGTGGCAACGTCACCGGCCAGGAACTGCGGGTCGCTGAGCACATTCTGGATGAACGGGATATTGGTGGCCACACCACGAACACGGAATTCTGCCAGCGCACGACGAGCGCGTGCTACCGCAGTCTTGTAGTCGCGGCCGCGGCAGGTGAGCTTGACCAGCATCGAGTCGAAATGCGGGGAGACCTCGGCGCCGGTGTAGATGGTGCCGCCGTCCAGTCGCACGCCCGAACCGCCGGCCGAGCGGTACACGGTAATGGTTCCCACGTCCGGGCGGAAGCCATTGGCAGGATCCTCAGTGGTGATGCGCGACTGCAGAGCCCAGCCGCGGACCTGCACGCTGTCCTGGGTGATGCCCAGATCCGCGAGCGACTCGCCGGCGGCAATGCGCATCTGCGCCTGCACCAAGTCGATGTCGGTGACTTCTTCGGTCACCGTATGCTCAACCTGGATGCGCGGGTTCATTTCGATGAACACGTGCTGGCCGGCACGTTCGCCCACGGTGTCCACGAGGAACTCGACCGTTCCCGCGTTCTGGTAGCCCAGGGTCTTGGCGAACTTCACCGCGTCGCGGAACAGCGCCTGGCGAATGGAGTCATCCAGGTTTGGCGCTGGAGCGATCTCGACAACCTTCTGGTGGCGACGCTGCAGCGAGCAGTCGCGCTCGTGAAGGTGAACGATGTTTCCGTGTTCATCGGCCAGGATCTGGACCTCGATGTGGCGAGGGCGGAGCACTGCCTGCTCCAGGAAGACCGTTGGATCACCGAAAGCGGTGCCTGCTTCACGCATGGCCGCGCCCATCAGCTCTGGCAGGTCTTCGCGCTTGTCGACGCGGCGCATGCCGCGTCCGCCACCACCGGCAACTGCCTTGACGAAGATCGGGAAGCCGATACGGTCGGCTTCGGCGATCAGGAAATCTACATCGTCGCTTGGCTCGGAGGATTCGAGCACTGGAATTCCGGCTTCGCGAGCTGCCTTCAGCGCCGCGACCTTGTTTCCGGCCAGTTCAAGTACGTCCGCCTTTGGACCAATGAACTTGATGCCTTCTGCCGCAGCGGCGCGAGCGAGATCGGGGTTTTCGGACATGAATCCGTAGCCAGGGTAGATTGCATCGGCGCCGGCTTCCTTGGCAACGCGGATAATCTCGTCGATATCCAGGTAGGCGCGGACCGGGTGGCCCTCTTCGCCGATCTGGTAGGCCTCTGCGGCCTTCTGGCGGTGAATCGAATTTCGATCCTCGTGTGGGTAGACGGCAACGGTCTTTGCGCCTAGCTCGTAGCTGGCTCGGAAAGCGCGAATTGCAATCTCACCGCGGTTGGCGACCAAGATTTTTTCAAACATAGTTTCCCTACATCGAATCTGTACAGGTTGATTTTGCTCGGCCCGTGGAAAGGAATCCCCCGGTCCGAAGAGAGACATCAACAGCCTGTCGGGTCTCGAAAAGTGGCAGCTTTTGCCACTTCTGTGAAACACACTACATCGATGCTGTGCTGAACGTCCAAACATTTCGCAATGTGGTCAGACCACAAGAAATATTTGATGAAGATGATCTTTTAATCACTAAGTTGGATCCATAACCAAAAACTGACGTTGCAAAGTCGGGGAAATGGGCTCCGGCACACTATGATGATGAGAGACTAAATATTCGGTGGGACGTTAAATTAGCGAACAGTGAAAGGCGTGGTCTGGTCCGTGCACGTAGTGAGCATCAGCAGCCTCAAGGGTGGCGTGGGAAAAACCTCCGTAACGCTCGGCCTGGCTTCAGCAGCACTTGCCGCCGGCATTCCGACTCTCGTCATTGACTTGGATCCCCATGCGGATGCCAGCACTGGCCTCGGAGTTCGGGCAAACGGAAAGCAGCCAATTGGGCAAATGCTCAAAAATGCTCGTCGCGCCCGCCTGCAAGATCAGGTAGTCGCCAGCGCTTGGCAAACCAAGGCGGCAGAAAAGAAATCCCGCACCCGCATTCCAGTGCTCGATGTTGCCGTAGGCGATGCCTACACCGGCATCTATGACCGCCCGGACTTGCGTACCAGGGACCTTCGTCGCCTTACCCAGATTCTTAGCCGCACGAGCGGTTACCAGTTGGTGCTGATCGACTGCCCGCCATCGCTCAACGGTCTGACCCGCATGGCATGGAGCGCATCGGATCAGCTGCTGCTCGTAGCAGAACCAAGCCTCTTCTCAGTGGCCGGCACCGAACGCACGCAACGCGCTCTGGATCTGTTCCGACGCGAATTCGCGCCGTCGCTAGGTCCAGTCAAGGTTGTCGCCAACCGAGTTCGCAAGGACTCGGCGGAGCACACCTTCCGTTTGGGCGAGATGCGCCAGATGTTCGGCGAGTCCATGGTCAAGCCGGAAATTCCGGAACACCCGGAGTGGCAGCAAATCCAGGGTGCCGCCTACTCGGTTCACCAGTGGCCGTCGAAGGCCACCGCGCCAATGCTCAACCAGTTTGATGCCTTGCTCAAGGAAGTCATGGCAAGCGCAGGAGCTTCGAACCGCTAGCGTTCGCCAAACCTCAGCTAGATAGACTTCGGGCCGGACCACCATTTGGTGGTCCGGCCCGAAGTCTATCTACGTTTATAAGGAATATTTAACCGACGTTGCGTGCGGCCTTGGCAGCACGACGCGCTGCGAGCTCGTCTTCCGGCATGGCTTGCTCGGCGGAATTTTCCGAAGGAAGCTGCGCCAGCGAACCTTCAACTTCGCGCCAGACGCGGCCCACAGCGATGCCAAAGACACCCTGTCCCTTTTGCACGAGGTCAATGACTTCGTCTGCGCTGGTGCATTCATACACGGAGGCGCCATCGCTCATCAATGTAATCTGTGCCAGGTCCTCTACACCGCGCTCGCGCAAATGCAATACGGCAGCCCTGATTTGCTGCAGGGATACTCCGGTGTCCAGCAGACGCTTGACGACTTTCAGGACAAGGATATCGCGGAAGGAGTACAACCGGTGGCTGCCAGAACCCTTGGCGCCGCGAACAGCCGGCTCTACCAAGCCGGTACGTGCCCAGTAATCGAGCTGACGGTAAGTGATACCCGCGGCCTTGCAAACAACCGGGCCACGGTAACCAGCATGCTCATCCAGCTCGGGCAGGTCATCGGTGAAGAGCAGCCCCTGTGTATTGGATTGCTTGTTGCCACCGTCGGCCCCATAATGAGACCCTGTCTGGCATGACTCCATCCAATTGCTCCTTGCGTATCAGCACGTTTCTAAACGAGTAAATAGACGACTAAATTAGAACCGTGCAGATGCGAGCGATGATCACAAAAACAGTTCCCGAATTAATGTCTCTATGCATCGACGGTACGGCCATCTGACCTAATGGTCAAAGACCTTCAAGCTTAACTTTAAGCCGTGTCGCGCACGCAAATCGAATAACCCAAATGAGCTTCGATAATTCGCTGAATTCAGCAAAGCTTCAGCTAAGAAGAAAAGTCTTCGGGATCAATGTTGTCTAAAAATTCACGGAACTCGCGAAGTTGCTCCTCAGGAGCTTCTTCACCATCGCCATCAGTTTCGATGGACACTCCGGCTTCTTCAAGAACGTCTTCGGCGCACATGATGGGGCATTTAGCCCGCACAGCCAGCGCCACCGCGTCAGAAGACCGGGAGTCGACCCGTTTGCCGTTGGAAAAAACAAGTTCGGCAACAAAAACAGCATTGTGCACCGAAACGATTTCAATTCTTTCTAGCGTCACTCCCAAGGCCTCAAAAACGCTGATCATCAGATCGTGGGTCATTGGACGAGGCGGAGTAAGCCCTTGTTCCGACATTGCGATCGCCGATGCTTCGGGGGCTCCGATCCACAACGGCAGATACAGATTCTGTTCTGGATATTTGAGCAACAGAAGTGGCTGATTCGCAGGCAGTTGAATACGGATCCCGGAAAACTCCAGTTCCAGCATGCCGGCCTCCTAGAGTTGTAAAAGCCTGATGAAAATTAGCCTAGCGATCAAGATGGGAAATAGCACGCTGCACGAGAGCTTCGTGGATTTCCAGGCACTGGCGTGAAATTTCTTGCGCTTCTTCCGCAGCTCGTGCACGGGCTGAAACTTCCGGCTTCTTCATGTCATTGCCAATGATCGATTCGATCAGTGAAAATTCGCGATCAGCTGCAGTGCGGAACTGGCGCAGGTGCCTTGGCTCCACACCGTGATTGGCCAGCTGCACAGCGGATTTGGTCACCTTGATGCAGTTCGAATCGAACAAGCCGCCTTGTGATTCAATGAGGCCAAACTTCAGCAATTCGTCGACGAGTACTTCGTTGGCGCCGGTGATTCCCTGCAGCTCGGCCAGGGAGACCAAACGGGTCTTGCTCTCGACTGCTTCGGCCATGTCGCTATTGACCAGTTGTGGAGCGGCTGGCGCTCCCCCGGGCAATGCTTCTGGGGCTTCGCCGCGGTCGACAGCGTCCAAGTGGTCTTTGATGACCTTCAGAGGCAGGTACTGGTCACGCTGCACTGAGAGGATGAAGCGAAGACGGCTGACGTCGGAAGCAGTGTATTTGCGGTAGCCGGCGGAGGTACGCTGCGGGATGATTAGGCCCTTGTCCTCCAAAAAGCGGATCTTGGATGCCGTGACCCGTGGGAATTCATCCTTTAGCTCCGAGAGCACTTCGCCGATATTCAGCGCTGCGTGCCGGACAGTCTCGTGGCGCGATGCCTCGAGTCGTGGGCTACGGGCTGCGTCAAAGATCGGCAAAGGGTCTGCACCTCGGAAGTAAAAATATCTCGACGGACAGGCCGTCGGCGGAAATCTAGAACTCTACCAGTTTAAAGGTTCGGTACGCTCTGGTAGAAATTCAGGCGGAACTTGCCAATCTGCACTTGGACTCCGCTGTTCAATTGGATTTCGTCAATACGGTCGCCATTGATGTACGTGCCATTGAGCGAGCCGATGTCGCTGAGCAAGAAGCTTTCACCGTTCCTGGTGAACTTCGCGTGGCGACGCGATACCGTGACATCATCCAAGAAGATATCTGCATTTGGGTGACGCCCAGCAATGCTCTCATCGGTATCCAGCAGGAAGCGGGCTCCCTTGTTTGGCCCCGAGTGGGCAATGAGCAAAGCAGAGCCCGATGGAAGCGCGCGTACCGCATTCTTCTCATCTTCACTCAACGTGTAAATCACCGAAGGCTCTGTAGCCTTGTTCATTGAAGGAAGAGCAATATTGGTCGTCTCGGAGGCAGACTCGTTATTCGGGTCAACCGGCCCATGTTCCGACATTTGGGATCCTCCAGAAAATCTTGCTAACAGCTCGTGCGCGACGACCTTGTGTTCAAATTCGGCATAGTAGGCAATACCAAACTATCTACAGATTAGCCTACTCACCACCCAAGTGATAACAGAAGTATCGATAATTTCCGGCGCGTGGATTTCTTGACGCCCCGACTGCTGGTGAATGACCATTGATGCGACCGTCGCTTTAACATCGATCATTCGCTGAATCGGGTGTCCGAGCAAGCCATGATCACTATCCTGCAGGTGGACAATGACAGAAATCCTGATTAAGCGCGCTTACACGGAGCCCAGTGACCACGACGGATACCGAATACTGGTGGACCGCCTTTGGCCTCGTGGGCTAACCAAAGCCGCGCTAGGGCTTGATCAGTGGGCCAAATCCTTGGCCCCTAGTTCCGAGTTGCGCAAAGCATGGAACCACGACACAGATCAGTTTGAGCAGTTCGCCGCACAGTACAAGGACGAGCTGAATCAAAATGCGGCAGTCGACGAGTTCCTGGAACTAGTTGATCCGATGCCTACGATCACCTTGGTTTACGCAGCGCGCAATGAACAGGCTAATCACGCGATGGTTTTGCGAGAGTATCTTCTTGAACAGTTGAAGCTCCGCTAGCCGGAACAAAGCAGACTCCATCGGTGCACACCAAGTTCGACTCAACAACCTGTTGAAGATCAAAACTAAATTCTTGGCTCATGGTTTCACCCTTGTGCTTGGATCAATTCACCTGTCACTGTTTTCAACTTCTGATGCCCGGAAAATATTCCTGTGCTGGCAGATCAGAACACCGTTGAGGCGCTTCGTTCTCAACTGCGCCCCCACGGTGTTCTTCCAGCTCGACTTAGTTCTGCGGGATCAAGACACCCTCAAAGAATCGAGCCAGCTCTGCTGTCGCATCCAACGGGAGAACATTGGCTACGTACATATCCGGTCGGACGATGACGATGGCGCCATCGCGCGAAATCTGGCGATCATCGAAAATATCTGACGTTTCCAAAACCGTGTAGACCTTCTCGTAGTCCGCCAACGCGAACTCGCCCACATTGGGGCGGAAGATCTTAGGCGCATCGTTGACGTTGATAGTCGTGTAGTCCTGCTGGTAGATGACCTTCACGTCAAAGAGGTCGTCAAGGTCCGCACCCTTCGGCGTGAACCGGCTGACCGGCGATTCGCTCGATTCCAATAGCCATTGCGCCAGCGACGCGACTTTGCCTGCTTCGCCGACTTCGCTCTGGTTTGCAAAGACGTATATTCGGTAACGGCCATCAGCGCGGTGGTGGTGTCCCAAATGCATTGGATTCGCGTCCGCAATCCGCATGACTTCCGAGGACTTGAACCGCTTTCCAATCGGGAAGCCGGCGGCCAGGCCCTGATGCGCTTGATCGGCGGTGGGTTCTGAAGCGGCGTATTCGGTCATGAATCCGGCCGGGAATTCAGCGGTGCGCACGTAGAACTGCGCGACGTCTTCCTGCCCTTCCACGGCCTCGGGCGTTGCGTCCATGATGGAGGACCACTGCTTGTCAAAATCGATAAGGTCCTTGGCGATGACTTTTCGTTCAGCCGAATAGGTGCGCAGCAGGCTCTGCGGGGCTTGTCCGGACAGGACGTACCCGAGCTACCATGCCAGGTTAAAGCCGTCCTGCATCGAAACATTCATCCCCTGTCCTGCCTTGGCCGAGTGCGTGTGGCAGGCATCGCCGGTGATAAATACGCGTGGATCGCGTTTACCGATCTCTTCAACGGCTACGTCGTCGAAGCGATCTGCCAAGCGGTGCCCGACCTCGTAGACGCTGTGCCACGCCACGTCCTTAACGTCCAGGGAGTATGGGTTGAGGATCGCCTTGGCGCGTTCGATGATTTCTTCCAGCGGCGTCTGGCGAACTTTGCCGTTGTCGTTCTCGGGCACTTTGCCCAGATCCACATAGATCCGGAAGAGCTGGCCACCCTCGCGAGGGATCAGCAGAATTGATCCAGCCTGGGAGTGGATCGCGCATTTGGTGCGCACGTCGGGGAAATCCGTCAGCGCCAAAGTGTCCATCACGCCCCATGCGTGATTCGCCTTATCGCCAGATACCTTGGCTCCGATGGAACGGCGGACGCTGCTGCGTGCTCCGTCGGCGCCAACAACATATTTGGCACGCACGACCCGCTCAAGGCCCTGGTTATCGTCGCCGCAGCCAAGCAGGGTTACCTTCACGGGGTAGTCATGGTTTTCCTCCAGCACTAGACCCTGGAAGTCCCAGCCGAAATCTGGAGCAAGGCGTGTTGGAGAGTTGTAGGCATACTCGGCGAAGTAATCGATCACGCGGGCTTGGTTGACAACGAGGTGAGGGAATTCGCTGACGCCAGTGGGATCATCCGGGGTTCGATCGGTGCGGATAATGCGATCAGGGTTCTGCGGATCCGGATTCCAGAAGGTGGTCTCCTTGATGATGTAGGCCTCTGAAGTGATGCGCTCGGCAAAGCCGAATGCCTGGAATGTCTCCACCGTTCGGGACTGGATGCCGTCAGCTTGCCCGATTTCCAGGCGCCCGGGTCGCCGATCGATAATCCGGGTATGGACTTGAGGGAACTGTGAGAGCTGGGCTGCAGCGATGATGCCTGCAGGACCGGTTCCGACAATCAACACGTCCATTTGTTCCGGCAGATCAGTGGGACGGTCTATCCCGGTACCGGCAGCGGGCTGAACACGTGGATCAGCGGAAACATATCCGTTGTGGTGAAACTGCATTGTTCCATTCCCCAATTCTCTGACAGTGCCACTAAACTTTTTCGATCAAAGTTCTATAAACGAACACTGTAATCTTTTATCGCACACAAATCATATGCAATCTGTGAGCTCAGGCACAAGACGACTGGTGGTACAGCAGATACCTGCTATTTCCGGGCGCAAGAAAGCCCCGGCAAACCATCGATGGCTGCCGGGGCATTGTTGCCGATTATTGACTACGCGTCGCCTCTGCATGAATGCAGAAGAACGACTCAGATGGACTAGCGCACGACTTGGACTGACCCGTCACGCACGTGCAAACGCTGCAGGTCAGGATGTACCTTCAGCTTTTGCTGCCATCTGCGGTCATGGCTCACCGTGACCACGGTTCCGGGGAAATCCTCCAGCGCGTCTTCAAGCTGTTCAACTAATGCCGGCGAGATGTGGTTGGTTGGCTCATCTAAGAAGAGCACATGCGCTTGCGAACTCACCGCGATGGCCAGTTCGAGTCTGCGACGTTGCCCTACCGAAAGCGCCAGAGGATGTCTCAAGAAGTCTTCGGGCGCAAATAGGCCCAGCTTGGCCAGGACTTCGGCAGCATCATCAACATATTGATCTGTTGCCAGTGCGAAAGCTTCAATCAAGCTATCGCCCGTCACCTCGCCAAGGTCTTGCCGCAACCAAGCGCAACGCAAATCTGATGCTCGCTGAATAATGCCTCCTTCATAGTCCAGTTCTCCAGAGAGCATCTTGAGCAATGAGCTTTTACCGGCGCCGTTAGGCCCGGTGACCAGCCATCGTTCGCCGAGTTTGACCTCGAAGGATCCCGTGCTGAGCTTGGGAGGTTGCTCGCGCCGGATCTTCTGAACGTGGATCAGGGTCTCAGTCGATTCGTGAAGGGCCGCGCCAGCTGGCAGGGAAAACTCGAGTTCCGTGGCAGGTTTTGGCGCCGGATTGGACTCCAGCTCTTCAATGCGGGACTTGGCTTGGCGGATCTTGGAGGTAGATCCATGGCTGCGTTCACGCGAACGAAAATTGCCGTGCCCGAAGCCGGCCATCTCCATCTTTCGGGGAATGGCCGCTACCCTCGCGGCGTTCTTCTCGACTAGTTTCTTGGAATGCGCCATCTCTGCCAGCCACAGGTCGTAGGCTTCCACAGCTGCTGCCCGCTCCTGCTCTTTGGCATGGAGGTAGCCGTCATAGCCATTGCCGTATCTGCTCAATTGCCCATCGTGGACTTCGAGGATTGATCGAGCAAAGCGTTTGAGGAACATGCGGTCGTGGGTGATGAGAACCAAAGCGCCACGATGCTTGTCCACGCTCTTCTCCAGCCAAGCCAAAGCAGCTTCATCCAGATCGTTGGTCGGTTCATCGAGAAGCAAAAGCTGCGCCCCGGAACACAGCACACATGCCAAGGCGAGTCGTGACCGCTGGCCGCCGGAAAGCCGCGAGACATCAGCTTCTCGGTTCATCTCCCCCAGCCCCAGTTGCTGCAGCGCGCTGTCCAGCCGCTGAGCCAAGGTATAACCGTCGGCAGCTTCGTAAATGTCGGTCACCTGTTGAAGCTGGGCCATGAGGCGGTCAGCTGCCGCACCCTCGGCTGCTTGAAGCTTGCCGCTGATGATGCGCATCAGGGTCTCCAGCTCGCGGAAACGAGCATGAAAGGAATCGATTACCTGCTGAATGCTCATCCCGGCGGCAAACCGCGGATTCTGCGCAGCATAAGCCACGCCACCAGGAGCATTCATGTGCCGTTGGCCGCCGTCGGTTTCCAGTGTCCCGGCGATCACCCGCATCAGCGTGGACTTGCCCGAACCGTTGTCGCCGAGCACTGCCAGGCGTTCCCGCCCGGAAATAGTCAGGTCGCAGTGCACGAGCACGTCACGATCTGCGAAGCTGACACTGATGTCTTCTAGCAAGCAAATATAGTCAGGGGCACTTTCACGATTTTCAGGCGACACGGGGCGCTGATCATGGGAATGGGTCATGGGATTTTCCTGCCTATCGCCGGGCGTCTTTCTCGCAGAAGTTCCGAAAGGCGGCGATTATTGGGCATCACAATGATGCAAAAGAGTATAGGGAGAAGAAGCGGCGAAAAACCGCCTGCTGCCTAGAGGAAATAGATCCCGGAAATTATCGTGCCCATTTCTCAAGACTAAGCCGGTTGGCTGGGACTCGCAAGATTTTCGTAGCCTAGAGCTCGATGGTTCCCTTGATCAATATTGCGCTGTTCCCTCCGACCCATAGCTGGTCGTCGACAAGATTCATGTGCACCTGGCCGTCGCGCCCGACAATGGTCCCCTGGTGGTTCGTCAAAGGCGCGGTTGCATATCCGGCATCGATCAGCCACTGCGCCGCTGCACCGTTCAGGCTGCCGGTCACAGGGTCCTCGCGCAAGGCCCCGTCCTCTATGGTCAGTGCACGGACTTCGAATTTTTCTGGCCACCGCTCTTGCGGCAAGGCGCCAATCACGCCGATTTTCCAACGGCCCGTGCGCTGGGGAATCCTGGGAACAATGTCCAACACCCGTTCCGAGTTCTCCAGGAGAATCGCTGCCCACCCTGGCCCGTTGTCGACCCATTGGGCATCGATCATCACAGATGGTTCGATATCCAGGATCTCCAGTATTTCCGCCAGTTCTTCAGCATCGATCGGTCCGGTGCGCAGGGGCGCTGGCGAGGCGAAGGAGAGCACGTCCTGATCAATGTTGATCGGAACCAAACCTGCGCCGCATTCAACAATGAGTTGGCGCGGATCGCGCGGAACTCCCCCGGCTTCCAGCCACGCGCGGGCCGTGCCCAGAGCTGGATGGCCCGCGAACCGGTACTCATGCTGCCGAGCGAAAATGCGGAATCGGAAGTCCACCTTAGGATCCGTGGCAGGAAGGACGTAGGTGACCTCAGAGAGATTGGACCACAGCGAATAGTCCTGCATCGCCGGTGTTTCCAGTTCTTCGCCATCGAGCACCACGCCCAGCGGATTGCCCTTGTAGGCGGTGCTGCTGAAAACATCTACCTGGTAGAACCGACGTTGCATCTGGCGCCCTTCCGAACTTGTCCTAGGTATCACAAAACCCCGCCGAGAGTGATCTCGACGGGGTTGTGCGAGCTGGTCGGGCTAGCGGGATTTGAACCCACGGCCTCCTCACCCCCAGTGAGGCGCGCTACCAAGCTGCGCCATAGCCCGATGCCTCCGCAGCCGTTATCCCCAAGTCGTGAGAACCAAGGGTGCCGTCTGCAAAAGCTCCTTTATTACCCTACACCAAGTGAAGGGCTAATTTCGAACTCTAGCGCTTACGGCCGCGACGTTCACGGATTCGCATGGAAACTTCAATCGGGGTGCCCTCGAAACCAAAGGTCTCACGCAGCCGGCGGGTGATGAATCGGCGGTAGCCAGGATCCAGGAAGCCGGTGGTGAACAGCACGAAGCGCGGCGGACGAGCCGATGCCTGGGTGCCGAAGAGGATACGTGGCTGCTTGCCGCCGCGCACCGGGTGCGGGTGCGCTGCAACGAGTTCGCCGAGGAAGGCGTTGAGCTTGCCGGTGGGAATGCGCTTATCCCACGAGTCCAGCGCGGTGTTCAACGCGGGAACCAGCTTGTCCTTATGCCATCCGGTCTTGGCCGAAATATTCACTCGTGGCGCCCATTCGATGTGCGCGAGGTCGCGCTCGATCTCCTGGTCCAGGTAGTAGCGACGATCTTCGTCGACTTCATCCCACTTGTTGTAGACAATCACCATGGCGCGGCCGGCTTCAATGGCCAACTGGATGATACGCACGTCCTGCTCGGAAACCACTTCATTCGCGGCCAGCAGGATGACGGCCACTTCCGCCTTTTCCAATGCGCTTTGGGTGCGCAGTGATGCGTAGTAGTCCGAACCCACGGCCATGTGCTGGCGGCGGCGGATACCGGCGGTATCAACAAAGCGCCAGACATTTCCACCAAGTTCGATCAGCTCATCCACCGGGTCTCGGGTGGTGCCAGCGTAGTCGTCGACGACGACGCGCTCGGAACCAGCCAGCTTGTTCAGCAGCGAGGACTTGCCCACGTTCGGGCGACCGATCAAAGCGATACGGCGAGGACCACCGGATGGAATCAAGCCGCCGAATGCCGAGTGCTCGGGCAGCTTCTCCATGACGGCATCGAGCAGGTCCGCGGTGCCGCGGCCGTGCAGGGCCGAGACCGGCCAAGGCTGGCCGAAGCCCAGGCCCCAGAGCATGGCGGCTTCGGCTTCCTGGTTGAAGTCATCGACCTTGTTGGCCACGAGGAAGACCGGCTTGCCCTTCTTGCGCAACATCTTCACCACGGCCTCGTCGGTGGCGGTGGCGCCAACGTGCGAGTCCACGACAAAGAGGATGGCGTCGGCAACGTCTGCCGCGATCTCCGCCTGGTCGGCCACGGAGGCATGGATGCCCCGGGCGTCGTGCTCCCAGCCGCCGGTATCAACGATGGTGAAGGGGCGGCCCATCCACTCGGCCGAGTAGGACACACGGTCGCGGGTGACACCCGGGGTGTCCTCAACCACGGCTTCGCGACGGCCCAGGATGCGGTTGACCAGAGTGGACTTGCCCACGTTGGGGCGTCCGATCACGGCCAACACCGGTGGAATGACCACATCGGCGTCGTCGTCATCAAAGTCGTCCAGACCTGCGAGCAGGGCCGAGTCTTCCTCGTCCAGCTCGTAATCTTCCAGTCCGCTGAGCAGGGCCTGCGCGCGAATGGCGGCTTCTTCCTCGCTCAGTTCGGCCAGGCGCTCGGCGATATCGTCGTCTCCAACGGGGATGTATTCCTCGTCGTGGGTGGAGTTGTTCTCGCTCATGATTTTCCCTTCACAGCGATCGTAATCTTCATCGGCTCTCGCCGAGGATGGGCACCAGCTTGTGGCTAGTTTTTCGTTGCAGTGCTGATTGCGTCAAGCACTGCCTTGATGGTTTGCTCGAAATCCAGGTCCGAGGAATCCACGGTCATCACGCCATCGGCGGCCTGGGTGAAGTTCACAACGGTAGAATCCTTGGCGTCGCGGGCCAGCACCTGGTTGGCCAGCTGCGAGTCGTTCTGGGTTCCGCCCAGCTGCAGGCCACGGCGGCGCAAACGCGCTTCTTCCGAAGCGGTCAGCAGGATGCGGGCGTCGGCATCCGGAGCCACCACGGTGGTGATGTCGCGGCCTTCGGCCACGATGCGCGCGTTGGCGTTAATGATTTCCTGCTGGCGGCGCACCAGTTCGGCGCGGGCATCCAGGTTGGTGGCCACGGTGGAAACCTGCTCGGAAATGCGCGGTTCGCGGATGGCGCTGGTGACATCGACACCACCGATCTTCACCAATTCGGCGTCCGGGTCCACCGAGATCTCCAGCTGTGCGTCGCGCACGGCCTGGGCGATCGCGCTGGCGTCTGCCAGGTCGGTTCCATCGGCGAGCACCGAGTAGGTGATGGCACGGTACATCGCGCCGGTATCCAGGTAGGCGGCACCCAATTCACGGGCGACGGCCTTGGAGACCGAAGACTTGCCAGAGCCGCTAGGGCCGTCGATGGCGATGACGAGCTGGTCGTTGTTCAAGGTGCTCACTGGGCTACTTTCCATCCGTTCGTAGTCAATACGTCAATCAGTTCGTCGCGGCGTCCGGGGACCACCGAAACATCCACCATGCCGACCTGGTGGCCGGCAGAGTGCTCCATGCGCAAATCTTCAATATTAATGCCGGCCTCGCCGATGTCGGCCAGCAGTTGCGCGATCTGTCCCGGGCGGTCGTCGACCAGCACCGTGACCAGCGCGAAGGCTTGAGGCGGGGCGCCGTGCTTGCCCGGAATGCGCGCCTTGCCGGCGTTGCCCTCGGTCATCAGCTGCGAGAGGTCCAGCAGCGCGCCAGGGCCCTGCGGGTTGCTCAAGGTGTTGATCAACCGGTCCAGGTCTTCTTTCATCCCGGTCAAGATCGGCACCAGCGCTTGGGCGTTGTGCGAGAAAATCTGGATCCACAGCTTTTCGTCGCTGGCCGCGATGCGCGTGGTATCCCGCAGCCCGTTGCCGGCCAATGCCAGCTGATGGGCCTCGGCATTCAGCAGCCGCGAGGCGATCATCGAGCTGGCCGCCTGCGGGAAGTGGCTGATCAGGGCCACGGACTGGTCATGTTCGGTGACCGACATGCGATGCATGGTGGCGCCAAGGTCGATCGCCAGGGATTCGGCGACCTTCACCCGTGCCGGATCCGCCCCCTGATGAGCGCAGATCACCCATGGCATGGAGGTGAACAGCTCGCCGCGTGCGGCGGCCGGGCCCGACTTTTCACGACCTGCCATGGGGTGGGTGCCCACATAGCGGGAAGTCTCGGCCGGGCTCAGACGCTCATCTGCCAGGACCGCGGAAAGGATCGAGCCCTTCACGCTGGCGATGTCCACCACGGTGGCGTTGGGGTACGCCAAGAGCGCGTCGGCCACCAGGTTCGCGGTGACGTCCGGCGGCGCGCCGATGACCACGAGTTCCGGGGCGATGGCGCGCTGTTCGAGCAGCACGCCGGCTCCGATGTCCTGCGCTACGCCAGCGGCGGTCGGTGAGACATCGGAAAGGTAGACCGGCACGCCTTTGGCGCGCAGGCCCAGTCCCACCGAGGTGCCCAGCAACCCGGTGCCGATGACCAGAACCGGGCCGGCAAGGTGAGAGGACGCCATGGGTTACATCCCCACCATGGCCATCAGGTGCCCGACTTCCTGGTTGCCCAGGGAGCGGATGGTGCCCTGCTTCTGGTCGCCCAGCAGGATCGGCCCCACGGCGACGCGCACCAGGCGCTGGACCGGGTGCCCGACAGCGTCGAACATGCGGCGCACGATGCGGTTGCGGCCCGAGTGCAGGGTCACCTCGACCATGACGTTCTTCGGGGTGGTGGCGATGATCTTCAGGTCATCAACCTTGATCCAGCCGTCTTCCAGCTTGATGCCTTCGCGCAGCTGGTTGCTCACTGCACGTGGCAGCGGGCCGGGGATCTGCACCAGATAGGTCTTGGGCACTTCGTACTTCGGGTGCTGCAGGCGGTTGGCAAGCTCGCCGTCGTTGGTCAGGATCAGCACGCCCTCGGTCTTGTAGTCCAGGCGTCCAACGTGGAACAGGCGCTGCGAGTGGTGCTCGTTCTTGAAGTAGTCGGCGATGGTGCGACGGCCTTCCGGGTCGTCCATCGTGCACATCACGTGCTTCGGCTTGTTGAACACGTAGTAGCGGTTGGCCTGGTTCATCTGGATGCGCATGCCATCAACGTGGATGGAATCCTTGGCCGGGTCCACGCGGGTGCCCAGCTCGACCACGAGGCTACCGTTGACCTCAACGCGGCCTTCGAGGATCATCTCTTCGCAGACGCGGCGCGAGGCGACACCGGCGTTGGCCATGGCCTTTTGCAGGCGGATGCCGTCCTGCATTTCGCCGTTGGCCTCGCGGGTCGCCTGGTTCTCGGCGCGAGCCTGGGCGCGAGCGCGCTGGGTTGGACGGGCGTAGTTGGTCGGCACCGAATTGCCGAAGCGCTCCTTGCCGAAGGCGCGCTCGGAGTTCTTGCGCACGGCGGAGGTGTTGCGCTTGGCCGAGTTCGACTTGGCCGAACCCGACTTGGCTCCTGGCTTGGCGGTCTTGTCGTATGGCTTCTCGCCGAAGGACTTGCCGCCCTGCGCCTTGCCGCGGCCGCCTGCCGGCTTGCCGCCGAAGTTGGAATTGTTGCCGCGTGGTGTGCGGCCGGAGGATGATCCCCTGCTCATGCTTCGCTGTGTCCCTTGCTGTTGCGTTTCACTGCGCGGGCCCATGGATTGGGGGCTTCACGCGTGGTTAGTCCGTTGTAGCCGCCAGCTGGCTGCTACTTAGTCGTCGTAGGTTGCCGAATCGAGCGATTCAAGATCGGCCACCCCAGGAAGATACGGGGATAGCGCAGGCAACTCATCTAGCGAGCCCAATCCCAGTCGTTCCAGGAAGTATTCGGTGGTCTGGTACAGCGTGGCACCGCCATCACCAGTTTCCGGATACTCCGTGATCAATCCGCGGGTGAGCAATGTGCGCACCACAGAATCGACGTTCACACCTCGAATCGCCGAAATACGTCCACGCGAGACCGGCTGTCGGTAAGCAATGACAGCCAGGGTTTCCAAGGCGGCCTGCGACAAGCGCGCGCTCTGCCCGTCGAGCACAAAGCTGGAGACGAAATCGGCGTAATCGCTGCGCGTATAGAAACGCCACCCGGAGGCGACACGACGCAGTTCAAATCCGCGCGGGCGATCCTTTCCATCATACTCGGTCGCCAACTTCTCCAAAGCTTCGGCAACCCGCGCGGTGGGCACCTGGAAGATTTCGGCCAAACGCGCCGAACTGACGGGGATGTCGGCCACCATCAGCACCGCTTCGAGGCCCGATTCCAGGCCTCCTGGCAGCTGGTCAATGGGTGCAATCTCACTCATGATTCAGCTCACCCCCGCTTCCCTCATACTCGTCTTGCACGGCTTCGGCATCGAAGGTGGATTCCGAGGCCAGGCTGATCCGCAACGGACCGAGCGGACCCTCTTGCTCGAAGCTGATTGCGCGCTGCCGGAACATCTCCAACAATGCCAGAAAACGCACCACGACCACCAGATGCGCCGAAGCGTCAGCAACCACTTCGCGGAAGTCCAGCGGGCCGCGCGCCTGGAGCAGCGCGGTGATGGCCTCGGCTTCCTCGGCGATGGTGACGTTGGCCCCATGCAGGTGCCCGATCCCCACTTCGGTGATCGGCTCCTCCTTGGGCGCCAGGGCGTTGGCTGCCAGCGCCGCCAGGGCGTCGGGTCCGATGGTGAAAATCAATTCGGGGAGCAGCGAAGCGAACTGGGGCTCCAGCGACACCTCGCGCGGATGGCGCGAGCCTTCGATCTCATAGCGCTCGCCCAGGAATTCCGCGGCCTGCTTGAAGGCCTTGTACTGCAGCAACCGGGCAAAGAGCAGATCGCGGGCCTCAAGCAGCTCGAAGTCCTCCTCATCGGCCATTTCGCCGCGGGGCAGCAATCGCGCCGCCTTCAGATCCAGCAAAGTGGAAGCGACCACCAGGAATTCGGTGGTCTCATCCAGGACCCTCATCCCGTCGTTGCCTTCGGCCAAGCTGGCTTGGAGCTCACGCAGATAGGCGATGAATTCATCGGTCACTTCAGCCAGCGCCACCTCGGTGATGTCCAGCTCGCGCTGGGTGATCAGGTGCAGCAGGAGGTCGAAGGGCCCATTGAAATTCTCCAGGGCAAGGCGAAAACCGCCAGACGATTCCTGCTCAGCCTCAGCTGGCGGTGTGGAATCGTTGGCGGTTTGCTCGGTGAGCGCTGTGCTCATTACGGGGCGCCACCGCGCCAAATCAGTTCGCGCGCCAGATTGCGGTAGGCCTCGGCGCCGGGATGGTTCGCCGCATAGCTGGTAATCGGTTCGGCCGCGACGTTCGCATCGGCGAATTTGATGGTGCGCTTGATGACCGTCTCGAAGAGCTTGTCCCCGAAGGCTTCATCCAAGCGGGTGATCACTTCGCGGCTGTGCAGCGTGCGGGCGTCGTACATGGTGGCCACCACGCCATCAAGCTCCAGGACCTGGTTCAGCCGGTCCTTGACCTTGTCGATGGTCTCCATCAGCAATGCCACGGCACGCAGGGCGAAGAACTCTGCGGTCAATGGGATGATCACGCCATGGGCCGCGGTGAGCGCGTTGATGGTCAGCAGGCCCAATGATGGCTGGCAGTCGATCAGCACCACATCGTAGTCGTCGATCACGTGGCGCAGCGCGCGTTCGAGCACCTGCTCGCGGGCGACCTCGTTGACCAGCTGCACTTCGGCGGCGGACAGATCGATGTTGGCCGGCAGCAGATCGATGTTCTCCACATCGGTGTGCAGGATCGCATCGGTGATCTTCACCTGCCGGTCCATCAGCACGTTGTAAACGGTGATGTCCATTTCGTGCGGGTTGGTGCCGAAGCCTGCGGAAAGCGCGCCCTGCGGGTCGAAGTCCACCAGCAGCACCTTGCGCCCGTATTCGGCGAGCGCGGCGGCCAGGTTGATGGTGGAGGTCGTCTTGCCCACTCCACCCTTCTGGTTCACCATGGCGATCACGCGGGCCGGGCCATGCGATGGCAGTGGGGCTGGCACCGGGAATTCTGTCAACGGCTTACCGGTCGGACCCACCGGGCGGGGCTCCTTGAGCATCCCTGCGCCGCGGTGCTTGCTTCCCTGTTCCTCGCTCACGATGGGTTAACCACACTTCCCGTTCGATCGAACTAAATCCTTCGAGCTGTAAGCTCAATTCAAGGTTATCGGGCGGAACAAAAGAACCGGGCTTTTTAGGGTCCGGCACGGCGAGCCTTTACCTTGAACCTTAACTCAAATGTTGTATGCGAGCTGAACGTCCACTGACCCGTCGGATCGGCTAATTCTGTTCAGCTGCCCAATCAAATCCCAGTGGCAGCAACTCGCGGATTCCCACGGTGCGCGCCCCGTCCGGCGTATCGACGATAACGCGAAGCTGCGGATAGGCATCGGCCATGACCTGCCGGCAACGGCCGCAAGGATTCTTGATCCCCCGTCCCCTATTGCCCACCGCCACGATCATCTGCGGCTCACGGGCTCCGGCCGTCCGAGCCGCGGCCAGAGCCACAAGCTCCGCGCAGGGGCCGCCAGTGAAGTGATAAAAGTTCACGCCGACATGCAGGCTTCCGGAGGCATCGAGCAGCGCGCAGCCCATGGTGTGCGCCCCGTCTCCGCCAGCGTCCGCATCGGTGGAAGCATCAATAGTCGTTCGAGCCAATTCCACGAGCTGCTGCTCGGTTTCGGTGAGTTCTCGTCGGGCACTGTCCCCCAGGGCGTCTTCATTCATGGCTCGATCCTAGCCGCAAATATTCTGCAGCCAGCTCGCCCAGCCTTCATCAACAAGCTCCGCCAGCAGCTCATAGCCGCTGCCCCTCGGGTGGGCCCCGTCATCGGCGGCCACTTCGCTTCGCCACTGCGCGTCAGCGACCAGCGGCTCGAAGACGCTCAAGTACGGCACGCTGCCCGCCCGGCACCGTTCTTGCAGCTGCGCATCCAACTCCCGAAGTTCGCCGTTGAGCTCGTCGTCGCTGATCGGCGGCGGGCCGATCATCAGCACCGGCCAATCTCGTTGCCGCGCCTCATCGATGAGCGCATCCAGGTTCTCCACGCGCTGGCTCGGTGCCACCCTGGGCTGCCCGCCGCGCCGGATGACGTCGTTGACCCCGAATGAGAACACTACGCCGACCGCGTAGTCCCCCGGTGCCAGCCGGGGTTCGCATTCACTGACAAACCGCTGGCCGATCAAGGCGCTGGTGTCACCACGGATCCCGAGGTTATAGCCCGTGAGCCGGTAACCGCGTTCGATCGCCCGGGAAATCAGACGCCCCGCCCACCCGCGATGGGATTCGTCGCCGACACCGGCGACAAAGGAGTCCCCGACAAAACACACTCGAACCGCGCTGCCCATCAAACATGTCTCCTTCATAGGATTGGCATCAGCTTCCTGCAATCTTCGCAGGGGCCCGCAGGACACAAAAAATCCGTTACCCGCGCAATGCGGATAACGGATTTTTCAGGTGATGCGGTTAGTGGCCTTCGACGCTGGACTCGTCGAACGGACGCGATCCGGACAGCGCGGCCTTGGCCTGATCCAGGTCGATTTCCTTGGTCCACTTGCCGATCAGCAAGGTGGCCACCGCGTTGCCGGTGAAGTTGGTCAACGCGCGGGCCTCGGACATGAACTTGTCGATACCCACGATCACACCCATGCCGTCCAGCAGCTCGGGACGGTGCGCCTGCAGGCCTGCGGCCAAGGTGGCCAAGCCCGCGCCAGTCACACCGGCGGCGCCCTTGGAAGCAATGATCATGAAGACCAACAGGCCGATCTGCTCACCGAGGTTCATTGGCATGCCCATCGCGGTGGAAACGAACAATGCTGACATGGTCAGGTAGATCGCGGTGCCATCAAGGTTGAAGGAGTAACCGGTAGGAACGGTGATACCAACAACAGGCTTGGACACGCCAGCGTGCTCCATCTTGGCGATCAGTCGCGGCAATGCCGACTCGGAGGACGAAGTGGAGAAGATCAGCAGGTATTCGCGGGCGAGGTACTTGAGCAGCAGGAAGATGTTCAGTCCGGTCACCACGCGCAACAGGGTGCCGAGGATGATGACGATGAACAGCGCACAAGTCAGGTAGAACGCGCCCATGAGGATCGCCATCGAGCCGATGGCAGCCCAGCCGGTCGCGCCAACGACGGCGGCGATGGCGCCAAAAGCACCGATAGGCGCAACCCACATGATCATCATCATGATGCGGAAGACGACCTTCTGGATGTGCTGGATGCCGACCAGTACTGGCTCGCCGGCCTTGCCCATGCCCTGCAGCGCGAAGCCGACAAGCAGCGCGACCACCAGGGTCGGCAGTACCGGCAGGTCGCCTGGGATCAGCGACATCAGGAAGTCCACGGTGGCGTTCGAGTCCGAACCGCTGGCAGCTTCGTATGGCTTGAGCTGCAGGCCGTCACCCGGGTGGACGATATTGCCGACGATCAGGCCGATGGCCAGAGCGAAGGTGGACATGGTCACGAAGTACAGCAGCGCCAAGCCGCCGACCTTGCCAACGGTGGCGGCCTTGGCCACCGAGCCGATGCCCAGAACAATGGTGCAGAAGATCACCGGTGCGATGATCATCTTGATCAAGGCCACGAAGGCGGTGCCCAGAGGCTTCAGCGACTTGCCAACCTCGGGAGCCACCAGGCCGATGACTGCGCCGAGAACAACGGCGGCAATCACCATGATGTAGAGCCAGTGGGTTTTATCTTTTTTCTTCGTTCCGGCCTGGGCTCCGTTGCCGCCCGGCTTCATGTCGTCAGTGACAGTCATGTGCTTAGTCCTACCCTTGAAAAGTGCCTGCAACCGCCCCTGGCGTCCTTGCCAAGCCGGTATTACGTAGAATCGTTCTGTTCAATGGTGCGCGCCTAAGTGATGTGCATCTCTATTGCGTTCATATTGGTCACGCAATAGCACTCTAAAGGAAGACATTGCAAGAGGAGGAGCGCGAGATGACGGATCATTTCACCGATTTAACCTCGGGCCGACAGGCTCAGGACGACGCCATCCCCGCTCCGCTGAGCCGCAACGGCTGGTCTTTCGCGGTGCTGATCTTCGCTGCGCAGATGCTCGTGGTCATTTTGGTGGTCATCGGCATGGCCGTCTCCACCTACCAGCAGCAGGCCCGGGTCATCCTCGATGACAAGCAGGCCACCGTTGCCACGATCTCGATCACCCTGGCCAACGACCCGTTTGTCGGCAACGCGCTGGCCGGCGACAATCCTTCAGAACTGCTCCAGCCCTACACCAACAAGATCCTGGATCGCGGCCAAGGAATCGATTTCATATCGATCATGACCCCGGATACCGTGCGGGTCACCCACCCCAATCCCGAACGCATCGGCCAGAAGTACGCCGGTTCCACCGCTCAGGCCTTGGCCGGCGAGACCTACAACGAGGTGGCGCTAGGCACCCTGGGCCGATCGGTGCGCACCATTGCCCCGGTCTATCACGACGGAAAACTTGTCGGGCTCGTGGCCACCGGCATCACCCTGGAAAACCTGCAGTCGATCTACCGCAGCGAACTGCCCCAGATCCTGATGGTTTCCGCGTTGGCCCTGCTCCTGGCGGGCTTCACCTCATGGTCGTTCTCACGCTATGTCAACCAGGCGACCTTGGGTTTCGGCCCGCATGGGCTACGCAGGCTCTACGCCTTCTACTTCTCCGCCCTGCACTCGGTGCGCGAAGGGCTGGTGCTGCTTGATCGGCGGCACCGCATTGTGCTCTACAACCAGGAAGCCGCCCGGCTGCTGGATCTGCCGGAGGAGGTACCCGCTCAAGGGCTAGGCCTCGATCAGGTGCATATGCCCGAAACCCTGCGCACGCTCATGGCCACGGGCCGCAGCTGCAAGGATGAAATCCATCTCGGCGCCCGCACTGTGCTATCCATCTCCCAAGGCCCGGCACGTCTCACCAATGCGGGGCTGCCCCGGCGAGGCGGCGCTCGCCTGCGCTGGCTCGGCGTTCAGCCGCTCACCGGCCAGGTCATGACGCTGAGGGACCTGACCGAGGTGCAGGAACTGGCCGGCGAAGTGCAATCGCTGAAGACCTTCTCCACCGCCCTGCGAGCGCAAACCCACGAACACGCCAACCGGCTGCACACCATCGCCACGTTGATCGAAAACGGCCAGAGCGAAAGGGCCCTGGCCTTCGCTGTGGATGACCGCCAGCATTCGCAGAAGCTTACCGATGCCATCGTGCACTCCATCGACGACGCCTATCTTTCCAGCCTGCTGGTAGCCAAGACCGCGCAGGCCCACGAACGCGGAGTCAAGCTGGACATCACCGCACAGGGTGTCATTCCAGCTGATGCGGTGGCAGCCAGCGATATCGTCACCATTGTCGGCAACCTGCTGGATAACGCCTTGGATGTCTCGGCAGGCACCCAGGAAGCCACTGTGTGGGTTGAAGTGACCGCGGCGCACGATGAGCTGATCATCTCCGTGGCCGATTCGGGGCCCGGGATCGAGCCGGAGTTCCTCGATCAGTTGCTGCGATTCGGGGTGAGTACCAAAAAGGGGTCGCAACCTCGAGGGCTGGGCCTGGCGCTGGTGCAGCAGGCGGTGCTGCGCCTAGGTGGCACAATGAATGTTGACAATGATGCAGGGGCGATCTTCACTGTGGCCCTTCCGCTAGAGACCGGCCACCAGCCCAGGAGACTTCCATGACAGATCCCCGCGTGCTCCCGCCGGCTTCAGCATCAAAACACGAGAACATCGTTGTGCTTGTGGTGGACGATGAACCCGAGACCGCTGCATCCCATGCCAAGTACGTGAACCGCGTTCCCGGGTTCACCACCGGCGCGATCGCCGCCAACGGCCAGGAGGCACTATCGCTGCTCTCCCGGGCCCGGAACACCGGAACGCCCTTTGACTTGGTACTCCTTGACATGACTTTGCCCGATCTGCACGGCATCGATGTGGCCAAGAGGATGCGGGGATTGGGATTGACCACCGACATCATCGCGATCACCGCGGTCCGGGACCTGGCAGTGGTCCGCTCTGCGGTGGCCACGGGGATCACCCAGTACCTCATCAAGCCCTTCACCTTTGCCGCGTTCAGCGAGAAGCTCGAAAACCACCGGCAATTCATCGCCACCATGCGGTCAACTGGTCCGGACACCAGCCAGGCGGCTCTGGACACCGCCTTTTCCGCGTTGCGCTCCTCGACTGCCTCGGCTTCGTTGCCCAAGGGGCTGATTCCCGAGACCCTGGCACAAATCACCGAGCACCTCGCCAGCCAGCCCGAACGCTGTCTCTCGGCCACCGAGCTGGGCGAGGAATTGGGCATTTCCCGGGTGACCGCACGGCGATACCTGGAGCACCTCTTCGAATCCAAAGCTGTTCTCAAACAGCCACGGCACGGCACAAGGGGCCGCCCGGAGTATGAATACCAGGCAGCCCCTCGCAGCTAGCTCGCAGTTCTAGGCCTGCGGACGCAGCAACGGGACCAGGTCGTCGAGCACCGCGGTGTCCTCAATGGTCGATGGAACGGTGTATTCCTTTCCATCGGCGATCTGGCGCATTGTCTTGCGCAGGATCTTTCCCGAACGGGTTTTGGGCAGGGCCGCGACCACAGTGACTTCGCGGAAGTCCGCCACCGCGCCAATATGCTTGCGCACCAAGGCGACAATCTCCTTGGCCAGAGATTCCTCGTCGATGTCCACGCCGGATTTGAGGACCACGTAACCGCTGGCGCGTTGCCCCTTGAGCGCATCGGCCAGGCCGATGACCGCGCATTCGGCGACCGACGGATGGCTGGCCAGCACCTGCTCCATCGCGCCGGTGGACAGCCGGTGACCGGACACGTTAATGACATCATCGGTGCGCCCCATCACGAACAGGTACCCGTCCTCGTCCAGGTACCCCGAGTCGCCAGTCAGGTAGCAGCCCTCGATCTGCGTGAGATAGGTATCGATGAACCGCTGGTCGTTGCCCCACAGGGTGGTCAAGGCCCCCGGCGGCAGCGGCAGTTGCACGACGATATTGCCTTCCTGGCCCGCCGGCACCTTCTCGCCCAGGGCGTCGCGGATTTGAACGGCAAATCCCGGCACAGGCGTGGTCGGCGACCCGGCCTTGGCCGGCAGCTCCTCCAGTCCCAGCGGATTCGAGGCAATCGGCCACCCGGTCTCGGTCTGCCACCAGTTGTCGACCACCGGGATCTGCAACAGATCGGAGGCGAAGTGGAAGGTGTCCGGATCCAGGCGCTCGCCGGCCACGAACAGCGCCCGCAGGCTGCCCAGATCATGGCTGGCGATCATCGATCCCTGCGGATCCGCCTTGCGCACGGCGCGCAATGCCGTCGGCGCGGTGAACATCGTCGTCACCTTGTGGTCCTCGATGATCCGGCCGAAAACACCGGCATCCGGCGTGCCCACCGGCTTGCCCTCATAAAGCACCGTGGTGGCGCCGGCGATCAGGGGCGCGTAGACGATGTAGGAGTGCCCGACAACCCAACCCACGTCAGAGGCGGTGAACATGGTGTCCCCCGGGTGCACGTCGTAGATCGCGTTCATGGAGTATTGCAGGGCCGTGCCATAGCCTCCGGTATCGCGCACTACGCCCTTGGGCGCCCCGGTCGTGCCCGAGGTGTACAACACGTACAGCGGATGCGTTGATGGCACGGAGACCGCGTCGGCCGCAGTTGCCTGCCGGGCTTGTTCCTCCCAGTCCAGCCAGTTGATCTCCTGGCCGTTGATCGGCTGATTCCGGTATTCGCTGACCTCATGCTCGAACCCATCGCGGTGGGCCACGATCACGTCTTTGACTGCCGGTTCGGCCAAGGACAGGGCTTCAGCCACCGCTGGCAGGTATTCGATGCGTCGGCTTGGCTCAATTCCGCCCGATGCGGTCACCACAGCCACCGGTGCGCAGTCGGTAATCCGGGCCGCCAGCTCCTTGGGTGCGAAGCCGCCGAAGACCACCGAATGCACAGCACCAAGCCGAGCGCAGGCAAGCATCGCGATCATGGCTTGCGGGATCATCGGCAGGTAGATCAGCACGCGGTCCCCCGTCGTGACACCGCGTCCAGCCAGCACGCCGGCGAAGGTCTCGACTTCGCTGAGCAACTGGGCATAGGTGTACGATTCGACGCTGCCGAGCATGGCGGAATCGTAGATCAGCGCGGTACTCTCCCCGCGGCCTGCGGCGACGTGGCGATCGAGCGCGTTGACCGAAAGGTTGAGCTTCCCGTCGGGGAACCATGAATACAGCGGCTTGCGCGAGTCGTCGATGGCCGTCTGCGGAGCAACGTCCCATTGGAGATCCTGGGCCGCTTGCAGCCAGAAAGCAGCGGGGTCATTGGTGGCTTGGGCAAAGGCCCGACGGTATTCCTGTGCCATTGTTCTTTCCTCCTGACACCGGGCGTCATTACCCGGCATCTGCGTGGTGACTGAGGTCGTCCTCTGCTTCAACTTTATGAGGGCAATCACATCACCGCAAGGTCTGTGTATACATAAATTGAAAATTTCTGCGGCTTTTTTATCCGAACTCCCATTTTTGTTAGTTCTGTGTATACAATTGCAGCATGAGAGCAAGCGACAAGGTTTACGAGAGCCTCCGCGCCGACATTGTCGAATGGCGCTTGGCTCCGGGTACCGTACTTGCCGAAGTTGAGCAGTCAGAACGCCTGGGAGTATCGCGGACGCCCGTTCGCGAAGCGCTGGGGCGACTGGTTGCTGACGGACTGGCAGTACAGCAACGCGGACGCGGCACGGTCGTCTCGGAGGTCAGCGAAGACCACGTGGAAGACCTGTTCGTCCTGCGCGTGGCGCTGGAATGCGCCAGCGCTCGGCAAGCGGCCGGTTCAGAGCAACGCGCAAGCTTCGCAGAACTGGCGCAGCGTTTCGAGGATGCCGCCCACGAGGTCGAGATCCCGGGAACCCGCGAGGCGTATTACCAGCTAGTGCAGCTGCTCGACGATTCCATCGACGAAGCAGCGAACAACAAATACCTGTCCAACGCACTGAGGACCCTGCGGGTCCACCTGCAAAGGGTAAGACGCATGGCCAAGGACAACCCCGAACGGCTCAAGGCCTCCGCCGGCGAACACGCCGCCATAGCGCGGGCGATTGCCAGCGGGAATCCCGAGGTTGCCTCGGCAGCCACCACAGTTCATCTGCACCAATCCTTCACCCACATCATGGCCCATGCGGTCGGATCAGAAAGGCAATGATTATGATCAAGCACCCTGTACGCGTATACCGCTCCGAGGAAAACCTGGCCCGCGAAGACCAGCTGGCACATAAGATCGCCGCCGTCGCCGCCGACCCGGTAGAGGTCACCGCCGAAGTGACCGACATGATTATCAACCGCATCATCGACAACGCTTCGGTGGCCATCGCGTCGCTGAACCGCGGACCCATCATCGCCGCCCGGGCACAGGCACTGACCCACGCGCCATCCACCGGCGGATCCGGCGCCTCGGTCTTCGGCATCACCGAAAAAGTCTCCCCCGAATGGGCCGCCTGGGCCAACGGCGTGGCAGTGCGCGAACTGGACTACCACGACACCTTCCTGGCCGCCGAATACTCCCACCCGGGCGATAACATCCCGCCGATCCTGGCCGTCGCCCAGCACACCGGAGCTTCCGGCAAGGATTTGATCCGCGGCATCGCCACCGGCTACGAAATCCAGGTGGACCTGGTCAAGGCCATCTGCCTGCACAAACACAAGATCGACCACGTAGCCCACCTAGGCCCATCGGCCTCGGCCGGCATCGGCACCCTGCTGGGCCTGGACATCGAGACCATCTTCCAGGCTGTTGGCCAGGGGCTGCACACCACCACCGCCACCCGCCAGTCGCGCAAGGGCGAAATCTCCACCTGGAAGGCCCATGCCCCGGCCTTCGCCGGCAAGATGGCCGTCGAAGCAGCCGACCGCGCCATGCGCGGCCAGACCTCCCCAGTGCCGATCTACGAAGGCGAAGACGGCGTGATCGCATGGATGCTCGACGGCAAGGACGCCGCCTACGAGGTTCCGCTGCCAGAGGCCGGCGAAGCCAAGCGCGCCATCCTGGACACCTACACCAAGGAACACTCGGCCGAATACCAGGCCCAGGCCTGGATCGACCTGGCTCGCAAGCTGCACGGCGAGCACCCGGAAGCCGCCGATCCGAAGAACGTGGCCTCGGTGCTGATCAAGACCAGCCACCACACCCACTACGTCATCGGCTCCGGCGCCAACGATCCGCAGAAGTACGATCCAACCGCTAGCCGCGAAACCCTGGACCACTCGATTCCATACATCTTCACCGTTGCATTGCAGGACGGCGCATGGCATCACGTGGATTCCTACTCGCCAGAGCGTGCCGGCCGTGCCGACACCGTTGAGCTGTGGCACAAGGTCACCACCGAGGAAGACCCGGAGTGGACCCGCCGCTACCACTCGCTGGACATCGCGGAGAAGGCCTTCGGCGGCTCGGTGGAAATCACCTTGACCGACGGCACCGTGATCACCGATCAGATCGCCGTGGCCGACGCGCACCCGCTGGGCGCACGTCCCTTCGCCCGCGAACAGTACATCAACAAGTTCCGCACCCTGGCCACCGGCCTGGTGGACGACGCTGAAATCAACCGCTTCATCGCGGCCGCCGAAAACCTGGAAAACCTCGCCGCCGGCGAATTGGACCAGCTGAACATCGTTGCCGCGGCCGGCGTTATCGATCCTGCGGCCGCACCGAAGGGCCTGTTCTAACATGTTGTACTCAACCAAGACTCCAGCAGCGAAGCGCCAAGCGCTGCGCGAAATGCTCACCCCGGGTGCCGCCCGCCAGTTCCCCGGAGCTTTCAACCCGCTCTCGGCCAAGCTGATCAGCGAGAAGCAGTTCGACGGCATCTACATCTCCGGCGCAGTGCTCGCCAACGACCTGGGCCTGCCCGACATCGGGCTGACCTCGCTGACCGAGGTGGCCACGCGTGCCGGGCAGATCGCCCGCATGTCCGACCTGCCGGCGATCGTGGATGCCGACACCGGCTTCGGCGAACCGATGAACGTTGCCCGCACCATCCAGGACCTGGAATACGCGGGGCTGGCTGGCTGCCATATCGAGGACCAGTTCAACCCGAAGCGCTGCGGCCACCTGGATGGCAAGAATGTGGTGGATACCGACACCATGCTCAAGCGCATCGCTGCCGCCGCTGACGCGCGAATCGATG
This sequence comes from Glutamicibacter mishrai, assembly GCF_012221945.1. Classification (NCBI taxonomy): domain Bacteria; kingdom Bacillati; phylum Actinomycetota; class Actinomycetes; order Micrococcales; family Micrococcaceae; genus Glutamicibacter; species Glutamicibacter mishrai. Next base: position 2,974,425 of record NZ_CP032549.1, on the reverse strand, counting down.
AGAACTTCCTGATCATGGCCCGCACCGACATCCGCGCGGTGGAAGGCCTGGACGCTGCGATCGACCGGGCCAAGGCCATGGTGGATGCCGGCGCCGATGCGATCTTCCCCGAAGCGATGAAGAACGTCGCCGAGTTCGAGGCCGTCTGCAACGCGGTGGACGTGCCGGTACTGGCGAATATGACCGAGTTCGGCAAGTCCGAATTGTTCAACCGCCAGGAACTGGCCGACGCCGGTGTCGCGTTGATCATCTACCCGGTCACCTTGCTGCGCAGCGCCATGGGCGCGGCCGAACGTGTGCTGGACGCGATCAGCGAAGATGGCACCCAGCAGCGCGAGGTGGATAACATGTTAACCAGGTCACGTCTCTACGAGCTCGTGGACTACGAAGCCTACAACCGCTTTGATACCGGAATTTTCAATTTCCAGGTCCCTACCTTGGACATTGATTCCAATAGCGCGAACCTCTAGGTTCTCGCGAGATTAGTACCCCCATGCGCCGGTCGGCCCGCCCGGCCGGCGCACCCCCAATGCATTAGTTCTCCGGCAATGAAGAGGAGCAAGAATGACTACCACCGAGGAAATCAAAAAAGGCCTGGCAGGCGTCGTCGTTGACTACACCGCCGTCTCCAAGGTCAACCCGGAAACCAACTCGCTGCTGTACCGCGGCTACCCGGTCCAGGATCTAGCGGCCAGCAAGTCGTTCGAAGAAGTCGCGCTGCTGCTGTGGACGGGCGAGCTGCCGACCCAAAGCGAACTCACCGAGTTCACCGCCTTTGAACGAGCCAACCGGGCCTTGGATCCCCGAGTCAAGGCCGCGATCGACTTGCTCCCCACCGACTGCCACCCGATGGACGTTGGACGCACCGCGGTCTCGGTGATCGGCGCAAACCACCCTGAAGCCGAGAATTCCTCCCCCGAAGCCGAACTGCTCAAGGCAAAGGAGCTCTTTGCAGCATTCCCGGCTGTCGTCGCTTACGATCAGCGCCGTCGCCGCGGACTGGACGTCGTCGCTCCCCGCGAAGACTTAGACTATTCCTCCAACTTCCTGTGGATGACGTTCGGCGAAGAAGCTGCCCCAGAAGTGGTTGATGCATTCCGCGTCTCGATGGTGCTCTACGCCGAGCACTCGTTCAATGCCTCGACCTTCACCGCCCGCGTGATCACCTCAACCCTGTCGGATCTGCACTCGGCGGTCACCGGCGCCATCGGAGCTTTGAAGGGCCCATTGCATGGCGGTGCCAATGAAGCGGTGATGCACACCTTCACCGAGATCGGCATCAACAAGGACGAAACCCGCGAAGACGCGGCAAAGCGCGCCAAGGCATGGATGGAAGAAGCGCTGGCTGCCAAGAAGAAAGTCATGGGCTTCGGACACCGCGTGTACAAGCACGGCGACTCCCGCGTGCCAACCATGAAAGCCGCTTTGGATCGGATGATCGAGCATTATGGCCGCCATGAGATGCTGGGGCTGTATGACGGGCTGGAAGCTGCCATGGACGAAGCGAAATCCATCAAGCCAAACCTGGATTACCCGGCTGGGCCGACCTATCACCTGATGGGCTTCGACACCGAAATGTTCACGCCGATCTTCATCGCGGCTCGCATTACCGGCTGGACGAGCCACATCTTCGAACAGCGCGCAGCAAATGCGCTGATCCGCCCGCTCTCTGCCTACAACGGCTCAGAGCAACGCGCACTGTAATACGCGTTCAGCAATCAACGATGGCCACGCGGCCGGCAGCTACCTGTCGGTCCCGTGGCCATCGTCATTTTCCGGCCGTTGGCACCGGCATGACTCGGAGACCAAAGTTGCGGTTTCGAAACCAGCAACCTATCGTTTAACGATAGAAACATTTCGAAGAACGATAAGGTCTTGCGCTATGGGAAAATTCAGCGTTGTCGGCCTCAAGGTAGTTTTGGCCCTAATTCTGGCTGGCACACTTTTCGTGCAGCTATTCATGATCCCGATGATCTTGATTCACGAAGCACCCGAGAACGGGACCGATAAGTTTTATCAGGCATCGTTCCTCGGCTACCTCTTCGTGGCCGGACTCATTATTGAAACCTGCGTCTACTGCGTTTGGAAGCTAGCGACCAGGGTTAAGCGAGGAACCGTTTTCGACCCCGCATCGCTGGGTTTTGTCACGCCTATCATCATCGCCTTTGCCATCGGCTCGGTGGCCACACTGGCATTGGGCGTCATCTTCGCGGCCAGCACCGAAATCGCACCGGGAGCAGTTCTCCTCGTCGGCGGCGCTGGATTGCTGATGATCGGCATCAGCATTATCGTGCTTGTCTTGCGGCAGCTGCTGGAACAAGCGGCGATGACCCAGGCGCAAGCTGCCGAACTTCGCGACGAATTGGGTGGCGTGATCTAGTGGGAATCCGTGTTGAGATCGATGTCATGCTGGCCAAGCGAAAAATGGGGGTAGGCGAGCTATCCGAAAAGATCGGCATTACTCCGGCGAATCTTGCAGTGCTGAAAAACGGCCGGGCTAAAGCTGTCAGATTCAGCACACTAGAAGCATTGTGCCGTGAATTGGAATGCCAGCCAGGCGATTTGTTGATGTTCGAAGAGGACAGCGCAAACAAATAACCAGAGCTAATCCCACGCTTCAATATCGATTGATCGTACCGACGCATTATCGGTAGCTAAAACGATAGTCGCCGTGAACCGCTGGCCTGCGGCCAGTTGGCGCAGCCACATGCTGGAGTCTTGCCACATCTGATCGACTGGCAACAGGTCCACAGGCGACCATAGCGGCTCGAGTTCGTCGCTAATATGCACCTCGCCCGAGGCTGAACGCGCAATAAATGCCGCGCAGTCCATGTCGGCGTCAGGCAGGGCGCTGAACCTGAAATTGATTTGAGCAGTGTGCGTCAGTTCTGCGGCTGTAACGCGCAGTCCGGTCTCTTCGAAGAATTCTCGAATAGCCGCGTCCGCCGCTGACTCCCCCGGTTCGACTTTGCCGCCAGGCAAGACAATTTTCCCGCACCCAAATCCTCGAAGCTTTCGCCCCAGGAGAATGTGCGGGCGGCCATCCCGCTCAGCGAGCAACGCTACCAGCGCCACCGGACGGGCAGTCGTCGACTGGTTGTCCCCACCCATGGCTACTCGACCCTTGGATGGGCCAGTTGATATGCCTCGCGCAGCGAATCAACCGTCACTTTGGTATAGATCTGAGTCGTGGTTACCGATGCATGCCCGAGGAGTTCTTGAACTACGCGGACGTCCGCGCCACCTTCCAGCAGATGAGTGGCGAAAGAGTGGCGCAGTGTATGTGGCGATACTTCCACATTGATCCCGGAGCGCTCCGCCGCCTTGCTGATAAGTAGCCAAACTGACTGACGGGAAAGCCGGCCACCGCGCTGGTTCAGAAACAGTGCGGGTGTCCCCTTGCCTTTCAAAGCCAGTCCAGGGCGCGAACGCACCAAATAGTCGCTGACGGCCCTCTGGGCATACCCGCCAACGGGAACGATGCGCTCTTTGGAACCTTTTCCGAAAAGCCGGACTACTGCGTCGTCGGCAAAATGGAGGTCGTCCACGTCAAGATCAACGACCTCCGAAATTCGTGCTCCAGTGGCGTACAGGAATTCAAGGATGGCCCTATCGCGCAGTCCCGCGGGGGTCTCGGTATTGATCGAATCAAGCAGCCGGCTTACCTGCGCAATGGAGATCGCTTTGGGCAAGGATTGCCCAATGGCGGGTGGCTGAATCTCGCGCGCCGGGTTCGGCGCACAAATACCTTCGAGCTCCCAATACTTGTGAAGTTGCCGAATCGCCACAGCATGACGAGCCACAGACCGCGCTCCCAGCGGCTTGTGGTCCTCGTCCCCGCGAGAGAGATCATGCAGATAACCGCTGATAGTCACCTCAGTAATCTGCTGTGGATCTGTTAGCCGATATGCCTGCAGGGCATTGACGTAACGGGAGAGATCGCGTCGGTATGATGCCAAGGTATTTTCGGCCAGGCCACGCTCGATCGCCAAGTGCTGCAAGTAGCGCTTGACCTCCCGCTCAAAAGCTTCGGTCATCCTTCGCGCAAGTAAGGGTGAACGTCGAACGGCTCGTTCGCGTCGCGCAGATTGGTGTATTTGCTTGATCGCGCGGCTTGAGCCGCCAGGATGGCGATCATGGCCGTTGGATTGTGGATTTTTCCGGCCAAAACCGCGGCAACTGCTTCCTCAAGGGGAACCCAGGTGCTGATCATTTCGGCTTCTTCTTCGGTGCGCTCGTGCCGCTGATCCTCGGGAACGAGCTGAGGTTCACGAGCCAGGTAGACTCGCACGGCTTCTGCTGAAGAACCCGGGGTCAGGAAGACATCAGTCAAAATAGCCCAATGGTCAGCTGTTCGGTCCGCTTCTTCCCACAGTTCTCGCTTCGCTGCATCCAAAGGTGCCTCGCCGTCGACATCCAATAGCCCTGCTGGGATCTCCCATAAACGCATGCCAACGGGATGACGGTACTGATTGACCATCAGAACGCGCTCTTCATCGTCCATCACCAGGACGCTGACTGCACCAGGGTGGCTGATGTAGTCGCGCTCGATTGTTCCACCGGTATCCGAAAGCTTCACCGAGTCGTGGATGACGTTCCAGATACGCCCTTCATACACAGTTTCCCGGCTCAGCAGTTCACGGGGAGAGAATTCGTCAGAAATCGGAGGCATCGGCACCGGATTCATCCTTTGGTAGGTAAGAGCTGTCCTTCATTTTCAAGCTTAAACAGCTGCGCGCCGGTCAAGAGTGACCGGCGCGCTAGCGCTTGCAGAGAATTCACTCTGCTCGGGTATGACTAGCTACGCTTCTCCAAAGCTGCAGCAACCAGACCAGCGAACATTGGGTGTGGTCGGGTTGGGCGGCTGGAGAGTTCAGGGTGTGCCTGAGTGGAAACGTAGTAAGGGTGCACGTCCTTTGGCAGTTCCACGAATTCTACGAGGCTGCCATCTGGCGAAGTGCCGGAGAAGACCAAGCCCGCTTCTTCAAGCTGCGCACGGTACGAGTTGTTGACTTCGTAACGGTGACGGTGGCGTTCTGCAACATCGGTCTTGCCGTAGGTTTCGGCCAGGACCGAGCCTTCAGCCAATTTGGCTTCGTAGAGGCCGAGGCGCATGGTGCCACCCAAGTCACCCTTGCCATCGACGATCTCCAGCTGCTCCTCCATGGTCGCAATGACCGGGGTGGTGGTTTCTGGATCGAATTCAGTCGATGAGGCGCCTTCGAGGCCCGCCACGTTTCGTGCGTATTCAATGACCATGGACTGCAGCCCCAGGCACAGGCCCAGGGTAGGCAGCTTGTTTTCGCGAGCAAAACGCAGAGCGCCCAGCTTGCCTTCTAGGCCACGAATACCGAAACCGCCGGGAACGCAAATCGCTTCAGCACCAGCAAGGGCCTTGGCAGCCCCAGCTTCGGTTGCGCAGTCGTCAGCTGGAACCCAGCGGATGTTGACCTTAGCGTTGTTGGCGAAACCGCCAGCACGAAGTGCTTCGGTAACCGACAGGTATGCGTCTGGAAGATCGATGTACTTGCCAACCAGGGCAACGGTCAGTTCGGTGCTTGGGTTGTGCACGACATCGAGCAGTCGATCCCACGAGGTCCAATCAACATCGCGGAACTTCAGTTCGAGAGTCTGAACGATGTAAGCGTCCAGGCCCTGCGCGTGGATGACCTTAGGAATGTCATAGATGCTTGGTGCATCTGCGCAGTTGATGACGGCTTCGGTGTCCACGTCGCAGGTGCGGCCGAGCTTGGCGCGCATTTCAGCTGGAATCGGACGGTCCGAACGGATCACCAGGGAGTCCGGCTGGATACCGATGGAACGCAACGCAGCGACAGAGTGCTGGGTTGGCTTGGTCTTCAATTCATGGCTAGGGCCAATGAAAGGCACCAGGGAAACGTGAACGAAGAAAGCGTTCTTGCGGCCGATGTCCTGGCGGACCTGGCGAGCTGCTTCCAAGAACGGCTGGGATTCGATGTCGCCAACGGTTCCACCGATTTCGGTGATAATCACGTCTGGAGCCGGCTTGCCAGGGGCAGGATCGGTGGCTGCCAAACGCATACGGCGCTTGATTTCATCAGTAATGTGAGGGATCACCTGAACGGTATCGCCCAGGTACTCGCCGCGACGTTCACGTTCAAGAACGGTTGAGTAAACCTGACCGGTGGTCACGTTGGCGGTACCTGGAAGGTTCTCATCCAGGAAACGCTCGTAGTGTCCGATATCCAGATCGGTTTCGGCGCCATCGTCGGTAACGAAGACTTCACCGTGCTGGAATGGGTTCATGGTACCTGGATCGACGTTCAGGTACGGGTCGAGCTTCTGCATGGTCACGGAGAGACCACGAGCTCGAAGTAGATGTCCAAGGCTGGATGCCGTCAAACCCTTACCCAGGGAAGAGGCCACACCGCCGGTGACGAAGATATGCTTTGTCGTTTCAGACGACCGAGAATCACGAGTTGAATTACGCTGCACCACGGGATTTCATCCTATCACCATTCCAATATTTCGCATCCTTCTAAAACTCTAGTGCACCTTCACCCGAAGCCCTAGCGTCGGCGTAATTCAGCCATTCATCAAGACTTTTAGACTGAAAATCACTTTGCCGTGGTGAGCGATGACACTAGAAGCTGGGCTTCGGAAAGCAGTTCCTCGGCATGCGCCTGAGCTGTGTCCGATTCCTCTTGGCCCGCCAGCATCCGCGCCAATTCCTTGACGCGGGCGTCTTGATCAAGGCTGATCACGTCACTGGCGGTGTACCCGGCGCCTGATTTTGATTTCGCCTCCGAATTCTTGATCACCCTGATATGGCGATCCGCATACGCTGCGACCTGAGGCAGGTGCGTCACCACGATGACCTGCACGTGCCGGGCTAACATCGCCAGGCGTTCGCCAATGGCCACGGCAGCCTTGCCGCCGACACCTTGGTCGACTTCGTCAAAGACAAAGGTCGGCACCGGGTCAACCGCAGCCAGGACGACTTCAATGGCCAGCATGACACGTGATAGCTCGCCACCGCTGGCGCCCTTCCCCAAAGGCCGAGGGGACGCCCCTGCATGAGGAGAGAGCAACATTGAGATGGCGTCTTGGCCGAAGGCCCCTGGCTCATCCAATTCGTTAACCTCGATGACGAGTTTGGCGTCAGGCATCGCCAAGGCTTTCAATTCGGCCGAGACCTGCGAGGAGAGTTTCTTCGCGGCCTTGCGACGTGACTCGGATAGCTCCGAAGCCAGGGATGCAACACGGTGCTCTAGCTCAACGACTTCATTCTCAAGTTCTTCGATCCGCGAATCATCGCCGCCGAGCTGTTCCAGCCTGGAACGGGCCTCGGCAGACCAAGCGATCACCTCATCGATGCTCGGGGCGTATTTGCGCATGAGCTTGTTGAGGTCAGCGCGGCGCGCTTCGATTTGCGCGAGTCGCTCCGGGCCTTCTTCGTCCAGATCGGCTGCATAGGCGGCCAGATCGCTGGAAAGTTCTGAAGCGAGGATCCCCAATTCAGCGGCGCGTTCGGCAAAAGAAGACAGCACGGGGTCATCACCGCTGGCTTGCGCGAGCAATCCCCTGGCAGTTTCCACCAGGGTGGTGACGCCGGGGTTTTCAAAGTCCTCGGAATCGATCACTGCCTGCGCTTGCTGGCTGGCCGATCGCAGCGACTCGACGTTGCCCAGCTTGATTGACTCCTCACGCAACGTTTCGTCTTCACCGGGTTGCGGGTCAAGAGAATCGATCTCGTCCAGGGCCAGACGCAGATTTTCGGCTTCTCGTACACGATTACGCGATTCGGTTTTCAGGCTTGATAGCTCCTTGACCGCCGAGCGCCACTGCCGGTACGAACGCTGATAGCTGCTCAACAGGCGACTAAGCGACTGGCCGGCGAAGCGATCCAGCGCATCACGTTGAGCGACCGGTTCCTTGAGCCTGATCTGGTCGGATTGGCCGTGGACCGCTACGAGATCATGGCCCAGTTCGGCGAGCAAACCCACGGGGGCGCTGCGCCCGCCGATGGTAGCCCGGGAACGCCCCTGGGCCGAGAGCGATCGTGAAAGCAATAGTTCGCTTTGTTCGCCGGCGGGCTCGATGAAGGCTCCCGCCTGGCTTGCGGCGTCAAGAACGTGATGGTCCGGCGGCAGATGCACCACGGCTTCAGCCAGCGCATGCTTGGCACCATTGCGTACCGCTCCGGCATCCGCACGTCGACCCAGCAGCAAGGACAGTGCGGTGATCACCATGGTCTTACCAGCACCGGTCTCACCGGTGACCACCGTGAGCCCCGGGCCCAGCGGTAAGGTGGCCTCGGTGATGACACCAAGGTTGGAGATCTGGATTTCCTGAATCATTGCCTGCTCCCGAGTCTCGAGTTCAAGTCGTACCGTGCGAATTTAGTATATGTGTTCTAACCCCATTTTCGTAGCTTTGTTCGAGCGTGTGGAAACTTTTTCGAGAAACTCGTTCTCTACGCGTTGTCCTCAGGTCGAGCGACCATCGGAATTCCCGGTTCATCACGGTGATGCGGCTCGACGCTTTGCAAGCCAGGCCCAACGATCGGAAGGGCGGTAGTAGCAGGGCGGCGAGTATCTTCCTTGGCTGGACCGCGCCATCCGGTGATAGGCAATTCGAACTTGTTTACCAGCCGCTCGGAGAATGGAGTGGTGTTAAGGCGTGCAAGGTACACCGGGCGGCTGCTTCGCGTGACTTCCACACGCGCTCCGGGCGGCAATTCAATCGTGCGCCGGCCATCGCACCAGAGCACGGCACCGGCATCGGTTCGGGTAAGGATTTCCACTGCCATCACTGAATCCGGCGAAACGACCAGAGGCTTGGCGAACAAAGCGTGGGCTGAAATGGGCACCATGATCAGCGCGGCCACATCTGGCCATACCACGGGCCCGCCAGCGGAGAAGGAATATGCGGTCGAACCGGTAGGGGTTGCCATCACCACTCCGTCGCAGCCGAAAGTGGAGATCGGGCGACCATCAACTTCGATCACGACCTCGATCATGCGCTCTCGGTTGGCCTTTTCCACCGCTGCTTCGTTCAGCGCCCATGTCTGCGCGAGGCAGACATTGTCGAGCCAGACCTTGACCTCGATGGTCATGCGCTCTTCCACGGTGTAGGCCTGGTTCACCAGTGCATCTACCGTGGCTGCGAGCTCGCTGCGTTCAGCTTCGGCCAGGAAGCCCACATGCCCGAGGTTCACGCCGACCAGTGGCAGCGGGGCTTCGCGGACAAGTTCGGCGGCACGAAGCACCGATCCGTCTCCCCCGAGCACGACGCCCAGATCCACGTCGTCGATCTGGCAGTCTTCGCCCAGGATCTCGATGGCGTCCATGGGCTTGCCGATGGCCTCGGTCATGGCCTCATGGTCCTTGCGCCGCATCACCGTAATGGCGCCGGCGGACTTGAGCAGGGAACAGGTTTCTATGGCCGCGGCAATCGCTTCTTGGCGTCCGGTATGGGTGAAAACTAGGATTCGGCGCAAGGCGGGCGGCCCCTCTCAGGATCGTGAGGTGCAAAATGACCAAGGCGTTCGACCCCAGCTAATGCACGTCACTTCTAAGAATAGTCAACGTTCTGCTCGATCAGCGGAACATCTGCAGGCTGTGCATTCTCGCCGGCCATAAGCCAAAGGAAGAATTCGACATTGCCGTCTTGGCCGGGCAGCGGACTGCGTGCCAGACCTCGCAAGTTCAGCCCCGCTGCCCGTGCGCTGGCAATAACGGCTTCAACCGATGATTGGCGCAGCTGCGGATCGGTGACCACGCCGGTGCGGTTCAGATGTTCGCGACCAACCTCGAACTGGGGCTTGACCATGAGGACCAGCGACCCGCCAGGCTTGGTGGCGCTGGCCAAGGCATCGATCACAAGGCGCAGGGAGATGAAGGACAAGTCGGCTACTACCAGGTCGACAACTCCCCCAATATCCTCGGGCGTAAGGTAGCGGACGTTCAACCCCTCATGGACCGAAACCCGAGGGTCTTCTCGAATTTCAGCGACGAGCTGGCCATGGCCGACATCGGCTGCGACCACATGTTCTGCGCCTCTGCGCAATAGCACGTCGGTAAAGCCGCCGGTGGATGCTCCGGCATCCAGACAGCGCAGCCCGGCGGGATCGATAGTGGTAAATACATCTAGTGCGCCAGCCAGCTTATGCCCTGCGCGGGACACGTATTCTTCGCCTTCGCTGGGCAACACCACCAGCTCATCCGTTGGCGCGACCTTCTTCGAAGCCTTGGTCACCTCGGTCCCGTCGAGCAAGACGCGTCCGGAGGCGAGCAGCTTGGCCGCCTCGGTGCGCGACCGCGCCAGGGCACGGGTGACGAGTTCTTGATCGAGCCGATTCACCGGCCATGCTCCGTACGGTTGAGTTCTTGCTGCAGCCCATCGAGCAGCTGCTCATAGATGCCTGCATGTTCGGTGATATCGTGATCGGCCAGTGATGACAGGGCCTGCTCCACCTGCGCATCGTCCATGCCGCGCGGGCCGGGGGCCGGCTGGGGGTTCTGCGGGTTCATCTCTAGCCCCGAACCCGGCGCAGGGTGTCCAGTCCACGCTCGGTAAACCGGATTTCGGGAACTTCATGACCGCTTTGCCGCGGATGGGCAAGCCACCAGGCATGGCACGCTGCCCGCCATGCGTTTAAATCTGATTCGCTGCCCGATACCTCAATGGAACCGGCATCGACCTTGGCCACCGCGTCGCCGACCTGCACGCCATAGCCCAGCACCTTGATGGTCGGGTATGGCCGGTACAAGTCAGCGAGCGTGTTGATGAGGTAGTTGGGCCGTTGCTCCACTGGAGCACCCAGGGCTGTCCGCGGCGAATCCACGCCGGTCAGCACCAAGGCGGTAGAGAATCCAGCGCGGAAGCCACCGAGGATATCGGTATCCAGCCGGTCGCCGACCACCAGCGGGCGATGCGAATCCAAACGATCAGCGGCCCGTGCAAAGAGGTAGGACTCCGGCTTGCCGGCGACCTTGGGTTCGGCGCCCGTGGCCAGCTTCACCGCGTTGACCAATGAACCGTTGCCCGGGGCAATGCCCTCTGCACGGGGGATGGTCAGATCGGTATTGGTGGCGACCCAGGACGCGCCATTGTTGATGGCGTAGCTGGCCTCGGCAAGGTTTTTCCACGACAGATCGGGGTCAAACCCCTGGATGACCGCTACCGGTTCATCGGCGTGGGACTCGACGACCTCCAGGCCGCGCACTGCGATGCATTCACGCAGGTAGGGGGAACCCACCACCAGGACCTTGGCCCCGGGGTTCAGTTCGCGCGCGAGCATCTCGGCGCCAGCATCTGCTGAACCGAAAACCTGCTCTGCACTGGTCTTGACTCCGAGCTGGCGCAGGTGCGCTGCGACAGACATCGGCGAACGCCCCGCATTGTTGGTAATGAACGCCAAAGTGACGTTCACTTCCGCAAGGGTGTTCAGCGACTCTACGGCGTCGTCGATGGCGTTGGCGCCAGCGTATACGACCCCGTCGAGATCGGAGAGGACAGAATCAAATCCGGAAATCAGCATTCGGTGGTGGTTCCTACTACTTGTTATTTTTGGCTGCTACTGCCACAGCTTACTTCGAGGATTCGTCCTCTGCGTCAGCTGGCTCGGCCTCCGTGTCGGATTCAGCGATCTCTACCAGGCCGTCTTCCTCGTCGATTCCGCTCTCAGCGACCTCGGCATCTTCAGCGTCTTCCTCATCCTGGCCCGATTCGATCAGGTCCTTGGCACGAGGCGCTTCTTCCTCTTCATCCATTTCCGGAGCCAGGTCCATGATGAACGATTCAGTTTCCTGCTCGATGCCCAAGGCGCGTTCTGCGACCTCGACCTGCTGGTTCCAGCGCTTCGCGTCTTCGGAACGGCCTGCAGCCGACAGCAGGTCAGCATAGGCCGTGAACAAGCGAGGGCTGAAGGAGAATGCACGGTTGAAGTTCAGCTGCTCCAGCGACTCCAGCTCGGCCAATGCTTCGTCCAGCTTGCCCTGGTCGCCATAGGCGCCGGCTGCGACGATCTGCATTTCCACCTTGACGGCAGCTTCCAGGTTCGCCGACTCCTCAGAGTGGGCCAATTCGATGGCCTTCTCCGGGCGGCCCAGCGCGCGCAGCGAATCAGCGATCAGCGGCAGGTTGTAATCCGAACCGGAAATACGGCGGTGGGTGCGCAATTCGCGCAGGGCATCGGCGTACTTGCCTGCGTGGTAGGCAGCGATGCCCACAGCTTCGCGAACCACGGCTACGCGACCGCCACGACGGGAGGCTGCCAAGGTGTGCTCGTAGGCAAGCTCTGGATCTTCTTCCAGCAGACGGCCAGCCATGACCAAGTGCTTGGCCACCCAGCTTGCCGAACGCTCTTCGAGGTAACGAAGCTGAGCGCGAGCAACGCGATCCAGCTCCTTGCCGGTGACATCCTCATCGATGTCTGGAGACTGCGAACGGTCTGCGCGGTTGGAGATTCGCAGATCGCCTGGGTTGTGAGGGCGGGCAGCCTCGGCACGTGGATCTTCGAAGCGCTGTCCGCGAGCAGGGCGGTCGCCCTTTGACCGGTCATCCTTGCGGAAATTGCCGCGATCATCGTTGCGCTTGAAACCGCCCCGGTTGTCATCACGGCGATCATTACGGAAGCCACCACGATCTTCGTTGCGCTTGAAACCACCGCGGTTATCATCACGGCGATCATTACGGAAGCCACCACGATCTTCGTTGCGCTTGAAACCACCGCGGTTGTCATCACGGCGATCATTGCGGAAGCCGCCACGGTCTTCGTTGCGCTTGAAACCACCGCGGTTGTCATCACGGCGATCATTGCGGAAGCCGCCACGGTCTTCGTTGCGCTTGAAACCACCGCGGTTGTCATCACGGCGATCGTTACGGAAGCCGCCACGATCTTCGTTGCGCTTGAAACCACCGCGGTTATCATCGCGGTCCTGGCGGAAGCCACCACGGTCTTCGTTGCGCTTGAAACCGCCACGGTTGTCATCGCGGTCCTGGCGGAAGCCACCACGGTCTTCGTTGCGCTTGAAACCGCCACGGTTGTCATCACGGCGATCATTGCGGAAGCCGCCACGGTCTTCGTTGCGCTTGAAACCGCCACGGTTGTCATCACGGCGATCATTGCGGAAGCCGCCACGGTCTTCGTTGCGCTTGAAACCGCCACGGTTGTCGTCGCGACGATCGTTACGGAAGCCGCCACGGTCTTCGTTGCGCTTGAAACCACCGCGGTTATCATCACGGCGATCGTTACGGAAGCCGCCACGGTCTTCGTTGCGCTTGAAACCGCCACGGTTGTCATCACGGCGATCATTGCGGAAGCCACCACGGTCTTCGTTGCGCTTGAAACCGCCACGGTTGTCGTCGCGACGATCATTACGGAAGCCGCCACGGTCTTCGTTGCGCTTGAAGCCACCACGATCCTCGCTGCGCTTGAATTCGCCTCGATCGTCGCGGCGTTTGAAGCCATCGCGCGAATTATTGCGGTTTGAATCTGAGTTCCGGAAGTCGCCTCGCCCGTTATCGGAACTACGGCGGAAATCGTTAGACATTTAATGTCCCCTTCAGCGGCAATCTCAATACCGCAACCTTCGTGATCGCTTGCGCAATGCACTTCACTATTAACTAATCAGCGTGCTCCAACGGCACGAACAACTACCGTCAAGTCTACGGGAGCATGGAGCCATACCATAGGGAATATGGGTCAATGTGGTCAGACACTCAGTTCAAGGAACTCAACAGCCAGGTTGATGATGAAGATTGTGGTTCAGAGCGCCCGGCAAGTACCCACCGCTTAAAAAACAAGGGAGCCAGGCCCAACAACCCGAACTCCCCCACCAACACCAACACCCAGCAACCCACTGAACTGAGCTCTTAAACAAGAAAAGGGGCGAGCTGATAGCCCACCCCGCCAACACCAGGCCAGCCAGCAGCACTGGTTAAACAGGTGAGGCCCCAACACACTGTGTCAGGGCCTCAAACCATATTAGGTTAAGTCCGGCGGTGACCTACTCTCCCACACCCTCACGAGTGCAGTACCATCGGCGCAATGGGCCTTAGCTTCCGGGTTCGGTATGGGACCGGGCGTTTCCCCCACGCTATGACCGCCGTAACAATCACGAAGCACACAAACCAAACATCTTGGTCATGTTTTCCGGTGTTAAAACGTCTTATATTTGTTTTCAGGTGATTACGGGTTGTTGTCTCGTAACCGCATAGTGAACGCGAACAGCATTGAAATCATTAGTTCAAATATTGTTATATTGTGTGTTGAAAGTCATCGGCCTATTAGTACAGGTCAGCTACACAAGTCTTCAGTCCTTGCTTCCACATCCTGCCTATCAACCCAGTGGTCTAGCTGGGGGCCTCACACACTCAAGGTGCATGGAAATCTCATCTCGAAGCAGGCTTCCCGCTTAGATGCTTTCAGCGGTTATCCCTTCCCAACGTAGCTAATCAGCGATGCACTTGGCAGTACAACTGACACACCAGAGGTTAGTCCGTCCCGGTCCTCTCGTACTAAGGACAGCCCTTCTCAAATTTCCAACGCGCGCAGCGGATAGGGACCGAACTGTCTCACGACGTTCTAAACCCAGCTCGCGTACCGCTTTAATGGGCGAACAGCCCAACCCTTGGGACCTACTCCAGCCCCAGGATGCGACGAGCCGACATCGAGGTGCCAAACCATGCCGTCGATATGGACTCTTGGGCAAGATCAGCCTGTTATCCCCGAGGTACCTTTTATCCGTTGAGCGACGGCCCTTCCACGAGGTGCCGCCGGATCACTAGTCCCGACTTTCGTCCCTGCTCGAGCTGTCACTCTCACAGTCAAGCTCCCTTGTGCACTTACACTCAACACCTGATTGCCAACCAGGCTGAGGGAACCTTTGGGCGCCTCCGTTACATTTTAGGAGGCAACCGCCCCAGTTAAACTACCCATCAGGCACTGTCCCTGAACCAGATCATGGTCCGAAGTTAGGTGACCGGTACAGCCAGAGTGGTATTTCAACGATGACTCCACCTGAACTAGCGTCCAAGCTTCAAAGTCTCCCACCTATCCTACACAAGCTGCACCGAACACCAATACCAAACTATAGTAAAGGTCTCGGGGTCTTTCCGTCCTGCTGCGCGTAACGAGCATCTTTACTCGTACTGCAATTTCGCCGAGTTCATGGTTGAGACAGCGGGGAAGTCGTTACTCCATTCGTGCAGGTCGGAACTTACCCGACAAGGAATTTCGCTACCTTAGGATGGTTATAGTTACCACCGCCGTTTACTGGGGCTTAAATTCTCAGCTTCGCCACAAAAGTGACTAACCAGTCCTCTTAACCTTCCAGCACCGGGCAGGAGTCAGTCCGTATACATCGTCTTGCGACTTCGCACGGACCTGTGTTTTTAGTAAACAGTCGCTTCCCCCTGGTCTCTGCGGCCCACACCCGCTCACAACTGCAAGAGCTGATCACGAGGCAGGCCCCCCTTCTTCCGAAGTTACGGGGGCATTTTGCCGAGTTCCTTAACCATGATTCTCTCGATCGCCTTAGTATTCTCTACCTGATCACCTGTGTCGGTTTGGGGTACGGGCGGACTGGGACCTCGCGCCGATGCTTTTCTAGGCAGCATAGGATCACCGAATCACCCCAAAAAATGGGGCGCCTATCAGGTCTCAGAAACAATTGAGCGGCGGATTTGCCAACCACTCTTCCTACACCCTTGGACCAGGTCAATTCCATTGCCTGGCTCGGCTACCTTCCTGCGTCACACCTGTTAATACGCTGACCTCACTGCATCGGTTCCCACCACATCAACCAACAAGACACCCGAAGGCATCAACACTGGAATCCGTCATGGTTAGCATCCACAGCTCAGTATGGGCGGTCCTTCGCCGGTACGGGAATATCAACCCGTTATCCATCGACTACGCCTGTCGGCCTCGCCTTAGGCCCCGACTAACCCAGGGCAGATTAGCTTAACCCTGGAACCCTTGATCATTCGGCGGACGGGTTTCTCACCCGTCATTCGCTACTCATGCCTGCATTCTCACTCGTATAGCGTCCACCGCTGGTTTCCACCGCGACTTCACCCGCTATACGACGCTCCCCTACCCATCCAAACGCCCAACAAAAGCCAGGCAAATATTTGAATGACGCAACTTCGGCGGTGTGCTTGAGCCCCGCTACATTATCGGCGCGGAATCACTTGACCAGTGAGCTATTACGCACTCTTTCAAGGGTGGCTGCTTCTAAGCCAACCTCCTGGTTGTCACAGCAACTCCACATCCTTTCCCACTTAGCACACGCTTAGGGGCCTTAGTTGGCGTTCTGGGCTGTTTCCCTCTCGACTATGAAGCTTATCCCCCACAGTCTCACTGCTACGCTCTCACTTACCGGCATTCGGAGTTTGGCTAAGGTCAGTAACCTTGTAGGGCCCATCGCCTATCCAGTAGCTCTACCTCCAGCAAGAAACACGTAACGCTGCACCTAAATGCATTTCGGGGAGAACCAGCTATCACGAAGTTTGATTGGCCTTTCACCCCTACCCACAGCTCATCCCCTCCATTTTCAACTGAAGTGGGTTCGGTCCTCCACACGCTCTTACACGCGCTTCAACCTGGCCATGGGTAGATCACTTCGCTTCGGGTCTAGACCGTGCCACTCAAACGCCCTATTCAGACTCGCTTTCGCTACGGCTACCCCACACGGGTTAACCTCGCGACACAGCACTAACTCGCAGGCTCATTCTTCAAAAGGCACGCCATCACCCAGGAACAAGTCCCAGGCTCTAACGGATTGTAAGCGCACGGTTTCAGGTACTATTTCACTCCCCTCCCGGGGTACTTTTCACCATTCCCTCACGGTACTGATTCACTATCGGTCATCAAGTAGTATTCAGGCTTACCAGGTGGTCCTGGCAGATTCACACAAGGTTTCACGGGCCCCGTGCTACTCGGGTATCAACACTAGAACGGCAGACACGCATTACACCTACGGGACTATCACCCTCTATGGTCCGGCATTCCAACCGATTCACCTATACGCCTGCACCTCATCCCACCAGCAAGATAGCACTGGTACATGTCAACCCCACAACCCCGATGATGCAACGCCTATCCGCTATCACACACCAACCGGTTTAGCCCCATCCGCGTTCGCTCGCCACTACTAACGGAATCACTATTGTTTTCTCTTCCTGCGGGTACTGAGATGTTTCACTTCCCCGCGTTCCCTCCACACAGCCTATACATTCAGCTGCAGGTCACACCACATAACATGGTGCGGGGTTCCCCCATTCGGAAATCCTGGTATCAACGTCCGGTTATCGACTCCACCAGGCTTATCGCAGATTCCCACGTCCTTCATCGGCTCTTGATGCCAAGGCATCCACCGTGCGCCCTTAAAAACTTCAACACAACATCAAAGTCTCAAGATATGAGCAATAAAACAATCTAACAAAATCACGCAGACAAGACTCAAACACCTAGATGACCCAAGGAAAAGGGCCACCAGACTCATCTCATCTGCAAGATGCTCGCGTTCACTATACAGTTCCCAAACAACAACCCCACACCCCCGCAACCACACCACCAACAAAGGCGGCACGTCCACGGCAAACACAGGACAAACACCGAAACACCAAGAACCCCGCCACCCAAGAAGAGAAACAACCAACCATCACAACACCAACCCCAAAAGGGCCAGCACCACAACAACCGATCACATCATCCACCAGGGACGGAGGCTTGTTGCCTCAAAACCCAACAGCATGCCAAACCATACAAACCACACAACACCACCACCGCTTTTCCAACACCACAACAACCCAAAGGATCATCATGCTGCGTACTCACCAGCAACAACACCATGCAGCCACAGCCAGTACCCCACACACACCACACAACCCCACAAAGGATCAATCAGGCGTGCATGCTTTCCAGTACTGAGTTCATTGATATTCCACCCATGAGCAACCCACCCGTACCACACTCGGGCACAGACATGGGCAACCATAATAATGGTTAGCTCCTTAGAAAGGAGGTGATCCAGCCGCACCTTCCGGTACGGCTACCTTGTTACGACTTAGTCCCAATCGCCAGTCCCACCTTCGACGACTCCCCCCACACAAGGTGGTTAGGCCATCGGCTTCGGGTGTTACCAACTTTCGTGACTTGACGGGCGGTGTGTACAAGGCCCGGGAACGTATTCACCGCAGCGTTGCTGATCTGCGATTACTAGCGACTCCGACTTCATGGGGTCGAGTTGCAGACCCCAATCCGAACTGAGACCGGCTTTTAGGGATTAGCTCCACCTCACAGTATCGCAACCCATTGTACCGGCCATTGTAGCATGCGTGAAGCCCAAGACATAAGGGGCATGATGATTTGACGTCATCCCCACCTTCCTCCGAGTTGACCCCGGCAGTCTCCCATGAGTCCCCACCACTACGTGCTGGCAACATGGAACGAGGGTTGCGCTCGTTGCGGGACTTAACCCAACATCTCACGACACGAGCTGACGACAACCATGCACCACCTGTGAACCAGCCCCGAAGGGAAACCCCATCTCTGGAGCGGTCTGGCACATGTCAAGCCTTGGTAAGGTTCTTCGCGTTGCATCGAATTAATCCGCATGCTCCGCCGCTTGTGCGGGCCCCCGTCAATTCCTTTGAGTTTTAGCCTTGCGGCCGTACTCCCCAGGCGGGGCACTTAATGCGTTAGCTACGGCGCGGAAAACGTGGAATGTCCCCCACACCTAGTGCCCAACGTTTACGGCATGGACTACCAGGGTATCTAATCCTGTTCGCTCCCCATGCTTTCGCTCCTCAGCGTCAGTAAATGCCCAGAGACCTGCCTTCGCCATCGGTGTTCCTCCTGATATCTGCGCATTTCACCGCTACACCAGGAATTCCAGTCTCCCCTACATCACTCTAGTCTGCCCGTACCCACCGCAGATCCGAGGTTGAGCCTCGGACTTTCACGGCAGACGCGACAAACCGCCTACGAGCTCTTTACGCCCAATAAATCCGGATAACGCTTGCGCCCTACGTATTACCGCGGCTGCTGGCACGTAGTTAGCCGGCGCTTCTTCTGCAGGTACCGTCACTTTCGCTTCTTCCCTACTGAAAGAGGTTTACAACCCGAAGGCCGTCATCCCTCACGCGGCGTCGCTGCATCAGGCTTCCGCCCATTGTGCAATATTCCCCACTGCTGCCTCCCGTAGGAGTCTGGGCCGTGTCTCAGTCCCAGTGTGGCCGGTCACCCTCTCAGGCCGGCTACCCGTCGTCGCCTTGGTGAGCCATTACCTCACCAACAAGCTGATAGGCCGCGAGTCCATCCCCCACCGATAAATCTTTCAACAACCCACCATGCAGTAGGAAGTCATATCCGGTATTAGACCCAGTTTCCCGGGCTTATCCCAGAGTCAGGGGCAGGTTACTCACGTGTTACTCACCCGTTCGCCACTAATCCACCCTGCAAGCAGGGCTTCATCGTTCGACTTGCATGTGTTAAGCACGCCGCCAGCGTTCATCCTGAGCCAGGATCAAACTCTCCATAAAAAACAAAAAGCCACCGAAACCCCTCGGAAAATAAGGGAGAATCAATGAAAAAATCCTGGCGAATAAAAAACACTCAAGAACACTACACGGGGGTGCAATGCCTCAAGCAAATGTTATGTATTCACCAAATAAAAATAATTCGGTATCAACAAACTTGGCACACTATTGAGTTCTCAAACAACAAACACTCTCGACACCACAACCACCAAAAAACCAGTGACTGCTTCGCTCCGGAGCAACTTTTCAAGCTTACCACCAAGTCAACCAAAGTCAACTCGACGTTTCCAGCTCGTTCACCCCACTGCTTCTTCCAAGCCTTTTCGGCCCGTCCAGATCAGCGGCGCGAGATAAAACTTTACACGGGTTCCCACCAGACGCAAAATCGGCAACCGTGTCGCCTGCAGGTGAAGAATCGCAGGCTGACTTGGTATTTCTTTCAGCGAGTACAACAAAACCACCAAAAAAGTGTGCTGGTTCACAACATTTTTTGGTGGTTTCGTGTAGTGCTTCGGTTTTCAGGCCTACTGGGCCAGTTCGATCACTGCCATGTTCTTCTTACCGCGACGCACGATGGCGTATCGGCCATGCAGGAAACCCGACTCGCTGAGTACGGTATCGATGCCCTCGACCTTATCGTTATTGACGTAGGCCCCACCCTCGGTCACCGTGCGCCGGGCCTCGGACTGCGACTTACTCAGGCCGGAAGCCTGCAAAACGTTCAGGATTCCCAGATCTTCTGCGGACACCTTCGCCGTTGGCAATTCAGCAATCACCGATTCCAAAGTAGGAAGGTCGATTGCGCTCAGATCGCCATTGCCGAATACCGCAGCCGAAGCGGTGATAACCTGCTCGGTTGCCTGCGCACCGTGAACCAGAGAGGTGACCTCCCAGGCCAAGGTGCGCTGGGCGACGCGCTTGAATGGGCTCTCGGCTACCTCGGTCTCCAGCTGCGCGATCTGTTCGCGGGTCAAGAAGGTGAACACCTTCAAGCGGTCGATCACGTCGGCGTCGGCAGTGTTCAGCCAGAACTGGTAGAAGGTGTACGGGCTGCACATTTCGGCATCCAGCCAGATGGCGTTGCCCTCGGACTTGCCGAACTTGGTGCCATCGGAATTGGTGATCAGCGGGGTGCCGTAGGCGTGCACCGAATTGCCCTGGACCTTGCGGATCAGGTCGGTGCCGCTGGTCAGGTTGCCCCACTGGTCCGAACCACCGGTCTGCAGGGTGCAGCCGTACTGGCGATTCAGCTCCAGGAAGTCGTAGCCCTGAAGCACCTGGTAGGAGAACTCGGTGTAACTGATGCCCTCATCGGAGTTCAGGCGCGCGGCCACGATCTCCTTCTTGACCATGGTGCCCACGCGGAAGTACTTGCCCACATCGCGAAGGAAGTCCAGCGCGGACAGTTGCTGGGTCCAATCCAGGTTGTTGACCAGGCGCACCGCGTTCTCCCCCTCGGCCGAAAGGAAACGCGAGACCTGGGCCTGCAGCTTGGAGACCCATTCGTTCACGGTCTCCTTGGTGTTCAAGGTGCGCTCTGCGGTCTGGCGCGGATCGCCGATCAAACCGGTGGAACCGCCGACCAGGGCCAGGGGCTTATGGCCGGCCAGCTGGAGGCGGCGCATATTCAGCAGCTGCACCAGGTTGCCCAGGTGCAGGGAAGGCGCGGTGGGGTCGAACCCGCAATAGTAGGTCACAGTCTCTTCAGACAGGGCTCGCTCCAGCTCGGTTTCGTCGGTGGAGACGTGCACCAGGCCGCGCCACTTCAGTTCCTGCCAGACGTTCTCGAAAGATGCGTCGTTGCTCTGTCCCGCAATGACGGGATTCTGCTTGATATCAGACATGCTCACTGTGACCATTTTCTGTCTTCGTTCTGCCCCTGGCGCGCGAAGAATTCACGCGCTGATGCTCTTGCGCCGGGAGTCGGGGTTGCCTTCCCGGCGCGCAGGTTCCAGATTATCGCTTGGCCATGGACAAGTGCCAGTCAGGCCTATTCGCCCTTGGTCACATCCGGCCAGGCTCAGCCCAGGCCCTGTGGCAGCGGCTGGCTGTGAACCACATGCAAGCGCTGTGTCGTACGGGTCATGGCCACATACAAATCGCCCACTCCGCCATCGACCTCCGCCACCAGCTGCGCCGGTTCGAGAATCAGCACGCCGTCGAATTCCAGGCCCTTGGACTCCCGGGCGGAAATCACCACGATGTCCTGGCTCATGCCACCGGATCCGGTTCCCACGCGTTCGCCATAGACCTCTGCCACCGCCGAGCGGACCCGCGGAAGATCCTGCTGCGGGACGATGACCGCTTGCAGGCCACCAGCCGAATACTCCAGTTCCTGATCGAGCGCTGATAGCAGGGCCTCATCGATATTCTCCTGCTCGGCGCTGGTCATCACCGGCGGCCAATCGCCCTCGCGTACCGCCCGAGGGGTGGTGATGCGCAGGCCCGCAGCCTGGGCGACGCGTACCGCGGCATCGGCGATCTGCGCCGGGGTGCGATAGTTGACCGTCAGCTCTTCAAGCTCAAAACGCTCCCCGAAGAATGGTTCCAGGGCCTGAGACCAGCTGCTGGCGCCCGATGCGGCCGAGGTCTGCGCGATATCGCCGACGATGGTGAAGGACTTCATCGGGCAGCGACGCACCAGCAGGCGCCACTGCATCGGCGAAAGCTCCTGCGCCTCGTCAACAACGATGTGGCCATAGGCCCAGGTTCGATCGGCAACCGCGCGTTCTGCGGCGGTGAGCTTCGCGGCGGTCTCCTGGTTCACTCCGGCCACTTGCTCGGCGGTGATCACGCCATCGATGCCGGCGTTCTCCAGCATGGTGTGCATATTGCGCAATGCCGCCTTGGCATTTTCGACATCCGCCTCGTATTGGGCGGTATGGGCTGCGGCATTCGGGTCGGCGAACTCGCCCAGCAGCTGGGCCGCCTCGTCGAGCAATGGCACATCGGCCTCGGTGAACGGTGCGCCGGCCATGCGGTAGAGCGCATCGCGTTCGGCTTCCTTCAAATGCGGCGCGGCGGCTGCCAACAGGTGCGGCTTGGCGAAAAGCTCGGCGACCAGCTGGTGCGGGGTCATCGGCATCCAGCACAGGTTCAGCAGCACGCGCACATCCTGGGATTCGCGGACTTCCTGCGGCAGGTAGGAACGATCGGTGGTCGAAGACTGGCCGGCCGATTCCTCCAACTTGCGGCGCAGCTGCTCCGACAGGTCCCCGACAAGGACCTTCACGAAGGTTTCGCGGGCCTCGTTGTAGGGCTTGTGCGTATGGCGGGCGCGCTCCCGGGCATTTTTGACCATCTTGGGGGTGAGCGTCAGGCGCGTGCCCTCAACCACCACCGTGCGATCATCCGGGATCAGGCGCTGGCGGTTGCGCACCGCGTTGGCGATGACCTTGGCCATGGACAGCTGGCCCTTGAGCCGGGCCACGGTGCGATTGGATTCCGGCACGGCATGCACGCCATGGTAGAGCTCGCCCACCGAGGACATCACCACGCCGGTTTCGCCCAGCGACGGAAGCACGCGCTCGATGTAGCGCATGAAGGAGTTGGAAGGGCCGACGATCAGCACGCCGGCGTTCTTCAGCCGTTCGCGGTACTCGTAGAGCAAGAAGGCGGCGCGGTGCAGCGCGACTGCGGTCTTGCCGGTGCCCGGACCGCCCTGGACTACCACGGCGCCGGGCAGTTCGGCGCGGATGATCGCATCCTGCTCGGCTTGGATGGTGCCGACGATATCGCCCATGCGGCCGGTGCGCTTTTCCCGCAGGGCAGCCATCAGGGCGCCCTCGCCATGATGGGTGTGGCCCTCGTCGAGCCAGGTCTCATCGAGCACGTCGTCTTCGATGCCGGCGACCGAACGGCCCTTGAGCATCAGGTGGCGGCGGCGGCGCACCCCGCGCGGATTCAGCGCGGTGGCCTGGTAGAACGGGGCGGCCTCGGTGGCTCGCCAGTCGATCATCAGCCGGTTCAGGTCCTCATCGGACAAGCCAATGCGCCCGATATAGCGCGGCCCCTGGTCCTTGCCAGCCATGTCGAGTCGGCCGAACACCAGCCGGTCCTGGACCGCATCTAATTGGGCGATCCGGTCCTCGTACAACGTGGCGAAGGAATCGCGCTCGGACATGTTCTGGAAGGTTCCCACGGCGCCTTGGGCCCGGGTGCGCTCCAGCTGCTCGACCTTTTCTGCGCGCAGCTCATCGAGCCGCTGGTACAAGCGCCCGACATACTCGGATTCAGCCAACAAGTCGCGTTCGATCGTCTCGGTCACCCTGGTTCCCCTCGCGCTCACAATCTGCTCCTGCGCAAAATCACAGGACAGACAATGATACGCGCCTTTGATCGCGCTCCGGTAATCCTCCGGTTGCCGGGCCCCGCGGCTCTGGTCTCGTCGCGCCCAGTGTTCGCCAGCGGCGTGAAACACTGCGCACTATTACCGCGCGGGCAGCGCGATCGGCGGCAAATTTCAGGAGTGGACGACCTGAAGGGAGTGCACGCGATGCCCCTCGAGCTTTCCGCGGCCATCCAGCCCGTCAAGTTCCAGAACCACGCCGACCCCGGCCACCACGGCCCCGGTTTTCTCGATCAAGCGCACCGAGGAGCCGACAGTGCCGCCGGTGGCAAGCACGTCGTCGAGGATCAGCACGCGCGTTCCCGGGGCGATCTCGTCCTTGTGCACTTCCAGGCAGCTGGTCCCGTATTCCAGGGTGTATTCGTCCCGGTAGACTTCGCGCGGCAGCTTGCCGGCCTTGCGGATGGTGAGCATGCCCTTGCCCGAAGCGTAGGCCGCGGCCGCGGCCAGCACGAAGCCGCGGGCTTCCAGGCCGGCGACAATGTCGAATTGCCCTTCAAAGGGGGCGATCAGTTCGTCAACCATGCGGCGCAGGCCCACCGGATCGGCGAAGACCGGAGTCAGGTCCTTGAAGGAGATCCCGGGCTGCGGATAGTCGGGGACGATCTTGCTCAGTCGGTCCAGCAGGTCGCTAATGCTCTCAGAAGTAGTCACGCCTAGCAATTTTAGTCCTTTTGGCCGCCCGATGATGCGCCAGCGTGCATAATCATGAGCACACTTTGAGTGCAGGCCATGCAAGCCGGCGGTTAACGTTGCATCAATCGGTCGCTGGGCCACGGCAGCAATTGCGGGTCGGCGGCCCCATCGGCGGCTGCAGTCACCCGGATTGCCCCGGGGATCCCCCGCCCGGCAAGCCAGGCGGCCAGATCGAAATCCGTCCCCGACAAGACCCAGGACTTCTCACCTTGCCCCAAGACAGTGCGGGTTTTTCCGTGTGGCTGCAGAACCAGGCGAGCTCCCTGGGGCACGCGGGCTTCCAAGGCGCGGAAGAGATGGGCGCAAAATTCGGCCGGCCAGGAGGCAGGCGGACGCGCCATCTGATCGAGGTCTGTGGCGTGGATCAGCATTTCCCGCCACGTGGCATACATCATGTCGGCAACCTTCGCGCCGGGGCGGTAGCCGACGACCGCTTCCCAGTTGGGTTCGGCGGCGGGCAGCGAAGCCCGCAGCTGCGCCAGCGCGTCGAGGACCAATGTCTGCAGCGACTGAGGCCGCATCAACGCGGTCATGTTGATCGCCTCGATCCGCCCCTCGGCTCCCCCGTCGTACATGGGTGGCACGTCCTCAGCCCCTGCGCTCTCGAACTGGCGCACCGCCGCCTTGGCCAGGGACGCCAGGTGCGCGATCAGCTGGGCGTTGCTCCACCCCGGCAGCGAACTGGGCTTGGAGTATTCGGTCAGCGGGACCCGGCGCAGCTGTTCGGACAGCTCGTCCAATGCGGTGGTGACTTGTGCGATAAGCTCCGCCGGAGCCAGAAGTTGTGCCATAGCACACACTTTAGCGCGGGTGCCCGGTTAACGCGCAAGCGGCCGCCGCGCTGATTCTTCCGCGCGGCGGCCGCTGAGGCAGGCAGGTTTGGGGCCAGGTGGCTACCTGGCCCGGAAGCCTACTGTGCCCAGGCTTTGATGTCGGCGAGCTGGCGCTCGAATTCCACCAGCTGGGCGGCGACAGCGCTCGGCGCGGTACCGCCCTGGCCATTGCGCGCGTTCAGCGAGCCTTCGGTGGACAGCACTTCGCGGACCTGCGGGGTCAGGTGCTCGGAAATGCCGGCGTATTCCTCGTCGGTCAGATCCCACAGCTCCACCCCGCGCGATTCAGCCAGCTGCACAGCCGCGCCGGATAATTCGTGCGCGTCGCGGAATGGAACACCCTGGCGGACCAGCCATTCGGCGATGTCGGTAGCCAATGCGAAGCCCTGCGGGGCCAGCTGCGCCATGCGCTCGGTATTGAAGGTCAGCGTGCCCATCATGCCGGCAACCGCCGGCAGCAGGATCTCCAAGGTGTCGGCGGCGTCGAAGACCGGTTCCTTGTCTTCCTGCAGGTCGCGGTTGTAGGCCAACGGCAGTGCCTTGAGCGTGGCCAGCAGGCCGGTCAGGTCGCCGATCAAGCGCCCCGCCTTGCCACGGGCCAGTTCGGCGATGTCCGGGTTCTTCTTCTGCGGCATGATCGAGGAGCCGGTGGAGAAGGAATCGTGCAGCTTCACGAAGCTGAATTCCTTGGTGGCCCAGAGGATCACTTCCTCCGAGACGCGCGAGAGGTCCACGCCGATCATCGCGGCGATCCAGGAGAATTCGGCGAACACGTCGCGGGCGGCGGTGCCGTCGATCGAGTTGTGCACTGCCGAGTCGAAACCCAGCTCGGCTGCGACGAAGTTCGGGTCCAGGCCCAGGGTCTGGCCGGCCAGCGCACCGGAGCCATAAGGGGAAATCGCGGCGCGCTTGTCCCAGTCGATCAGGCGCTGCACATCGCGCAGCAGCGGCCAGGAGTAGGCCAGCAAAAGGTGCGAGAGCAGGATCGGCTGAGCATGCTGAAGGTGCGTGCGCCCTGGCATGGGTGCGTATGGGTGCGCCTTGACCTGTTCCAGCATGGCGTCGAGGGTGTCGATCACGCCGCGGGCGATGATGCGGGCGTGATCGCGCAGGAACATCCGGCCCAGGGTTGCGATCTGGTCGTTGCGGGAACGACCAGCGCGCAGCTTGCCTCCGAGCTGGGCGCCAGCGCGTTCGAGCAATCCGCGTTCGAGCGAGCCGTGGACGTCTTCGTCGGTTTCCGCTGCGACATAGGCTTCGGATTTCACGTCCGCTTCCAGCTGGTCCAGGGCAGCGATCATGTCGGTGAGCTCGGCCTCGGTGAGCAGGCCGGCGCGGTTCAGGACCTTGGCATGGGCTCGGGAACCGGCGATATCGTAGCTGGCCAGGCGCCAGTCGAAGTGGGTTGACTTGCTCAACGCAGCCATTGCGTCCGCAGGGCCGCCGGAGAAGCGACCGCCCCAGAGCGATCCTTCATTTGTTGACGAGGCCATGGCCTGTTCCTTTCTGCCGGTGAAAATTTGCACTGCACCCTACTCTAGCAAAGCTTTATGCAATGTTGCTCATAAATATTCATTGTTGTGTCGATTCATGCATTTGCGCGTCTCAAGTCCGGGGAAAGCGACACGCAGGAAACTTGATGTTTAACCTCTTCCAGTCCACAGCGCCCGGGCGTATGGTGTTGCCATAACCGAATCGGAACTATCTTCGGAGGTACGAAATGGAAATCCAGTTGTACCGTGGTGACATCACCACCCTGCACGTAGATGCCATCGTGAACGCTGCCAATCCTTCACTTTTAGGTGGCGGCGGAGTCGATGGAGCGATTCATGAAGCTGCCGGTCCCAGCCTGCTAGCCGCATGCCGGGAAGTCCGCGCGCAGCGCTACCCGGACGGAATCCCATCGGGCATTGCCGTCGCAACAAAAGCCGGCGAGCTCGCGGCAAAGTGCGTCATCCATACTGCCGCGCCAAATCTGGCGCTGATCAAGCCCAACCCAAAAATTTTGAGGGACTGCTTTATGAATTCGCTCTACGTGGCCGCCCGCCACGATGCCCACTCGATCGCCTTCCCCGCCATTGGCGCGGGCGTCTTCGGCTGGGACCCCCAGCTGGTGGCCGACATCGCCCATGAAGCGATCGACCGGTGGGTCGAGATCAACAAGCACATTTCGCCGATCCACAAGATCATCATGGTGGCGCACACCGACGAGGTCCAGGCTGCCTTTGAAAAGGCCTTCAACCTCAACGCTGTCCAGGACATCGCCGCCTAACCAAGCGATAACATCACGCAAGAATCTGCCGCGCCCATGATCACGGGCGCGGCAGATTTGTGCCAGGGCGGGGGGGCAGCAGGGCACAGCGGATCGAGTCGGCGCTCAGCCGGACCGCGCGAAATAGGTATTGCGCTGCGGCCGTTGGTCGGGATCCAGATGCTTGGGCAGGATCACGTAGGGCAGTTTCTTGATCTTCACCAGTTTCAGATACCCGGTATGAACCATTACGTGGTGGGTCGTGCATAGCGGACAGCAATCTTGCAGCCGCGTGTGCCCGCCTTTGGACCACGGCATGAAGTGGTGGTACTCCAGCAGCGCCGGTTCCTCGGTGCAGCCTGGCACCAGGCAGCCACCGTCGCGGTCACGCGCGGCGAGTTTCATCCACCGCGGGAACAGCCTGGCATCCCTGCCGATGTCCATGATCACCCCGTCGGCGTTGTAGATCGGGCTGAGGACTTTCGCCTCGCAGAGCATGGTGCGAAGTTCGGGCGCGGAGAGTTTGACCCCGTGAGCGGTAATTCCGCTGAGCGACGCAAGGTCGGCGAGGTCCTCGTAGCTGGCATGCACTACTATTTCCGGGATTATCCGCTTGGTGCTGTTGTCCGGATCGATATTGCGCAGGATGGCATTCAGCGCGTTGAGCCTTCGTTCCGGAATGGTGCAGGTGGTGGGCATGACGGGCATCGCGGCATCCGGCGGGGCGCCAGGTGAAGAACTTGTTCCCTCGCCCTCAGGCTGTGGACCTCGGGCCCAGTCCGGAATCGGTTCGTCGCTATGCCAGAGATCGTCGTGCACCGGCTCGTCGCTGGAGGATTCGCGGCCGGGCTCGTCGGACTGCGCCCGTTCATCAGCCGGTGCACTTTTGTCGGCTTGGCGGGCGGCGGCACCGGCCTGGGTGCGCTTGTTGTCGGCCTGGGCGATCAGCGAGTTCCACAACTCGGCATCCAGGGAACGCACGCGGACGATGAATTCGTGGACGCCATTGACGACCCGGCCGCGGAAAAGTCCCAGTGGGGGCGTGCGGGTTTCGCTATGCGCCTCTTTGTAGTCCTTGACCAGGGTATTCAGGTGCTTTTGGCGTGTTCGCAACGGGGTTTCAGCCAGCAACGCGGCGGCTTGGTCCTCCAGCAGCGTGCCGTCGGCAGCCGTGGCGGTCGCCGAGGTGGGGATCCCGTCGAAGGTGGTGTCTGCCGGTTCGAACTTGTCCAGCGCCCGGGCGGCTTTCAGCACTTCGCGGGGATCGCGAACATGATGCAGGTCTGGCGGGGCCCATGGTGCGGACGCGGGTTGGGAAGCGGCGAATGGATCGGGCGTGGCGGCAAAATGCTCGACCAAGGCGGTAAATCGAGGAGCGCAGGCGGCGCCGGAGATATCGCGCCGGGCGTGGACCAGGTGTGCATCCTCGACACGGCGCGTGGCTTCGAAATAGTTCAGGTCGAGAACCGCGGCCAGGAGGTTGGCGGCGTCGGGATAAACGGTGCGACCGGCGGCGAAGCGCGGTTCGGCGCTGAAGTCGGTGCGGCCGGCACGCAGATCGTCGAATTCATCCATGTGCAGGGCATGGGCGCCGGTGGTTTCCACGAGGCTGGCAGCGATGACGGTCCCGCGAGTTGATTGGCGGCCCAGGGCTTCGGCGAACTGCGCATTGGCCACCGCGGCCCGCGGGTCGGTCAGCTGCTCAGCCTGGCGGGATAGATTTCCGGCTAGTTGCAGGAGGATGGATTGGGCCTGCAGCAATTGCGGGGCGCTGAGCGCTGGCTCGCCGGAGCCCTGATCGGCCACTTGGCCGACCAGCGCGGTAAGCGAGTGCGTGAGCTGCTGCAAATCCATACAGCGATGATGCGGCGGCGCTGAGGGGTTAAGCGCGACACCGCCACGCACTGTGGAAAAGTGCGAGGCGGTGCCGGGATGCGGGCGGTGTACGGTTAGCGCGGTTCGGCCAGTGCGAGGAAGCGGGCTGCGACTTCCGCGCCTCCGTCGACCTCGCGGGTGGTGACCATGATGGTGTCATCTCCCGCGATGCAGCCCAGGATCGAGGGCATCTGCGAATGGTCGATGGCCAGGGCCAGCAGGTTCGCCGCGCCCGGCGGGGTGCGCAGCACCACGATATTCCCGGAGGCTTCGGCGGTGACCAGCTGTTCGGCGCAGATCTTCGCCAGGCGCGCATCGAGCACCTCCTGGGTGATGGCGGTCTGCGGGGATCGATCCCCGCCTTCTTGGCGCACCGCGTAGATCAGCTGGCCGAGGTGGTCGCGGATGCGCACCGCACCGATTTCCACCAGATCGCGCGAGAGCGTGGCCTGGGTGACTTCCAGCCCGTCGTCCTTGAGCAGCCCGAGCAGCTCGGCCTGGGATTTAACCGAATTGTTGCCCAAAAAAGCGCGGATGCGGGCCTGCCGGGCGGTTTTGGTGCTTGGCTGCGAGGACATGCTAGAGCTCCACTCGTGAATCTTCGGCAAGCCCGGAGGCGACCATGAGCCAGGTCATGATGGCTTTCTGGGCGTGCACGCGGTTTTCGGCTTCGTCGAAGACCACCGACTGCGGCCCATCGATCACCTCGGCGTCGATCTCGTAGCCGCGGTAGGCAGGCAGGCAATGCAGCACAATCGCATCCTCCTTGGCCAGCTTCATCGCTTCGCTGGTCACCGAGTAGTCGGTGAATAGCTTCAGGCGCGCTTCCTTTTCGTCTTCCTGGCCCATGGAGACCCAGGTGTCGGTGACAACCACGTCGGCGTCCTTCAACGCGGCGGCGGCATCGGTGGTGATGGTGACCGATCCCCCGGTGAGCTTCGCCCGCTCCTGTGCGGCGGCGATGATCGGCTCGGCAGGCAGGTAGTCTTCGGGTCCGGCGATGCGCACGTGCATGCCGGCGGTCACGCCTGCGAGCAGGTAGGAGTTGGCCATATTGTTGGCCGCATCGCCCAGGTAGCTCATGGTCAGCCCGGCGGTGGCTCCCTTGTGCTCGCGCACGGTGAGCAGATCGGCGATCAGCTGGCATGGGTGGTAATCGTCGCTCAGCGCGTTGATGACCGGCACCGAGGAATTCGCGGCCATTTCCTCCAGGCCGGACTGCTTGTAGGTGCGCCAGACGATGGTGGAGACCATGCGTTCGAGCACCTTGGCGGAGTCGGCGATGGACTCCTTGTGGCCCAGCTGGGATTCGCCGGAGTTGATGATCAGCGGCGAGCCGCCGAGTTCGGCGATGCCGGCGTGGAAGGAAACGCGGGTACGGGTCGAAGTCTTGTCGAAGAAGACCGCGACGGTCTGCGGGCCGGCGTAAGGCTGGTAACCGAATTTGTCGGCCTTCATGGCGGCGGCCAGATCGAGCACCTTGGACTGCTCGTCGGGGGTGAAATCCAGGTCGGTCAGGAAGTGGCGGGTTGAGCTCATCAGTGGGTTCCTTAAAGTTTGTGCGAAGTTTCAGGCGGCGGCGATCAGCTGCGGCAGGGCGGCCAGGAAGCTGCCTAGTTGCTCTTGGGTGATGACCAATGGCGGGGCCAGGCGGATGGTCTTCTCGTCGGTGGCGTTCACGATGAACCCGGCGTCCAGGGCGGCGGCCACCAGTTTCTGCGCGTTGGCTTCGGCCAGTTCGAAGGCGGTGAGCATGCCTGCCCCGCGCACTTCGCTGACCCCGGCGATGCTACAGAGCTGTTCGCGCAGCCAGGTTCCGTTCTCCCGGACCTTTTCGAGCAGGTTTTGGGATTCGATGGTGTGGATGACGGCCAGGCCGGCGGCGCAGGCCACCGGGTTGCCGCCGAAGGTGGTGCCGTGATCGCCCGGGGTCAGCCACTTGGTGTTCTCTTCGCCGAAGACGATCATCGCGCCGATCGGGAAGCCGCCGCCCAGGCCCTTGGCCAGGGTCATCACATCGGGGATCACCGGTGCGGAGGCGAAGAAGGAGCCGGTGCGGCCCATGCCGGTCTGCACCTCGTCGAAGACCAGCAGGGCGCCGGCTTCGCGGGTGATCTCGCGTGCGGCCTGCAGGTACTCGGTGGAGAGCATCTTCACCCCGGCTTCGCCCTGGATCGGCTCGATGAATACTGCGGAGACGGTTTCGTCCACCGCGTTGCGCAGGGCGTCGATATCTCCGGCCGGAATCCAGGTGACATTCTGTGGCAGCGGGGCAAAGGGCGCCCGGTACTTTTCCTTGTAGGTCAGCGACAGCGCGCCCAGGGTGCGGCCGTGGAAGGCGTGCTCCAGAGCTATGACGCGGGTGCGCGGAGCGGCCTCGGTGCCGGCGTTGCGGCGGGTGAGCTTCAGCGCGGCCTCATTGGCTTCGGTGCCGGAGTTGGCGAAGAAGACCTTGGACCCTGCCGGGGCGGCGGAGATTTCCAGCAGCTTTTCGGCCAGGGCGATCTGGCTCGGGGAGGTGAAGAAGTTCGACACGTGCCCCAAGGTGGCCAGCTGGCTGGTGATGACCGAGGTCAGCAGCGGATTGGCGTGGCCCAGGGTATTCACCGCGATGCCGCCGAGCAGATCCAGATACTGGTTGCCGTCGGCATCCCAGACGTGGCAGCCGGCTCCGCGCACCAATACGCGCTGCGGGGCGCCAAAAACGCCCAGCAGGGACTGCTGGTAGCGCTCGGAAAGCGCCGAGGAGGAGAGCTGCGCGAGCTCTTGCACTTCGTCGGTGGTCTCTGGGGTGTGCGCTGTCTGCTCGCTCACTTGGTGTCCTTCGAGTTGGTGTGGGAGGACGGGAGCACCTGGGTGCCCACGCCGGCGGTAGTGAAGATTTCCAGCAGCATCGAGTGCGGGGCGCGGCCGTCGACGATGTGGGCCTGTCCCACGCCTTCGTCCACGGCTTTGAGGCACGCGCCCATTTTCGGGATCATGCCCGATTCGAGGCTTGGCAGCATCTGGCGCAGTTCGTCGTTGGTGATCGAGCTGATCAGCGAGGACTTATCCGGCCAGGCCGCGTACAGGCCTTCCACGTCGGTGAGGATCACCAGTTTGGCGGCGCCCAGCGCGCTGGCCAGCGCGGCCGCGGCGGTATCCGCGTTGACGTTGAGCACCGCACCGGTGGGATCGCCGTGTTCATCGAATTCCGGGGCGACGGTGGAGATGACCGGGATCATGCCGGCATCCACCAGCGAGTCCACCTGATCGGTGCGCACCCGGGTCACTTCGCCGACAAGTCCCAGGTCCACCGGCTGCCCATCAACGATCGTGCCGGTGCGGATGGCCTGCAAGGTGGCGCCGTCTTCGCCGGACATGCCCACCGAGTAGGGGCCGTGCGAGTTGATCAGGCCGACCAGATCGCGCTGCACCTGGCCGGTGAGCACCATGCGCACCACGTCCATGGCTTCAGGGGTGGTCACGCGCAGCCCGCCGCGGAATTCGGATTTGATGCCGAGGGTGTCGAGCATCTTGTTGATCTGCGGTCCGCCGCCGTGCACGACCACCGGGTTGACCCCGGCGTGGCGCAGGAACACGATGTCTTCGGCGAAGGCGCGGCGCAGCTCGTCGTTGACCATGGCATTGCCGCCGTATTTGATGACCATGGTGGTTCCGGCGAAGCGCTGGATCCACGGCAATGCTTCGATCAGCGCTTCGGCCTTGGCTTGGGCGATGTCCAGGTTGGTGCGGATGGTTTGGGCCATGGGGTGATTCCTCGGGTGCAGCCTAGCTGGAGTAGGCGGAATTTTCGTGGACGTAGTCGTGGGTCAGGTCGTTGGTCAGCACGGTGGCTTCCTCGCTGCCCGCGTTCAGGTCGATCTCGATGGACACATTGCGCTCTTCGAGGCTGACCAGGTTGCGGTCTTCGCCGACCCCGCCGTTCTTGCAGACCATCACGCCGTTGATCGACACGTTGAGCTGATCGGCTTCGAAGGCGGCCTTGGTGGTGCCCACTTCGGAGAGCACCCGTCCCCAGTTCGGATCCTTGCCGAACACTGCGGTCTTCACTAGGTTGGAGCGGGAGACTGCCTTGGAGACTTCCAGGGCGTCGGCTTCGGTGGCGGCGTTGTAGGTGCGGATCGCGATGGTGTGATCGGCGCCTTCGGCATCCTCGATGAGCTTGGCGGCCAGTTCGCAGCAGGCGTCGGTAAGCGCAGCGGTGAATTCAGCGATATCCGGGGTGGTGCCAGAGGCGCCGGAGGCCAGAAGCAGCACGGTGTCATTGGTGGACATGCAGCCATCGGAGTCGGCGCGGTCAAAGCTCATGGCGGTGGCGGCACGCAGCGCGGTGTCGGCCTGATCGGAGGAAAGCACCGCGTCGGTGGTAAGCACCACGAGCATGGTGGCCAGCGCCGGGGCGAGCATTCCCGCGCCCTTGGCCATGCCGCCGATGGTGACCTGGGTGGAGCCATCCGGGCCCACCAGGCGGGAGACCAGCTTCGGCACGGTGTCGGTGGTCATGATGCCGGCTGCGGCCGCATCGGCGGAGTTCTGGTCATCGGCCATCAGCTCTGCTGCGGCTTTCACGCCGGGCAGCAACTTGTCCATGGGCAGCTGGACGCCGATCAACCCGGTGGAGGCCACAGCCACGTCGGATGCGGAGATGCCCAGGAGCTCAGCGGCGTATTCGGCGCTGCGGTGGGTGTTGCCGAATCCTTCGGGACCGGTGCAGGCGTTGGCGCCGCCGGAATTCAGCAGAACCGCGTCAATGCGGCCGTCGGCGAGCACCTGCTTGGACCAGTGCACCGGGGCAGCGGCCACGCGGTTGGAGGTGAAGACCCCGGCTGCGGTGAACTGCGGGCCGAGGTTCTTGACCAGGACGACGTCGTTCTTGCCGGTGGACTTCAGGCCTGCCGGCACGCCGGCCGCCGTGAATCCTGCCGGGGCGGTGACGCCGGTTGCGGCGGCTGACGGGTGGGTGCTGGTGTAGGCGAGACTCACGGTGCGACTCCTTGCATGAGCAATCCGGTATTTTCTGGCAGGCCCAGGGCGATGTTCATCGACTGGACTGCGGCACCTGCGGTGCCTTTGGTGAGGTTATCCAGCGCGGCGGTGACGATCACGCGGTTGGCGTGGGTGTCGAAGGCCAGCTGGAGCTGGACGTGGTTGGAGCCTTGGACCGCGCCGGTGGTTGGCCATTGGCCTTCGGGCAGCAGGTGCACAAATTGCTCGTCGGCGTAGGCCTGTTCCCAGGCGGCGCGCAGCTGTGCTTCGCTCACGCCGGCCTTGACCTTTGCGGTAGCGGTGGTCAGGATGCCGCGGGGCATCGGAGCCAGGGTCGGCGTGAAGGACACGGTGACCGGTTCTCCGGCCAGCTTGGAAAAGCCCTGCTCCATTTCCGGGATGTGGCGGTGGATACCACCCACGCCGTAGGTGCTCATCGAGCCCATGACTTCGCTGCCCAGCAGGTTGGGCTTCAACGATTTGCCGGCCCCGGAGGTGCCGGAGGCTGACACGATGACCACGTCGTCGGCTTCGAGCAGTCCCGCGCCGAAGCCCGGGGCCAAGGCCAGCTGGCCGCCGGTTGGGTAGCAGCCGGGGACGGCAACGCGCTTGGTGCCGACCAGCTTCTCGCGCTGGCCAGGAAGCTCGGGCAAGCCATAGGGCCAGAATCCGGCGTGTGCCGAACCATAGAACTTTTCCCAGGCGGCGGCGGATTCAAGGCGGTGGTCCGCGCCGGCGTCGATGACCAGGGTGTTTTCGGGCAGGGCCGCGGCGACGGCGGCCGAGGTGCCATGCGGCAGGGCCAGGAACACGACGTCGTGTCCGGCAAGGTTTTCCACGGTGGTGTCGACCAGAACGCGGTCGGCGAGCGCGTGCAGGTGCGGCGCGATCGAACCGAGTCGCTGCCCGGCCTGGGAGTGCGCGGTGATCGCGCCAATCTCTACTTCTGGATGGGCCGCAAGGATGCGAAGGACCTCACCGCCGGCGTATCCGCTGGCGCCGGAGACAGCTACTGAAATCGTCATGACCAGATTCTATCGCGAAATATTCACGCACGCTAATAAATATTCATAAAATACTTCGTCACGTAACCCGACATCCATCCGGCCCTGCCCCCGCCATCGCGGGCGAAGTCCTAAACTGGCGGTAGAGACCCGCCCGAGCACCCCGGGACACCGCGTATTTCAGGAGCAACGCATCATGCAGCAACAAGCCATCGTGGTCAACGAACCCACCGACGCCACCGGATTAGAGCAAACCAGCATCCCGGTCCCTGCCCCGGGACCCGGCCAGCTGCTGGTCAAGGTCGCGGCCACCGGCGTGAACTTCATCGAAACCTATCAGCGCAGCGGCGTCTACACCGTGGACTACCCCTTCGTCCCCGGTTCCGAATTCGCCGGCGTGGTCGAACAGATCGGCGAAGGCGTCCAGAACTTCAAGTTGGGCGATCGCGTGGCCACCGCCTCCGGCGAGGCCGGCTACTCGCAGTATGCCCTGGTTGATGCCGACCTGACCGCCAAGGTCCCCGACTCCGTGGACCTGCACATCGCCGCC
Organism: Glutamicibacter mishrai; assembly: GCF_012221945.1. Taxonomy (NCBI): domain Bacteria; kingdom Bacillati; phylum Actinomycetota; class Actinomycetes; order Micrococcales; family Micrococcaceae; genus Glutamicibacter; species Glutamicibacter mishrai. The sequence continues at coordinate 2,938,346 of NZ_CP032549.1, read as the reverse complement.
GCCTTGCCGCTGCAGGGCATGACCGCCCACTACCTGGTCCACTCCAGCTACATGGTGCACGAAGGCGATGTCATCCTCACCTACGCAGGCGCTGGCGGCGTAGGGCTGATCCTCACCCAGCTGCTCAAGCTCAAGGGCGCTACCGTCATCACCACCGCTTCCACCCAGGAGAAGAAGGACCTGGCCAAGGCAGCCGGGGCCGATTACGTGGTGGACTACGACCAGGTCGCCGACACGGTCGAGAAAGTCACCGGCGGCAAAGGGGTCAACGCGGTCTACGACGGCATCGGCAAGGACACCTTCGAGACCTCGCTGGCGGCCCTGCGCCGCCGCGGCACGCTGGTGCTCTTCGGCGGAGCCAGTGGCCAGGTGCCTCCCTTCGACCTGCAGCGCCTGAACGCCGGCGGATCGTTGACGGTCACCCGCCCGAAGCTCGCGGACTTCCTGACCTCGCAGCAGGAGATGCATTGGCGCTTCGGGGATATGGTCGGCTGGGTGGCCACCGGAAAGATCGATGTGCGCATCGGTGCCCAATACCCGCTGGCCGAGGCAGGTGCCGCCCACGCCGCGCTGGAATCGCGCGCCACCACCGGCAAAGTCATTTTGCTGCCATAACTAGCAGTTTCACGTCCGGGGCACAACATCGAGCACGGTGCCCCGGGCCTTCGGCGTAGCAGTAGCGAAACCTATGAGACTTAGCCGACAATTCAGCCAAGACAGCCTCTGTGCTTCATCAAAGCAGTATTAAATAGCTGTTGGATCCTCGATCCGCCCCCTCCAGCATCCATTTCCCTTTTGGGACGCACTCCCCCAGCGCCCCGAAGACCATTTACGCAGTTAAGTGAAGGGATGGATCCGTTCATCATGGACAACGATCAAACTCCTGCGCCGGATCAAGAAATCTACACCCCCCAGTTTCCTTCCGGTGCCCTGGCCCCGGCCGCCCGCACGCTGGTAGACATCCTGCAGGCCACCGCCGAGGCCCACCCTGACGCGCCCGCCATCGATGACGGCGAGCGCACCGAAAGCTATGCCGAGCTCGTCAGGGAGGTCAAGGCCAAGGCCCGCCGCCTGCACGAGCACGGGCTCGGTGCCGGCGACCGCATCGGCGTGCGCGTTGAATCGGGCACACGCCACCTCTACGAGTGGATCCTGGCCATCATCTGGGTCGGGGCCGCCTATGTCCCGGTGGATGCGGACGATCCCGACGAGCGAGCCAAAACGGTGTTCACCGAAGCCGAGGTGGCCGGCGTCGTCAAGGGCATAGACACCATCGTGGTGGATACTGCGCGGCCCAAGCCTTTCGCTTCCCCGCGCCTGCCGAACCTGGCCGATGATGCCTGGATCATCTTCACCTCCGGCTCCACTGGCAAGCCCAAGGGCGTTGCGGTCTCCCATCGTTCCGCGGCGGCCTTCGTTGATGCCGAAGCTCAAATGTTCCTGGCCAACGACCCGCTGAACACCACCGACCGGGTCCTGGCCGGGCTCTCGGTCGCCTTCGACGCCTCCTGCGAGGAAATGTGGATCGCCTGGCGCAATGGCGCCTGCCTGGTGCCTGCCCCGCGCGCCCTGGTGCGCAGCGGCATGGACCTTGGCCCTTGGCTGATTTCCCGCTCGATCACCGCGGTCTCCACCGTCCCCACCTTGGCCGCCCTGTGGCCAGCCCAGGCCCTGGACTCGGTGCGGCTGCTGATTTTCGGTGGCGAGGCCTGCCCGCCAGAACTAGCCGGCCGCCTGGCTACCGAGGGCCGCGAAGTCTGGAATACCTACGGACCTACCGAAGCGACCGTGGTGGCCTGCGGCGCCACCATGGACGGCAGCCTCCCGGTGCGCATCGGCTTGCCGCTGGCCGGTTGGGATCTGGCCGTGGTCGACCCCGAAGGCATTCCAGTGGCCGAGGGCGAATCCGGCGAGCTGATCATCGGCGGCGTGGGCTTGGCCCGCTACCTGGATCCAGAGAAGGACGCCGAAAAGTACGCGCCGATGCCCACCTTGGGCTGGGAGCGCGCCTACCGTTCCGGCGACATGGTGGTCAATGACAGCAAAGGCCTGATCTTCATCGGCCGTGTTGATGACCAGGTGAAGATCGGCGGCCGACGGATCGAGCTGGGCGAAATCGATGCCGCGCTCAACTCCCTGGCCGGGGTTTCCGCCGGCGCGGTGGCCGTGCGCGAAACCGCCACCGGAAACAAGATCCTGGTCGGCTACCTCCAGGCGCCTGAAGACTACGATTTGTCCGCGGCCCGCACCGCCTTGCTGGAGGACCTGCCGGCGCCCATGGTGCCGATCCTGGCCGTCATGGACAACCTGCCGATGAAAACCAGCGGCAAGGTCGACCGCAATGCCCTGCCCTGGCCGCTGCCCGGCACCGAGCAGAACGACTCCTCCGGCGAGCTGCCGCCACTGGATGAGGTGGGAGAATTCATTGCCGAAGCATGGCAGGGAGCCCTCGGCGCACCCGTATCCGGGTTGGACGCCGACTTCTTCGCCGCCGGCGGCGGTTCCCTCTCGGCCGCCCAGCTCGTCTCCGCCTTGCGCGTGCGCTATCCGGATCTGACAGTGGCCGAACTCTATGACTACCCGCGCTTCGGGGCCCTGGTTGAATTCCTCGGCGGGCAGCAGGCCACCAGCGAACCGGTGGAACCGCGTACCGTGGCGCGCACCAAGCGCATCACCCAATTGGCGCAGACCCTGGTGGCCTTCCCGCTGTTCATCCTTTCCGGGCTGCGTTGGTTCACCTATTTGATGATCGGGCACGTGGCCCTGGTGGCCATGGGCGTTTTCGAAGACCCCTTGCCCACCCCGTGGTACGTGATCGCCGGATTATGGCTTCTCTTCGTCACCCCGATCGGGCGCATGACCCTGTCCATCCTGGCCAACAAGCTGCTGCTGCGCGGGCTGGAACCTGGAATCTATCCGCGCTCCGGTTCGGTCCACCTGCGCCTGTGGCTGGCTCAGCACGTAGCCGATGTGGTGGACCCGATTTCGCTCTCCAGCGCGCCGCTGCTGCCTTGGTACGCCCGCATGCTCGGCGCGAAGATCGACCGCACCGCCACCTTGCACACCCTGCCGCCGGTGACCGGAATGCTCACCGTGGGCCCGGGCGCCACCATCGAACCCGAGGTGGATGTCAGCGGCTACTGGATTGACGGCGACAAGCTGCACGTCGGCGCCATCGAGGTTGGCGCCCGCGCGTCGATCGGCGCGCGCAGCACCCTGGTCCCCGGAGCGATGATCGGCGATGACACGATCGTCGAGGCCGGTTCGGCGGTCTACGGAAGCGCCCGCGGGAACTCCCGGTACGCCGGCTCCCCTGCGATCCGGCAGGCCAAGGCCAAGCCCAAGTGGCCCGAGGCAGAACCGGCCTACCGCAAGCTGCCTCGCGTGCTCGCCGGCATCGCCTCGATCCTGTTGAACCTGTGGCAGTGGATCCCCGTGGTTCTCGCCTTCCTCTCGGTCGCCCCGATCCTGCGGCCAGCCCAGTCGCTGGCAGAAATCGGCTGGCGCTTCATCCCGGCTGTGATCGTTGCGGCGCTGGTTTGGTTCCTGTCGAGCATGATCCTGACCATCCTCGTGGTGCGCTTGCTGTCGATCGGCCTGGTCGAAGGATGGCATCAGGTCACCTCGCGCGTGGGCTGGCAGGCCTGGGCGACCGAGCGGGTCCTGGATACCGCCCGCGATCAGCTCTTCCCGCTGTACGCTTCGCTGTTCACCCCGATCTGGCTTCGCCTCTTGGGAGCCAAGGTGGGACGCGATGTGGAGATTTCCACGGTCCTGCTGATCCCGAAGATGACCACCATCTCCTCCGGCGCCTTCTTGGCCGACGACACCATGGTGGCCTCCTACGAACTCGGCGGAGGCTGGATGCATATCGCACCGGTGCGCGTGGGCAAGAAGGCCTTCCTGGGCAACTCCGGCATCCTGCATGCAGGGCGCCGCGTGCCCAAGCGTTCGCTGATCGCGGTGCTCTCGGCCACCCCGAAGAAGATGAAGGCCGGGACCTCGTGGATCGGTTCCCCGCCGAACAAGCTGCGCCGCACCACGGTGGAAGCCGAGTCGGAGCGCACCTACCGTCCGGCCCTGAAATTGAAGATCATGCGTTCCTTCTGGGAGCTGACCCGTTCCCTGGCGGTCTTCACCACCGTGGCCATCGCCGGTGGCGTGCTGTGGGCCCTGGCTGCCCTGGCCACCTACGCCAGCGTTTGGGCCAGCATGCTGCTCTCCGGCGCGGTGCTGGTGCTCGCTGGCGCGTTGGCTGCCGTGATCGCGGTCGCCGCCAAGTGGCTGGTGGTCGGTGCGATCCGCCCCGGCGAGCACACCCTGTGGAGCTCCTTCATCTGGCGCACAGAAATGGTCGATTCCTTCACCGAGCTGGTTTGCGCCCAGTGGTTCGCCCGCCTCGCTTCCGGAACCCCGGCCTTGGTTTGGTTCCTGCGCGCCCAGGGCGCCAAGATCGGCCATGGCGTGTGGTGCGAAAGCTACTGGCTGCCGGAAGCCGACCTGGTCACCTTGGAGGACCACTCCACGGTCAACCGCGGTTCGGTCCTGCAAACCCACCTGTTCCACGACCGCATCATGTCCATTGACTCGGTCACCCTGGGAGCAGGGGCGACGCTCGGCCCGCATAGCGTGATCCTGCCAGCGGCGCAGATCTCCGAGGGCACCACCACCGGCCCGGCCAGCTTGATCCTTCGCGGCGAGGTTCTGCCTGCCAATACCTACTGGCGCGGCAATCCGGCAGTACGCTGGAACATCAACCCGGATACACAATTTACGCAGCCCGTCACACAGGAAGCCTGAGGCAACGCACCGATGCACCATCGCATACTGGATGAGTACACCAAGCACTACGGCTCCCCGACCTACACCGTGGAACATTACGAGGTGAACCTCGTGGTGAAGCTCGCGAGCAACCACCTCGACGGCCGGGCCATGCTGCGCATTCGCGCACTCGAAGATCTCAACGAGATTCCGTTGAACCTCAACGGGCTGAAGATCATCAAGGCCACCTGCCAGGGACGCAAGGTCTCGGTCAGCAAAAAGCACCACCGCGTGGTTATCTCGACCCCGAGCCGGATCAAAGCCGGGGATCATATCGAATTGAACCTGCGCTATGGCGGAAACCCCAGCGTCGATAACGGGCAATGGGGCGAGGTGGGCTGGGAAGAGCTCACCGATGGAATCCTCGTTTCGGGCCAGCCGGTGGGAGCTTCGACCTGGTTCCCCTGCAATGACCATCCAAGCCACAAGTCCTCCTACCGTTTTGAGGTGTCCACCGATGCGGGCTACCGCGTGGTGGCCAATGGCGATTTGATCTCGCACAGCCGCTCGGCCAGCCGCAATACCTGGGTGTACGAACAGCGCGAGCCCATGGCCACCTATCTGGCGACCTTGCAGATCGGGCGCTACATCGAAATCGCCTTTGACCGCGGGCACCATCTGCTGGCCTACTCGGTTCCAGGTAATGATCTTCCGGTGCGCGGAGCCTTCGCGAAGCAAAGCCAGATGGCCGAGATCTTCGAGCGCAAATTCGGCCCCTACCCTTTCGAGAATTACAAGATCGTCGTGGTCGACGACGAACTCGAGATTCCCTTGGAAGCCCAGGGAATGAGCATTTTCGGGCGCAATCACCTTTCGCTGGAGTGGGAAGCCCAGCGCCTGATCGCCCACGAGTTCGCGCACCAGTGGTTCGGCAATTCGCTGACTCCCTCGCGGTGGAAGGACATCTGGCTGAACGAAGGCTTCGCCTGCTTCAGCGAGTGGGTGTACTCGGAGCACGCCGGGGTCATGCCGATCGAGCAGCGTGCCCGCGCGGCCTGGGAGAAGCTCAAGTCCCTGCCCCAGGATCTGCAGATCGGGGACCCGGGCCCAAAGGACATGTTCGATGATCGTGTCTACAAGCGCGGGGCACTGACCCTGTATGCATTGCTCACTGCGCTAGGCGAGAAGGCCTTCTACGAGATGCTTCGCGATTGGACCGCGAGCTACCAGCACAGCAGCGTTGATACGAAGAAATTCACGAAGCATCTGAAGAAGCATGCTTCCGGCGTCGATGTGGACCAGATTCTGCAATCCTGGCTTACCGATCTTGAACTGCCGGGCTTTCCTGCCTGAAGGTTCGGCCGGTCTGCTGGCCAGTTCAAAATCCGTTAATCATCAGTTCATCCACGAATTTTAGGCTTACCACTATGAGTGTAGAAATGCCCCTGCTCGATGACGCTTTCCGTGGTTACTCGGTACTCGACGATGATGACGATGATCCGTTGTTGTTGCGCGCCGACGGCACCGTCGTTGACACCTGGCGCGAAGACTACCCCTATGACCTGAAACTCGACCGCGAAACCTACGAGATTGAAAAGCGGGCCCTGCAAATCGAGCTTCTGAAACTCCAGAAGTGGGTCAAGGCCAACGGCCGGCGCATCATGATCGTTTTCGAGGGTCGTGATGCCGCAGGCAAAGGCGGAACGATCAAGCGCTTCACCGAGCACCTGAACCCTCGTGGCGCCCGCGTCGTCGCGTTGGAAAAACCCAGCGAACGCGAATCCACCCAGTGGTACTACCAGCGCTATGTGCAGCATTTCCCTTCAGCCGGCGAAATCGTGCTCTTCGACCGTTCCTGGTACAACCGTGCCGGCGTGGAACGGGTCATGGGCTTTTGCACCCCGGAGCAGGTGGATCACTTCCTCGACCAGACTCCGCTCTTCGAAAAGCTCGTGGTCGATGAGGGCATTGATTTGGTGAAGTTCTGGTTCTCGGTCTCCGCAAGCGAGCAGCTCACTCGCTTCACCATTCGGCGAATCGATCCGGTGCGCCAGTGGAAGCTCTCCCCCATGGACCTTGAGTCCCTGGATAAATGGGACAAGTACACGGAAGCCAAGAAGGAAATGTTCTTGAAGACCGACACCGATCACGCTCCGTGGACGGTGGTGAAGTCCAACGACAAGAAGCGCGCCCGGCTTCAGGCGATGCGCCACGTGCTGAACCTGTTTGACTACAAGGGCAAGGATCACGAGCTGATCGGCTCCCCTGATCCCCAGATCGTAGGACGCGCCGCAAACGTCATCACCCACGGCGAAGAGTTCTAGGACGTTACAGGTCTCATTGCACAGTGATCGCTGTGGCCAGCAGGCCGTGGCCCACTGGGGATTCGTTCATCCACTTCCCGCAAAGCACTGACAGGTCAACCCCGCTGTGCACGGGGCTGGCCTGCAGGATTCGGGCGGTGAAGGCTCCTGGCTCGTGGCCGACCGTTATCTCGCATTCAAGAAAATCAAGCCAGCGCCGGGCCAACGGATACCACGTTTTGAAGACGCTTTCCTTGGCGCTGAACATCAGCTTGTCCCAAGCGATGCCGGGATCTTCGGCTTGGAGGCGAGCGGCCAAGCGCCGTTCTACCGGCAACAGGATCACGTCGACCACTTCTGCGGGCAGCGCCTGATGCGGTTCGGCGTCGATTCCGATACCCCTGAATTCACCGGTGCTGGCCACGGCGGCGGCTCGCAGTCCGGGTGCATGGGTCATGCTGCCCACGATATTCGGGGGCCATTCCGGCGCGCGGTGTTCATCGGGAACGAGGATGTGATCGCCGTGCCCGAATTCGGCGAGCGCTTGACGGGCGCAAATGCGCACGGTGCGGAACTCCTGCTGGCGGGTCTCGACCGCGTCGGCTACGTACTGATCCTCTTGCCAGAATCTAGGCCCGTCATCAAGCTCGGTACGCGTCTCGGCCACACGAACGGACCCAGGCAATAGCTTGGAAAAAATTGGCATGGGTTCCTGATTAGAACCGCGACGATCCGCCGGAGCCCGAGAAGCTGCCGCCGCCGGAGTATCCGGTTGATACTGACCCGGATGAGCTAGAGGACTCGCGGGATTGATCCACCGAGTTCGTCCCCGCAGTGTAGCCAGCGTTGTAGCTGCCCACGCTCCAGTACAGCGATCCGGGATTCAACACGTCCAGGATGGTCCCTCCGCGAGGTCCCTGGCTCGCAGTGGAATAGCGGGATCGTTCCATCTCCCTGCGCATCTCTTCCTTCTCATCCTCATTCTCTGCATAGGCTTCGATTTGGGCCTTGGCAAATTCGTCCAAGCGCTCTGTCAGCCCGCGTCGAAGATCGGAGAGCTCATCCAAGGCCGCATCGACGTCGATTTGTTCGGCCTTCAATTGGGTTCCCAGCGATTCCAGCGATTGTGTTGCGGTCTCACGGTACGAGGCGAGTGCCGCTGCGCTGCCCATCAGCTCAGGATCCACGTCATCGATCAGCGTGGAGATTTGGGCAAGATCGTCTGCCAGCGGCTTCGTCTGGGCCCGCCAGGCATCTTCCCACGAGGCTGAACGAGTGTAGAGCGCGGCAGCAGCGATGATGGCGTCATCGGTGAGGTCAAGGTTTTGCGCATCGGTCTTGAACTTCTTGGCGGCGTCCACGCCACGGCTTGAGGAACGGTACTTCTTCTCCGCTGCTGCCAGCTTGGCTTGCGAGTCGAAGGATTCACGATACTTCGACATGAAGTCGGCAAATCGGCGTTCAAGTTCGGCGGCGTGGGTTGAACCGGTGGGCAGCGTCTTGGCGGCGATTTCCGTCTCGTCCAGGTCCATGGTGACGTTGGTGAGATGTTCGGTTCCGCTCTGCAATTCCTGGGCGAAATTATTGCGTCGTGACGAACGCATCGCCGCTGAAGATATCAGGACAATGCCAGTGCCGCCACCGCCTGCCGCAACGGTCCACCATAGGGCGGGGCTTTTGTACCACGGTCGATTCATGATCGCCGAGGCCTTGTCGGCAACTGCGATCACGCCGTCCGTCCACCGCGACAGGTTGAAGTCGTCATACCCTGCTTCGTGGATGCTCTCCATCTGGCTGGTGGTGACTTTGCGATCCTCGCCAAAATAGGTGCCAATCTGGCCGTCCCCGCTGCCTTCGACCGACAGGGTGATGATCAGCAGCCCATCGGCCCAATAGTCGCCATAGTCCTCAGCCTTGGCCGATATCCATTCTGGATGGCTCTTGCGTGCGAATTCGAGCGTTTTTGTATTGATGTCATCGGAATACTCGCCGTCGCGCGTATACACCGCAACGTTGGTCGGTTCGTTGAAATCCAGTTCATCCAAGGCATCCATGAGCCGGTCGCGATTGATCACGCCCGCGGTGTCCTCAATGCTGACCTCACCCAGATTCTCGCCTGCATGGATTTGCACTCCGGACACCGCTTGGGCCGGGGCTACCACGTTCAACAAGCCGAAGGACAGGACCGCTACCCCGCTGACAACTCGCCTGGACAGATTGCTTCGTGCCATGTTCGCTTCTCCTCGGGACCGATGCTGGATGGCTGGTGAACGACTACTCGTTTCAGTTTATCGATCAAAAGTGATTTTTTTGCGCAACCGCAATTGACCTGTCGAACACCCCACCATCACTGCGTTAGCTCTTCGTGCGCAGTACTTCCTGTTCCTTGCCTTAGGCAACGGTATTGTTAACGTGATGCATTGCTCAGAATAGGGGTCTCACCTCGGATTTTTGCCTGATCAATAAGCAATAAACGCTCCGGACTAGTGATGAAAAACAGGATCAGGTCATTGAATCCTGCACTATTACGCCGAAAACGGCGGTAAAATTGCAGAATGACTAGCATTGACGATTCCGGGGCATCCGTCCTTTCAGAACCAGAGCGCGAAATTCTCACCTGGGACACCTTCGGTGAAGCCTCCCGCGAACTTGCGCAGACCATCGTAGATAGCGGCTTCGAGCCCGAAATCGTCTTGGCGGTAGCACGCGGTGGCCTGCTCCTGGCCGGCTCGATCTCCTACGCGCTCGGCGTCAAGGCTTGCGGCGCCCTGAACGTTGAGTTCTACACCGGCATCGGCACTGTTCTTCCTGAGCCAGTTGTCTTGCCACCAATGTTGGATGACGGCCACCTGCGCGACAAGAAGATCCTGATCGTTGACGACGTCTCCGACTCGGGCCGCACCTTGGAAAAGGTCGTCGACCTGGTTTCGGCATGGGGCGCGGACGTCAAGACCGTTTGCCTCTACACCAAGCCACGCACCATCATGGTCCCTGACTACGAATGGCGCCGCACCGACAAGTGGATCACCTTCCCATGGTCGGATCTTCCACCAGTCACCGCAGGCGGAGCAAAGTAAATAATTATTCTTCAGCGGGGAACGATGCGAATCGTTCCCCGCTTTTGTTTGCCCTTTTGGCGCCGTTCATTTGATCAGACAGAGATTTTTAGTGGGCTGAGTTCATCCCATACGCTGATGGTATGAGTTCCTCAGTACAACTAAGGGCAATTGACGGATCCGATACGGATTTCATCGTGGGTCTCAGCGCGGATGAGCGCGTCACCGCGTTCATTGGCGATGGCCAGCCATGGAGCCGCGAATACGCGATACAGCGAGTAGATCAAGCGATCGACAGCAATGAGATTTCATGGTTCGTCGTATGGCGCGATGGCGTGCGCATAGGCTTGTTCACTGCCACTGAGCGTGCCCATGCCACAGAGATCGGCTATTGGCTTGCGCCCGCAATGTGGGGCCAGGGCTTGGCTAAGGTGATCGTCGACCAAGGATTGCAGCATCTGCAAGAATCCGGAATCACGGATCTCATGGCCAGGGTGGCTCCAGAAAATATCGCTTCGCTCAAAGTCCTGGAGCGGCACGGATTCATCCGCCAAAGCCATGATGCAGCGCTGGTGACCCTCACCCGGGCAACACCGCAGGCTTAGGCTGTAGTCGTTTCCTTCAAGAACCCGAAGCTGCTCGGCCGCATGGGATCCGGGGCTTCCTCATCGGGCTGGTAGGTCGGCGTCGGCTCATCTTGCAGGTGCGCTCCGGCGCCGCGTTCGATGAAGACAATCACTCCCCAACCGGCTGCAATCAAAGCAGCGACGGCCAGGAAGCCAAGGAACAATACCAACAGCACAGCGCCGCAAGAACGCAGTCCCTTCACTGCTCACCACTTCCCTGATCGTCATTAGTTATTGAGGAATCCCAGAAACAAGTGTAGTCGTCGATTCGGGAGAACATTGCCGCGACAGTACAGCGATGCCCCGCTGATCGCCTTGGAAGCCAAGGTGGTCAGCGGGGCATCGCCAGTTTCAGCTAGCGCTGGGTGGCGCCAAACTTCTCGGCGGCCACAGCCACGGCGGCGGCGCGCGCCTCTGACGCTTCATCGGCGGTCAGGGTGCGGTCGGTGGCACGGAAGCGCAGGCCGAAGGCCAGCGACTTCTTGCCATCCTCGATGCCCTTGCCCTGGTACACATCGAAGAGTGCAATGTCTTCCAGCAGGTCTCCGGCACCTTCGCGCAGGGCTGCCAGGACGTCACCGGCGACGACATCCTGATCCACGACCAGGGCAACGTCCTGGGTGGCCAGCGGCTGGGTGGACAGAGGCTCGGCAACAACCACGGCAGGAGCCGCGTTCATCAGGGCCGCTGCGTTCAGCTCCATGGCCACGGTGCGTGCTGGCAGGTCCTGGTCCTTGAGCAGCTGCGGGTGCAGTTCGCCGGCGTAGCCGACGACCTCCCCGGCAACCTTCAAGGTCGCGGCACGGCCAGGGTGGAATGCCTGGTGGCTGCCCTGGGCGATCTCCAGCTCGACGCCGAGGATATCGGCAACGGTACGTGCCGCGTCCAGTGCGTCGGCCCAGTCCCAGGCACGCGGCGCAAAGCCGGCGGCGGCGGAAGCCTCGTTGCCGGTCAGCACAGCAGCCAAATGCCACGGCTGGTTCGGAACACCGTTGAACAGTTCGGCCAGCACCTCGTCACTTGGCTTGGCGCCCAGTGGAGGAAGCACGCTGGAACCCAGATGCTCGCCTGGCTGGAAGACCAGGCCGCCCTCGTAGAGGGCCAGATCGCGGAAGCCGCGGCCGATGTTGCGGCGCGCGGTTTCCAGCAGGCCTGGCAGCAAGCTGGTGCGCAGGAAGCGGAATTCCTTGGAGATCGGGTTGGCCAGGGAAATGGCCTTGACCTCGGTGCCGGCCTGGGCTGCGCCGAAGGTGTTGTTCTGCAGCTCGGAGACAAACGGGTAGGACAGGATCTCGGTCAATCCCGCGTCGGCCAAGCCCTGGAGCAGGCGGCGACGCTGGGACTGGACGCGGGTCAAGCCGCGGCCCGGAGGAGCCACCGGCAAGGTAGCCGGGATCTTGTCGTAGCCGACAACGCGGGCTACTTCTTCCACCAGGTCTTCCTTGATGGCCAGGTCCGGACGCCAGCTTGGCGCGGTGACCAGGAAGCCGGTGCTGTTCTGCTCGACGCTCGCGCCGATGCCTTCCAGCGACGCGACAGTCTGCTCGTCGGTGTAGTCCACGCCGATCAGCGAGCCGGCGAAGCCTGCTGGCAGCTGGATCTGCGTAGCAGCTGGCTGGGCGCCGGCATCGGTGATTTTGGTGGTTTCGGTACCGCCGGCCAGCTCGACCAGCAGGTTCACTGCGCGCTGGGCCGCGATCTGCATGATCTGCGGATCCACGCCACGTTCGAAGCGCTTGGAGGCTTCCGAAGGCAGCTTGTGGCGGCGGCGCGAACGGCCGATGGACACCGCATCGAAGTGCGCTGCTTCGATCAGCACGCGGGTGGTCGAACCGGTGACTTCGGTGGTGGCTCCGCCCATGACGCCGGCGATGCCCAGGGCGCCGGACTCGTCGGTGATCAGCAGGTCTTCCACCGACAGCTCGCGTTCCTTCTCGTCCAAGGTCGTCAGCTTTTCGCCGGCCTTGGCACGGCGCACGGTGATGGCGCCGTTGAGCTTGTCAGCGTCGTAGAAGTGCAGCGGCGCGCCGAGTTCCAGCATCACGTAGTTGGAGATGTCCACGGGCAGCGAGATGGAGCGCATGCCGGCCAGCTGCAGGCGTGAAGCCATCCAGCGCGGGGTCGGCAAAGCCGGGTTGATGCCGGTGACCTCGCGGGTCACGAAGCGGGTGCAACCGGGCACGTCGTAGATCGGAGCCTGGTCAGCCAGGACCACTTCGTGGCCGGCCTCGGTGGCTTCGGTGACCGCAACGGTGGTGGCCGGGTCGGTGAAGGAGGTTCCGGTAGCCAGCGCGTACTCGCGAGCCGCACCGCGGATCGAGAAGCAGTAGCCGCGGTCAGGGGTCACGTTGATCTCGGCGGCCTGGTCATCGAGTCCGAAGAGCTCGAATACGTCGGTGCCCAGTTCCGGGTCCAGCCCGTAGTTGGAGAGCACGATGATGCCGTCGTGGTCATCGCCGATGCCCAATTCGCGCGACGAGGCGATCATGCCGGCCGAGGTGTGGCCATAGGTCTTGCGCGGGGAGATCTTGAAGTCCCCGGGCAGCACGGCGCCTGGCAGGGTGACAACAACCTTGTCGCCCTCAACGAAGTTGTGCGCGCCGCACACGATGCCCTGTACACCGGATGGGTCGATGCCCTTGCCGGTCAGGGTCTGCTCGGCGCCTTCTGGGACCACGCGGACCTGGCACCAGTTGATGGTCTTGCCGTTGGAGGCAACTTCCTTTTCCAAGGAGAGCACCTGGCCGACAACGATCGGGCCCGAGAGCTCGTCGGAGGGGCGGTGCACGTCTTCTTCTTCGAGGCCGACCTTGACCAGGTCTGCCATCACGTCTTCAGCCGAGGCCTCGGCTGGTACCTGCGCGTACTCGCGCAGCCAAGATAGTGGAATACGCATTTACTTAGATCTCCATCCCGAAGTGCTGGCTGAAACGGATGTCGCCCTCGATCATGTCGTGCATGTCCGGGACATCGTTGCGGAACATGAGCGTGCGCTCGATGCCCATGCCGAAGGCAAAGCCGGAGTACTCTTCCGGGTCAATGCCTGCCGCGCGCAGGACGTTCGGGTTGATCATGCCGCAGCCGCCCCACTCGATCCAGCGCGGGCCGCCCTTGGCACCTGGGTGCCAGATGTCCAGCTCGGCCGATGGCTCGGTGAACGGGAAGTAGGCCGGGCGCAGGCGGATCTGGGCTTCTTCGCCGAACATCTGGCGGGCGAAGTGCTCCAGGGTGCCGCGCAGGTCGGCCATGGTCAGGCCCTTGTCCACGGCCAGGCCTTCGAACTGGTGGAAGACCGGGGTGTGGGTGGCATCCAGCTCATCGGTGCGGAAAGTGCGTCCCGGGCACAGCACGTAGACCGGCAGGTCGCGTTCGAGCAGCGAGCGGACCTGCACCGGAGAGGTGTGGGTACGCAGCACCAGGTGGGCGTCGGCAGGCTCGATGAAGAAGGTGTCCTGCATTTCGCGGGCCGGGTGGTCCGGCTTGAAGTTCAGCGCGTCGAAGTTGAACCATTCGGATTCGACTTCCGGGCCTTCTGCAATTTCCCAGCCCATGCCGACGAAGATGTCGGCTACGCGGTCTTGGAGCACCGAGAGCGGGTGACGTGCGCCTACCGAGCGGCGACGCGGTGCCGCGGTGACGTCGACGGTCTCTTCAACGAGGATGCGAGCTGCTTCAGCTTCTTCCAGCACCGTGGTGCGGGCGGCGAGGGCCTTGTTGACGCGGCCGCGAGCCGAGCCGACCAGCTTGCCGGCGACAGCCTTTTCCGACTTGTCGAGCTTGCCGATCTGCCGGTTGGCCAATGACAGGGCCGACTTTTCGCCGGTGTGCGCCAGTCGGGCATCCTTCAGCTCGTTCAGGTCTCCGGCAGCCTCGATGGCGGCCAGGGCAGCATCAACAGCTGTCTGGATGCCTGCTTCGTCGGTTGGGTGCGGAACGTTGGACTCCCCGTCGGGAGCTTGTCCAGTTGTCTGATCAGACATGGGATCGATCGATCCTTACTCTTATCTTGTACTTACGCGTAGAACACTTTGGTTCCATTCTATTGCCAAGGGCCCGTGATCGTTTCACCGATGACGGGCCCTTGGCGTGAAGCTTCTTACCTCGAAGCTGGTTTTTACTGCTTAGTGCTCTTCTTTGGCACCCTTAGGGGCAAAGGCCAGCACGAAGACCAGGGTCAGCACGAGCAGTGCGCCGCCGAAGATCGAAGCGTAGAACAGCGTGTGGTCGAACTTGCCGGTGGCCTGGTAGACCTGGGCGCCCTTGATCATGTCAAAGGTGACCGAGTGGTGCTCGACTTCGCCCGGAGCGTGCGAGGTGACTTCACCCGGGAAGTTCACGTGCAGGTTCGCTTCGGTGAAGGAGGAATCAACGGCAGCCTTGTCTCCTGGCATGGAGAAGGTCACTTCCTTGCCATCGTCGGCGAGGTTGATCTCGAAGCCGAAGACCTTGAAGGCGTCCTTGAGCTGGGTGTAGGTCTTCACGCCATCGGTCTCGAAACGCAGTCCGACGTTTTCGCCTTCCTCGATCTTCGAGTAGGTCCACTTGCCATCAAGCTGCTGTTCCATGGCTGCGGTGTCGACCTGGGTTGCCAAAAGCTCGTCGAGGCTCATGCCCTGGAGGTTTTCCTTGTTGATGGTGACTTCAACCGAACCGGTCGTTTTGTCTTGCCCCTGGATGTTGACGTCTGCGTTCATGTTGACGCAGCCGGACAATGCTAGGACCGCGGCAAAGGCCAGTGCGATCACGCTCAAAAGTCGCTTCACGGAAAAGGGCTCCTCAAAAAGTGTTCGGGTGCAAAAACGTGCAATGCCTCAAAAGGCGCTGCTTCAAGCTTACGCGTCTTTATTGGGTCGCTCTTGCACGTACCTGTTCAAGGCATGCCGCGACAATGGGCGCGTCGGCCGGAATCCACTCGACGATCCCGTGCAGCGAGTCGTCGAGGTCGAGCCAGGCCAGCTGGTCGTGGCCGTCCAGGGTATCCGGTTCGCCCTCGGTGATCTGGGCGAACCACATGCGCATGGCGGCTTTCTCGTTCAGCTGCCATCCTTGCCGGTGCGGCCCCGGGATTGCTGCACCCAGGGTGATGGCCACGCCCAGCTCTTCGCCCAGTTCACGGTGCACCGCGGCAATTTCACTCTCCCCCGGCTCGACCTTCCCTCCGGGGAATTCCCACAATCCGGCGAGGGCCTCCGGGCGGTTGCGCCGGGCGGCCAAGAGCTTGGCGGGCGCTGCCAGATCGTCGACGATGGCTACGGCCACAATTTGCTTCAGGACTGGTGCTTCAGCCACAGGCTAGCCCTGCTTTGCCGTGTGCTGGGCTCGTGCCGAGGCGTAGAGGCACACGGTCGCGGCGGTGCCAACATTCAGCGACTCGGCTACGCCGTAGAGCGGAACCGCCACTGCATGGTCAGCCGCCTGTTTTTCGTTGTCATCTAGGCCCTGTCCTTCATTGCCGAAGAGCCATAGCGTGGGCGCTTCAAGGACCGGCTGGCCTTCGGGGGCCTGGGCCTCAGCGGCCGGCTGGTGGGCGCGCAATACCGCGGCGTCCTGCAACGAGTCCAGGTTCAAGGCTCCGTAGCCGTCGGCGGCGAGGATTTGGTTACCGGTGGTTTTCGCCGCCTCGATCAGGTGGTCGAATTCGATGTTGTTCAGCACCGGCAGGTGGAAAAGCGATCCGACCGTGGAGCGCACGGCCTTCGGGTTATAGATGTCGACGCTGCCCTTGGTCAGGATGACGGCGTCGGCTCCGGCGGCGTCTGCGGCGCGGAGCACCGTGCCGGCGTTTCCGGGGTCCTGGACCCGGCACAGGACTGCGATGAGCCGCGGTTTGGCGGCGAGCACTTCGCTCAGTTGCGGCTGGGCGATCGCGGCAACGGCGAGAATCCCCTGTGGGGTCTGGGTGTCGGCCATGGCATGCAGCACTTCGCCGGTGACGATGCGTGTTGGCACCTGTGTTTGATCGAGCAGTTCCGCGAACTCGTCGTGGCTTTCGAGGAATCCTCCGACAACATAGACGGCCTGCACGAGGTTGTCGTCGTCCAGATGCGCCTTGAGCGCTTCGCGCACTGCCTGCGGGCCTTCGACGAGGAATTCCCCTGTGGCTTCACGTCCCTTGCGGTTGGCAAGCCGGGCGACCGACTTGACTCGTTCGGCACGGGGGTTGGTCATCACTTCAGCGGAAAAACTGCTCATACTTCGAGAATACCGGTAGAAACACTAATGGGTGGGTTCCACGTGATCGCGGGACCCACCCATCGGTGTGATCTGTCCTACCTGAGCTTTAGCTCAAAGGGAGAAAAGATTTACTTCATCTGCTGGCGGGATTCTCCACCAGCTGGTTCGAAGCCAGCAGCCTTAGCTGCTTCAACCGAGTTGAACCAGAATTCAGCTTCGGTCTGCTCGTACCAGGTCGAGCCTGGAACGTGGTACTTGTTCGAGCCAGCGTTGCCCTTGATAACGAAGCCCTCAGGAGCGTCCTGGCCTTCAACAGCCTTGATAACGCCTTCGCCCTCAACGGACTTAGCAGCAGCCTTAGGAGCCTTTGGAGCAGCAACCTCAGCAGCAGCGCGTGGAGCGTTGACGTCAGCTGGAAGAGCTTCCTTTGCAACCTTAACCAGGGTTGCGAATGCGTTGGAGTCCGATACAGCCAGCTCGGCCAGCATGCGGCGGTCAACCTCGATCTCAGCAGCCTTCAGACCCTGGATCAGACGGTTGTAGGTCATGCCGTTGGCGCGGGATGCAGCGTTGATGCGCTGGATCCAGAGGCGACGGAAGTCACCCTTGCGCTTACGGCGGTCGTTGAAGCTGTAAACGAACGAGTGGAGCAGCTGCTCCTTGGCCTTACGGTACAGGCGCGAACGCTGACCGCGGTAACCCTTTGCGCGTTCCAGAACGACGCGACGCTTCTTGTGGGCGTTTACTGCCCGCTTCACACGTGCCACGTGTGTACTCCTTCAAGTCAGTTCCCCAGTGCTCGCGGTTTTGCGAGATGGGAGAAATCTATGGGTGGTGGGGTATTGCTTCCCCGAATTGCGAAAGGGAGAGCTTAGAGGCCCAGCATCCGCTTGATGGTCTTTACATCGGCCTTAGCGACGATCTGGTCAGAAGCCAGGCGACGGGTAACGCGCGAGGACTTGTGCTCCAGGTAGTGGCGACGGTTGGCCTGCTGGCGAGCGAGCTTACCGCTACCGGTGAGCTTGAAGCGCTTCTTGGCGCCACTGTGAGTCTTGAACTTCGGCATAGCTGCCGTTCTCCTTACGTGCTCCACGCGGCGAAATTACCGCGTGGGGATCATCCGAAGCGGGCCCCATTTAAGGTGACCGCTGTTGTTCTCTTGTAGTTGAATCTTCCTTGCGAGAAGATCCTTCACCGTAAACGGTGACGGGCTCGAAAGCCCAACAGGCTTGGCTAGGCGTCGCCTTCAGCTGCTTGGCGAGCCTGCTCCAACTTGGCGCGGGCTTCGTCATCCATAGCTGCTGCGACGTTCTGGCCCTCGGTCTCAGCTGGAGCGTCGGTGCGGATCTTGCGCTTGGCCGAGTTACGGCCACCGGACTTCTGCTGCTGTTCGCGGCGAGCCTCTGCCTTGTTCTTCAGCGGACCAACAACCATGACCATATTTCGGCCATCAATGCGCGGGCTGGACTCGATGATTCCAACCTCAGCTACGTCTGCTGCAAACTTTTCCAGCAAGCGGATACCCATCTCTGGACGCTGCTGTTCACGACCGCGGAACTGGATCATGGCTTTCACCTTGTCGCCAGCGCCCAGGAAGCGCAACGCGTGCCCAACCTTGGTCTCGTAGTCGTGAGTATCAATCTTCAGGCGGAAGCGAACTTCCTTCAAGACCGTGTTGGTCTGGTTCTTACGAGCTTCGCGAGCCTTGACAGCGGCTTCGTACTTGTACTTGCCGAAGTCCATCAGTTTGCACACTGGAGGCTTGGCGTTGGGTGCCACCTCGACCAAGTCCAGATCGGACTCGTGAGCCAAACGAAGCGCGTCCTCGATGCGGACGATGCCTACCTGCTCACCATTGGGGCCGACGAGACGTACCTCTGGCACGCGAATGCGCTCATTAATGCGTGGATCGCTGATGTGTCACTCCTGAAATTCGTAATCCATAACCGCAAACGAAGAAGGCCCCCGTCTGCGATTGCAGGCGAAGGCCAAAGAGAAACGACACGACGAAAGGCGCAAAACATTGCGCCTGCATCTTGGGATCACCCGAAGGTGTTCCTGCCGAATTACCCGGAAGCCTGGAAACGGCGACAGCGGGTGGGAGATGGCCTCCACTTGCATGGCTCAATACTAGTACGAATCCCCTGCCCAGAGCTAACTGGACGTCATGAGAAGTACCGGCATCGAGTCGGTCTGTGACAAGCTTAGCAGTATGAGTACCGAAGACACCAACTCGCATCAGCACCTCGTCGACCAGCAGGTGCGCGACATCGCCGAAGTTCCGGCAGTAGAAATCATCACCACCGCAGCTGTTCACCTGATGAGCGCGGCCGCCGTTAAATGTGGTCTGGCTGAGGGCGAAGACGCAGCTGAGCTGAAAGATCTGGACGAAGCACGCAAGCTCATCACTGCCCTTGCAGGCCTAGTCACCGCGGGCGCACCTGAGATCGGTTCGCAGCACGCCGCACCGTTGCGCGATGGCCTGCGCAGCCTGCAGCTGGCATTCCGCGAAGCCTCGTTGATCCCTGACGCACCAGGCAAGGGCCCAGGCGAAAAGTTCACCGGCGCTGTCAACTAAGCAATCAAACTAGTTTTTTAAGAGATTAACATCATGGGCTCGACTCCTTCGGGAGCGGGCCCATGGTTCTTTAAAATCACACAGTTCCCAGGTGTCCAGCAAACTGAGTTCTTCGGGCTAATGTTGTGCCCATGGAACTGATCGAGCAGCCAGTCTTGAAGGCAACGCCCTATTATTTGCGCCCGTTTTCCCTTCAGGACATCCCGCTCATCAAGCAGGCTTCCACGGATTCCTACATCACGCAGATCACCACCGTGCCCCCGCAGGGCGAGCATCAACAATGCGTTGACTTCATCCACCGCCAATGGAGCAGGACCACGGACGGAACCGGATACTCCTTCGCCATAGCGGATTCGGCCACCGAACAGGCTGTCGGGCAGATCGGGCTGTGGTTCCACGATGCCCGCCACGGACGGGCAAGCATCGGCTACTGGGTGGGACCGGAGCATCGCCGGCAAGGCATTGCCAGCTGCGCGCTGCGCACCCTCGCGGATTGGGCTCTGGAATATCCGGGCATCCACCGTATCGAGCTGTACGTCGAACCGTGGAACGAAGGCTCCTGGCGCACTGCCGAGCGCTGCGGGTTCCAACGCGAAGGGTTGTTGCGCGGCTGGGAGCTGGTCGGCAACGACCCCAAGGACATGTACATGTACTCGCGCGTCGCCGGGAGGGTGCAGAACTAGGCCGTGGTTTCCCAACGCTGGCGACGCGACCGGCGCACGCGACGGCGAATTTGCTGCGATACCAAGGCTGCCAACACCACGATGGCCGCCATGATGCCAATACCGACAAAGGCATAAGCCGGGCCCACCTTGTCTACGAACAACCCGGTGACCGGTGAACCCAAGGCGGTGCCTGCGGTCATCGCCGATCCGTACCAGCCCATGGCCTCGCCGCGGCGCTTCTCAGCCACCAGATCGGTGAGCCATTCCGAGGCGGCCGAGAGCGTTGGCGCGCAGAGGAAACCTGGCAACGCGGAGAACAGGGCCAGCGACCAGGTATCCCAGGCGAAGTACATCGGGATCGTCAGAATCGCCATGAACAACAGCAGGAGCAGCGGCGAAATGACACGCTTCATGGAGCCATAGATCAGACCGCCGATCAGCGAGGCCCCGCACCAGAAGAAGAACACCAATCCCAGCCGGTGGCTTTGCATGGCCGCATCAAGCTCGGCGACAATCGCCACCTCGGTCCCGGTGAGCAACATGCCTGCCCCGGCAGAAGCGATGAATACCGCCAAGACGGAGGCGCTGATCCAGCTGAACCGGCTCTTGAAAGCCCGGCCGCGTTTCTTGATCCTGGCGCGGGCCGATTTCCAGCCGGCGACAATCAGTTCGCCTTCGACTTCCTGCACACCCATCGGCGCGGCAGCGATGAAGCTGGCCTCCGCGCCCAGGCGTTCTTCGTGGGCGTTGGCCTGCATGGCGATGGCTTTAGGGTCATCGCTTCGCGTGGGCGGGTTCAAAAGCATCAAGGCCAAGCCGGCCATTGAGGCGGTGACGCCGATGACGCTCAGTCCGATAACGCTGCTGATCTGCGTGGCGACGACGCCAGCTGTGGCCGGTCCGACAATGAACACCAGCTCCGTGGCCGTGGCATCCAGGGCGAAGGCGGTCCGACGTTGCTCGCCGGTGGTCATGATGCCAAGCGCTGTGCGCACCACGGAGAATACGGGAAGTGCGAAGAGACCGCCGACGAAGGCCAGCGGATAGACCCAGACGAGGGGTACGTGCGGAACGGTGCACCATACGAAGGTTTCAACGATGACCGAGGGCAGCATAGCCCTGCGCAATCCCCAGGCGTCTACGCGCGCTCCACGCCACGGGGCGCCGATGGCGATGCCGAGGGTCATCAGCGCGGTCACCAAGCCGGCCGAGACCCAGCTCTGGCCGAGGTGGTTGACCAGATGAAGCAGCAGGAGCATGCTCAGCGCGGAGTGCGGAAGTCGGGCAATCATGCCGATAAGCAGCAGCATCGCGATCTGCGGCTGACGCAAAATCTGCCAATAGCTTTTCATGCCCGAACTGTTCCTTACTGTTTCAAGGAGCCCGCCGAGATTAACTTGGCGCGCTGTGCAAACTGAGTTCTAGAGAATCCACTGCTTCAGTGAATTCAGTGTTCTGGGACAAGCGTCCCTGAATTGCGCTGGTAATTTCCTGCGCTTGGTTCTGGCTTGTTCCCGGTGCGAAAACAAACTGCAAATTAAGTTCCGGTCCGGAGCCACCGCCTGGAACCATCTGGCCGTCCCGTGATCTTGAGCCTACTCCCCTGCCGGGGGCCAGCTGCACGGCCTGCAGTTGGCTAAAGCCTTCGGTGGCATCTTGCACGAGATTGGCGATCTGCTGGTTCTGATAGCTCGGAATCCAGTCGACCTGTTTGGCGAGGTTCCAGACCCCCGGTCGTCGCAGGACAAAGGTGAAGTCGCTGCCCGGGTCGAGTACCAGCAGCTGGCATTCTTCGCTGACTGCCGACAGCGCGGCTCGCGGAGCGAAGACCGCCACTGGACGAGCTTCCTTGTGCCAGGCTTGCAGGCGTTCGACGGTGGTAAAGACCGGAAGCGCCATGCGTCCGTCCGGTGCTTTGATTTTCACCAGCGCCATGTCGGCTTCCTTGTCCGAGGCGAATCCGTGATCGGTCATGGCTTCTTCACCCAGTTGTGCCACGACGGCTACGAATACTCGCGCGGTGGCCAGGGCCTTGTGGACTTCGGTTTCAGAGCCTTTGCCTTCGCGCAGTCGCGCGAGGGCGGTCATGGTTGGAGCGTCGGCGCTGCCGTCGTCCTTGTCGAAGTTGTGCAGCGGGTTGCCTTCGCCGCTGAGGTCGCGGCCATCCCAGCTCTGTCCAGCAGAGTCGGCGGGTGAACCGGCCTGAGCCAGTGCCGCGACAATATGTCCTGGCAGGTGGCGTTTTGGCGCTGATTCAGAATGCTCCGTACTCATACATCCATGCTATCGGTGGTTTTGGGTCTGGTGGAGGGAAGAGTTGGTTCTTCTCTCATGAGCTTGAACACCACCGTCAAGGTGTTTCAGATCTTTTTTGCGTCATTCTGCAGGGAACAGAGGAATCGGTAACGGTTGGACGTTGTTCCTGCTTCAGAAAACAATTGACGGTTTGAAAGCCGTTGGGCTTTCAAACCGTCAATTGTGTGGCTTGGCGAATCTAGCGACGCCCAGCGACGTCCAATGCTTCTTGCAAGGTGAATTGACCGGAGTACAGAGCCTTGCCCATGATGGCTCCTTCGATTCCTTCAGGCACAAGTTCACGCAGGACACGGAGATCCTCGAGCGATGAGATGCCGCCGGAGGCGACAACAGGCTTGTTGGTCTTGGCGGCGATTTCGCGCAGCAGATCCACGTTCGGCCCGCGAAGGGTGCCATCTTTGGTCACGTCGGTGACGACATAGCGGGCGCAACCGGCATCTTCCAGACGGGCGAGAACATCCCACAGGTCTCCGCCGTCTTTGGTCCAGCCATGACCTGACAACGTGGTGCCGCGAACGTCCATGCCCACTGCGATCTTGTCGCCGTGGCGGGCAATGGCCTGCTTGGTCCATTCCGGATTCTCCAGCGCAGCGGTGCCCAAGTTGACCCGGGTGGCGCCAAATTCCAAGGCGCGGTCCAGGGAGGCATCGTCGCGGATGCCACCGGAGAGTTCCACCTTGATATTCAGTTCCTTGGCGATACGCTGCACGATCTCGACGTTGCTGCCGCGGTCGAACGCCGCGTCCAAGTCAACGAGGTGCAGCCATTCGGCACCGGCGTTCTGCCAGGAAAGCGCCGCTTCCAGCGGGTCGCCGTAGCCGGTTTCGGATCCGGCCTCGCCCTGTACCAGTCGAACGGCCTGTCCCCCGGCGATGTCTACTGCAGGCAATAGTTCGAGAATTGGTTGCTCGCTCATGATGTCCTTAGTGAAGTAATGATTTTTAGAGGGTCAAGACCCATGCGGCAATAATGCTCATAGCCGCGAGTACCCATAGCGCGATAACCCATGAAATATGGGCCTTCTGGCTTTTGAGCGAGATCGCTCCACCTGCCAGAAATGCGCCGACGAACCCAAGCACGATGGTCCACATGCTTACAGGGTGCCCAGCCAGTTGCGCAGAAGCTGCGCGCCGGCTTCCCCGGATTTTTCCGGGTGGAACTGCACCGCCGAGAGCGGGCCGTTTTCCACTGCCGCGACAAAAGGCGTCCCATGGGTGCTCCACGTAACCTGCGGTGGAGTCATCGCTGGCTGAGTCACATCGAATTCCCACTTCTGCACGGCGTAGGAGTGCACAAAGTAAAAACGCTCGTTCTCAACGCCGGCGAATAGCTTGCTGCTTTCTGGCGGCTGAACGGTATTCCACCCCATATGCGGGATGACGTCTGACTTCAGACGCTCGACGGTGCCGGGCCATTCGCCGATACCGGCGGTCTTGACTCCGTGCTCAACACCTTCTTCGAAGAAGACCTGGTGGCCAACGCAGATTCCCAATACCGGTTGCCCACCAGCAATGCGCCGGCCGATCCAGCGCAGTGCGCCAATCTTGGTCAGCTGTTCCATCACCGAGGCGTAGGCGCCAACACCGGGGACAACGAGCCCATCAGCGTTCATGACCTTCTCTGGGTCCGCGGTCAGTTCAACCGACGCACCTGCGGCTTCCAGCGCTCGTACCGCAGAACGGACGTTGCCCGAACCGTAGTCGAGAACAACTACATTTTTCTTTTCCACTTACAGTGCACCCTTCGTGGATGGAATCTTGTCGCCCATGCGTTCGTCGAACTCGACAGCTTCGCGCAGTGCTCGTGCAAAGGACTTGAATTGGGCCTCGACAATATGATGAGGATCGCGGCCCGATAGCACCTCGATATGCGCACAAATTTGTGCGTGGAAGGTGATGGCTTCGAAGACGTGGCGAGTCATCGAGCCAGTGAAGTGGCCGCCGATCAAATGGTATTCCTGCCCTGCCGGTTCACCGGTGTGAACCAGGTATGGGCGGCCCGAAACGTCCACAACCGAGCGCGAGAGCGCTTCATCCAAAGGAGCGTATGCGGTGCCGAAGCGTCGGATTCCCGCCTTGTTGCCCAGGGCTACGCGCAGCACTTCGCCAATAGTGATCGCGGTGTCTTCGACGGTGTGGTGCACGTCGATGTGGGTATCGCCCGTGGCTCGGACTGTCAGGTCGATCAGGGAGTGCTTCGACAGCGCGGTGAGCATGTGGTCGTAGAACGGCACCGAAGTGCTGATCTCTGACACGCCGGTGCCATCGAGATCCAGTTCCACGAATACAGACGATTCGCTGGTGACGCGTTCCATGCGGGCGCGACGTGCGCCAATCAATTCGGCAGACATGTCTTCCTTCGCTTGTTCTTGCTTACTTTTCCGCACCGAGCAGCTCGGCTAGGTGATCCAAGAACGCAGTAGTTTCTGATTCGGTTCCGGCAGTTACACGCAGAGTTCCCGGGATCCCATTGTCGCGGACAATAATGCCAGCTTCCAATAGGCCTTCCCATACCGCGTGAGGGTTCTCCAGTCCGCCGAAGAAGACGAAGTTGGAGTCTGAGACTGAAGGATTGAGCCCCAGCTCTTTGAGACGGGCAACAATTCGGTCTCGCTGGGACTTGATGTCTTCTACCTGGGCCAGCAAAAGATCAATGTTTTTCAGCGCCGCAATTGCTGTTGCCTGGGTGACAGCCGACAGGTGGTAAGGCAATCGCACGAGGCGGATCGCATCGGTGACTTCGGGCGCTGCTGCGAGGTAGCCAACGCGGGCGCCCGCCAGGCCGAAGGCCTTGGACATGGTGCGCGAGACGATCAAGCGCTGCCGTCCTTCAAGCAGGGTCAGCGCTGATTTTGTGCTCGACAGGGAAAATTCGGCGTAGGCCTCATCCACAATGACCATGCCGTTGTGCTCGCTCGCGGCATCGTAGACAGCAGTGATCACGTCGAGGCCGAGCGCAGTACCTGTGGGGTTGTTGGGGGAGCACAGGAAGACGATGTTCGGCTTATGTTCGCGGACTTGTTGCGCGGCTGATTCTGCGGAGAGGGTGAAGTCCTCTGAACGTTCTCCGGCGATGTAAGCCGTATCAGTCCCGCTAGCGAGCAACGGATACATGGAATAGGTAGGGCCGAAGCTCATGAGGCTCCGCCCAGGTCCGCCAAAGGCTTGTAGGATCTGCTGCAGGATTTCGTTGGATCCGTTCGCCGCCCAGATATTCTCGGCGGTCAGGGAGTGACCAAGATAATCGGCAAGAAGTTCTCGCAGTTCGGTGAATTCACGATCTGGATATCTGTTCAGACTAGTCGCCGCTTTAGCGACTTCCTGCGCAATGGCTTCCACGACAGTTTGAGGAAGCGGATGGGTGTTCTCGTTGACATTCAGCTGGATGGGCACGTCGATTTGCGGTGCGCCATATGGGGATAGCCCGCGGAGATTCTCACGCAAGGGCAGCTGACTCAAAAGTTCACTGCGGTCATTCACGCATTTAGTCTACGTGGGGACCAGCTTCGCGGGTGAATCCGCTACGAGTCAAGGTAACAATCCCCCCGACTCACTTCGAGTCCTTAGCCAGCGAGGACTGGAATCGACAGCGAGTCGCCCACGTGGATTTCGCTCCCCTGCAGGGAATTGAGTTCCGAGATGTGGTTGACTGCCGAAGTGACGTCATAGCCCTGCGCGTACTCCTTGGCAAGGCTCCAGACGGTGTCACCAGGAATAACAGTCACGTCAATTGTTTCGACACCCGTTGGCAGTTCAGAGGATGCGTGAGCATTGGAGGCAAACATCGAGAAGAAGAATGCGGCTGCAACAGTAAGTGCAAATACGGGAATGCCTACCAATACCGCCCAACCACGGCGGTTGATGCGGATCTTCATTGGAGTCCGGGTTTGATTTGAGTCAAGTGCGACAGTTGCCATGACCTTATCTCCTCAAGTTTATCGAGTGGTGCGAAGTTGTGTTCGATGCCTATGTTTCGAAGAAGTGTTCGAAACTAGTACATCTGTTCTAACAGAGCTTCGTCCGACTTGTCCAGAAGTTTTCGAACAAATCTTTGAAAGAAACTCGCTTATCCACTAAGATTTCGAAGTAGACGAGCAATGAAAACATCACACCATCTGGCTCCGACAGTTTGGACCACTGAACTTTCGTCAGATAGCTAGGGAAGGCAAAATCTCATGTCAGCTTCACAACGCACTCCCCGATCGAATGCACGCTCGCTGACGATTCGCCAAAAGAAGATCCTGGAAACCATCCAGCGAGCAATCGGCAAGAACGGCTATCCACCATCCATGCGTGAGATTGGCGACTCGGTAGGACTCAAGAGCCTCTCAAGCGTCACTCACCAGTTGAGCCAGCTCGAAAAGCTTGGATACATTCGCCGAGATCCACGCCGTCCGCGCGCCATGGAAATTCTGTTGCCGCTGCAGCTCGCGGATGATGCAGAGAATCCGGCGACCCCCGAGGATGCCGACACCAAGGCCGCCGAGGATGCGATGGTGATCGAGCTCAGCACGTCCGCTGACACCACGATGGTCCCACTGGTAGGACGAATCGCCGCCGGTGGTCCGATCCTTGCCGATCAGTCCGTTGAAGATGTTTTCTCGTTGCCTCGCCAGTTGGTCGGGCACGGCGAACTATTCATGCTCAAGGTTTCTGGCGATTCCATGGTTGATGCAGCCATCTGTGATGGGGACTGGGTGGTCGTCCGCCGTCAGCAAAATGCAGAGAACGGTGATATCGTCGCTGCGCTGCTCGATGAGGAAGCTACCGTCAAGACCTTCCGGCAGCGCGATGGGCACACCTGGCTGCTTCCGCAGAACTCGCGCTACGAGCCGATTCTTGGCGACGCTGCAAAGATCATGGGTCGTGTTGTTTCGGTGATGCGCTCGCTCTAACCACATCTCAAAACGGCGCCGATGCATGAGCTTCGGCGCCGTTTCCGTGTTTGCTATCTACAGGTTTTCACTTCGAATCGCATCGATCTGCAGCGCTGAAGACCATCCATCGCTGAACTGCTGCTGAGAGCCGCCGGGGCTCGTCATCGACAAGACTGCCCGCGGTCGACGAAATCATCTGCTGAGCCATATCTCGAACTTCATGATCCAATCGCTCGTCATTGACGCACAGGGCTAAATAGCGGCAGAGGATTCCGGCAAACAGATTACCGTCTCCTCCTCCGTTTACGGGCAGAATGCCGGCTTCATCAGCCAGATGCCGACGAGTAGCCCGGACCAGCGTTCCGGCGTGGTCCAAATCGACGGCAGTGCCCAGCTCAAGCAACGCTCCAAGTATTGGCCCCTGGTTGTAGGTGTACAGCGCTTCTTCCATCTTGTGCCCTGAGGAAGTAATTCGCAGTCCATCTAAATACAGTCCCTGATGGCCGCTAAAAAGCTTAGTCCGCATCCAGTCGAGGAGCTTTCTGGACTGATCGCGGTCACCGCTGCGCGCGAAAAATAGCGCGGCCGGAGCATTGGCCGGAACATTCTTGAAGTCTCGCTTACGCGACCAGTACAGGCCACCGTCCAAGACGTCATCAATGCCGCCTTCGAGTTGCTTGCGCAAGGTTGTCACGGCCTGTTTGGCACCACGATGGCTGCGTCCTTCAACCTGTCGCGAAAAACCAACCAGCCTTTGGCAAGCCAAAGCCAGCCATGCCATATCGTCAAAGAAATAGTTGGGGAATACCCCGAAGTTCCGCACTCGGATGCCAGCCAGCAAGTCTTTGGCCCGGCGTAATTCGTTCTGGGCAGCACCGCGATCGCCATCGGCCAAATAAGCCAACCCGTCATCGATTATGGCATCCAAGTAGTGGGCCTGCCACCAGTAGTTCCACTCAGCAAACGGATGCGAAAAACCGTTGATATCGCTGAGCATGCTTCCGTCGTGCAACTGGTGCCGAAGACTATACGGACGGCCGATCCACGTACCTGGCAGGCCGAATAGCCTATGGCCAAAACGGGCGTGCGTATCTTCAGCCGCGGCACGCGCCAGCTCCTTCATGGACTTCATCTTGCCTTCCGATTCTCGGACTTCCCCGTGGCACAGACATTAGTACACTCAGCTAGCCATGGACACCAGGTTCGGGTGCCCACAAGCTGGAGCCTACTTTTCAGCGGGCTTCAACCGCTCCAGAACCCCAGAAATAACCTTCTTGTCCACGGTTGGCCACATCGGAGGCAGAGTAGCCTTCAGGAAGCTGCCATAACGAGCCGTAGCCATTCGCGAATCAAGGATGGCAACCACGCCACGGTCGTTGACCGAACGGATCAATCGACCGGCTCCCTGAGCTAACCGAATCGCGGCATGCGTGGCAGAGACCTGCATGAAACCATTGCCACCATGTTTGGCGACGTCCTCGGTACGAGCCTTCGAAATTGGATCGTCAGGTCTCGGGAATGGAATCTTGTCGATGATGACCAAACGGCAGGAATCCCCAGGAACATCGACTCCCTGCCACAGCGTCATCGTGCCGAAAAGACAGGTATCCCGCTCGGCCGCAAACTGCTCAACCAAGGACTTCATGCTTGCTTCGCCCTGGCACAAGATGTCTACATCCAGGCGCTCCCGCAAAATGCTTGCAGCTTCTTCAGCCGAACGCTTCGATGTGAAGAGCGCCAAAGCTCCACCACCAGACGCTTTGATCAGATCTTCAATTTCGTCCAGCGTCTCGGCCGCGAGTTGGCGGCCCGGTTTTGGCAGGTGCTTGGCGACGTACAAGATGCCCTGCTTCGGATAATCAAATGGGCTGCCCACATCAACGCCGGTCCATGACGGAGCACCGGCTCCCATCAGCCCCAGCGAACCGGCCACCGCATCAAACTGGGATCCGATGGCCAAGGTCGCGCTGGTGAGCACCACGGTACGGCCATCAAAAAGGCCTTCGCGGAGTTTTCCTGCCACCGATAGCGGTGCCACATTCAACGTTGCAGGTTGGGACTCTTCCGCCTCAACATAGCCACGGCCCTCGACAAATTCCCGAGGGCGCGTCGTATAGAGAACTTCTCTTCGTTCTTCGGATTCAAGCATTCGAATGGCGTCATCCATGACGGCCTGCAGCTGGGAGCGTGCCGTCTGACGTCCGCCGTCAGCAGGTGCATTGGCTTCTGGCTTGGACAAGGCCAAGGCCAGCCGCGCCTGTTCAACGATGTCGTTAAGCGCGATTCCCATATCTTCACGCAGGCCATGCTCCAACAACCCAGTAGGAATCCCAGTCAGGGACTTCTCCAGTCGGTTCGCTGCCTTGACCATTTCATCAACGTTCACACCGCAGTGGCGTTTGGCGCCACCAGCAGCAGTCATCACCATTCGCGCGGACAGAGCACCAGATACGGAACTGGTCACACGATCCTGAAGCTCATGGGCCTCGTCAATAATCGCGACATCAAAATCAGGCAGTACCGACAACCCCTCAAAGGCGGAAACCGCCAGCAATGCGTGATTCGTGAT
Source organism: Glutamicibacter mishrai (assembly GCF_012221945.1). Lineage (NCBI taxonomy): Bacteria > Bacillati > Actinomycetota > Actinomycetes > Micrococcales > Micrococcaceae > Glutamicibacter > Glutamicibacter mishrai. The sequence continues at coordinate 2,908,422 of NZ_CP032549.1, read as the reverse complement.
TACCACGTCGGATTCTGCCGCACGAGCGCGTGCCATCTCCGAAAAGCATTCGTCGGCCATGGGGCACTTTTGAGAACCCAAGCACTCCATCGCGGATACCGAGACTTGCTTCCACGCTTTGTCGCTGACGCCGGGCACCAGCTCGTCCCGGTCTCCGGTATCCGTGCGCTCAGCCCAGTCTCGAAGCTTCATCACTTCGCTTGCCAGTGGCGAATAAGTCGTGCCTGCGGGGACCGCTGGCTCGTCCATCGAGAACAATGTGCCTTCATCGTCGGGGTATCCCCCGCCTAGCTTGTATTGGCACAGGTAGTTAGATCGGCCCTTAAGCAGGGCTACATCCATGGGGCGGGAGAGCTTGCCCTTGAGCGATTCAAGTAACCGCGGCACATCGCGACCGACAATCTGGGACTGCAATGCGAGAGTTGCGGTAGAAACAATTACCGGTTTGGCGCTAGTTTGCGCATGCGCGAGCGCCGGAATGAGATAGCCCATGGACTTTCCCGTTCCGGTACCGGCTTGAACCAGCAAATGCTCTTCGTCTTCCAGGGCAGTCACCACGTGCTTGACCATTTCCTGCTGGCCGGTGCGCATGGCACCGCCCATGGAAGTTACCGCGGCCTCAAGAAGCCCAAGGGCCTGCTCTTGCTTATCCATGAATGTTGAAAGTCTCCAACTCTGCAGCGAGTGAATCGCGAACCTTCACGATCAGTCGAGTGCCGTTTTCCAGGTGTTCGCTCTCCAAGATCTCAGATTCGCTCTGGTGCAACTTGGCGATCAAATCCCCGCGGTTATACGGGATGAGGACCTCCAGCTGAATACCAGGGCGCGGAATCGAAGTGCTGATCTTCTCCAGCAGCTCTTCAATACCCTCACCCGTGTGCGCGGACACCACTGAGGTATTCGATTCGCGATTACGGATGCGCTCAATGACGAATGGATCCGCAACATCTGCCTTGTTCAGGACGATGATTTCAGGGATATTCAATGCATCGACTTCGCCAAGTACTGTTCGAACAGCCTGGATCTGTCCCTCTGGGTCGGGGTGCGAGGCATCCACGACGTGCAAGATGAGATCCGAATCGGCGATTTCTTCCAAAGTTGAACGGAAGGCTTCAACCAACTGAGTGGGAAGGTTCGAAACGAACCCGACGGTATCCGCCAGCGTGTAGGTCAGCCCGTCTTCAGTCGAGGACTGGCGCACGGTCGGATCCAGCGTTGCGAACAATGCGTTTTCCACCAGCACGCCGGCGTTGGTCAGACGGTTGAGCAAAGAGGACTTGCCAGCGTTCGTATACCCGGCGATAGCCACGGCTGGTACTTCATTGCGCTTGCGATTGGCTCGTTTTGCTTCACGCGCAGGCTTCATGGCCTTGATTTCACGACGCAGCTTCGCCATGCGGTCACGAATGCGACGACGGTCCATTTCGATCTTGGTTTCACCGGGACCACGCGAACCGATACCGCCACCGGCCGCACCGACGCGTCCACCAGCCTGACGGGACATCGATTCACCCCAACCACGAAGACGTGGCAGGAGGTATTCAAGCTGGGCTAGCTCGACCTGTGCTTTACCTTCACGGGACTTCGCGTGCTGGGCGAAAATATCCAGGATCAAGCTGGTGCGGTCAATGACCTTGACCTTCACGATATCTTCGAGGGCACGACGCTGTGAGGGTGCCAATTCGGCATCAACCACCACAGTATCGGCACCGGTGGAGGCAACGATTCCTCGCAGCTCCTCGGCTTTGCCTGATCCCAGGAATGTGGATGGATCCGGCTTGCTGCGTCGCTGAACGACGCCGTCGAGAACCTCGGAACCTGCGGTTTCTGCCAAAGCGGCAAGTTCACGCAGGGAATTTTCCGCGTCCGTGACGGTACCTTCGCTCCAGATGCCAGCCAAGACAACGCGTTCAAGGCGAAGCTGGCGGTACTCGACTTCGGTAACGTCTTCCAGCTCGGTGGATAGACCGGCAACACGACGAAGAGCGCGGCGTTCCGCGAGGTCGTCTTGGTCCCCATCGTATTGGGTGAAACCTGAGGAGAAGCGGTTCAGTGCGGTGGCTTGTCCGGAGAAGATCGAGGAATCTTCTTCTCCAAAATGTTGCACTTGCGGGCTTTGGGCTTCATCAGCTTCGAGGATCCGGTCGATTGCGGCCTGGATCTGGGCATCATCCATTGATGCCGAATCGTGCTCGTGTGACTCGGAGTTAGTCATGGTCTCCTTAGAAGTACTTCGCATTCCAGAATAGTGCGGGTGACCCCCAGTTGGCGACGTGACGCGATGGGGTTCAGTCGGTTCATCAAACATTCGTGGTCCTTTTGACGGCGCTCAAAACTACAGGCAGGCAGGTGAATGCGGGGTTACCGAGGAGCAAAGGCGAATGGCAAGTGTGTGATGCACGACTTGCAGAAACTAAAAATGACTTCGCTGCCTATGGATCTTTCAAGGCGGGCACGGCAAAATGGCGCGCCGGCGCAGAAGATCTCGTGGTAACCACGGCGGTTACGGATTAGACGAAAACGAAAGTCATAGGGAAAATTCTATCAGTCATGGCCTTAGCTTCCTATATCGCTTTGCTCACGTTGATTGCACTGGTCTTTGGCCTCGGGATGCACAAGGATAAACTTTGGCTATGACCTCGGATCACTACTTCACCGCCAGCCCGGCTTCGGCAGACGAACGACGCACTATCGACGTAGAACTCAACGGCACGGTACGCAAGGTTGAAACTGCCGCAGGGATTTTCTCGCCGGCCGGTTTGGATAAGGGCACCGCGGTGTTGCTGCAGCATGTACCGACGCCCCGCGGACGGGTATTGGATATCGGGTGCGGTTGGGGTCCCATCACCTTGACTGCCGCTAAGCAGTCGCCGGCGTCTACGGTCCATGGAGTCGATGTCAATGAACGTTCCATCGAGTTGACTCGGCTCAATGCTCGGCGTCTGGGCCTGGACAACGTCGTTGTCGGGACCCCCGATTCCGTGGATGCAGAACTCGAATTCGATACGATCTGGTCCAATCCGCCCATCCGCATCGGCAAGGAAGCCTTGCACGAGCTGCTGATGCTTTGGCTGCCTCGACTTGCAGCCGGCGGAGAAGCATGGCTGGTCGTGCAAAAGAATCTGGGAAGTGATTCGCTGCAGAAATGGCTGATCGACCAGCTTCCCTCCGATTGGTCCGTAACGCGTGAGGCCACGGCCAAGGCCTTCCGCGTGTTGAAGGTTTCGCGCCCCGCTTAGTTCACCTTTTAGACGACTGCAGGCATCCGTCCAGAGGACAGATGCCTGCAGTTTTTGGTTCTGCCTGCTATTTGGAGCCAATAACGCCACGAGCCACTAACTCCGCGGGACCCGAAAGGATCGTGTCTTCGCCACCGCGTTCGTTGGCGCGGAATTCAACGCCGACCACACCGCCTGGAACCGACACGGCCCACTGGTTGATCAGCGCAGTGCCGCGGGCCCAATAGCGAACGGCCGCAGCTGCCGCACAGGCACCAGTACCGCAGGACAGCGTCTCCCCTACGCCACGTTCGTGAACGCGCATCGTCACCTGTGCCACGCCGTCTTCTTCGATCAGGGGCTCATTGGGAACCACGAACTCGACGTTGGTGCCGTTCGCCGGCTTGGGCGCGACTTCTGGTTCGACAAACAGGTCAAGGCTTTCGAGCATGTCGAGATCGGGCAGGGCTACTACCGTGTGCGGGTTGCCCATGGTGATGCTCAAGGCTGGAACGGCTTGCTCCCAGCCACGAGGCTTGACCATGGAATCGATGGAGTCTGCTTCTGCCTTGTCCTCGAAGATCAGTCCCCACGGCCCCAGATTCACCGCGTAGCCTTCGACAAGCCGGGTGATGGTCTTGATACCAGCGCGGCTCCCGATGAAGATGCTCTGGCCAATCTGAAGATCCACGAGGCCTTCAGCAATCAGGAAATGGGCGAAGGCGCGCACCCCATTGCCGCACATTTCGGCGATGGACCCATCGCTGTTGCGGTAGTCCATGAACCAGTAGGCCTCAGGATTCTCGGTCACCTGCTGTTCGTATCCGGGCACTTTGGCGGTCGGAACTGCGCGGATGAGCCCGTCGCCGCCAATGCCGAAGCGTCGATGGCACAGCGCTGCGACCTGCTCAGCGGTTAGCTCCACCGCGGCTTCCGGGTCCGCTATCAAAACGAAGTCGTTTCCGGTGGCGTGTCCCTTGGCGAAGGTCTGTCCCGCCAATTGGCCCAGTTCGGTGCTGTACATCGATGCTCCTTGCATGGTGGTTCCTCTTACGACTTGCCGATCAAGGCAAGTGCCTTGCCAATGAGGTCCGGCTCGGTGGGGTTCAACCAGCTGACCCGTGGGTCTGCGTTGAACCATGTGATCTGGCGTCGGGCAAATTTCCTGGTAGCTATCACCGTCTGGCTGATGGCTTCAGCCCTGGTAACGGTCCCGTCTAGATAATCTGTGTACTGCTGGTATCCAATGGCACGCGAGGCTGTCTTGCCGTCGCGCAAGCCGCGTTCGAGCAATCCGGCTACTTCTTCAGCCAAGCCCATCGCATCCATTTTGTACACACGTGCTTCCAATGCTTCATGCAACGCGGGGCGATCATAATTTAGTCCGATCTGCAGTGCCGGGGCGATGTACTCGCGCTGTGGCATGTAGGAGCTGAACGGACGCGCGGAGATTTCATAGACCTCCAGCGCCCTGATGGCTCGGCGCAAATCCAGGTTGCGTGCCGCCGACTCCGGGTCCACAGCGGCGAGGCGGCGGCGAAGCTCCCCATCGCCCTGCTGCTCCACTTCTGCTTCCAGCCTCTTCCTGACGGCCGGATCAGTAGGCGGAAAATCGATGACGTCCAGCGCTGCGCGGACATAGAGCCCTGACCCGCCAACCATAACCGGCACTTTGCCTCGGGCACGAATGCGGCTGAATTGTGCTCGCGCTTGCTCCTGGAAGGCAGCGACTGAAGCCTCTTCCGTAATGTCCAGGATGTCCATCAAATGATGCTCTACGCCCCCGCGTTCGGAAACCGGCAGTTTCGCCGTACCGATATCCATTCCGCGATAGAACTGCAGTGCATCGGAATTGACGATTTCCCCGCCCAGTTCCTGGGCCAGTGCAATTGCCAGGTCCGATTTACCGGTTCCGGTGGGTCCGACGATGGCGATGACCGGCAAATTAGTAGCGGTCATCGGGTTAGCTGCGCACCTTGAGGGTCGGCATGCCAAGGTTCGTTCGTCCCGCCGCGTTGCTGGCGCCTGGAGTTGGAACGCCACAGCTTTCTGCCTGGGATCGGTCCCACGCATCGCCGGCGCGGGAACGGCGCAACGAGTATTGGTCAATGCTTGGATCCGAGATGAGGTGGAAGGCCGCAACTTCAGTCACCGGCAAAGTCACCAGATCGCCTGGTCGCGGCGTTTCAGCGCCCTCAGGCACAGAGAAGTGCACGAGCCGCTGATCCTGCGCACGGCCAGCGAGGCGATGGGTTTCCTCAGCCTTGCGCCCGGACTGTTCTGTCACCATGACCTCCACGGTGCGTCCCAGTTGCTTCGCGTTTTCTTCCTTGGCGATACGATCCTGCAATGCGGTAAGACGCTCATAGCGTTTTTGGACGACAGCTTTTGGCAGTTGATCTTCAAGGCTGGCCGCGGGAGTCCCCGGGCGTTTGGAGTACTGGAAGGTGAATGCCGAGGAGAAGCGCGACGCCTCAACGACGTCCAAGGTCGCTTGGAAGTCTTCTTCGGTTTCTCCGGGGAAACCGACAATGATGTCGGTGGTGATCGCGGCGTGGGGAATGCGTTCTCGCACCTTGTCCAGGATTCCGAGGAACTTCTTGGAACGGTAGGAGCGACGCATTTCCTTGAGTACCTTGTCGGAGCCGGACTGCAATGGCATGTGCAGCTGTGGCATCACGTTGGGCGTTTCGGCCATGGCCTCGATGACGTCGTCGGTGAATGCAGCCGGGTGCGGGCTGGTGAAGCGAACGCGTTCGAGCCCTTCGATTTCGCCGCACGCGCGCAGGAGCTTGCCGAAGGCCAGGCGGTCGCCGAATTCAACGCCGTATGAGTTCACGTTCTGACCCAGCAGGGTTACTTCGATGGCGCCGTCATCTACCAGCGCTTGGATCTCAGCCAGGATCTCGCCGGGACGGCGGTCTCGTTCCTTGCCTCGCAAGGACGGGACGATGCAGAAAGTGCAGGTGTTGTTGCAGCCCACCGAGATGGATACCCAACCCGCGTATACCGACTCGCGTCGTGTTGGCAACGTCGATGGGAAGACATCCAGGGACTCGAGGATCTCGAGTTCTGCCTTCTTGTTGTGCTCGGAACGTGCCAGCAAGGTAGGCAATGAACCGATGTTGTGGGTACCGAAGACCACATCGACCCAAGGGGCCTTTTTCAAGATGGTGTCGCGGTCTTTCTGCGCCAGGCAGCCTCCGACTGCGATCTGCATCCCGGGGCGTTCGGCTTTGATGTTCTTGAGTATGCCGAGGTTTCCGTAGAGCTTGTTATCCGCGTTTTCCCGAACGGCGCAGGTGTTGAAGACGACGACGTCAGCGACGTCATCATTGAGCTCTTCGGGCTTGCGGCTTAGTCCAGCGTCTTCCAAAAGGCCCGAAAGGCGTTCGGAATCATGGACGTTCATCTGGCAGCCGAAGGTGCGTACTTCATAGGTACGCGACGATTCTTCAGTTGCCGGGTTGCTCACGGTTTGTTGCTCAGTCACCCTCCAAGATTACCGAAATTTCCAAGGAGCTGAAATGTAGGCAACCCTAGGGAGAATGCTTTCCTATCGGAGCCTGATGCTCGTGGATAAACCCATGCTTGTCGTCGACAATTTCCGATAGAGTCGAGTTGTTCCACCTGTTGACGATTCAAAGGATTGCACCGCCCCATGGGAGAAAACTCTGGAGGACAAGCCAGCAAGCCTTCAAAGCGGGCTTCGCTTCCCCTGTCGCACTCAATGAAGGTATTCCACTGGTGGATGGCTTCGCTCACTGCCCTATTCCTTTTTGCCATTCCGATCATCATCGGCGTCATCCCGCCAATTGATTACAAAACAGATGATCTGCTTTTCAACGTTGGCGTGGGTTCTGCATTAGTTGGAATTGCCGCGATCTGCCTATGGGTATACCAAAGTCTCGACGACTGGCTGTTCCGGTTGGGCAAGGGGCCAACACGAGGCCGGAAGAACCGCTAGTCAACAGACCTGAATCGCTCTTCCCATTCCTCACGGGCTACCTTGAACGCCATGGAACCGTTATAGCCTTTGCGCCCAAGCATTCCGACCAAGCGGCGCAGGGCCTTATCCCGGTCCGCTCCCATTGATTCCGGGCGAAGCTTGGCGCGCACCAGCTCCCGGGCTCGCTGCTCCTCGGCTTCATCATCAATTTGCTCCAGGGCCTCGGCCGCGAGCTCATCGTCTACGCCTTTGGAACGCAGTTCGTGTTTGATGGCCCCGCGAGCGAGTCCTCGAGAGCGGGCCCGGGTGACGACCCAGGACTTGGCAAAACGCTGGTCATCAACGAGGTTGATTTCTGCATATCGCTCGATGACTTCGTCGGCGATATCCTCCGGGCAGTCTTTTTCCAGCAGCTTGTCTTTGAGCTGCTTTGCGGTCTTATCGCTTGCGGTGAGCTGGCGCAGCAGGATGCCTCGTGCCTTCTCACGCCATTGCTCGTCGGTCAGCTCTTCAGTCTCCCCAGATTCCCGGGCAACCTTGCGAGCTTCGCGCGCCTCGCGTCGTTCCTTTTTCGAGGGCTTCTCTGGGGCCGGAGCGGCAACGATGCGTTCCATCGCCGCGCGCAGTTCATCAACGCTCTCCGGCTTTTTGCTCTCTGCCGGCGCAGGAATGATGATGCGGCGATTACCGCGTTCAGGAAGTCTCGATTCGGTTGATCCACCGCTTCTCGGCTTTTCACCGCGGTCCTGCATTTCTTGTGGATCAGGCTTCGCCCAATCCGGCATATCGTCAAAGCTTCCTTGAAACTCTTTCGAAACGGACGTAGCGTCCGACCCGGATTTGTTTCCGGGGCGGACGCTACGTCGTTGGAAGTTTGAGGACACTACTTGTCGCCCTCGACAACTCGCAGTTCTGTCTCGTCTTCTTCAACTTCGTCCTTTGGCAGGACGCCAAGCTTCTGCAAGATCTGACGCTCGAGTTCGTCAGACAGGTCTGGGTTATCGCGCAGGAAGCGACGGGCATTTTCCTTGCCCTGGCCCAGCTGGTCTCCATCGTAGGTGAACCATGCACCGGACTTCTTGACCAGGTTATGCTCAACACCCATGTCGATCAGCGAGCCTTCGCGCGAGATTCCGTGACCGTAGAGGATGTCGAATTCAGCCTGCTTGAAAGGAGGAGCCATCTTGTTCTTGACGACCTTGCAGCGGGTACGGTTACCCACTGGGTTGGTGCCCTCTTTCAGGGTTTCAATGCGGCGAATATCGATACGAACCGAAGCGTAGAACTTCAGGGCCTTACCACCGGTGGTGGTCTCAGGGCTGCCGAAGAAGACGCCGATCTTTTCACGCAGCTGGTTGATGAAGATCGCAGTGGTCTTGGATGCCGACAGGCGACCGGTGATCTTGCGCAGAGCCTGCGACATCAGTCGAGCCTGAAGACCGACGTGGCTATCGCCCATTTCGCCTTCGATTTCGGCACGTGGTACCAGTGCTGCCACGGAGTCGATAACGATGATGTCCAACGCGCCGGAGCCTACGAGCATATCCATGATTTCCAGTGCCTGTTCACCGGTATCCGGCTGGGAAACCAGAAGCGCATCGGTATCTACGCCGAGCTTCTTGGCGTATTCCGGATCCAAGGCGTGCTCAGCATCGATGAAAGCGGCGACGCCGCCAGCCTTCTGCGCGCTGGCAACAGCATGCAGTGCCACGGTGGTCTTACCCGAAGATTCCGGGCCGTAGATTTCTACGACACGTCCGCGTGGCAGGCCGCCAATTCCCAGAGCGACATCCAATGCGACCGAACCGGTTGGGATCACTTCAATAGGCGCACGGGTTTCATCGCCCAGGCGCATGACCGAGCCCTTGCCATAGGCCTTGTCAATTTGGCCGAGGACAGCCTCTAGTGCCTTTTCTCGATCATTATTTGCTGCCATGGTTCACCTTTGCTCGTGCAAGCCGATAGCGACCTGCTCATGATTTATGTCCTGCTGTAGACAGTATGCTCGTCCACCGACACTTTGGACCCCGATAGCCCGCCAGTGTGGACAATCTCAGTGCTTAAGTTTTTGGTGCAGTTTCCTGCGTTGTTTCTAGGATAACCATATCCGAACAGATGTTCGAAATCCAACACGGCATTTTCGAAGTTTCGAAAACACAATTTTCGAGTTGTATGGCTAGGAATCCTTTGGTTCGATATCCACACCCAGCCAGCGCTCTGCGGGAACATCCTGGGCGCGGCATAGCGCTTCCCAGATTTGCTTGGGCTTGATGCCCTTGTTCAATGCCTCGGAAGGCGTAAGGCTCTCAAGTTCGGTCAGCGCCATGGAGTCGGCTAGGACGTGCGAGTACCGCGGCCCGAACTCGGCCTCCATGTTGCGCCAGAAATCGCTGATTTTCACCTAGTTATTCTCCCATGACATAGGCAAGGAGCCCACGCGGTGAGCGTGGGCTCCTTGTGCGGATCCGGAAAACTCGATTACTGAGTAGCGGACACCATAAGATTTTTTTGGACTTAGACCGAAGCCAATGGCTTTCCGGCGCTCTTGTCAGCGAACTCGTTGGCCATGTCGGTAGGCACGGTATCAGGGATGGCGATACCTTCAGCCAGTGCTACACGCTCGGATACCTCACGGAGCATCAGGGACAGGGGAATTTCTAGCGCCACGCAGATCGAGGAAAGCAGCTCCGAGGATGCTTCTTTCTGACCGCGTTCAACTTCGGAAAGATATCCGAGGGAAACTCGGGCGCTATGTGAAACCTCGCGAAGGGTTCGTCCTTGGCGCTGACGGACGTCGCGCAGAACATCGCCGATTTCATGACGGAGTACTACCATTTTGTGCTCCTCCTTCTCGGGCTGGACCGTATGGGCTTCTCCCATATCGCGCCAACGGACAACACCATTGACAGTAACGGGTTGCTTGACCATAAATTTAGCCTTTGCTCCTGGGTCCATCTCGAAGATCTGTTTAATACGGGGGCCATCCTTGCGGCCCTGTAATTCGTACAACGGCGGGTCATACGATTTTGTTCCCCGATCCTCAGCCTAATCTGAAAAATGCGACACATGCCACATAAAGCACGATTTTTGCGAAATATCTCGGGAGAAATAGTCTTACGCGTCTTACTGTGAAGAAGCTTTATTCAAGATGGTAGCCAACTGTTGAAGTGCCGCAGTGGCGCTTTGCTCGCGAATCTGCGCTCGGTCACCAACAAAGTGATGAACTTTGGATCCCGATTCTTCGCCCTTGGCCCAGCCGATGTAGACCGTCCCGACAGCCTTGCCGTCATGTGTGTCCGGTCCGGCAACTCCCGTGGCCGAGACGGCCAGATCCGCACCGCAAGCCTGCAGCGCGCCGATCGCCATCTGCCGAGCAACCTCGGGATCAACCGACCCCTGGGCTTCGAGCAGCTGCGCGTCAACGCCGAGCAGCTCCCGCTTCACATCGGATGAATAGCTGACAACTCCCCCACGCAGCACGGCCGATGCGCCAGGCACCTCGGCCAAGCGGGCGGCGATCATCCCAGCAGTGAGGGACTCTGCCGTAGCCAGCTGAACATCCTGTTCAATGGCTGCGGCAATGACGATGGGGGCCTGCGGCTTCATCATGGCCCGGGTCCTACTTCTGCTTCTTGGAAGCGGCGACCAGCTGGCCGGCCTTGATCAGGTACTCCACGCCGGTCACCACCGTCACCGCCACGGTCAGCATCATCAGATACCAGGCAACGGTGTGCAGCCATTCGATGGTCTGCGTGTACGGAAGCAGGTAGAGGCCGATCACGACCGACTGCAGAACGGTCTTGACCTTGCCGCCCATATTCGCGGCAATGACCCCATAGCGGATGACCACAACGCGCAGCAGGGTGATGCCCCATTCGCGAACCAGGATCACGATGGTGACCCACCATGGAAGCTCCGCCAGGATCGAGAAGCAGACGAGCGCGGATCCGGTGAGCAGCTTATCGGCGATCGGGTCGGCGATCTTGCCGAAGTTGGTGATCAGCCCGCGGCTGCGCGCCAGGTCCCCATCCAGCTTGTCCGTGTACATGGCCAGGACGAACAGCACCAGGGCAACCCAGCGCCAGAGCCCCTGCTGCGAATCATCGGCCAGCAGCGCCCAGACGAAGAAGGGCACCATGATGATGCGGATGGTCGTGAGCACATTGGCGATGTTCAGCGTCGGTACCGGTGGCTGGGCGCCGTGGCCAGCTTGCTCGCTCATGGGTTCTAGTTTCTTCCTGTCAGGTCCCAGGCGTCTTCGCCGGGTTCGTCGGAGCCGTCGAAGTAGTCAACGGCTTGCGGGCGATCATCCAGATCCTTGGCCACCAGGTCTTCGGCGTACTCGGCCACCGGATCTGCGTGGTTCACATTGGCTTCCTGCACCAGCGCGGCTTCGGTGGCCGACGGCGCGGTGGTGGCAGGATCATCGCCGCGCATGGCGGCCAGGACCATCGGCAGGTCATCGGGCTGGATGAGCACGTCGCGGGCCTTGGAACCCTCGGAAGGGCCCACCACTCCGCGCGATTCCATCAAGTCCATCAGGCGTCCTGCCTTGGCGAAGCCGACACGCAGCTTGCGCTGCAGCATCGAGGTGGAACCGAACTGGCTGGTGACCACGAGCTCGGTGGCCTGCAGCAGCAGGTCCAGATCGTCTCCGATGTCCTCGTCGATTTGCTTCTTCTTCTCGGCGGCCGGAATGACATCTTCCCGGTATTCCGGGGCCAGCTGTGTCTTGACGTGTTCGACCACGCGCTGGATCTCGGACTCGGTCACCCAGGCGCCCTGCACACGCATCGGCTTGGAGGTGCCCATCGGCAGGAACAGCGCGTCACCCTGGCCCAGCAGCTTTTCGGCGCCCGGCTGGTCCAGGACCACGCGGGAGTCGGTGACCGAAGAGGTCGCGAAGGCCATGCGCGAAGGCACGTTGGCCTTGATCAAACCGGTGACCACATCCACCGATGGACGCTGGGTCGCAAGCACCAGGTGGATACCGGCGGCACGAGCCAGCTGGGTGATGCGAACGATCGACTCTTCCACATCGCGCGGAGCGACCATCATCAGGTCGGCGAGCTCGTCCACGATCACCAAGAGGTACGGGTACGGCTTGAGCACGCGCTGCGAGCCCTCAGGCGGATGGACCTTGCCAGCTTTGACGGCCTTGTTGAAGTCGTCGATGTGCTTGTATCCGAAGTTCGCCAGATCGTCGTAGCGGGTGTCCATTTCGCGGACCACCCACTGCAAGGCTTCGGCGGCCTTCTTGGGGTTGGTGATGATCGGAGTGATCAGGTGCGGCACGCCCTCATAGGCGGTGAGTTCCACGCGCTTGGGGTCGACCATGACCATTCGCACTTCATCCGGGGTGGCGCGCATCAGGATCGAGGTGATCATCGAGTTCACGAACGAGGACTTACCTGCACCGGTGGCACCTGCCACCAACAGGTGCGGCATCTTGGCCAGATTGGCGACGACAAAGCCGCCTTCCACGTCCTTGCCCACGCCCATCACCATCGGATGTTCGGTCTTGCGGGCATTGTTGCTGCGCAGCACGTCGCCGAGGGCGACAACTTCCTTGTCGGTGTTCGGGATCTCGATGCCGATGGCGGACTTGCCTGGGATCGGCGAAAGGATGCGAACGTCCGAGGAGGCCACCGCGTAGGAGATGTTCTTGGCCAGGGCCGTGACCTTCTCCACCTTGGTGCCCGGAGACAGCTCGATTTCGTAGCGGGTCACCGTCGGGCCACGGGAGAATCCGGTGACCTGGGCGTCGACCTTGAACTGCTGCAGGGTGTTGGTCAGGGCGTCGACTACCACCTGGTTGGCTTCCGATGCTTCCTTGGCGGGCGGACCGGCGGGCAGGTAGCTGTCTTCTGGCAAGGTGTAGGTGACGTCGCCTGAGAGCTGCAGCTGCTCGCTGCGCGCCGGGATCGGTGCCTGCGGGCTGGCCGAGAGGCCGGCGGCCCGCGAGGATACCTGGTCCATGGCGGAGGTGGTGGCCTCTGGCTCTGCATTCAGTCCGATGTTGGCCATGATCTCGGCCATTTCGCTTTCGGCCTTGGTCGGGCGCTTCACACCTGGAGGCGGGCCGGCAGACTTGGGCGTCGACGCGGCCGGGATGGCCTGGGTGGCGGCTTCGGTGGCGTCGGGGCCATCGAAGTCCGGACGGGCGATGGCCTGGGTAGCGGCTTCATCGGCGTCGAAGATCTTGCCGGAATTGCGGTTGCTGACCGGCAGCGAGGTCGTCGAAGCTTCAGAGAAGTCTTCTGGTTCAATGACGGCCTTGTCGTAGGCGACATCACCCGGGCGCTCGGAGCTTTCGTGGCCGTCCACGTCGTAGACCTCGGTGACCTGGCGGGCCGCGGCAGCGCGGCGTTCGAAGAATCCTGGCTTCTTCTTTTTCGGCGCGGGCGCTACTGGCTCGTCTTCAGGGTAGAGATAGGACTGGTCGTGCTCTTCGCGCGTCGGATCCAATTCGGCCGGAGCGCTCTGGCGTGCAGGCTTGGGCGCATTCGGGTCCTGGCCCAGCAGGCGGTTGTAGCCGGCGCGGATTCGCTGTGGAATCTGGGTGAATGGTGTTGCAGTGACAATCAACAGGGACATGAATGCCAGGAAGATGAACACGGCCATGGCACCGGGAACCGTGATCAGCAAGCCCAATGGTGTTCCGAGAATGGAGCCAGCCATGCCGCCGGCATTCCACAAGACCTCGAAGTCATCGGTGACCGCTGGCGACCCTTGGGCCAGCGACGCGATGGATGAGCCGGAGAGCGTCATGATCAGCAGGCCGATGCCGATGCGGTTATTAGCCGTCACTGCTTCCGGGTAGCGGAAGAGCCGGAAGGCCCCGATAAACAAGATCACCGGCAGCAGCACGGCCATGAAGCCCAGGGTGCCGCCGACGACGGCGTGCACTCCTTGGCCGAACCAGCCTGATTCGCGCAGTCCCCACCATTCGATGATGGCCACGGTGATGGCGATCAGGGCGAGGAAAAGTCCTGTGCCGTCGCGGCGCAGTTCGTAGTCAGGGCTGACCGTTCCGCCGATGCGGCGGAAGGCGCCACCAAAAATCCGGGCGATGCCCATCCATACGCTGCGCAGGGCGCGTAAGGGCAGGGCGAGTTCCTGTTCCGGATTCTCGGGCGTTTTCTTGGAGGACGAAGAGCTGGACGCCTTGGGTTTACGCGTCGCCGGCTTCTTCGTCCCCTGAGACTGAGTACGTGGGGCCATAGTTCTAGCGTATCGCCAACAGCTGTATGCGCCCCGAATTTACACGTCTGCACGGGGTTTGGCGAGAGCTAGAGAATGATCACGTAATTGGCGGCTGGCCTATTTCGAATAGCCGATCACCAAAGTGTAGCCGCCAGCGCTTTTGAGGCAAGCATGTTTTCTGACTTTGTAGCCCGATGACTTGAAAGCCGCGACGGTGGCGGTTTCCATGGTGGCGCAGGTACCGGCGCTGGCCACCGGTTGGGTGTAGGTCTTGTTGCTCGCCTGGGCCGCTGGCACGGCGGCCAATCCCATCACACAGGCCAGGAGGCCGGCCATCGCACATGTGGCAAGACGACTGTTCAACTTCATTTTTCCTCCTCGGTCTTATCCCCGATGCCTCTCAGGCAACCTTCGCTCGCCGAGCCGCGGCGGTTATGTCGCGTCGATCCCGGCAGGCTCCAGTCCCACACCTCAAACATATGTTGGCTAGGCGCGATCTACAACTGATCACATCCAATTGGGGCTACGAGAAGTCCAATCCCAAGAGAGCATTTTCCGTGACTTCCGGTAGCGCAGGGTGGATCCAGTATTGCTCGGTGGCGACTTCGCGCACATCCAAATCGAACGCCATCACCGTGATCATCTGCTGGATCAACGTCGAGGCCTGCGGCCCCATGTAGTGGGCACCAAGCAGTTTGCCAGTGTTCCTATCAGCGATCAGCTTGGCCAGCCCGCTTTGATCTTCCATGGCCCAGCCGTAGGCCACATCACCGAACTTTTGCACTTTGACCGTGACCTCATGCCCTGCTTTGCGGGCTTCGTCCTCCGTCATGCCTACATAGGCGATTTGCGGATGGGTGAACACGGCGGCCGGGACATGGTCATGTGGCATCTTTTTCATGTTCTGCGGGTTGAGCAGGTTGTGCCGCACTGCGCGCATCTCCGCGTTAGCCACGTGCTTGAGCATGTACGGAGATGAGACATCACCTAATGCCCAGATGCCCTGGGCAGAGGTGGACCGGCCAAATTCGTCAACGCTGATGCGACCGTCCTCGGCTTTGATGCCGGCGCGTTCCACGTCGAGTTCGTCGCCGTTGGGAATGCGCCCTGTGGCCACCAACAGCACCTCGGCGCTAACGGTTGATTCATCATCCAGTGTCACGGTAATCCCGTGGCTGTCTTGGCTGACCCCCGTGATGTTCTTGCCGCGGTGCACATCGTAGCGTTGCGCGGCCAGCTCATTAAAGGGTTCACGCAGGTCGGTATCCAGATGGCGCAGCAGTTCTGAGCGGGCAATGATGCTCACCTTGGTGCCCAGGGCTTCGAAGACATGAGCGAATTCCATGGCGATATATCCGCCACCGACGATCACTATCGATTCCGGCTGCCGGGCCAGGCGCATGATGTCTTCATTGGTATGGAAATGGACACCGCTTTCAGCAATCACTTCGGGGATGAAAGGACGGGATCCGGCGGCCAGAACGATCTGATCCGCGCTGATAGTCAGCTCTTCCGCTCCCCGTCCGGTCTTGAGCGTCCGCTCGGCGACGAACCGGGCATGCTGGTCATAAACGTCGATGTTCGGGGTCTTATCCCCTCGGCGATATTCTTCTCCGCCTCTGGCGATGAGATCGATCCGCTGATCAAAAACTCGATTGACGATGCCTGGCCAATCCACCGAATTCACTTGGGCATCGATTCCCAAGCGCGAGGCCTCGCGGGTTTCCAATGCGGTATCGGCGGCATAGACGTACATCTTGGTTGGGATGCAGCCAACGTTGAGGCAAGTGCCTCCGAAGGTTCCCTTTTCGATGATGGCAATGGATTTGTCGTCGAATTCGGGGCCGGGAATCGAATTGCCCGAACCTGTGCCGAGAATGATCAAATCGTAGTGCTTGTCTATCGAAACAGCAGTGGAAGTCATCTTGCTAAGTCCCTTTCAGGGTGACGGATTGCTCTTCCCGGAGGTTATCACCCTGGCAATGATTCGCCGGGTTGAGGTGGTGTTAAAGCAATCCAGCGGCCAGCCACTGGTATCTGATCCGGTGGCTGGCCGCTGGATAAAATCGCTTATCGCAGCGGTGCTGTGCCTAGAGGCCCTGCTCCGAGAGCCACGATTTGGCGATATCAGCAGCCGACTTCTTATCGACAGTGCTCTGGACGTTCAGGTCAATCAGCTCCTGGGCGGTGAGCTTTTCGCTGACCGGGTTCAAGACCTCCCCGAGCTTCGACGACTGATCCGCGGTGACCACCGGAACGACATTCGAGGCCAGGAAGAGGGACTTGGGGTCCTCAAGCACAACAAGGTCTTCGGTCTTGATGCGTGGATCAGCGGTGAACACATTGGCCACGTTGACCGTACCGGCCACAAGATCTTCCACCGTGGTGTCACCGGTCGCCGAGAACTCGGCCTTCACGCCGTAGGTGCTCTCCAGGCCCTTCGGCCCGTAGGGGCGCTCTGCCAGTTCAGGCGGGCCGCCAAGGGTCAGCTGGTCCTTGGCCTTCGCTAGATCCTCGATGCTCTTCAGGTTGTTGTCCTGCGCAAATTTGCGGGTCACCGTGTAGGAGTCCTGGTCAGAAGCTTCAGCCTCATCGAGGACTGCCAGCGACTCAGGAAGCTCCTTCTCCAGTTCCTTGTAGACATCTTCGGATGAACGCGCCTTGGTATCTTCCTTGAAGAACTGGAGCAGATTGCCGGTGTACTCAGGGAAGACATTGATGCTGCCATTCTCCAGCTGAGGCATGTAGGCATCGCGCTGTCCGATGTTGAACTGGCGTTCGACTTCCAAGCCTGAATTCTCAAGAGCCTGCGCGTAGATTTCAGCGACGATCTCGTTGGAATAGTAGGCCTGCGAACCCACAACGACTTTTTCGGATCCCGACTTCTCGGAACTGCTCTGCGTCGCTAGCGGATCCGAGCTGGAGCATCCGGCCAAAGCCAAAGACCCCGCGGCCGCCACTGCCGCCGCGCGCGCCACCTGTTTGATTTTCATGTCAGTTCCTTATCTTCCGCTTTTGAGTGATCCGCTTTGTGCTTTTTAGTTGTCGTCTTCGAGAAGCCTAGTCCACGTGGGACGGAGGCCTTCTGGGCTAGTGCAAGTAGCAAATCAAGCAGCAGCGCCAGCACCGCAACCATCAATGCGCCACCGAGCACCATGTCGAATCGGCGCAGGTTCAACCCGGTAATGATTGGAAGTCCCAGTCCCCCGAGGTTCACATAGGCTGCGATCGTTACCGTCGCTACCACCTGCAAGGTCGCCGCCCGAATTCCTCCGAGCAGCAGGGAAAGCCCCAAAGGGATCTCAACCTTCAACAAGATCTGCCATTCAGTCATTCCCATAGCCCGGGCCGCATCGACGGTTTTTCGATCGATGGCCTCGAATCCGGTATAGGCTCCGGCGAGCAACGAGGGTATGGCGAGGACAACAAATGCCACGAGCGCCGC
The DNA here is from genome assembly GCF_012221945.1 of Glutamicibacter mishrai. Lineage (NCBI taxonomy): Bacteria > Bacillati > Actinomycetota > Actinomycetes > Micrococcales > Micrococcaceae > Glutamicibacter > Glutamicibacter mishrai. The sequence continues at coordinate 2,890,604 of NZ_CP032549.1, read as the reverse complement.
TGCCGGCTTATGGGTGACGCCGAAAAGCAGAACCAACAAGATCAGCAGGCCGAAAGAAGGCACTGCGCGGGCAACGCCCGCGGCTGCCACCGCGATCTCGCGCCCCTTGCCGGTATGGCCAATGGCCCATCCGACAGGGATGGCGATGATTCCGGCGATGACAATCGAGAGCATGGTGAAGAGCAGATGCTGCCCCAGCAGCGCATGTAGCCCGTCTTTGCCTTCCCATTGTTCGGGGGCGAATAGCCATTTGAATGCTTCAACGAGTAGGTTCATGAGGCAACCACCTGCTCACTGTTCGACGAGCTTCTGGCCTTCTGTTGCGGATTTTGCCGGCTCCAGGGCATGAGCCAGCGGCCCAACAGAACCAGGAGCAGGTCAACGATCAAGGCAATGAGAGCCACCGCCATCAGGCCCGAAAACACCTCGATGATGATGCGCCGCTGCAGGCCGTTGGTGAACAAGTAGCCAAGGTTCGTGACACCGACCAGGATTCCCACTGTGGCTAGCGAAATCGTGCTCACCGCAGTCACTCGAAGCCCCGCCAGGATGACCGGTCCGGCCAAGGGCAGATCCACGGCGAAGAAGCGGCGAGCGTTGCCATAGCCCATGGCAGTGGCTGCCGAACGCGCTGCCGAATCCACCGAGTTCAGTCCGTCCACGACGCCCCGGACCATGATGGCCACCGCATAGATGCTCAGAGCGATAATCAAGTTCGCTTCGCTGATGGCGCTCATTCCGGTGATCACCGGAAGAATCATCAGCAAAGCCAGCGAGGGAATGGTGTAGAGCAATCCTGTCAGCGTGACGAGCGGTCCGCCGACCAATTTGTAGCGCCAGGCAATCCAGCCCAGCGGGATGGACAGCACGAACCCGATCAGGATCGCGATCAACGACTGGCGCAGGTGCTCGATGGAGAGTGAAGCAATCAAGGCCAGGTTTTCTGAAATCCAGGTCATTAACGCGGTCCATCCTCAACCAGGCGGCCTTGCGTGCGGCCCTGGGCGTCAACCAATACCGGGCCGTGCGCCGTCTGCTTGACACTCAGCGCCCTGGATCCGCGCTCGGCGCCGATGAAGGAAGAGACAAAATCGTTGGCGGGATTCTCTATGATTTCGCTCGGAGTGCCCACTTGCAGTTTCTGGGCGCCTGCGGCGAGGATGACTACCTGGTCCCCCAGCAAGAACGCTTCGTCGATGTCGTGGGTGACAAAAACGATCGTCTTGTCCAGTTCCTTCTGCAATCTCAGCAGCTCGTTCTGCAGTTCGGTGCGGACGATCGGGTCCACTGCACCAAAAGGCTCATCCATCAGCAGGATATTGGGGTCCGAAGCCAAGCCGCGGGCTACGCCGACGCGCTGCTGCTGGCCTCCGGATAACTGGTGAGGATACCTGTCGGCCATGGAATCAGAAAGCCCGACCGTCTCCATCAGCTCCAGGGCTCGACGACGCGTGGACTTCCTCGACTCCCCCATCAAGCGCGGGACTGTTGCGATATTCTCTGTGACGGTGAAGTGCGGGAGCAGCCCCGAATTCTGCATGACGTAGCCAATGCTCCGGCGCAATTCCACAGCATTCTTAGCCGAGATATCTTCTCCGTCGATGCGTACCGCGCCTGCACTGGGATCCACCATGCGGTTGATCATCCGCAGCAGGGTCGTCTTGCCGCAACCGGAGGATCCGACAAAGACGGTCGAACTGTGGGCGGGGATTTGCAGGTTGAAGTCGCTGACCGCAACGGTGCCATCTGGATAGTGCTTGGAAATATTTTCGAATTCGATCACGTGCCGACTCCTCATGATGGCTTTGAAGATAATTCTGCACCATAAAGCAGCTTCACGACACAAAGGACAGGACCAACACGCGGACCAACTGGATGATCAGCGGAAGAATAATCTACTGGTCAAAAGTAGGATCGGATTGTCGTCATCACCAACTTGAAGGATCACCATGAAGATTCGCGCCCTGCTTATGCTCGCCCCGGCCCTGCTCACCTCGTCGCTGGCACTTGCCGCGCCCGCTGCAGCAAGCCAGTCGCTGCCTGCTCCTACGGAAGAGTGGGAATCCGCGACGCTGCTGGAAGTCGGCACTGGCAAGGTATTGGGCCATTGGGTCCCTGCCCAATGGGAAATGGTGATCGAAATGGAAGTGAAAACCGGTCGCGTGTTGCAGCGCATCGCGTGCGATGAATGGCAGGATGCCAACGCTCCGCAAGGCTGCGATGGCCAGGAGGTTGGCATGGCACCGTACCGGCCTGCGCAGCTTGCCGGGCTGCTCGGCCTGGTCAAGGGCGTAGCGAGCGCATAAAGCCCAGAGACAAGCAATGCCCCAAACCAGGTACCTGGTTTGGGGCATTCTTGGTTGAAGCCTAGGCTTCGAGAACTACCGGAACGATCATCGGGCGGCGACGCAGCTTGCGCGATACCCACGAGCCGATCACACGGCGCGTGATCTGCTGCAGCTGGTGCGTGGTGTGGTTCGGGTTATTCGATACCGCCTCCACGATCGCGGCTGCGATCTTCGGCTTGATTTCGTTGAAGACCGAGTCTTCTTCGGCCACGCCGCGGGCGTGGATATCCGGGCCGGAGATGATGGTGCCGTTCTGGCGGTTGATCACGGTGATGACCGAGATGAAGCCTTCCTCGCCCAGGGTGACTCGGTCCTTGAGGTCGTCATCGGTGATGGTGCCGACCTTGGAACCGTCAACGTAGACATAACCGCATTCTACCTGGCCAACGAGCTGGGCAACGCCGTCCTTCATGTCGATGACGGATCCGTCTTCTGCCAGCAGCACGTTCTCTTCCGGCACGCCGGACTGCGCGGCCAGGCGGCCGTTGGCGATCAGGTGGCGGGTTTCGCCGTGTACCGGCAATACATTCTTCGGGCGAAGGATGTTGTAGCAGTAGAGCAGCTCGCCGGCCGAGGCGTGGCCGGAAACGTGGACCTTGGCCATGCCCTTGTGGATGACCTCGGCGCCCAAGCGCATCAGGCCGTTGATCACGCGGAAGACCGAGTTCTCGTTGCCCGGGATCAGGCTGGAGGCCAGGATGACGGTGTCCCCCGGGTTGATCTGCACCTTGTGTTCGCCGTTGGCCATGCGCGATAGCGCGGCCATTGGCTCGCCCTGCGAACCGGTGGACATCAATACGACCTTGTGGTCCGGCAGCGAATCGATCTGCTTGAGATCTACCAGCACACCCTGAGGGATATCCAGGTAGCCAAGGCGTTCGGCGATGCCCATGTTGCGGACCATCGAGCGGCCGATGAAGGCCACATTGCGACCGTGCATGGCGGCGGCATCCAGGACCTGCTGCACGCGGTGAACGTGCGAGGAGAAGGAAGCGACGATGATGCGGCGGCGGGCGCGAGCGAACTTGGCTTCGAGCACTGGGCCAATTTCGCGTTCTGCCACGGTGAAGCCAGGCACTTCGGCGTTGGTGGAGTCAGGCAGGAACAGGTCCACGCCTTCCTCGCCCAGACGCGCGAAGTGGCGAAGGTCGGTGATGCGGCCGTCAAGCGGCAGCTGGTCCATCTTGAAGTCGCCGGTGTGCAGCACGGTGCCGGCTTCGGTGCGCAGGAACACGGCCAGTGCGTCAGGGATCGAGTGGTTCACGGCGACAAATTCGCATTCGAAGTTGCCGATCTGCGCGATCTCGCCTTCCACCACGATGTTGGTGTTGGCCTTGATCCGGTGCTCTGCCAGCTTCGCTTCGACGAAGGCCAAGGTCAGCTTCGACCCATACAGCGGGATGTCTTCGCGCAGGCGCAACAGGTAAGGGACTGCACCGATGTGGTCCTCGTGGCCGTGGGTGAGCACAACGCCCACCACATCGTCCAAGCGGTCCTTGATGTACGAGAAGTCCGGCAGGATCAGATCCACGCCAGGCTGGTGCTCCTCGGGGAAGAGCACACCGCAGTCGACGATCAACAGTTTCCCGTTGAGTTCGAAGACGGTCATGTTTCGGCCGACTTCGCCCAGGCCGCCGAGGGGAACAATTCGCATTGTCCCCTTCTTCAGCCGAGCCGGCGTCTGCAAACGTGCAGAGTCGGCCTTACCTACTGAACTCTCAGTCATATGTAGTTAGTCCCTTTCGTTACAGATCCCATCCACCTTCACGTAGGTCCGCGCGGATGGCATCGAGCTCTGCGTCCGACGGTGCCACAAGCGGCAGCCGGACGACGGTGTTCGGCAGGACACCCTGCCAGTGAAGTCCATATTTTGCGGCCACGGCGCCCTGAATGTGGCCCATGATGCCGCGCTGGATCGCGTCCAGCTCAAAGTGTGTGGTGCGTGCGGTGGCCAAATCACCTGCATGCATTGCATTAACAAGCGTACGGTACTTCGCGGCAGCAACGTGAGCCGTGACCGAAACCACGCCGACAGCACCGGCTGCCATGAGCGGCAAAGTCAGCGAATCGTCGCCCGAATACACGTGCAGGTCGGTGTTGGCCAGCACCGTGGTGGTGGACTGGTAATCGGCCTTGGCGTCCTTCAACGCGATGACCTGAGGAATCTTGGCGAGTTCAATAATCGTTTCGGGCGCCAGCGCGATTCCGGTGCGACCTGGAATGTCGTAGAGCATGATGGGCAGTTCGACAGCTTCAGCGATGGCCTTGACGTGGGCAATCACGCCAGCCTGGCTTGGCTTGTTGTAGTACGGGGTGGTCAACAGCACACCGTCAACGCCAGCTTCCTTCGCTGCGAGCGAGAGCTTGATCGAGTGGCGGGTGTCGTTGGTGGTGGAGCCGGCCAGCACGGCAGCGCGGTCGCCGACAGCTGCGACAACAGTGCGGAACATCTGGATGTTCTCTTCGTCGCTCAACGTCGAAGTCTCGCCGGTAGTGCCGGTGACGACCAATCCGTCGCAGCCATCGTCGACGAGCTTCTGGGCCAATTTAGCTGCGAGCGCGTAGTCGACTTCCCCCGCATCATTGAAGGGGGTGACCATTGCAGTGAGCACGGTGCCAAACGGGTATGCCTGATTATCAATTGCACTTGTAGCCATGGTTTTAAATCTACACTCGCGCATGTTGCTATGGCATCCTTCCCCTCTTCCGTGGTGCGATGTTTCCATGCATATTTTGGGGAAGCCGCAACGCATTCAGGCTGTCGATATTGCCCGCCTTGTGGCCATCCTGGGAATGTTCGCCGCGCATGTTTACCCGCTGTACAAATACACCGGTCCAGAGGCCTACTCCCCAACATTTACCGGGGCTGTAGCTTCTGGACGGGCTTCGGTTTTGTTCATGGTGCTGGCTGGATTGTCGCTGACTTTGATGAGCAATTCGCTGGCGCGCAAAGGCTTTTCCCACCCTAAGATTTACTCAGTCCTTGCTCGGAGAGCATTAATTATTGCCGTGCTCGGAATGGTGATTGGGACGATAAATGAAGGCATCGCAGTCATTCTTGTCCACTATGGGCTACTATTTCTGTTGCTTCCTCTGACTCTCAGGCTCTCAAGGGCAACCATTTTGGTAGTCTCGGCAGTTTGGCTGGTTCTCTCCCCCATTATTTGGCGCCCGTTGGCAGCCGACGCGTTAGGGCAGTCTTTAGGACACAATCCCAGCTTTGCCGACATCCTTCACCCAGCGCTACTCCTCCAAGATCTGACCGTCACCGGCTACTACCCGCTTCTAGTTTGGATTGGCTATGGGTTGCTCGGTATCGCCCTGGGCAAATGCGATCTGGGAAGCAGGAAAACAGCAAGTGTCTTAGTACTGATTGGTACTCTCGTGGCGATCGCCAGCTACGTTGCAGGTCGCATCACAAGCCTCGGCCACGTCGAGCAAATCGCCGCTGCCGCCCGAACGGACCCGACCCTCGTGCCAACACTGATTACGACCGGACGGCTTCCCGGGAAATCCCTCGACCCATATCTGGCAGATGCCGCATATCTCTGGCTGCCCACCGGGCACAGCAACGGGCTGCTCGCCACGGTGCATGCCGCAGCCTGCGCCGTGGCAGTTATCGGGCTGCTATTGCTCATCGCGCCCCGTCTCGGACTGCTCGGCCGGGTTCTTGCCGGCGCAGGACGAGCCCCGCTGACCTTGTATGCAGGCCACTTGGTTCTGCTGCCCGTGCTGGATAATTTCCTCGAGCCATCAACGATTTGGTGGATCTTGTGCGCGCTCACCGCCTGCTGCGGACTGTGGCTCGGATTTTCCAAGGCATCGGGGCCACTTGAATTCTGCGTCAGAGTACTCAGCGGCGCCGAGGCAAAGCCCGGCTCCACTAATCTGGCTGGCGGAAACTAGCCGCGGAAAAACCGCATCTGAAGACGAGTACCCCCTGTTTAGCTGCGGCGAACGCAAAAATCCGCTGGATCCCGGTACCCAATTTGTATTTGGATACCGGGTTCCAGCGGATCAGCCATGCGAATTTCTCAGTCTTGCTTGAAGGCCGCATCAAATGAAGTCGACGATGCAGGGAAATCCAACTGTTTCAGCGCGGCCAAAGCCTGTGGAGCTCCATAAAGCCGATCCATGCCGGCGTCTTCCCATTCGATAGAAATTGGACCGTCGTAGCCGATTGCTGTCAGTGCCCTAAACGCATCCTCCCATGGCACATCACCGCGTCCCGCGGAGACGAAGTCCCAACCACGTCGAGGATCGCCCCAGGGCAGGTGCGATCCCAAACCACCATTGCGGCCATTGCCCATCCGCATTCGGGTGTCCTTGCAATCTACGTGATAGATCCGGTCGGCAAAGTCGGAGATGAATCCAACGGTATCGATCCCTTGCCACACCATATGGCTGGGATCCCAGTTCAATCCGAATGCTTCGCGATGACCGATGGCTTCAAGAGTTTTCACCGTAGACCAGTAGTCGTAAGCAATCTCCGAGGGATGCACCTCATGCGCAAATCTCACGCCACACTCGTCAAATACGTCAAGAATCGGATTCCATCGATCAGCGAAATCTTTGTAGCCAGCATCGATCACTTCAGCTGGCACTGGCGGGAACATCGCCACATATTGCCAAATTGAAGATCCGGTGAAACCGACGACGGTATCAACACCTAGTCGTTGCGCCAGCCGAGCGGTATTTTTCATTTCCTCGGCGGCTCGCTGGCGTACTCCTTCAGCATCGCCGTCGCCCCAAACCCGATCGCCAACGATTGCCTGATGGCGGAAGTCAATCGGGTTGTCGCACACAGCCTGGCCCTTGAGATGATTAGAAATGGTCCATACTTTCAAACCGTATTTTTCTAATATGCCCAATCGTTCTGAGATGTACTCGTCATCATCCCAACGCCAAGCGTCAAGGTGCTCTCCGGAGACCGCGATCTCCAAACCGTCATAGCCCCACTCAGAAGCAAGCCGAGCTACTTCTTCCAGTGGCAGGTCGGCCCACTGGCCTGTGAAAAGTGTGAAATTATGTGTCACCTCAGGACTCCTAAACTTTGGATTCGATCTGTCTGTAACGCGCTGGTTTACGCGGTGGCCGTCCATATGCTGTCGTTAGCCGCACTTTGCTGGACCGCATCCAGGACTCGCTGCACCTGATGTCCGTCCTCAAAGGAAGGAGTCGGTTGTTGCCCCTCTCCGATAGCTTCGATGAAATCTTTTGCTTGATGAACGAAACCGTGCTCATATCCCAGCGTGTGTCCAGTAGGCCACCACGCGGAGATATATGGGTGTTCTTCCTCGGTGACCATGATTTGGGCAAATCCTTGACGAGTGCTCACGGCCGTTGCGTCGTAATAGCCCAGCGAATTGTAGTTTTCAAGGTCGAAGGAAATAGCGCCTTTGGAACCCGATACTTCAATCCGCAGCGAATTCTTGCGCCCAGTCGCCATACGGGTTGCTTCAAAGGTGCCAAGCGCTCCCCCGTCAAAGCGTGCAGTAAAGGCAGCTGCATCGTCCACGCTGACTTCGCCATGCTGTGAAGGATCTTCGAGCAATGGACGTTCATGGACAAAGGTCTGCATCAGGCCGCTCACACCCACGATTTTTTGTCCTGTAATGAATTGCGAAAGGTCCACCGCGTGCGCACCAATGTCCCCCAGGGCACCCGTGCCAGCGTGTTCCTTTTGCAACCGCCACGTCAGCGGCGAGCTGGCATCGTACAACCAATCCTGCAAGTAAGCGGCCCGAACTTGACGCACCTCGCCAATCGCTCCCGAAGTCACTAGCTCGCGCGCGAAGGTTGCCGCTGGCACCCTACGGTAGGTAAATCCGACCATCGCTTTAATGCCACTGCCTGCACTGCGCGCAGCGGCTGCCATCACTTCCGCCTCAGCCAGGGTATTGGCCAAAGGCTTTTCGCAAAGTACGTGCTTGCCAGCGGCCAGGGCTGCAATGGCAATTTCGGCGTGAGAATTTCCGGGGGTGACGATGTCCACCACGTCAATGTCGTCCCGTTCAATGGCTGTGCGCCAATCCGTAGACGTTTCAGCCCAGCCCCATTTTTCCGCGGCCGCTTCGACACCGGCAGCTTGGCGACCTACCAACAAGGTCATTTCTGGTTGCAAGGGTAAGTCAAAAAACCTCGGGGCGACTCGCCATCCTTGAGAATGCGCCGCACCCATAAATCCGTGCCCAATGAGGGCAATTTTCAGGGCTGGTTTTTGCTTGGGCATGTGTTTCCTCCTGCGAAGGATATCTATGGGGGTCCGGTTCGGGGCAGCGTGATGAATTTTGCGCGTTGCCCCGAACTCAAATACTTACTGGCTAGGAGGTGAATGCCGTCGGCAGATACTGATCGACATTCTCCGAAGTAACGACCGGCGCGTTCAATACGATGCGCTTAGGCGCTTCCACCTCTACAAGGTCACTCATCGCCTTGTTCTGTGCAATCAGGCGTGCAAGCCGTACGCCGTCAGCAGCTTGGGTGGATGGGTAAAGCACGGTGGCTTCCAGTACCGAGTCGCCACCCTTGATCAGCTCCATTGCGTTCTTGGAACCAGCACCGCCAACCATGAAGAACTCATCACGTCCGGCGCTATCGATTGCAGCCAGCACGCCGTGTCCCTGATCATCGTCGTGATTCCAGATGGCATCGATTTTTGGTGCCGCCGACAACAGCTGTGCGGCAGCAGCTTCACCGCCAGCAACGGTGAAGTCCGCAGGAACGCGGTTGTCTACATCCAGGCCGCAGGTCTTCAGCGCTTCTTCAAAGCCCTTGCTGCGTTCCTGAGTCAGCGGCAACGAGTCGACGCCTGGAATCTCTGCAACGATTGCGTCTGGCTTGTCCCCGAGTCGCTCGCAAATGTATTCACCGGCGCTCCGTCCCATGCCGTAGTTGTCACCCAGAATGGTGGTGCGTGCAGCAGCAGGACTGGAGAACTCACGGTCCACGTTGATTACCGGGATTCCAGCCTCCATCGCTTTGGTGGCAACTGCTGTCAACGCGGCGCCGTCCGTAGGCAACAGAACAATAGCGTCGACTTTGTCATTGATGAACTGCTCGACCTGGCTGATCTGGAGGTTCGCGTCATTCGTTCCTTCAGCAACACGCAGATCCACGTCTTCCAGCGAATCGCCCTGCGCGATGGCGGCAGAGTTGATGGCACCGAGCCAACCGTGGTCGGCCGCAGGGCCGGAGAAACCAATGACGACTTCTTCGCCGGCCGCCGCATTTCCTTCGCTCGAAGCATTAGAAGGCTGAGCACTTGAGTCGCTTGATCCCGACGAGCAACCGGTGATCAGTGCGCCAGCCGCTAGGAAGGCGCCAGTCGTGACGAGCATTTTCCGTCCAGAACGAACTGCAAACATGTCTATCTCCTCAGTGAGTTAGGTGCAGCGCCGCCTTGTGCAGACCGACCTTTTCGGGCACTTGCGAGCGTGACTATTGTCACAATAACAGAAGTTCGGAGAAAATCGACGAACTTCTACCGATTGCCGACATAATGTGTTAGTTTCGTCACATGATGCAAGATGAAAACCCACGTCCACTCCTAGAGGTACGCGGGCTCACGAAGCGATTCGGAGCCGTTCAAGCGCTCAAAGGCGTCGACTTATCCGTTCTCCCTGGTGAAGTTCACTGCGTTATGGGACAAAATGGCGCCGGCAAATCCACCCTGATCAAAACCCTCTCCGGCGTACATATGCCAGATGATGGCGAAATATTCTGGGAAGGCAAGAAAGTAGAACTCTCTACGCCAACCGCCGCCTTATCGCTGGGCATCGCAACCATGTATCAAGAGCTTGATGTGGTCGACGGCCTGAGTATTGCGGAGAATATCTTCTTAGGGCACGAGCAGGCGTCAGGTGGCGTCTTGCATGTCAAAAAGGCCAACTCGATTGCCCGCGCGCTGCTGCAAAGGCTGGGCCATGGCAAGCTTTCCCCGTCGCGCGAAGTCGGTTCACTATCAGCAGCGAACAAACAAATTGTCAGCATGGCGCGGGCGCTGTCTCGCGACACCAAACTCATCATCATGGATGAGCCCAGCGCCATTCTCGATGCCGGCGAAGTTCAGAACTTATTCCGTGTAGTACGCGAACTGACGTCGCAGGGCATTGCAGTGGTCTACATTTCCCATCGCTTGGAAGAGATCCGAGAAATCGGCGACAGAATTTCGGTGATCAAGGACGGCCAAAGCACCGCCAATAACTTGGACGTCGCAGAGACTCCCAAGGCAGAATTGATCCGCAGGATGACGGGGCGCGACGTGGCGAATGTCTTCCCCGAACGTACCGCTCTTTCCCTGGATGCTCCGGTGGTCCTTGAAGTTTCAGATCTGGAACTTACAGGCCATTTCGACAAACTCAGTTTCAACGTGCGGGCCGGCGAAATTCTTGGCTTTGCCGGCCTTGTTGGCTCGCAACGGTCGGAGATTGTCGAGACTATCTACGGAGCTCGCAAGGCTACCGCAGGTCAGGTGTCTGTCAATGGCAAACGTCTTGTCCCTGGCTCGGTCAGCTCAGCCGTTGACGCAGGAATCGGTTTGTCGCCGGAAGAACGCAAGAGCCAAGGTCTGATTCTGGACGAACCCATCTATAAGAACGTCACGCTATCGACCTTTGAACGTTGCGCACGAACAGGCTTATTGGATGAAACGGCCGAACGACGCGTCGCGAACGAACAAATTGCAGCCCTGGAATTGCGTCCTGCGGATCCCCTGCGCCCAGCGCGCACTCTCTCCGGCGGCAACCAGCAAAAAATACTGCTGGCCCGTTGGCTCGTTCACGGCACGACCGTACTGCTGCTCGACGAGCCGACCCGTGGCGTTGACGTTGGAGCACGAGCCGAAATCTACACTCTCATCCGGCGACTAGCCGACGCCGGAACCGCCATCATCATCATTTCAAGTGAAATCGAAGAAGTCCTGGGCCTCTCCGACAATGTGCTGGTCATTGATGATGGACAGGTCCTGGCACAAAAATCAGCATTGGAAATTGACGAGCACGGTGTGCTCGACCTTGTCATGAAGGGAAGTGCCGCGTGAGCAAGCAAAAGGCTCAGGTCGCTCAACAACCACTGGATCAGCAGACTGGAACGCCAGCCGAAGTCCCGATAGATTCGACAAAATCTAGCGGGGTAATGCAGACGCTACTTCACGGTCCGGCGGGGCGCAGCTTGGGCTTGGTTGTAGCACTAGTAGTACTGATTCTTATTGGTTTTATCACCAGTGGCGACCGGTTCACCTCTTCGGAAAACATGCTTGTCATCCTGAGGCACGCATCGATCATCGGCGTACTGAGCATCGGCGTCACTTTTGTCATCACCGCCGGTGGCATCGACCTCTCCGTAGGTTCCGTGCTGGGTCTGACCTCGGTCGTGGGTAGCCTCACGGCGGTGCAGGCAGCGGCTTCCGAATCCACTTGGCTGATCATGGTCTTGGTCGCGCTCTTAGTCGGCGCAATTGCCGGATTCGTCAATGGCGTTGTCATCGCTTACGGCAACGTGGTGGCGTTCATCGCCACGTTGGCGACGCTTGTGGCTGCCCGAGGTTTAGCTGAAATCATCTCGCAACGTCGAACCTTGTTGGTAACGAACACCGACTTCACCAAGTTCATGCGCGCAGATTTCTTGGGTGTGCCTGTTCTCGTATGGATTTTTGCGTTGGCTGCTGCCGCTGGATGGTTCCTGTTGAACCGCACAACCTTCGGTCGGCGGACTGTGGCCATCGGTGGAAACCTGGAAGCTTCCCGCTTGGCCGGCATTAAAGTGAAACGGCATATCGTATCCCTCTACGTGCTCGTTGGAGTTACTGCAGGTATCGCCGGCTTGATGATGATGGGGCGTACCACTTCAGGTACGTCGACTCACGGATACCTCTATGAGCTTGATGCCATCGCTGCAGTCGTGGTCGGCGGAACGCTGCTCGTCGGCGGCCGGGGTACGATCATGGGCACCGTGTTTGGAGTCCTGATTTTTAGCACGCTGACCAATGTGTTTACTCAGAATAATATGGACACCTCAGTTCAAGCTCTGGCCAAGGGTGCCATCATCGTCCTCGCGGTATTGCTCCAGCAACGCTTTGCATCGGGCAAGGTGCGCAAGGCCAAGAAACTGCCTTTGAAAGCCTAGGTGCGTGGCGTGAATCGTGACGACTGCATAGAACTTGTCGAACAGCGACTGATACGGTTCTTCACGGAATCAAAGCTTCGATCCGCCGCGCTCGATCCAAGTTATCTGCAACTGTGGGAAGCCTTGGAACGCGTCTCACGGGGTGGTTCGCGTTCTCGTCCTCGACTAGTACTCATGGCCTATGCTGGCCTCGGTGGCAACGCAGCCACCGAGGCCGCCAGCCTGGCCACTGCATTCGAACTATTGCATACGGCCTTGTTAGTTCACGACGACGTTATAGATCGAGACCTGGTTCGGCGAGGTTCGCCAAATGTTGCCGGAGCGTACCGCAAACATGCTTTACGCAAGGGTATGAATAGCGCCGAGGCTGGACACATCGGCGCGAGCGTCGCCCTTTTGGCTGGCGACCTTGCCCTAGCCGGCGCCTACCAATTGTTGCGCTCCCTGCATGTTTCCGACTCTGTTCATCGCGCTCTGCATGCAGTGCTCGACCAAGCGATTTTTGCTTCGGTAGGTGGCGAACTCTTGGATATCGAATTCAGCGCAGACCGAACGATGCCTAGTATCGAGCGAATTCTCTCGACTGCTCGGTACAAAACAGCGGTCTACACTTTTGAAGCGCCTCTGCAGGCAGCAGCAATCTTTGCAGGAGCAACCGAGGAAGTCCGCCTTGCCCTCGAACGCTTCGGGCATCATGCTGGCATCGCCTATCAAATAACCGACGATATTTTGGGCGTTTTTGGAGATCCGTCCCTAACGGGGAAATCGACCATAAGTGACCTGCGTGAAGGTAAGCGGACCATCTTGCTTTGCCACGCAGCAACGAAGCCAGAGTGGTTGCTTGTCGAAAACCTTGTCGGGTCGACCGGTCTTACGATCAGTGATGCCGAGAAGATCAGGGCGGTACTCATCAAATGCGGTTCCAAGGATTTCGCCACTGATCTTGCCTTGCAACACGCTCGTGCCGCGTGCGAATTACTCGACGTCGACGGAATACCTTCGCTTTTGCGAGAGCAACTTTCTGCGTTGCTGTACAAAGCCATTACGCGCGTCAAGATGGAAACATCTGCTGCCTGAACCACCGAGGGTTCACCCAGTTTTGCCACATCATTGCAGTTACCATGGACGTAGGAGCAGGCACGAGGGACCTGCTAAGAAGGGACCGTCCGGACGTGGAAAGTAATTCAAAAATACTGGCGGGCCCACGGCCAAACGGTGCCACGCTGGGCAGCAACCGCGACACCACCCGGCAGCATAATCTCTCCACTGTCCTCGGACTTGTTCACTCCCACACAGAATTGTCACGTGCTGAACTCACCCGACTTACCGGACTGAATCGTTCTACCATCGCAGTTCTGGTCGGCGAATTGGTGCAATTGGGGCTGGTGTTGGAAAACGAGCCTGACCAACGTCAGCAACATGGGCGTCCGAGCATCATGATTACTCCAGGACCGAGCGTATTAGCCCTTGCTGTGAACCCGGACATAGATGCGGTTAATGTAGCACTGGTAGCCCTGGGCGGACGGATTGTAAATCCAGTAAGATTCCACACCGTCGCTCCCCCTTCAACCGCCGAAGTCGTCAATATTGTTTCGGCAATCTACACCGGAATGGTCGCTTCTCTTCCCAAAGATCAACGAGTACTGGGGGTTGGAGTTGCTGTGCCGGGCCTCGTCGATCCAGTTGATGGGACCGTAATTGAAGCTCCGCAGCTCGGTTGGCAGGAGCAAAGGCTTGCAACTCAACTGTCCGAAGCTCTTGGCCTTCCTGTCTCCTGCGCCAACGATGCAATCGTTGGCGCTCGCGCCCAGGCCACTTTCGGCGCGGGCAGGGAAGTTTCTGATTTCGTTTATCTTTTTGGAGGGGCGAGCGGCATCGCCGGTGGAATTCTCAGCGGTGGCCAATTGCTTCGAGGCGCTACTGGTTTTGCCGGCCAGCTTGGACACACACTAGTACGCACCGATGGAGCGTCGTGCTCGTGCGGTTCAACAGGTTGCTTGGAGGCGGAAGTTACCCGCGAAGAATTGCTTCAGGCTTCAGGCGTCCCGGCCGACCTGGCCGAAGAGCTCGAAGCAACAATTCTTGAACTGTTCGAATCCGGTACAGCATCTGAGTCCCTCAGAGATCTAGTGACAAGACAGTCGCAGCTGCTGAGCGTTGCCCTCCGTACTTTGGTACGACAGCTCAATCCTTCGCTGATCATCCTCGGTGGCTTTTTGCGAATCCTCGCTAAGCTCTGTCCATCCGTCCTTGATGAGGCGGTTCATGCCGCCGGGGCTCGTGGAGAACGCGAACACGTGACCATTGAGCTAGCGCCGCTGGGCGAGGATCCAGTAATAGTGGGTGCTGCGGAACTTGCATTTGAAGACCTACTCGCAAATCCAGCGCGTGCGCTGAGTACGGATGCAACACCAACTGCGGATTGATCAGTGTCCACTTCCCAACCGTTCTATTCAGGTCTCTGACAACGCAAAATGCTGTTGGCTCGTTCTCGACGGAACGAGCCAACAGCATTTCTTGTTGCAGGTGCCCAGTAATTAATTGCTGCTAGCTTGCAATACTACTTCGGCGGTGCCGGTCAGAGGATCTGATCCCTCGTCACCCTTATCGGTATAAGTAGCATTGAATACTGCCGATAGGTCATCCACCGCAGGATCGTGGCCTTCTGGCACCGTGGTGACAAAGGTACCAGTGCAACCCTTGGTTGTGGTCTGCGGGTGTCCGTGGGTGTGGTGGCCCAGGATATAGCTGACCTCTACCAGCGAGCAATCAACAGGCTGATCGTCGGTAACCTTGACTTCGTAGGAGACAGTGTCGCCAAACTGGAAGCTCTGGCCTGGAACCGGCGTGATGAACTCGATAACTGGCTGCTGGTTACCAACTTCAATATTCACTTCTGCTGACGAATGACGCCCGCGATGCTTTCCACCAACGTCAGTCACGGTCAGAGTGGCTTTGTAGTTGCCATCGGCTTCGTAGGTGAAAGTCGGGTTTGGTTCGGTGGAATCTACTTCTCCATCGGAATCAAAATCCCATGCATAACGCAGCTTGTCGCCATCTGCGTCTTCAGTACCTGTACTGGAGAATTCGACGGTAAGCGGCGAGGTTCCAGCGGTTGGCGTTCCTGAAGCTACGGCCACCGGGCTGCGGTTTCCGCCCACCCCGACATAATCGATGCGTGCTACCTGTGCGTCTTCATTCTCACCGAAATAACCATCGCCGTACTCAAGTACGTACAGCGCGCCGTCGGGACCGAACTCCATGTCCATAGGATTGTCCGTTACCACCGAAGCAAGCACATCATCGATGGCGGTAATAGCACCATCTTCGAGCGTTATGCCCTTGATGTAATCGCGTGTCCATTCATAGAACAGCGGTTTGCCGTCGAAGTACGAAGGCCAAGCGACCGGATGTGAACCGCGAGTTGCCTTTGCGTCGTAGTCATAAGCAGGACCAGCCATAGGACCGATGCCGCCAGTGCCAAGTTCAGGGAACTCTTCGGAAAGACCGTATCCATACCAAAGGTCTGCTTTGGCAACTGGTGGCAACGTCGTTAGGCCCGTGTTGTTCGGCGATTCATTCACAGGAGCAGCGCAATCGAATTTTTCGCCCGAGGTTCCTGTCGCAAAGTCGTAATCGTTGTACGGCAGGTTCTCGGTGGCACAGTATGGCCAACCATAATTTCCTGGTTTCGAAGCGACAATCCACTTACCTGTGCCAGCTGGCCCGCGGTCAGGATCAGGGGTGCTGGCATCAGGCGAGTAGTCGCCAACGTACAATTCACCGGTGCGCTGATTCAGTTCGATACGGAACGGGTTGCGCAGTCCCATCAGGAAAATCTCTGGCCGTGCACCCTCGGTTCCTTCGTCAAACAAGTTGCCCTCTGGAATCGTATATCCACCGCCGTCCTTCGGCGTGATGCGAAGGACCTTTCCTCGCAGATCGTTGGTGTTAGCGGCAGTACGTTGTGCATCAAACCCTGGATTAGAAGCGGGGTTCTCATCGATAGGTGAATACCCTCCTGAGACGAATGGGTTAGTGTCATCACCCGTCGAGAGGTAGAGGTTCCCCTCCGCGTCAAACACTATGTCGCCTCCCACGTGGCAGCACAGGCCACGCGTCGCCGCAACATCGATGATTTGTTGTTCGCTGTCTAGATCGATGGACTTGCCATCAAATTGAAAGCGCGAGAGTCTGCTGACTCCGTTGAAGGGTTCAAAGTCAGCCGCGGTACCGCTAGTCGGGGCATCCCCTTCATTGACGTCAGGTGTTTCAGGGTCATCCACTGGGGTATTCATGGGAGGTGCGTAGTAGAGGTAGACCCAGTTGTTGCCGTCAGTACCGAACTTGGGATCCAACGCGATACTTTGCAGACCTTCTTCGTCGTGTTGATACACCTTCAACTCGGCAGCCAATGAGTTCACGCCTGACTTTGCGTCATTGAGCCAGACTTTGCCGGCACGTGTGGTGTGCAAAACGCTGCCGTCAGGTAGCACTGCTAGGTCGATTGGCTCACCAGGCGCATCATTCAACGTGACTTTCTGAAATGCGGAATCTGGTGGGACCGATGCTTCAGCCGCGTTGGGTGCCGCTGATGCCGGCACGCCCACGAGCGCGGAGGTCAAGACGGCGGCCGCAGCCAGCCCCGCACCTAAACGCAAGGACCGTCGGTTGGAAGGATGCACGGATCGCTCGCTTCGCGCGGCTGAGTCCGACTTCCCTGTTCGGTTGACTTTCATGGTTCACTTCCTTGTCTCCATTGATTCGGAACAAGCCGAATCGGGTCAATTGGAACGTTAGTGTCTTATCTCACATTTAGCTAGTGGTTTCACACAACAAACTAGGGAAATTCTCAAAAAAGTTGTGGCCTTCGATTAATTTTTCCAGCAGAAAATCGAGGCTAGCGAACAAACTAGCCTTGATTTTCTTTAGTTGTTTGAAAACACAAAATGGAAGGGCTTCAGACACTATCCTCAGACTTTCGCAGGCGTTTCTAGACCTTGCGACTGCAAAACTAAAGATTTTACCGAGGCCGCTGGCACGGGACGTCCGGACTCAATGAGCGACGACACTTCGGTTGAGACGGAAACGTCCGAACAGAGAATGAGCGGCATCCCCTCGTCGGATTCCGGTATTCGTCCATGGGTGCCCCTAACACATGTTGGATCCAACGGCACGGTACTCATCGAATACCTGAGACCGGTTTTCTTCTTCAGAAGATTTAGCCCAGCCTTGGCTTTCGCAAAACGATCAGCAGGGTCGAAGAACAGTTCCGCAGGGTCATAGCCAGGCTTACGGTGGATATCGACTCCGCGCGCATATTCGGGAGCTCGATCGTCGTCCAGCCAGAAGTAGTACGTGAACCACGCACCTGGATCCGCAACCACTACGAGCTCGCCAGAGCGTTCATGATCTAGTCCGTACTTCTGCTGTGCTTCGCGGTCTAGCACTTCGTCAATGCCGTCCACTGACCGAAGCAACGCCGCTACGCGATCGATATCTTCCGAACGGTTCACATAGACGTGAGCTACTTGGTGGTCTGCCACGGCAAACGCCTGAGAAGTCCAAGGATCCAATTGCTCCTTGCCATCTTGGACGTAGACTTCCAGCAGCCCTTCCCTGCGCAGAACCCGATTGATATCTACTGGCTTGTTTGCTTCTTCGATCCCATATTCAGCTACCACCATCACTGTGTAGCCGCTGGACTGGGCTTCGTCGAGCAACGGACCTAGAACGGTGTCAAGCTCACTGGCGGCCCGATCGGCTTGTGGCGATCGTGGACCAAATCGCTGAAGATCATAGTCCAGGTGGGGGACGTAAGTTGTCAGCAACCGCGGGGCTCGTGTGCGCATAACGTGGAGAGTCGAATTGACGATCCAACGACTTGAGGTCAGTGCTGCGGTTGGTCCCCAGTACTGGAAGAGCGGGAATTCACCGTGAGCTTCTACCAGTTCATCGTGTAATTCCGGCGGACGCACGTATGCATCCGGCGATTTCCGCCCATCGGCGTGGTAAATCGGTCGTGGGGTGACGGTGACATCCGTGCTCATCCCCATTGCATACCACCAGCAAATATTGGCCGATGTATATTCCGGGTCCCGACGCCGGGCGGTTTCCCAAATACTTTCGCCTTGCACCAAACGATTGTGTTGGCGCCACAGATGCACCTCGCCGAGTTCTCTAAAGTACCAACCGTTTCCGACGATTCCGTGTTGTGAAGGTGCCAGACCGGTCAGCATGGTTGTCTGCGCCGAACAGGTGACCGCCGGTAACACGGTACCGAGTTGAGCTGACCACCCTTGGTTGGCTAATTTCGATAATCGAGGCATATGGGACAACGCCCGCGAGGTTAATCCGACGACGTTGAGTAGCAGTATTGGCTTCACAATGCTCCTGGCACACTAGTTGGGTTGAGGATTTGTTGCTTGAGTGTTGATTCACGAAATACGTGCCGGTTCCAACAGATGTTCCTGGGCCCAAACCAATTCAGCAGCGATGCCCTCCACGATTCCTATTTCGCCGGCGTCACCGTCCTGAGGCAGAACACTCCACGTGTAAGTTTCGACATCCAGATGAATCTGATCGACATAGTCGAGCTGGTTCACTGCGGCTACAGTGGCTTTCAATACATCGGTAGTCGTTTGCAAGGGTGCTGCTGGTTGATGGTGCAGCGGAATATGGAAATGAACCCTCCACGGGCCCGATGCAGGCAGGGAAGCCAACGCAGTAACTAGATCATCGGTCGGTAGCACAGCGTTCTCGCCGGACTCTCGTACCTGGTGAAGGTACTTGGGTTCAACAAATTTCGCCAACGCCGCACGGGCTGCTGGTTCTTTGGGATCGACCACGTGCAGGGCCGCCGAAGCCTGGACTTTGACAACGCGCAGCCCAGCTTCTCGGACTTGGGCAATCGCGCCGGCAGGATCGGCAAAGGACACGGCGAGGTGACACGTATCCACGCATACGCCGATTAATCGCGCGTCAATGCCTTGATCTAAACGCGATCCAAGCCAAACGACAATGTCATTGATGGTGTCTAAAACACAGCCTGGTTCCGGTTCAATTGCGATTCGAATTGTTCGCCCGGTTCGTTCTTCAATCGCACGCAACTCGGCACTTAATTGAGCAAAAGCTTGAGTTGCCGCCTGATCCTGATCCTCGGTCCAGGGCTCCCGCCAGGCAAGCGGCAGCGTGGAAATAGATCCGACTTCCCCCTCCGGAAGTAGCTCAGCAAGTATCTGCGCGCATTGGACGGTGTATTCCAGGCGTTCAGATTGCGCCCATGTAGGCAGATAGACAGCATGTTTTACGACTTCGTCGTGGAATCCACCGTAGGGAAAAGCATTGATGGTATTGACCTGAAGGCCTTCGGATTTCAGCACCTCTGCCAATTTCGTTCGGGCTGATTCGCTACCCGACAGGTGCTGGGCCAGCCCCGCGGGGATCCACAAGCCGACTGACAGCGTGTCCATGCGCGCCTGTTTGCGAATCTTACTCGCGTAGTTACGAAGTTGAACGATAACGCCGTCAAGGTCTTCTGCAGGGTGGACGTTGGTGCAATAAGACAATTTCATCAAACTCGTTCTCCACGTAGTACAGAATTTCCTTCGAATCCAGCAGTCGGATCCGGGAATCTGTCGCTTTCAAATCCCGGGATCGGGTCCAAGATCAATTGCTGGCTTTGTGCATAGAAAGCCACGGGGTTGCGCCACAGGACTTGGTCTACGTCGTCATCGCTAAACCCAGCGGCCAGCATGCAATCAGCCGTTTTTCGGGTCTTTAGCGGATCCGACCGACCCCAGTCAGCTGCAGAATTCACAAGGATTCGTTCGGTACCGTAGCGTTTTAAGAGTGCGACCATCCGGGCCTCGTCCATTTTGGTATCCGGATAAATCGAGAATCCCATCCAGGAACCGGCGTCCTTGACCATCTCAATATTCGTTTCATTGAGGTGATCGACCAGCACAAATTCCGCAGCGATGCCAGACTCACGAACGACGTCCAAGGTACGCCGAGTGCCAGCGAGCTTTTCTCGATGCGGAGTGTGGACCAGAACTGGCAGCTGATATTCACGGGCCATCTGCAGCTGACTGGCGAATGCATGATCCTCTGCGGGGGTCATCGAGTCATAGCCAATTTCGCCCACTGCCACGACTCCCTCTTTCACCAGGTATCGAGGGATTTCTTCAAGGACCGGGACGCATCGAGGATCATTGGCTTCCTTGGGATTCAGCGCGATCGTCGCGTGATGGCGAATACCAAATTGAGCCGCGCGAAACCTTTCCCACCCCAAAAGAGAGTCAAAGTAATCGAGGTATGAAGCTACGCTGGTCCGGGGTTGTCCTAGCCAAAACGCCGGTTCTACTACGGCGCGCACTCCCGAAGCGAACATTGCTTCGTAGTCATTGGTGGTACGGCTGGTCATGTGGATGTGTGGGTCAAAGATACGCATATTAACCTTCGTCTGATCGTTCGGAATAGATTGGCAGCTCTGTCAGCAATGCGACGTCTTCTGGAATTGAACGGTTGGCAGCGCGACGCTCCGCTGCAAAATCCTTTGCCATTCGGGCCAGCTCTTCATCGGCCCGAACGTGTAGATCTTGCACCGCGCGCAAGCTCACGCCCATGAATACCAATTTGAGTACGGCATGCCGCCATGCATGCTGGTCCAAATGTGCGGCACCAAACGCTCCAACGGCAGCCGCGACCAGGGAGGTTTCGTTGGTCCGCAACGCATCACCGGTGATTTCCAGACCGGTGTTGATCATCCGATCCTCTAATTGCCGCCCAGAATCAACCAACTTATTCAGGCCACGCAGTACACCACGGCGCTCCGCCGAATCACCTCGGTAATACAAGTCGCGCAAGTGTTGCGCCAAGGCTTCGGGATCCTGAACTGTAAACAGCTCCGCGATCAGGTCTGCCCGTGCATGGTCAACTCGCATGCCGAATATGACCCCAGTAGGATCGGCCTGGGCATTGATCGGAGTTCTGGCGACAGTGCGTCCTGCCAACGCGAAAATTTGAGGCAGGCAGCGAGGGTCGTTAGCGATTGCGGCTAGTGCATCGCTCAGCCAGCGGCCATGGGCACTCTGAGTTTTCGCCTCCGACCAGGCTTGGCTAATAGCTCGCAAACTGCTCTCGGCGAGCGCCGGCGCATCCCATGAATGTCGAGGCAGTTCAACGGCAGCGACACCTTGGTAGTTCATTTCTGCCAGGGTAGACAATGCCTGTGGAAGGTCCACTATGCCCTGTCCAAATGGCAAATGCTCGTGGGCATGAGCA
Organism: Glutamicibacter mishrai; assembly: GCF_012221945.1. Taxonomy (NCBI): domain Bacteria; kingdom Bacillati; phylum Actinomycetota; class Actinomycetes; order Micrococcales; family Micrococcaceae; genus Glutamicibacter; species Glutamicibacter mishrai. Next base: position 2,868,846 of record NZ_CP032549.1, on the reverse strand, counting down.
AGCATGTCATCGAGTTGCACATTGGCCAATAGCGCACCGGCCTGTTGCAAGGCGCCTTGGACGCCGCCCGGTTCTACCACTACACAATGCCCAATATCCACGGTGATACCCAACGCATCAGGATCGCCAAGCTCGGAACGTAGGCGTAAGGCATCTGCCACGGTTTCTACCAGCATGCCGGGTTCGGGCTCAAGACTCAGACGCACCTCGCGCTCGGCTGCATATCTCACTAGGTCGGCTAGCCGTTTGACGAGCAAGTCCCACCCTTCGCTGGATTTGGTTCCTTCTGGAATGACGCCGGAGAAAAAGGAAACGCACTCCGCGTCGAGGGCCCGAGCAATATCGATAGCACGACGCAGAAAGTTCATGCGCGCTTCTGCTTCTTGGTCCACGAGGGTGGGCCTGTGCTTGCGCTTGGGGTCTAGCAGGAACCGTGTTCCTGTCTCCACCACAACCCGCATTTGATATCGCTCTAATAATGTGCGAATTTCAGCAAGTTGCGACGTGAGGTCTTCGGCAAATGGGTCAATATGAGGATGACCCAGCGTCAGTGCAATTGCCGTGTAGCCCTGCTCGGCAAGAAGTGGGATGGCCACTGGAAGCGGATGGTCTGCCCACCCATTAGTTCCATAACCCACGGCAAAGGGCATATCTTGATAGGTTTCAATTTTTTGAACACTCATGATTCGCTGATCTTCCGAATTTTTGATGCCGAACGCAGCAGCCTTCCCGCGGTATCCACTGACCCAATAGCGATCGCGGACATGGGGCTGCCGTGACGCAGAGTCAGCGCTGCCTGCAAAGGGATCATGGAACGAATACCTGCTTTGGTTGCTCCCAACGCATTATGTGCGCTGGGGTCTTGCGCTGCTCTCCATTGGGCCCTGCCGCTTTGGCCGGTGTAAACAGCAAGCGCCGCGCATGTAGCGGCTATCTTGGCGATCGTTTTGCGGGTTTTTTCTGAAGAATCCCGTGATGTTGCGGAAGTTCCAGTCACTACCGATCCTGCCAGCACCACCGAAGATACCAATGCTGTAGTTGCAGCCGCGCTAGCTGCGACTACTGAGCTTGTCCCATTGACTTCGCCCCGAGATAATGCCGTTACCGCGACCGTGTGGCCGGCCATAGTGAGCGCGGCGGGCAGAGCAGCGCGAAGCCTGCCGGTACCGGCTCCCATCAGTACGTCCAGGCCGCGGCATGCCCCCATTACTAGAGTTCCGGTGACTGCGTTTCGCTTAGCTGCCAGGTCATAAGTCCAGATAGACGCGGCTAGAGGAACGCCGATCATCAACGCTGGCTTTCCGCCGCCGATAGCGCTGAGCCCGAGGCCCACGGCGGTGAGCCCCGCAGCTGTCCCCAACGCCGCCGACGGTGTGATGCGGCCGGACGGAATGGGACGTTCTGGCCGTTCCACCGCGTCGATTTCACGGTCTGCAAAGTCATTTAGCGCCATGCCGGCGGCGTAAAGGCTGGCGCTAGCCAGCGGCATTATGCTTCTGCGGCCTGTCATCGAGTGCTTCGCAGCTGCCGCACCAGCCAAGCTGTCACCCAGAACCGTTAATACTGCCGGTGCCCGCAGCAGTTCCAAGTAGTCATCGGTCCAACTCATCGTGCACCGACTCCATATTGCGTCGCGTCCTTCTCGTTCGTCCTTTCAAGAGCCACATGGGTCCCAGCTTCTCGCGCCCACTCCAGCAGGCGACGACTTTGTTCAGCAAAGGAATGCTCATCGCTACCCCACGGATCCTTGAAAAAGAACCCGAATTCACCAACCGGCCCTCTGTGTCCGGATGCGTCAGCCAATCCCATCAGTCGAGCGAGGTCCAGAATCATCGGCGCTGCCAACATGGAGTCGTAGGCGCTCCATGTCGTTTGGAGAGTTACGCGTGATCCCAAGAAGCCCTCCACGTTTATGTGGTCCCAGGCAACCTTCGTTTCGCCAAGATCAGGCACGTTATCAATGTGCAATGGTGTTGTGGCGCCATTGGTAAGTGACTGTAGCCCCCGGTTCTTGGACTGCAGTTTTCCGGCAACAGCCTGCGGATCAGCCAACGTTGCACCGTCGCCGCCGCCCAGCAAATTAGCGCCCGACCATGACAAGACCTTCAGCCCTCTCGCGGCTAGTCCCGGCGCCAAAACCGAGCGCAACCACGTCTGACCAGTCTTTCCGTCTTGGCCCGCAGTCGGAACCCCGCGTTCTGCCGCTAGCTGTCGCAGCGCCGGAATATTTAACGAAGGTGAAGGTGTGAAGCAGATATAGGATGCCTCCGCGAGAATTGAAGCATATGCACTGAGAGAGCTAGGCGGCAGTATGTCGCGGCTCGGATCCTCAAGAGCTGCTAGAAGCAGACCGATATCATCAAATTCAGGCAGGTAGTCAATTGGCGCCTCGGTCGATGACACATCGATGACCACAACACGATCCAATGAGTGGCTTATCTTGAACTCATTGATGTCGTTGGCCAGTCGGCGAGCGGCTTCTGCCTGGGACTCTCCCCTGCAGCTGGGATCGTAGCCTGGCCTAATGCGTGAATCGGTTTCTTCCAATTCTTCATATAGGGCATTCACCAAATGTTGCGAGAGCATTCCTGCACCCACCAGATATTCTGCTCGTTTAGCAATCGATACATCGCTAATGTCATGTCCGCCGATGATCAAGTCGGAAAATTTTGGCAATGGGATGGAACTAAAACCGTCCTGGCTCGTTACACAACCAGTAGCTGGAGCCAGCCCTGTCCTAATAGCGGCCAAACCAGTAGCCGCAGTTGTTGCTACCGAACCGCGAGCCCCGATGAGCCACAGCCCCACATGGCCAGCGGCAGAATGTCCCCGGCTTTGTTCCGACGGTGAAGGGACCTGGTTGGGGTTGCTCTCTGTTGATAGGCGCACGCCTTTTTCCTCTCGCTGGTGTCGAATGAGCTTCATTGCTCATTAGTGATTTTTGAAATTCTCTTGTTCATCAATGTGCTGTCAGGGTGAGTGACAAGTAAGAAAGCCAAAGCTATTGCTGGCGAACCTCGGATTTGGCTGCGCAGAGTCACGTTCGACGACGTAATAACGCACGTGCTTTCGGGCGGCATCGAGAATTGGGCCCCATTCAATGTCGCCATACCCAACGTCCATTGGGATTGCCGGTTTGGTTCCGTTCAGCAGCCCATCCTTGACATGCAACAGCTCGATGCGAATGCCATGGTCCTTAATTAGCTGGGCCACGTCTACGCCAGCATCCGCAGCCCACAACACGTCAAGTTCGAACGTGACAAATCGAGGATCCGTGAATTCTTCCAGTAGTTCCCAAGCCGTCGTAGATATGCCCGAGGCGGGATGCGGATATATAGTCGTGAACTCTTTTCGATGATTGTGGACAAAAATTTTTCCAGTACCAGATTCAACCGATCTCTGCCCTAGCCGATTGAGCGTGCGAGCAGTTTGAAGAGTCTCGTTCAAACTATCGATACCTGGATGTGCGGCTCCCCCGGACCCCACATATTCCTGCCGAAGGGTCTTTGACTTCTGGATGAGCTCAGAAAACGCATCTTCCCGGATACTTCCATGAGAGCTGGGAACTTTCATGTCATGTCTACTGACGAGATCTGAGAATTCAACAGCACTGCGACCTTCGTACGAACCCTCGTAAGGCTCAATATTCCGGTATCCGATGGCTGCAATTTCCGCGAGGACACCTTCAGTCCCGATTTCCTGCTTCCAAGCCGAATAGCTATGCAGTTGGAAAGAAATCTGGTGTGGCGAAATCCCCCGTCCCAGACATCTGTGGTCTGTCGAGAAGTAGCTTGATGACGTGGCTGGGAACGCTGGTGCGGATCCGATCATCGTTACGTAAGCGAAAGTCAAAGCTCCCGCCGATACCAGCTGGCGCAAGATTGCTAATTTCAACATGCCCCTGCAGAGTCGCCTTCGACTAGCCAAAAGCCCCTCCTTTGGGTGATGACATGCCCAGTTCCGTTTAAACCGCCACCCAGCACTTGATGAGACGACGGTCACATGAACCTAACACGCATAATGGCGATATTCAACGGATCTTTTAACTCTTCCGATATATGTCATGCGAACCCACCACTACTTTTGTCGCCATTAGACAAAAACGGCACGTTGCAGAAAGGCCAGAGGTCAAACCCCATTCAGCGAGACGCAAACCCGTCCACTGCCGTCTCATCCAACAAAACGCTCGCTCGCGCCACTCGTAAACCAAATGCTTCGTTTCGTCGATTCCTGTGGTGTAATTAGTCGATGAATGACATAAGTAACTTCAGTGGCCTAAGCGGTTCTGGTGCCAGCGAACTCTTTCAAATCCTTCGAGATGGACGACCGCGCACCCGAACCGAATTAGCCGAACAAATGGGTCTGGCTCGCTCCACCATTACCCTGCGCATTGAAGCTCTCATGGACCTAGGGCTTGTTGGATACGTCGACGACGCCATTTCCACAGGCGGCCGTCCTTCAACGCGGATTGCGCTCAAGGCAGGCAGCAAAGTGGTGCTCGGGATTGACATAGGCGCTTCACACGTCAGAGTCGCCCTGACCGATCTACTCGGCCATCGCCTGAAGGAAGATGGCCAAAACATCGAGGTTTCGCAGGGACCCGATACCGTCCTGGGTGTGGCAGTTGAATTAGGCAAAGCGTTACTCGAAGCAACTGATCACTCGCTCGATGATCTACTATCCGTCGGAGTCGGCATCCCCGGGCCAGTTGAGTATCGGACTGGGCGCCCGTTCAATCCACCCATCATGCCAGGCTGGAATAATTTCGACGTTCCTGGATTACTTAAACAACATTTCAACGTCCCGGTCCTCGTGGACAACGACGTGAACATCATGGCCTTGGGCGAACGCAACGCATCATGGCCAGAGGTCGAAGACATGCTCTTCGTGAAAATAGCCACCGGCATCGGCTCCGGCATCATTTCCAGCGGACGACTGCAACGCGGAGCTGATGGAGTTGCTGGCGATATCGGGCATATTCGCATCCATAACGGCACCGGAACAGCGTGCCACTGCGGCAATCTCGACTGCTTGGAGGCTGTCGCTTCTGGCCCAGCCGTCGCCAAGAAACTCCGCGCGCTCGGTCATGACGCCGAGACCAGCGAGGACGTTATCAAACTGGTGAGCTCCGGCAATGCCGAAGCGGTCCATGCTGTTCGGCAGGCGGGGCGAGATGTGGGAGAAGTCCTCTCAGCATGCGTCAGCCTGATCAACCCTTCGGTGATTGTCATTGGCGGTTCAATGACCCGGACTGGCGAGCACTTCATTGCAGGGATACGCGAAGTCGTTTACTCCCGCGCGATTCCCGTCGCTACCCAACACTTGCGCATCGTTCAGTCGGGCGCAGGCTTAGACGCCGGCGTGCTCGGAGCCAGCATGCTTGCGATTCACCACGCAATGTCACCCATGCATATTGACGCACTCGTCAACGGTCTCAAACCTGAATAGGCTGCAGGCTCCGACAATCTTTCGTCGAAAATCGACAACTTTTGCTTGACAGACAACAAAGTCCGAAAATAGTGTTATGTGCGTCACATGACGAATGCGCTGGTGCTTTTCGCATCTAGCGTTTACCGCACGCTAGAAAGGCGTCACTATGTGCTTCGGATTTAATGGTTCTGCTGCTCTCAAACGCTCACTTGAGCAAAAGGAAGTCGGCCGGCGCGGCTTCCTCGCCGGAGCTGCAGCATTGGGTGCCACCGTTGGCTTGGCGGGCATAGGAATGGCCCCTGCCACGGCTTCGCCCCTTGGCCGCCGTGCAGTACCAGCGGGTCAGATCAGCATCCAGCTCTACACCCTTCGCTCCATCATGAATGGTGCAGGTGTTGACCAGACTTTCAAAGCGCTTGCCGATTACGGCTACACCAAGGTTGAGCTAGCTGGATTCTATGGACGCAGCGCCAAGGATCTTCGTGCAACTTTGGACTCGCTGGGGATCACACCTTCATCTAGCCACACCGGAATCACCGACTCTGCGGCAGCACTTGACGCCAAGCTATCTGATGCCCTGACTCTTGGCCAGAAATACATCAACGTCCCATACCTGGTTTCCAGCAATGGCGACGACTGGCGTCGTTGGGCAGATCAGATGAACGTAGAAGCAGCTGCAGCCGCGGAAGCTGGATTGAAATACGGCTATCACAACCACGCACACGAGTTCACAACTGACCTGGGCGATGGCCAAACGCCATGGGATATTTTCACCAGTCGCCTCGACCCTAGACTCGTACATCTCGAAGTTGACCTGTACTGGGCAGTTACTGCTGGCGTGGGCGTTGGTGCAACGGATCCAATTCAATTTGCAATCGACACGATTGCTCAAGCTCCGCAACAAACCTTGCAGTACCACGTCAAGGACCGAGACCTTGCTGGAGACTTCGCCGACCTAGGAACCGGCGCCATTGACTTCTCGCGAATCTTTGCGGCCCATCGCCCAAAGGAGTTCATTGTCGAGAACGACAGCCCGGATGTCACTCCCCTACAAACTGCAGAGGTTGGATACAACTACCTCCGCAATGCGCGCTTCTAGAGCAGACAGCTCGTAGAGCACAGAATCTACAATTCTCACAAGTAGTGGCCAGGCCCCAATGCCGGGTACCTGGCCACTACTTTCAGTATGAGATGTGCACTATTTAGCTGTTGACTTTTTCGTCTTGAAGCCAGAACCCGATCGCGGTGCGCATGGACTTGCGGGCCCGCGTCTTATCTCCGCAGGCTTCATAAGCCAAGGCCAGACGGTACCAGGACTTCCAGGACTCGGGGTTTTCTTCTACATCCCGCTGGTGGTTTGGGAAATCCTCATCTGCGGCTGCACGAATAAAACGTCCCGAAGGGGTCCTTGGCAGATCCTTTGGCAATTCGCCCGAGGCGGCGAGGGCCTTGCCCATCTTTTCAGTGCGCAGCCCAAAGAGAACTTCGCGGATCAAGATCCATGTGCAGAATGCAGGAATGACCAGAATGGCCACACCCATGATCTGGGCAATGAGGATTCCCGTGCTCAATAACCGCACTGCCTGCGTGAAGGTCATGCCGATGTACAGCGCGAAGAGCAGCAGGATTCCGCCGACCCAGAGTTTGGTTTTCACTGGCCGAGCTCCAAGTATCCGTCGAGCCCGTAGGTCAGTCCCGGTCGGCATGCCACGGTGCGCAAGCCCAGCAGGACACCAGGCATGAATGAGGCGCGGTCAAAGGAATCATGACGCAAGGTCAGTTGCTCTCCTGGGCCGCCGAGGAGGACTTCCTGATGCGCCACCAGGCCGCGCAGTCGCACGGAGTGAACGTGGATTCCATCCACGACTGACCCGCGCGCACCATCCAGTTGGGTCTCTGTCGCATCCGGGCTGGCAGGGACGCCAGCATCTTCGCGAGACTTGGCAACAAGTTCCGCAGTGCGCACCGCAGTACCGCTAGGCGCGTCGACCTTGTTCGGATGATGCAACTCGATGATCTCCACCGATTCGAAATACTTCGCCGCAGTAGCTGCGAAAGCGCTGGCCAATACCGAACCCAAAGCGAAGTTGGGGGCAATCAAGACACCGACTTCTGGGTGCCCCTTGAGCAATGAATCGAGCTCAGCTCGACGGTCATCATCCCAGCCGGTTGTTCCGACCACCGCGTGAAGACCGTTTTCCACTGCGAACCGGACGTTGGCTTCAGTAGCGGCAGGGACCGAAAGATCAACCACGTGGGTTGCCCCGGCTTCAAGAATTTGAGCGAGGTCGTCACCTCTCCCCAGGCTGGCCACCAATTCCATATCGGAAGCTTCGGAAACAGCCTTGACCGCTTCGGCTCCCATTCGTCCGGCCGCACCGAGCACGGCCACCTTGATCTGTGCACTCATAAGGTTAAGCCTATCGTTCCTCAGGGTTCCTCCTTGCCAACAATGACGTGAAATCTCCCCTGTTTGACTCAGTACATCTCCAACATCAAATCAATAATTTTGAATACGTCTTCGCTCTACGGCCAGTCCAGCTTGTATTGCCTGAGAACACGGGGAAAAATAAGTTTCAGGAGTCTCCAAGTAGTTAGCAGGGCCATGGGTCAGAAAATTGGGCGTTTCAGTCTGGGCATCAGTGTCATGCTGGCCGTTAGTTTTGCCGTGACATCGTGCGGTTCAGGCAATGAACCTATTTCCCTGTCGGATCAAGAGCTGGCAGACGTTGTCAACATCGTTCAGGAACATGGAACAGTTCTAGAGTCGGCTTCTTGCCAAGTGGAAGTCTTCCGCATTGAAGGTTCCACGACTTACGGCTGGGCCACCTGCGCTCCATCGAGCGAGGGCGCCTCTGATACGGGTGCCCAAGTGGATGCCTTCCCGTTCCGCCTCGATGGAGAAGACCTGCGTCGCCCAGACGAGGGAAAGAACTATCAGAAGGACGTAGAGGAACTCTTCCCTGAAGATCTGCGCTCGGCCATCAACCAGCACACCACGGGTTTGGCTAAATAGCCCCGATCTGCTGATCTGCTGATCTGCTTTCCCTAGCGCAGATTCAACAACCATCATTTTGAGCGCACGATTGGCGCAAGGAAAGGCCAACGTGCGCCACGAATATTTCGGGCAGCTCCCTGAAACTTTAAAAACACGCTTGTCGGTGCGAATCGCAGGGCAAGGACCGGATGTCGTACTCATCCATGGTTTGGGAGCCTCCAGCCGTTACTTCACGCCACTGGCCAATATTCTGGCAAAGAAATACCGGGTGATCGTTCCGGAGCTTCCCGGCCATGGAAAGAACATGGATGATGGCAGGCCTGTCACGGTGCCTCGTTTCGCCCACGAGGTTGCGCTGGCCTTGCGTGAACTGAAGGTTTCCAATGCGATAGTGCTGGGGCATTCGATGGGGGCACAAGTTTCCATCGAACTAGCTAGAACCTGGCCCGCGCTGGTCAAGCACCTGCTTATTGCAGCGCCCGCGGTTAACGACCGGGAAGCAACGTTATTCCGGCAGGCTCGTCGATTGATCCAGGACTTTCCCAACGAGCTGGATTCAGTTAAGGCGATTTTGCTGGTCGACTATCTTCGATGCGGCATTCCTTGGTGGGCCAAGAGCTGCGAGCAAATGCTGGACTACTCCACGATCGACTTGCTCAAGACCGTCCGTGCTCCCATCGACGTCATCTGTGGAACACGTGACCCGCTTTCCCCTCCGGAATTCGGTCTTCGACTCACTGCCGGCATTGACCATGCGAAGCTCACGATCATGGACCAAGGAGCCCATGGATTCAATTTCTCGCATGCCCCAGAGCTTGCGAAAATGATCGACGACGCCAACTGAGCGGTCCGGATCTTTAAACCACGACGCGGTGGCATCCCCTCTGGGATGCCACCGCGTGCTGGTTCAGGCTACAGTCCGAGAGCAGCTTCGTCTTCAAACGGGCCGACCACGGTGATCACTCGGTCCTTGGCAGCCAATTCTTGAGCGAGTTCCTGCACCTGCTTCGTGGTCACGGCATTAACGCGATCCAGCGCTTCATCGATGTCCTGGAACTCTCCGGTCACCATCTCGGCCCGTCCCAGTCGGGACATGCGGCTTCCGGGATCTTCGAGGGCGAGCACGGTGCCGCCAGCCAGCTGCCCCTTGGCCTGGGTCAGCTCCTGCTCTGTGATGCCATCGCTGGCGAGGCGGTCGAGTTCGGCACCAAGCAAGGTGATGACCTCCGCGGCCTTGGAGGGTGCGCATCCAGCGTACATGCCGAAGTATCCAGCGTCCGTGTAGGCGGCTGAGAATGAATAGGTGGAGTATACCAGTCCGCGCTTCTCGCGGATCTCCTGGAACAAGCGTGAGCTCATGCCGCCACCGAGAACAGCGTTGAGCACGGCTAGCACTTGCCGCCGATCATCATGGCCGGTGATGCCGGCGCAACCCATGATGATATTGGCCTGCTCTACCGGCCGGTTGATCACTTCGATTCCGGCCTTGGAGGTGATCTGCGCTGGCTCTTCCCCGCGGCGTGGCTGCGGTACTGCCAACGGATCCAGTTCCCAGCCGGCTTCGCTCAGGGCGTTGAGCACCATGGAACACAGCTTCTCATGTTCCAGCGACCCGGCTGCGGTGATGATGAGTTCACTGGGGCGGTAGTGGGCACGGTAGTGCTCCATGACCGCTTCCCGGCTGATCTTGTTGATCTCATCGGGGGTGCCGCCAATAGGGCGTCCCAGAGGGTGATCGCCCAAGACCCGTCCGACGAATCGTTCGTGGGCGACGTCGGTGGCGTCGTCTGCGTCCATCGCGAGTTCCTCGATGATCACTCCGCGTTCCTGCTCCAGCTCCTGTGGATCGATGACAGCGGAAGTCACCATGTCGGCGATGACATCCAGGGCCATTGGCAGATCGGTGTCCAGCACGCGGGCGTAGTAGCAGGTGGATTCCTTCGCCGTTGCGGCATTGGATTCGCCGCCAACGGCGTCGAAGGACTGGGCGATCTCCAGGGCCGAGCGCTTTTTGGTGCCCTTGAACAGCAAATGTTCAAGGAAGTGAGTAGAGCCGTAGTGTCCGGCTTCTTCGTCGCGCGAGCCTACTGGCACCCAGAAACCGACGGTAGTGGAGCGTTGCCCGGGCATGGCTTCGGTAAGTACGCGTACGCCGCCGGGCAGAATGCTTCGCCGGACTTCCGAGCCGCCTTCGCCACGGTGAACCAGGGTGGGGTCCGCCGGGTCGATCGGAGAGAACTGGGTTGTCTCCACCGAGTGCAACGGCAATGGAATCATGGCCACGAAATACGTCCTTAAATCTTTAGCGTTGAGCCTTCATGAGGCCCGGAACATTGCCCTCATTCTCCCACAGAACCGTTGGTACAGGGCAACAGTCCAGTCAGTCACCGAAGCTCAAGTCTCCGGCCATCACAGGCAGGGGCGCTGCGGTTCAAGGCAATTCTCGTTCCCGCTCTCATCAAGATAAGCGCACAGCGTATCCATCGGCGAATGATCGCAGACGCCGGCTTGTAGCAGCCTGCCGAGCACTCAGTCGATGGCCTGTTCGGCTTGGCTTTCGGAGCAGGCAGAAAACTAAAAACCGAGGAACCGATCCTAGGATTCGTCGAGGTATCCGCGCTTGCTGGCATCGGCGCATACCGGTGTCTTGTGTTCGGCATCAACCGACGAGCAAGCCAGATATATTGAATTCGCTGCTTCTTCGAGGCTTAGTTCCTCGTAGCCTACGGAACCGGGATTGTACGAAACTGCGGTGCTCCACTCATCCAAGTCCTTGCAGTCGTTCAGTCCCTTGGTTTCGGCTTCCCGGATTTTCTCTTCCGAAGCGTCATGATCTGACCAAGCTTCATTCTGCTCTTGGATCGCCTTTTGGCAGGCGTCGCCAATGGTCGTGGTGCGCGCCGAGTCCAGATCAGCACATCCGCTGGTTGAAAAAATAATGAACGCGACAACGGCGGCTGAGGAAAGGACTTTGCGCATATCAACCATGCTACCTAGGACAGATATGGTTTTGCTGAGACGCCCTCAGCGCTTCGGGTCTTTGTGCCTGAAACGCAAATGATCCCGCGCTCCGATGGTGAAGCGCGAGATCATTTGTCCCCTAAGTCAATTTAGGCGAGCTTGGAACGCTTGAAGGCGTCCAGGCTGATGCCCTGCTCAAGAATCACCTTGGCCCACTCGCGCGCGGAGTGCAGCGAGTGGTCCCGGTAATTTCCGCAGCTCTTGGCTTCGGTACCTGGAACGTCTTCCCAAGTAATGCGCTCGGCGATGTCCTCCAGCGAGCTCTTCACTGCTGCGGCGACCTCGGCCGGCTCAGGCTCGCCCCAAAGGATCATGTGGAAACCGGTTCGGCAGCCAAACGGGGAGAAATCGATCAAGCCATCAATGCGGGTACGCAGCAGCCCAGCCATGGTGTGCTCGATGGTGTGCAGTCCCGCGGTCGGGATTTCGCCGTGGTTAGGCTGCACAAACCGGATGTCATAGTTGGTGATGGCGTCGCCCTTTGGGCCGCGTTCCACACCAATCTTGCGGACATAAGGTGCCTTGACCTTGGTGTGGTCCAAGGCAAAGCTTTCAACTTCTGCAAGTTCGATATCACTCATGAATAAAGTGTATCGGTTAGGTCAACGGCGAATCGACGTTCGTAATTGCAACGTAACCGGTAGACTTCTTAGGACGTTCGGGAACAGGAAATTTCCCGGACTGACTTCTTTAGAGGGGAAATTCATGTCGGAACAGAAGTCCTTGCTCGTCTTTGCGCATGCAGACGAAGCAGTCGCCTTCGCAGATGTTGACCACCTGATTTCGGGCGTCGGCAAAATCAATGCTTCGGTCGCATTGGCTGGCGCCATCGCCGACGGCAACATCAAGAACGTCATCGTGCTTGGTACCGCCGGAGTCG